>CAJTLV010000032.1:278-525 GCA_910577435.1 uncultured Christensenella sp. | reverse complement strand
GAATCGCTAGTAATCCCGAATCAGAATGTCGGGGTGAATACGTTCCCGGGTGTTGTACACACCGCCCGTCATGCCATGGGAGTCTGTAATATTTGAAGTCGGTAGCCTAACCCGTAAGGGAGGGCGGCGCCTAAGGTAGGACTGGTGACTGGGGTTAAGTCGTAACAAGGTATCCCTACGAGAACGTGGGGATGGATCACCTCCTTTCTATGGAGAAAGCATATTATGTACATTATAAATTTCAGTC
>CAJTLV010000032.1:0-240 GCA_910577435.1 uncultured Christensenella sp. | reverse complement strand
TTTGACAACTGATTATCATGATCTTTCTATAAAAGTCGTGAGATCACCGATCTCATGACAGATAACTTACAACTAATTATCAATTGCGAATAAGTTACTAAGGGCGTACAGTGGATGCCTTGGTACCGAAAGACGATGAAGGACGCGACTACCTGCGATAAGCTGCGGCGAGTTGGATGTAAACTTTGACCCGCAGATTTCCGAATGGGGAAACCCAACCTACTTTAGTAGGTTATATGG
>CAJTLV010000031.1 GCA_910577435.1 uncultured Christensenella sp. | reverse complement strand
TCGTTTGGAATTTCACCGCTACCCACAACTCATCCCCGCGATTTTTAACTCACGTGGGTTCGGTCCTCCAGCGTGTTTTACCACGCCTTCAACCTGGTCATGGGTAGGTCACTTGGTTTCGGGTCTACGTCATGATACTCTTTCGCCCTATTCAGACTCGCTTTCGCTCCGGCTCCGTCTTTTCTGACTTAACCTTGCACCATAACGTAACTCGCCGGTTCATTCTACAAAAGGCACGCCATTACACTTTAATGTGCTTTGACTACTTGTAGGCACACGGTTTCAGGTTCTCTTTCACTCCCCTTCCGGGGTTCTTTTCACCTTTCCCTCACGGTACTGGTTCACTATCGGTCACTAGTTAGTATTTAGCCTTGCGAGATGGTCCTCGCGGTTTCAATCGGGATTCCTCGTGTCCCGACCTACTCAGGATCCTGCTAAGTCTCTCCGCAATTTCGCGTACGGGGCTCTCACCCTCTCTGGCTTATCTTTCCAGATAATTCTGCTATCACTTCAAGTACTATATTGCAGTCCTA
>CAJTLV010000030.1 GCA_910577435.1 uncultured Christensenella sp. | reverse complement strand
AATTTACATTATTCTATGTTTGATAGTACGGCAAATCTCGGAAAGGTCTCCCGATACACCGTCAAATTGATAATCGCAAATTTCGCTATCAAACATACCGTGTTTATGTTCGAGCATTTGCTCAACCTGCGCAGGTAGATTGCCGCGCATTCTTTTCTTGAAACGCTCTTTTATCGTATCGATATCCGCTTTGACAAGTATTTTGACAGCCCCGTCGGGGAGCAAGCCAATATGCTCTTTTTCCGAAATGACATAGATAATATTTTTATCCGTAATCAGCGCATCTTTCAACTTCATATTAAACAACAGAATTGCTTCATTCTCCGATTTAGCCATTCTGAGATAATCTTTGCCTGTAATTATCTCGGCTCCGATTGCATTTTTTATTGCTTCGGCAAGTGTGGATTTTCCACTGCAATTTTCTCCGATAATTCCGATTAGCATATTTATAGTTCCTTTTCTAATTACTGTGTATCATACGATCATTATACTGTAAACATCAAAAAATAGCAAACGATTAATTTTTGCAATTAAGCATATTCTTATCTCACTAGGCTACAAGCAACCTAATTCGTCTACGCAAAAAGGCGTAGCTTAACACCACGCCTGATTTCTGAATTCAGCAACATATCCGTAAATT
>CAJTLV010000029.1 GCA_910577435.1 uncultured Christensenella sp. | reverse complement strand
CACCTTTCCCTCACGGTACTGGTTCGCTATCGGTCTCTCGGTAGTATTTAGCCTTTCGGGATGGTCCCCGATAATTCAGACGGGATTTCTCGTGTCCCGCCCTACTCAGGTGCCGCTCCTGGCATGTCTGCGTTTCGCGTACCGGCCTCTCACCGTCTGCGGGGGAGCATTCCATCTCCTTCCGCTACGCTCGCATGCGCCTTTGAGCGGTCCTATAACCCCGGCACGCGCCGAAACGCCGCCGGTTTGGGCTCTTCCCCGTTCGCTCGCCGCTACTGGGAGAATCGTTGTTACTTTCTCTTCCTGCGGGTACTAAGATGTTTCAGTTCCCCACGTTCGCCTCAGTGTTACACTGATGTAGGGATCGCTCCCTACGGGTTGCCCCATTCGGATATCTGCGGGTTACGGTGTATTTGCCACTCACCGCAGCTTTTCGCAGCTTGTCACGTCCTTCTTCGCCTCCGAGAGCCAAGGCATCCCCCATGCGCCCTTGTTCGTTCCGTTATTTCTTTTATGCCTTGCGGCATATATATATGTACGAAACTAAGTTCGACATTGTCGCCTTTCGATTTGCTCGTGAAACTTTTTTTGTGTTTCTACTCTTGTCTTCTCGCTGAGCCGACTTTTTAATCGACTCTCGCTTCCAGCCTTGTCATTGTCCTATTCTGATAGTAGTCCTTGGCAGAGTTGAACTGCCGACCTCTACATTATCAGTGTAGCGCTCTA
>CAJTLV010000028.1 GCA_910577435.1 uncultured Christensenella sp. | reverse complement strand
CCGAATGGGGCAACCCGGCGGGAGCGATCCCGCCATCCGCGCGCGGCGCGGAGGCGAACGCGGGGAACTGAAACATCTAAGTACCCGCAGGAAAAGAAAGTAACAACGATACCCCGAGTAGAGGCGATCGAAAGGGGCACAGCCCAAACCGGCGGCGTCCAGAGGCGCGTGCCGGGGTTGTAGGGCCGCCCGGGAGGGCGCGGAGACGCGAGGGGGACAGCCTGGAACGGCTGGCCGGAGAGGGCGGGACACGAGGAATCCCGCCCGAAGCAGCGGGGACCATCCCGCAAGGCTAAACACTACCGAGAGACCGATAGCGCACAGTACCGTGAGGGAAAGGTGAAAAGCACCTCGGACAGAGGAGTGAAACAGACCCTGAAACCATGCGCCTGCAAGCGGTCGGAGCCGCGGAGTGCGGTGACGGCGTGCCTTTTGCATAATGAACCTACGAGTTGCCGTCGCCGGCGAGGCTAAGGGCCTGAGGTCCGGAGCCGGAGCGAAAGCGAGTCCGAAGAGGGCGTCCAGTCGGCGGGGGCAGACGCGAAACCGAGTGATCTACGCATGGGCAGGATGAAGGACGGGTAACGCCGTCTGGAGGTCCGAACCGGTAGGCGTTGAAAAGCCTTCGGATGACCTGTGCGTAGGAGTGAAAGGCCAATCAAACTCGGAGATAGCTCGTACTCCCCGAAATGCATTTAGGTGCAGCCTCGGGACGAGTCCTGCGGAGGT
>CAJTLV010000027.1 GCA_910577435.1 uncultured Christensenella sp. | reverse complement strand
GGTCGATGGTTCGAGTCCATTTGAACCCACCACTGGGTGAAAGCCCAAAATCAACTTTTGTTGATTGTTTGAAGTCTGACAACTGCATAGGAAGAAAGAGAGAGAAAGAGAAAGATAGAAAGAGAAGACAAGTACAAAAAAAGGCAATGATTAATTTTAAGGTTAATACGAAGAAAGGAAGCGCAATTTTGCGGAATTTTTGCTGTAAGAACGAAGAAGATTAGTCGAGTTAAGAGTGTAGAATTTTTGTAAAAGAAGGACGAGTAAGACGAGATAGTGAAAATGCTATTGAGTGAGAAAGATCAAGCTACAAAGAGCATACGGAGGATGCCTTGGTACATGGCGCCGAAGAAGGACGTGACAAGCTGCGAAAAGCTGCGGAGAGGAGCAAATATCCTGAGATCCGCAGATATCCGAATGAGGGAACTCAGCGTATAGAAATATACGTTATCATATAATGAATACATAGTTATATGAGGGGAACCCGGGGAACTGAAACATCTTAGTACCCGGAGGAAAAGAAAGTAAGAACGATTCCGAGAGTAGTGGCGAGCGAAAGCGGAGGAGCCCGAAGGAGGGGAAGTAATTCCCCTCTGGTATCATTTAGTATAAGAACCTTAGCCGAAGACGGTTGGAAAGCCGTTCCGAAGAAAGTGACAGGCTTGTAGGCGAAAGGGTAATAAGTTGGATACAACGAGTACGTCGGAACACGAGGAATTCTGACGGAATATGTGGGGACCATCCCATAAGGCTAAATACGACCATGTGACCGATAGCGAACAGTACC
>CAJTLV010000026.1:580-801 GCA_910577435.1 uncultured Christensenella sp. | reverse complement strand
TAAAAAATTTTAAAAAATGTGTTGACAATCATCAAAAAATATTGTATTATATACAAGCGGTTGTAATTAAACCGCACCATAATTTTTTTATGGGCTATTAGCTCAGTTGGTAGAGCACTTGACTTTTAATCAAGTTGTCCCGCGTTCGAATCGCGGATAGCTCACCAAATGAATATCGAAAGATATTCATTTATGGCCCCTTGGTCAAGCGGTTAAGACAT
>CAJTLV010000026.1:0-559 GCA_910577435.1 uncultured Christensenella sp. | reverse complement strand
GGTTCGATTCCCGTAGGGGTCACCAATTTAATATATGCCACTTTAGCTCAGCTGGTAGAGCAACTGACTTGTAATCAGTAGGTCGTCCGTTCGATTCGGACAAGTGGCTCCAATCCTTTATTGAGGAAAATCAAGCTTTCACTAGAAAGAGTAAGATTTCCTCAATTTTGCATTTTAAAGCAGATTTTTTGTTGAAGTGACAAGCAAAAATCAATATTGCCTTAGAGAGAAAACTGTTTTAGCCTTTTTAAAAATTTCTCAAAATTTCTCAAAATTTAATAAATTTTATTTTATTGTCCTCAAAACAAATGTTTTGAGGACAATAGATTTTTAAATTATCTTTCATAATAATCATTTACAATATATTTTGGCTCTACTCCATTAGTTGGGGTGGGGCTTTTTTGAACCAAGTCGCCCCTAAGCTTTCTTTGCTTTCTAATCATTTCACTCGAAAATCTTGTATTTTTGTACTTTTTGAGTACACTTAATAAACCTAACATAAATTTAGGATTTTTTCAATATTCAATTTTTCATATATTAATTCATTAGTAATATTCTT
>CAJTLV010000025.1 GCA_910577435.1 uncultured Christensenella sp. | reverse complement strand
ATACATTAAAAGAGTGCGTAATAGCTCACTGGTCGAGAGGTGCTGCGCCGAAAATGTCCGGGGCTGAAACACGCCACCGAAGCCCGGGGATCATGCGTTGCATGATCGGTAGAGGAGCATTCCTGAAGCCATAGAAGCTGAACCGTAAGGGACAGTGGAGGCAGAGGAAGAGAGAATGCCGGAATGAGTAGCGAGATAGAGGTGAGAATCCTCTTGGCCGAATATCCAAGGATTCCAGGGTAAAGCTGATCTGCCCTGGGTAAGTCGGGGCCTAAGGCGAGGCGGGGACGCGTAGCCGATGGACAACAGGTGGAGATTCCTGTACTGCGTTATAACAGAACTGCGGGGACACGGGAAGCGAATGTGGGCCGGGAAAGGAAAGACCGGTGCAAGCGGAGAAGGAGGAGACAGGAAAAACCGTCTCATAATCCAAAGCCGTGATGCGGAGCGAATGAAAGTAGTGAAGCACAGGAGCTTGCCGTCGAGAAAAGCCGCTATAGCTTGTAACGCACCCGTACCGTAAACCGACACAGGTGGATGAGGAGAGAATCCTAAGGCCGGCGGGAGAAGCATTGTTAAGGAACTCGGCAAAATGGCCCCGTAACTTCGGGAGAAGGGGCGCTGCAGAGATGCAGCCGCAGAGAATAGGCTCAGGCAACTGTTTAGCAAAAACACAGGCCTATGCGAAACCGAAAGGTGAGGTATATGGGCTGACGCCTGCCCGGTGCTGGAAGGTTAAGGGGAGAGGTCAGGGGAAACCCGAAGCTTTGAACTTAAGCCCCAGTAAACGGCGGCCGTAACTATAACGGTCCTAAGGTAGCGAAATTC
>CAJTLV010000024.1:475-900 GCA_910577435.1 uncultured Christensenella sp. | reverse complement strand
CTGAATAGCCCTTTCTTTCTGCTGAATTAAAATATTGTTCATATTCTGGTAAATCTAATTCTATCTGTCCTTCTTGCATTTTTGTTTCTTGTATGCAAAATATATCTGCATCTATTTCATTGAAAAAATCTAAGAATCCTTTTTTATAAATGGCTCTTAAGCCATTTACATTCCATGATATCAATTTCATATAATTCACCCATGCTTTGTTATACCACAAACTTAATTCAAACGCAATAACAATTTAAAATAAAACAAAACCCTAAACAATCCTTTGAAAGTCTAGGGTTTTGTAATGGAGCCGCTAGTCAGATTTGAACTGACGACCTACTGATTACAAGTCAGTTGCTCTACCAGCTGAGCTACAGCGGCATATTTTAAATGATTTCTTTTTATTTTATTGGTGACCCCGACGGGCAATCTAC
>CAJTLV010000024.1:0-465 GCA_910577435.1 uncultured Christensenella sp. | reverse complement strand
GGGCGATGTCTTAACCGCTTGACCAAGGGGCCATAAATCTCAGATTTCCATCTGAGATTGGTGAGCTATCCGCGACTCGAACGCGGGACAACTTGATTAAAAGTCAAGTGCTCTACCACCTGAGCTAATGGCCCATAATTCACTAATTTGAATTATAGTAGCAGTTGTTTCTTTCAACAACTGCTTTTCTATAATACAACATTTTTCTCGTTGTGTCAAGACTTTTTTTGAAATTTATTTATATTCTTTAATAGAGAGTTATGCATGTTGTTAAAAATCTGCTTTGTTTTTTGTTATAATTTTATGCATTTAGTTCTTTTATTAGTTCGTCTACATCTATTCCATGAACCATACATGCTTCTTCAATTGTTTCTCCTTGTGAAGCTGGACATCCTAGACAATGCATTCCTGCATTTAATAAGATTTCTGATTTTTCTGGTGCTACTTCTAGTAATTCACCAATTG
>CAJTLV010000023.1 GCA_910577435.1 uncultured Christensenella sp. | reverse complement strand
AGACGTAGAAAAGAAACTGTTAAGGGAGGAGAGAGACAGTAAAAAAAAATCTCTTCTCAAAGAAGAAGCTACAAATTTTACTTAGTTTTGAGGGATCTCGAGAGAGATAACTCAGATTTTGTTCTTTGAAAACACGATAATGAAAATTTTTTTAAGGTAATCCAAGAAATTGGATATTAAGAAAGAAAATCAAACTCATCAAATAGGAAAAAAATTAGGTGGTTAAAAAAGTAAGGGCGCATGGTGAATGCCTTGGCAATAGAAGACGAAGAAGGACGTGACAAACCACGAAAGGCTTCGGGGAGCAGTAAGTAAGCAATGGGGGAACCCACTTACAGTAATGTGTAAGTATCCACTAATGAATACATAGTTAGTGAGAAG
This sequence comes from uncultured Christensenella sp., assembly GCA_910577435.1. Lineage (GTDB taxonomy): Bacteria > Bacillota > Clostridia > Christensenellales > Pumilibacteraceae > Anaerocaecibacter. The sequence continues at coordinate 591 of CAJTLV010000023.1, read as the reverse complement.
GGAACCCAGGGAACTGAAACATCTTAGTACCTGGAGGAAGAGAAAGAAAAATCGATTACCCGAGTAGTGGCGAGCGAAAAGGTAAGAGCCCAAACCAATCTACGGATTGGGGTTGTAGGACACCGATAGTAGAGAAAAAAGTTTTATCATAGTCGAATGATTTGGAAAAATCAGCCAAAGAAGGTGAAAGGCCTGTAGGCGAAATGATAAAAACTCGAAGGTGAATCCTGAGTACGGCGGGACACGAGGAATCTTGTCGGAAACAGCGGGGACCATCCCGTAAGGCTAAATACTCTCTATTGACCGATAGTGAACAAGTACCGTGAGGGAAAGGTGAAAAGAACCCCGGGAGGGGAGTGAAATAGAATACTGAAACCATGTGCTTACAAAAAGTTCGAGCCCGTTAATGGGTGAGAGCGTGCCTTTTGCAGAATGAGCCGGCGAGTTATGGTATAGTGCAAGGTTAAGTTGTAAAGACGGAGCCGAAGCGAAAGCGAGTCTTAATAGGGCGAATAAGTACTATGCTGTAGACCCGAAACCGAGTGATCTAGCCATGAGCAGGTTGAAGTAAGAGTGAAATCTTATGGAGGA
>CAJTLV010000022.1 GCA_910577435.1 uncultured Christensenella sp. | reverse complement strand
TGAAGAGTAAGGACACAGGAACAGCGACAACAAAACGAGCAAATCAAAAACAACAAGAATCAAGAGCGACCGGAGGCCGCGCGCAAGCGGCAGGCCTCAAGTCATATGCCGCAAAAGCGGCCGCAGCCTGCGGGCAGCGGCTGAAAGGCGACTCCCGATGTTTCATCGGCAACGAAAAACGGAAAGGAGAAAAGGGCACATGAAGGATGCCTTGGCTCTCGGAGGCGAAGAAGGACGTGACAAGCTGCGATAAGCCGCGCGCAGGGGCAAATACCCGCTACGAGGCGCGGATTTCCGAATGGGGCAACCCGCCGCGTTACGCGCGGCATCCGTCTAAGACGGAGGCGAACCCGGGGAACTGAAACATCTCATTACCCGGAGGAAAAGAAAACAAAAGTGATTGCGCAAGTAGTGGCGAGCGAACGCGCAGGAGCCCAAACCGGCCCTGTTACGGCAGGACCGGGGTTGTAGGACCGTCGGTGCGTCGGCCATAATGTTCAGCGGAAGCTTCTGGAAAGGAGCGCCAGAGAGGGTGACAGCCCCGTATGCGAAGGACAGCATGGCAGACAAGACGGCACCTGAGTATGGCGGGACACGAGGAATCCTGTGAGAATCGGCGGGGACCATCCCGTAAGGCTAAATACTCCCAAGAGACCGATAGCGAACCAGTACCGTGAGGGAAAGGTGAAAAGAACCTCGAACAGAGGAGTGAAAGAGACCCTGAAATCATGTGCCTACAAGCGGTTGGAGCCACTTCGTGTGGTGACGGCGTGCCTATTGAATAATGAGCCTACGAGTTACTAATCACTAGCGAGGTTAAGTGCAAGGATGCACGGAGCCGAAGCGAAAGCGAGTCTGAATAGGGCGGTTAGTTAGTGGTTGTAGACGCGAAACCTTGCGATCTACCCTTGGTCAGGTTGAAGGTTGGGTAACACCAACTGGAGGACCGCACCAATAAACGTTGAAAAGTTTCTGGATGAACTGAGGGTAGGGGTGAAAGGCTAATCAAGCTGGGAAATAGCTCGTACTCCCCGAAATGCCTTTAGGGGCAGCGTTGTAATAAAGAGTCTACTGGAGGTAGAGCTACTGATTGGATGCGGGGGCTTCACCGCCTACCAAATCCTGACAAACTCCGAATGCCAGTAGTATGATTTACAGCAGTGAGCCACCGGGTGCTAATGTCCGGTGACAAAAGAGGAACAACTCAGACCAACAACTAAGGTCCCCA
>CAJTLV010000021.1:309-1318 GCA_910577435.1 uncultured Christensenella sp. | reverse complement strand
GATTTAAATTTCTCAAAAAATATGGGTTTATAATAAAAAAATACTCTAATGGTGTGGATGTTGAAATACATTATATCCATTTGGACAATGTCATAGAAATTTATCGTACATTATGTGTCGGTGATCTAGAGTATAGGTATTTAAACGTTGATGAATTATTAAAAACTTCACATTATGCTGTCGATATTATTATTCAAAAACATCAGGCAAGAAAACATATATTTGATTGGAAAGATTTATTTGATGATGTTGAATTATTGACATTAAATCGCAATATTGGAGCGACAAATAGCGATGGTGAAAAGATTAGTATTTTCGCGGACTTTATCGAGAGGAATGTAAAGAAAGTTATTAATTAAGCTTTATAATGGTTTTTTGAAATCCCCGTACAACAGTGCGGGGATATTCATATTTTCTCAAATATACGACGGATAGGGGCGGTGTATAAGCAAAAACACCACACAATATACATACGACAACAACGGTAATCTCATAAAGCAAAGCGACGGAATAAGCTTTATTTACGACGATAAGGGCGTAGTCGGATTAAAGCAAGACGGTAAAACGTATATCTACCGTAAAGACGTACAAGGGAATATAATCGCTATACTTGACTTTAAGGGCAATGTTGTGGTAAGATATGTTTACGACGCATGGGGCAACCACAAAGCGATCGACGAAAACGGAAGCGAGATAACTTCCGCAATGCACATTGGCAATCTCAATCCTTTCCGCTATCGCGGGTACTACTACGATACGGAAACAAAGCTGTATTTCCTCAAAACGCGGTACTACGATCCCGAAATAGGTCGGTTCATGACCATAGACGGGATAGAGTATATCGATCCTGAAACCATAAACGGCTTGAACCTTTACGCCTATTGCGGAAACAATCCCGTTATGGCGGTTGATCCGAATGGGACGGCGAAATGGTGGCAATGGTTGCTGTTCGGAATAGGTGCGGCTCTTGTCGTAGCCGCTGCGGTTGTACTCACGGTTGCAACATTTG
>CAJTLV010000021.1:0-248 GCA_910577435.1 uncultured Christensenella sp. | reverse complement strand
GGCGCATTGATAGGCGCTGCGATCGGATCGGCAGTAGGAATAGCCGGCGGTGCGATTTATTCCGCAGTGACAGGCGCCGATATGGGGCAGAGCATTCTTTCAGGATTCTTGATGGGGTTCGGAATAGGTGCTGTCATCGGCGCTGTTATTGGCGGTGCTGTAGGTGGTGTTCAGTATGGAACTTTTGCATCGAAGAGTTCTCTAAATATACACTATGGAAAGCATGGTCAAGAGTTTGGAGAAATGTA
>CAJTLV010000020.1:1265-1361 GCA_910577435.1 uncultured Christensenella sp. | reverse complement strand
CGGCGAACGTTACAAGGAAAGGAGAGAAGGGCGCATGAAGGATGCCTGGGCTCTCGGAGGCGACGAAGGACGTGACAAGCTGCGATAAGCCGCGCG
>CAJTLV010000020.1:0-1226 GCA_910577435.1 uncultured Christensenella sp. | reverse complement strand
TTGATGCGCGGATTTCCGAATGGGGCAACCCGGCGGGAGCGATCCCGCCACCGGACCAAGTCCGGGGCGAACCCGGGGAACTGAAACATCTAAGTACCCGGAGGAAAAGAAAACAAACCAGTGATAGCGCGAGTAGCGGCGAGCGAAAGCGCCGGAGCCCAAACCGCGGGCGTGGCGACGCGCCGCGCGGGGTTGTAGGACCGCCAGCAAAGCGACAGGAAAAGGTTAGCAGAACCGGCTGGAAAGCCGGGCCGCAGAGGGTGAGAGCCCCGTAAGCGAAAACCGGACCCTGGGCGAGGCGGCACCTGAGTAAGCCGGGACACGAGAAATCCTGGCCGAATCCGCGGGGACCATCCCGCAAGGCTAAATACTACCGAGAGACCGATAGCGAACCAGTACCGTGAGGGAAAGGTGAAAAGAACCCCGAACAGGGGAGTGAAACAGACCCTGAAATCATGTGCCTACAAGCGGTCGGAGCCACCTAGTGTGGTGACGGCGTGCCTTTTGCATAATGATCCCACGAGTTGCCAGCGCCGGCGAGGCTAAGGTCGGTCACGACCGGAGCCGAAGCGAAAGCGAGTCGGAACACGGCGCTGCCAGTCGGCGCCGGTGGACGCGAAACCAAGTGATCTACCCTTGGGCAGGCTGAAGGCGGGGTAACACCCGCTGGAGGTCCGAACCGGTAAGCGTTGAAAAGCTTCCGGATGAGCTGAGTGTAGGAGTGAAAGGCCAATCAAACCTGGAGATAGCTCGTACTCCCCGAAATGCATTTAGGTGCCGCGTTTGGCGTTGTACGTGAGAGGTAGAGCGACCGATAGGATGCGAGGGCTTCACCGCCTGTCAAGTCCTGACGAACTCCGAATGCTCACGTATTGTAGCCATGCAGTAAGGGGGCGGGTGCTAAGGTCCGTCCCCGAGAGGAGAAGAATCCAGACCGCCGTCTAAGGTCCCGGAGTTCTGTCTGAGTTAGTCTAACGAAGTCTTGTTCCTGTGACAGCCAGGATGTTGGCTTGGAAGCAGCCATTCATTCAAAGAGTGCGTAACAGCTCACTGGTCGAGGGACAGGGCGTGGATAATAATCGGGTATAAGGCAGACACCGAAGGCGCGGGATAGCAATTATAAAAGTATCGGTAGGGGAGCATTCCATGTCCGTCGAATGTTCGGGGTGACCCGTGCTGGAGGTCATGGAAAAGCAAATGTAGGTATAAGTAACGATAAGGAGGGT
>CAJTLV010000019.1 GCA_910577435.1 uncultured Christensenella sp. | reverse complement strand
GGAGGGGAGTGAAAGAGAACCTGAAACCCTATGTTTACAAGCAGATAGAGCACGTTAAAGTGCGATATCGTACTTTTTGTAGAACGGTCCGGCGAGTTATTGTATATGGCAAGGTTAAGTATTAAGAAGATACGAAGCCGAAGGGAAACCGAGTCTGAACAGGGCGAATAAGTCATATGTAATAGACCCGAAACCGAGTGACCTAACCATGGTCAGGATGAAGCTTGAGTAAAATCTAGTGGAGGTCCGAACTGATTGTCGTTAAAAAGGCACCGGATGAACTGTGGTTAGCGGAGAAATTCCAATCGAACTCGGAGATAGCTGGTTCTCCTCGAAATAGCTTTAGGGCTAGCCTTGAGAAAATAGCATGGGGGTAGAGCACTGAAGAAGCTAGGGGCCTAAACCAGGTTACTGAACTTTATCAAACTGCGAATACCATGTAGAGGAAACTCAGGAGTCAGACTACGGGAGCTAAGTTCCGTGGTCAAAAGGGAAAGAGCCCAGACCGTCAATTAAGGTCCCAAAGAGATAGCTAAGTGGGAAACGATGTGATTTTGCGTAAACAACCAGGATGTTGGCTTAGAAGCAGCCATTCATTCAAAGAGTGCGTAATAGCTCACTGGTCGAGTGAAGTTGCGCGGAAAATTACCGGGGCTAAGTTATCCACCGAAATTGCGGGTGTGTAGTGTTTAATTAAGTCTATCAAACAGTAACAAAATTTTCTTTTGCGAAGCAAACAAAACTTATTTAAGGATAAGTTAGTCGAATAAGAAGAGATTAGTTGTTGGTGATAAAATGGAAGGCGAAGCAAACAAAACTGTTAAAGCTAAGTCATCCACTATACCAGAATAAAGATGGATTTAATTAAATGCTACACGCGGTAGAGGAGCATTCTATAGTAGGTTGAAGGTAGATCGAAAGGACTGCTGGACGAGATAGAAGAGAGAATGCCGGAATAAGTAGCGAGAGCAAGGTGAGAATCCTTGCCGTCGAAAGTCTAAGGTTTCCTGGGGAAGGTTCGTCCGCCCAGGGTAAGTCGGGACCTAAGGCGAGGCCGAAAGGCGTAGCCGATGGATAGCAGGTAAAGATTCCTGCACTATGAATATACTTAAAAAGCATATGTGACACAGTAGAGGAAGATAAGCGAGGAAGAGGAAAAACTCGTATCGAAAGATATAGTGAAAAAATATAAGTAACGAATTATCAAGAATCACACTGGCGAGAAAAGCATATGAGTCTTGTATAAGAATACCCGTACCGCAAACCGACACAGGTAGATGAGGAGAGGATCCTAAGACGAACGGGAGAAGCATTGTTAAGGAACTCGGCAAAATGACCCCGTAACTTCGGGAGAAGGGGTGCCACTGTAAGG
>CAJTLV010000018.1 GCA_910577435.1 uncultured Christensenella sp. | reverse complement strand
TTTTTTACTGCGAATATGGACGATCTGTGAGAATAAGCCTTCGCCGATCTCCCCGAAATAACTTGATCACGGCGAAACCGGGATATTTCTCACGAAAAGACTTCATACCCTCGCTTATAGATTTCTGCGAACTGCTGTCGATCTCGAAATCGACTATATCCCGAACGATTATGTCGCCGACTTTTGGAACATATTCGTCGGAGTACAAATAAACTATAACGCTGTCCGATATCTGTACGCCGTTTTTCGCAACAGTTCTGCCTCTGCTGTCGTTCCAGTACACGTCTGTGATCATATGCCTCGCGTATGCGTCTTTTTCATACACGGTCATATTCGCGTTAGCAAGCATTATCTTATACCCCTGTAAAGCAGTCCCGTGCCGCCGAGCCACTTGTATACGCATTCTTTTACGGCTTTATCAAAGGCGTTTCTGCGGCTTTCGGTACTCTCATACGACTTGCTCCAACCCTGTACGGATTCGGAGGACACGCCGTCGGACTGCGCGATCTGATCTTGTTTATATGCAAGTTCCGCAATTTCGCAGCAGCACATCCTGACTTCCTCCGGCGGATTTTCATCATCGATATTATCGAGAACATATTTCTTAACGATCTGACTTGCCTTGCGAAAATAATACGGGAAAGCGGCAGTGATTACCGCCGCCTTGCCCTGCAAATATTCTTTTTTATAAAAATTCTCGTCAGCGTAGATCACCACCGCTTACACCGCCTTACTTTTTGATTTTTGCAAGGACGACTTTCGACTGATTTGACAATCCTGCCGTGTAGATTTTATCCGCAGATATATCGGTAGTTCTCGACAGCGTGTTTCTCTCTGTTTCAACATTCGTATCGCGTTTGAGATAGATCGTAAGCGCCGCCGCCTCGTCCTCTGAATCGCCGTCAGACGTAAGCTTAACGATAGGGCAGAAATACGACGGTACAGTGACCTTTGTGACCTTATCGCCAACTTTTGCATTCGGAAGCGTTTCCTGCACTGTGGAAATATTCGCAGCCGTAGTCTCCGTACCGCTGTCGTCGAACTTGTACCACTCTGAATGAAGCGGAACGCGCTTGCTGGGAACTATTCTTGCATTGGCTATTCTTCCGATCTCGCCTGTCATCACAACGTTGCCTGTATACTTGTCAGCCGAAATAAAGTTGCTGTCCTTACGAAGTTTGCTGACCTGATTAGGATGAATAAACATGACCTTGTCGCTGTTGACCTCTTCGTTGAAAACGTCGATCGCGTCAACGATAGAATCGTAAGAAATCTGCGTGCCCGAGCCGTTATAGACAAGCTGCGCACCCTGCAAAGCCGCCATGGAATCGGCGTCGACCTTGCTTGCGATCGACAATGCAAGCTGATTGTTTGTCTCTCCGACAGGATTTCCGTAACCGCTCAGAACAGCCTCGTCAGTGACAGATACTGCTTTCATCGCCTTTTTAACTGTCACGGTCGTCGTGCTTGCGGTCAGCTTAACAGTTTCGCAGGCAACGCCTTCGGCAATGTCGGCGGCGTCGCCTATGTAGTT
>CAJTLV010000017.1:324-541 GCA_910577435.1 uncultured Christensenella sp. | reverse complement strand
CCTACGCCTATTTGATTCAACGCAGGTTGACGGAGTATTGCTCCGCCGGGTTTCCCCATTCGGAAATCTCCGGATCAATGGATATTTGCTGCTCCCCGAGGCTTATCGCAGCTTGTCACGTCCTTCATCGGCTCCTGATGCCAAGGCATTCCCCTTGCGCTCTTTATAGCTTGACCTCGTCGGGGCAAGCTCCATATCCCTCGCTTCCGGGCAAGCC
>CAJTLV010000017.1:0-220 GCA_910577435.1 uncultured Christensenella sp. | reverse complement strand
CATGCTACCTTCCAGACTTTCATCTGAAAGACCTCTCTGTTGCCTTGCTTTACTCTCAAATTCTTCTTCCTTTGTTCAGTTTTCAAGGTGCGATCTCCTGACCTTTAAGGTCAGATATAAGCCTTTAATCTCTTAAAAGCTTATATCTAAGCTTAACTCAGATTGGTGGGCCCGAGTGGGCTCGAACCACCGACCTTACGATTATCAGTCGTACGCTCTA
>CAJTLV010000016.1 GCA_910577435.1 uncultured Christensenella sp. | reverse complement strand
GTCACCCCGCGCGTATAATACCTGTCGAATTGCTTGCACCGTTTGCATTTGTTGTTTGGCATTTTTATGTCTCCCGCACACGTATTTGTGTAAATCGGCATATCACACAAATTTGTGTTTGCCAAGCGTCGCACACAATTATGTGTTAAAATAATTGTGAAATGGCAGATATGAAAAAAGTCGGATATGAATTCAAAATTCACAGACAGAACGCGAAATTAAGCCAAGAAGAATTGGCAAAACTCATAAATACATCTCAACAGAATATCAGTAGGTGGGAAAAGGGCGAAGTAGAGCCAAGCATTTCTTTCTGTGTCGCATTGGCGGATTACTACGACATTTCGCTTGACGATCTTATCGGCAGGGATATTAAAGATAAACGGTAAGAAGAACCGATATTGCTTTCCTTTCGGAGGAGCGGAAAGCCAATACGGCAGCATACATAAAATCATTAAATCCGCCGTAGGCGGTCAAACGCTTCTTCACTATTCACTATTATCTCTTCGCCGACATAAAAAGCCGCTGCGCAATACTTTGCGCAGCGGCTGTGTTTTTATTTTTTGCATTTATATAGCTGTTACATTGCGGGACCTGTAGTAGACGCGGTATAAACGCGCGCGGCAAGTTCCTGATTGAGAGCGTACAGACCCTTAGCATCGATACCGAACACTTCCATCTTTTTGAGCAGATCTTCGGCGTTTTTCTCTTCCTCGCCCTGTTCTTTGATGAACCAATCAAGGAACTGCATCGTTTTGAAGTCTTTTATTGCAAAAGCCTCGCTGTAAATATTGTTGATGAGACTTGTTACGTACTGCTCGTGTTCGAGTCCCGCTTTGAGCGGCGCAACGTTGTCCGCGAACTTTTTATCGGGCTTCGCGATCGCGTCGAACGTGACTTTAAGTCCGTTGTCTATGAGATAGCGGCGCATCATCATTGCGTGATCGCATTCCTCGTGTGCCTGAATCTCATACCAATGCGCAAAACCGTCGAGTCCGGCGTCCGCATAATAGTTGGCAAAGTCGAGATAAAGATACGCGGAATACAGCTCTTTGTTTACCTGATCGTTGATCAATGCGGCGATTTTTTTATTTAACATTTCAACCTCCGTGCGGCGGCTTGTACCGCCCTTGTTTTATATAACATTATATCTCGATTTTTTGCCGAAATCAACCGTTTTTATACGTATTATCAAATGAAATGTATAATTTTTATGCTTTTTTCGTTATTTTTGTTTTTCGCGATTCTATAAATTCGGCAATACGCGAAGAGATCTCTGTGTCTTCATACCGTTCCTTACTTGCATTTTCCGCATCGACGATGAAAATATTTTCCGTCGTCGCACGCCGCAACGAGAAGAACTTGAACGGACGAAACTCTATATAATCGACGAGCCGAGCATCCAATAACTCCAACGACTTTGCCACGCGCATTACCGACGGCAATATGCCGAAGTCAATCATCGGCTTTTCGCCGCTATGGCAACATCGCAACAGAGCGATCTTTTTCGAGCCGAACCTTGCCGCTCCGCCCACCGCGCGTACCGCAAAATTTTGCTCGTCCACGCTCTCGGCAAGGACCAATCTATCGCGCCCGTCGATGTGCAGACAAACCATCCCCCGCCATCCTTCTGCGGAGAACTGCGTAATAGCTTGCAAGACAAGCGCGTACTCGCTGTCTAATACATCCGTCGCCTCGCGTTCGAGCGCGCGAAGATACGCCGAGCCGGCATACGTAAAGAACGCCACCGCACGCTCCGTAATTCCGCCGATTGACATCAATTCCTCGCGCGTCGCTTTGAAAATGCCGAAAAACGAACCGAATCGACGTATAAGCAACATTGCCAGATCGCGGCAATCCCCGCCGTAAAGCGCGTTCAGAATATATTCGAGCGTTCCGACGTCGCTCGACAAATTTGAATCACCGTCCCTGCCGCTCAAAATATTTTTTCTCCCGAAGTTATTTCAAACTGCGCAAAAAATCTATAAGACGCTCGCGTTGTTCGTTCGTCAAAGTAGATACTGCGGATAGCGTGTCGTCACGCTCGGTGCTCTCGCCGAAAAATTCCGCAACGGTCACGCCGAGCGTATCGCAGATCAGGCTAAGCCTGCCTACCGTTATATCCGCCTCACCCATCTCGACCCGCCGCAAATGCGACTGCGAAATGTTCGCCCATTCCGCCAACTTGTTCTGACTGAATCCGCGCCGCTCGCGCAACTCTCTTATTCTTGCGCCGACTTCCATCTTTTTGATACTCCCGATTATTCTTATAAGAATAGTTTACACGTATCATACAGATGTTATTAGCGTTATAACGGCTATATCCTAGTCTTTTAAGAACATTACAAATAAACAAACGTTTTCGCTTTACTCATTATATAATGACCGAACGAGGAAAGCAAGACGAGAAAGGCATTTGAAAAAATTACCGCTCGCCGCTACGCAATTGCGGCAATGAAAAACCCGACCGATTAGGTCGGGTCATTCGATGTAGTTTAAGACTTCGAGCTGTTCGATCGCACCGTATGCAACCGTTTTCAGCCGTCTGAGGTTTCGCGTTACCGTGAAATTCCGCTTTTGTCTTTGGCGTATATTTACGACCGAACGCACGAACTATCTACAATTTCTCTTCGATATTCGGCACGTACCGTGACGTCAAATTTCCGCCGTGCCGATAACAGTCTCGAAGATGCTTCGAAGATCATATCGGTAAGGATCGCCAACGGATTTCTTTAACAACAAACCTTATTTCGTCGTCTTAGACTTTTTGCCGACGCAGTTCGTCGATTTGGCGTCGGCCTTGCCCTCGACTGCGCGAGTGCTCTTCTTAGAAGTGCTGTTCTTCGAGCCGCAGTTACGAGCTGCAGTCTTTATACCGTTCTTCTTTTCGGTTGCCATTTTGATCCCTCCTTACGTTGTATTTATAGTTTGCCGCGTCGACGCGATTTTATTCGCCATATGCGATATACGGTACACTTAAACCGTAAAAATTTTAGGCGAAGAGAAAATCGACTGCGAATGCATTGCCGAGACGCAGTTACGCACATCGCCGCGCTTCGCCGCAGATTTTGCGCCGAGTTTGCCGACGGTCGCGCTCGACGCCGCGCCAATATTTTGTCGATTTTTCTTGATTTACTAAACCGTCGGTTTAGTCGAACGGTAGGGTATGCGCGATTTCGAATAGACCGTGTATAAATCCGTATGAGAACGCCGATATTCGATCGACGATTGCGGAATGAGTGTCTCCGATATATGACAGCATTGCACAATATAATACGATCGATACAATAATTATAAAACACTCGGCGCGATTGCCACGCCCGCCTTATCGCCCTTCGCTTTGCGCTCGGATTACGCGGATTGATGGGATATGCAGTCGCCGATCTCGCCGATGCCAAAATTACAATGTTTACGGTTTCTTCCGCCGCGTGAAAAAATTCGGGGTCGATAAATAATTTTGCGAAAATCACGATTTACTAAACCGCGAGTTTAGTGACACGGTATGCCACCCGAAAAAACATCTCTTCAATGTAAAATTCTGTCTCAGACCGCCGTTTTTGCGCACATTTTTGCGTCGGTCGAGCTGTGACCGATGCGGAACGGGTGATCCGACCATTCGTTTGCCTGTACGGTCGAATACTTAAAGTCCGCTCGCCTTGTCGCGTCGTACTGCCGCCACCGCTCGTTCGACATTCGACTTCATTCGGCGCGACATTGATCATTGCCCGCTATTGCCGCGCGAAACGGCGTTTGCGCGCGCAGGCGTAAATGATTGTCGGTTACACATCGGCACACAAAAAAAGCACGGATCTATCAAAAGACCGTGCCGTGCGATCGCGCCGATTTCCTTTGTCGATGCAACCTTTACAGTAAATACACCACAAGCGACAGCATACGGAACATCTTATATCTCAGCTTTTTTCCGAACGAAACGGGCTTTTCCGCCACAGTATCGGACGGTTCGTATCGGTTGTCAAGCCCCACTTTAAGGCTTTCGGACACGAATTTATCTTCTATCAAAGCGTTTAATTGCGCATTAAACGCCGCAGAATCGATTACAAGCACACTTTCTGTGTCGATATGACAACTGCGCTCGTCCATATTAAATGAGCCTATAAGCGAAAATCTGCGGTCGAAAGACATAAATTTGGCGTGCAATTGATCGTCGGACTGATATTCATACACGTCCAGACTTTCGCTCACTATGTCGCGACGGGTATAAAGGTAATGCGCATATGCGACATTTCGGGTGTTGTAAAGCGAATTGGTAACGATAGTAAACTTATCGCTGTTATCAGCAAAGCCGCGCAGTTTTGTGATTTTGGCGTCCTCCAACAGCACATACGGCGAAACTATCGCCGTTTCTTTGGAATTTTCGGCGAGATTGCATACCGCCTGCCAGATTACAGGCTCTTTTTTGTGCGAATCTATCGGGTTGTGCACGTGCGTTACTTTGTCGACGGCAACGCCTATCGATTTATAGTCCGTCGGCTCGTCGAACTTATCTCGATTGTTTGCGATAAACGCCGAGTATTGTCCGTCGAACCGTTCTCTGACTGACATATCGCACTTTTCGGAGTTTTTGCGCTCGGACAGTTCGCTTTTTATCAGTTTTTCATAGTATTTTTCAACCTGACCGACTGAGCGCGTTTCGCCGCTGTTAGTTATCAGAACTTCCAGATCGGCGTTCGACAAATACGCGTATTTGCCCATATTAATGCCGCCGACCAACATCCTGTCCCCGTCTACCACCGTTATCTTGTCGTGCATAAAAACCAACAGTCCGGCAGGGTCGGCAAAGTTCATCGGGTTGTATACGTACACCTCAATATTGTTATGATTTTGTAATATTCTTTGCAGTTCGGCTTGCTCGCCGTCAAACTGACCGATACGGCCGTCGAAAATCAGGCGAACTTTAACGCCGCGATCTGCGGCGCGGAGTATAGCAGAATAGAAATATATCGACCATTCGTCGCAGTTGTTTTCGAACACCGCAAAGTCTATTTTCTTTTCGGCGCTCTCTATGAGCTTTAACCGCATAATAAATCCGTCCTCGCTCGACGGCAACAGCAATGCTCGTTCTTTTGTGCTTTCGTCGGCGGCAATCTCGCTTTCGGTGGCGGACAATGCGGCAAAGCTCACGCGCGCGGCGTTTTCTTCACCGACGTTTACCGTCACCGCAAACGGAACGATCGCGCAGACCGCATACCACAATATCGCCGCGATCAAATACAATACCACCGTCTTAACGATGTATGTTCCGCTGATTTTGGTCTCGTACAACGTCGAAACTTTTTTCCCGGACGTCTTCACGGATATATTATATCACATTCAAGACAAAATGAAATCATTTTTCGCCATATTGATTAAAATACCTTACTTTTACCGATAATCTCAGCACGGAGGTTTAATCAATGAATCCATTTAACGAAAAATCAATAAAAATCGACAAATGTATAAACGACTGGAAAAAACTCTATCCGACCGCTTATAACAAACACGACGCAGACGCTTATACCAAAGTTCGCACCATTCTTCTCAACGGCACAGAATTCGAAGAGCAATGGTTTATGCATCAACTCAGCCGTCACACAACCGACAATAACCTGCGGCGCGACGTAGCTTTTCTGCGCAACCTTGAACAGCAACAGCAAAAACGTCTTTCATACTTTAAGCCGAAAGACGAAACCTTGCTCGAAACCACTATCTCTTACGAACAACTCGCGGTCGACTTGACCGCAGTTCTGGCGCAGACGGAGCGAAACAAATACGTCAAAGCCGCGCTCGATTTCGCGCTTTTGGAGGACTTCGACCATTTGTACCGTTTCAGCGACCTTCTGGAAATGGAACAGGGTATCTCCGGCGAAAAACTCGTTTGCAGTTACACCGAGATAATGCCAGGTCGCCCGACAATAGCCGAACACCGTCATCCTTTCGATAACATACGCCGTCCGATCTCGCACGACGCGTCGCTTGCGACAAAACTGCACACGCTGACTATAACCGCCGCAGAACAGCAGACTATGAACTTCTATATGAACGTCGGCACGTTCTATCCCACATCCGACATCGGTCGTAAACTCTTCTTGGAGATAGCAATGATCGAAGAACAACACGTGTCGCAGTACGAGTCGCTTATGGATCCAACTACCACGTGGCTCGAATGTCTGCTTATGCACGAATACGGCGAGTGCTATCTCTATTACTCGGCGATGAACGAAGAGACAAACGACATTGCAAAGAAGATATGGACGCTACACTTCGAACAGGAACTTGCGCATTTGCACTATGCGGCGGAACTTCTCAAAAAGTACGAACACAAGGAGTGGGCGGAAGTCATTCCCGACGCGGAATTCCCGCCGCTTCTGTCATTCAACGACAACTGCGAAAAAAACAAACACTATATCCGCAACCTGCTCAAAAACACCGTCGAAAACACATCGGTACTCGAAGAATATGCCGACATCAATAACGTTCCCGACGATTACGAGTATTTTAAGTACAATAACACCGTAAATAAAACGCCTGCGGCAGTCGCCAGTCACAAGGTAATAGACAACTATATCGCGGAATTCGGCGAAGATTATCGCTTTACCGTTACCGAACACCCCGTTAAAACTTTGCGCAACCGCAAAGAGGACAATATCGATATAGGCCGACGCAAAGATAACCGCTGATATAAATGTTCCACGTGGAACAAAATCCGTCGTGTCGGGTAATGTTTCACGTGGAACATTCAGACGGCACACACGCAAATTGTTTCACGTGGAACATAGTCAAAATCAAAACGCGCCCCTTTCGGAGCGCGTTTTTTTCGTGCGTTATGCTTTATAGTGTTCTTCGAGATAGGACAACATACTTTCTATCCGTCCCAAATCGTCCGGCGTATAATAATCTATAAATATCCGTCCTTTTTTATCACTGCCGAGCACCGAAACCTTAGTGCCGAATGTTCTCTGCATTCTTGTGACCATATCTCTCAGCTCCAAACTTTGCTGTACGGGCGGAGCAACTTTTTTGGGCGACAGCGCATTTTTGACCAACTTTTCGAAGTCGCGAACGCTCACCTTGTTGTCGCAACCTTTCTCGGCAAGTTCGGTTTGCAGTGCGACGTCGGTAACGACTACCAAGCAACGCGCGTGTCCCGCCGACAGTCTGCCTTTTGCGACGAGTTCTTGCACGGGCGACGACAGCTCCAAAAGACGGAGAAAATTGGTCACGGTCGAGCGGCCTTTTCCGAGACGTGTGGCGACCTGATCTTGCGTATACCCGTGATCGTCTATCAGTTTTTTAATGCCGAAAGCTATTTCGATGGGGTTTAAGTCCTCGCGCTGAATATTTTCTATCAACGCCAGCTCGTCGATCTGCGCGGGCGTGCATTCGCGTATACACACAGGCACGGAAATAAGCCCCGCTTGTTTTGCCGCGCGGTAACGACGTTCGCCGGCGATAATGAGGTATCTTCCGTCGGCTTTTGGCGTAACTATAAGGGGGGAAATTACGCCGTGTAATTTAATGCTGTGCGACAGCGCTTCGAGTGCAGACGGCTCGAATTCCTTGCGCGGCTGATCGATATTGGGGTCTATGTTTGCAATGAGCATTTCGCTCGTCGCTTCGTTGTTGTTTATTATCGATTCTTCCTCGATGTCGCTGAGCAGAGCGCCGAGTCCTCTGCCCAGACCGCTTTTTCTTACGGGTGACATAAATGCTCCTAAACTTTTTTATACATTATACCTACGCTCGCCGAATTTGTCAAGTGTATACGACGATTTATGAAAGCGCACAATACGATCCCGTCCATCGGTCGTGAATCGCCGATATTTGTCGGGAATTGAAAAATGTAATAATTTAGGCGGGAAATATGACGTTTTGACAACAGCGCCTACGGAAATAACACTTGACAAAAAGGTCGAAAAGATTTATAATAGGCAAAATCTTTTTTCGAGGGTCGAAATTGGAAGTCACCAGCCCAAGCAGTCTTTGGAAAGACTTTGACGTAACGGCTTTACCGCTTAACGTTTCGGAATTATCGGCAAAAACGGAAAGTGGATCAGCGGTTAAGGAACTGTATTTCGACGGTCTGTCTACGACGGACGGCCGAGTTCGCGCCTATATGAAGATTCTCGAAAACACGGGTGACAAGGGCGTTATTTTGTATTTGCCCGATAAAAACGGTTCTACGGACGATGACACGGCGCAAAGTTTTTACGCGCTCGGTTATACTGTTGCAACGCTCGACTATCTCGGAGAGGACGACCGCAACCCGCGATATACTCTTTATCCCAAATCACTCTCTCTATGCAACTGTCGCGGTATGACAACGTTCACGGCATCCGACGAAGCGGGGAATAGCCCGTGGTACGTTTGGACGTGTATTGCACGCAGAGCAATAATGCTGTTGCGAAGAAGATACCGACAAACTATGTATGCCGTCGGTCGGGGTTTGGGCGGCTGTACCGTATATAAGTTGAGTATATTCAACGAGGGTTTGACGGCGTGTGCGACACTGTTGAACGTTCTTCCCGATATTCACGGCACTAACGATAATATGCTTAATTACCGCGCGTCTATGGATAACGCCGCTTACGCGTCCATCAGCACGGTGCCGATGTTTATAGCCGTCGCTTCCAACGACGAGGACGGTTCGCTCGATTCGATGGCGACACTCGCTTCCTACACGGCGGCGCTTAAAACGTTCAGAATAGTCGAACGCGCGTTTTCCGGCGGAATAAAAGTCGTATTTCCCCAGATAGACAGATTTTTCGTCGGCGGCGCAAAGAAGCGCTCTTTGCCTAAGGTAAAAGCCGTAAATTCCGAAAACAATTTATATTTTGATATTTCTGCGGACGATAACGGGGAGGACGCGCCGTCTTTTACGGACATTCGGTTTTTCACTGCTTTCTGCATAGAAAAGCCCGAATACCGAAATTGGACGAACATCCCGCTTGTAAGTCTGGGAGGAAAGGCATTTTTGGCACGCGCAGACGTTTTGCAAAGCGACAAGCGTGTTAACGGATTTGTAAACGTGTACGACGAAAACGGCGATGTTTCGTCATCGTTACTCGTTTCGATCATTCCCAAACAACTCGGCATTACGCCGCACCAAACGATCAAGCGCCGTCTTATTTACGACGGAAGTATGGGTTGCGATGTGTGGACTTCGCCGAGCGGAGGCAATGTTTCGACAAAGACTGGACTTTATGGTATAGAAGGCGTTTACAGCGATACGTACTCGCTTGCGACGTTCAAACCCGGCGATCTTTTGTACAGAGCGGACGGCGAAGTTCTTCTTCAAATTATCGCCAGCGGCAAACCGCAAACGATAAATATAACCGTCAGCGACGGGTCAGCGCTATACCACTGCTCTGTAAAAATAAATAATTCCGAAGATTGGCACAAGTTTACGTTATCTAATACCGACTTCAAAAATTCGGGCGGTCAGTTATTAGGATGGAACAACGTCGTTATGATGGCGTTCGATTCGGACAGCGAGTTTTTATTGAGTTCGATTTTGTGGGTGTAATATGTCCGAGACCGAAATCAGCACAGGCGAAGCTCTGCTAGCGAAAAAAGACAAAACCACAACCGTAATTTTTTATATTATTATAATATTTTTTGCCTGTTTGCTGATGATATCGTTGTTTTTCACGCACAATATCGTCGACGGTGAAAGTATGCAAAACACTCTGCAAAACGAGCAGTTCGTCATATTGCAACGTGCCGGTTATTCTTTGAAACGAGGTCAAATAGTTACAGTAGGAAACATTCCCAATCACAAAGAGCCGCTGATAAAGCGCGTAATCGCACTCGGCGGCGACAGAGTTCTGTTTATGCGATCGAAAGACGGCAGATATGTCGATCTTTATATGTGCAAATCGGACGAAGCTCTTTTTGTACCCGTCGACGAACCGTATATAAAAGAGCGTATGTTGTCCGGCGGATATTACGAAAAAGTCAGAATCATCAATTATATAGCGGAAATATCGTCTATCGATATATATTCGGACGATCCGGCCGACGCCGAAATGCGCAATTACATTCTCAATAATGCTTTGACTGTTCCTAAGGGCGAATTTTTCTATCTCGGCGACAACCGAAACAATTCGAGCGATTCGCGGGTATACGGCACATCGCCGCGATCGGACATACTCGGAAAAGTAATAAAAATAATAGAACAAAACAGTACGGCTAATAAAATTCTTTCTTTTTTATATAAATAACGGCACGAAAGGTGGCAACTATGGATAAAGAAAATATCAAAATCACTACGGACAGCGCTTCAGATCTGAACGGACTGTTTTCAAAACACGACATCGGGGAATTTCCGCTGTATGTTATGTTGGGCGAAATGCAGTATTTAGACGACGTCGACATCAAGCCGGAAATGATTTTCGACTACTACGAAAAGAAAAATGCCTTACCGAAAACAGCGGCGCGCTCGATAGACGATTTTTACGATTATTTTAAGTCATTCACCGATGAAGGCAAAGAAGTAATCCATATCGCTATTTCGTCGAAAATTTCGTCCACATACGAATATGCGCTCGCCGCATCCAAGCGCTTGAACGGCGTTTACGTCATCGACGGTTTATCGCTTTCCTCAGGCACCGGTTTGCTCGCTCTCGCCGCCGCCGACCTTCGCGATGAGGGACTCGACGCAAAAAGCATAACGGAAATAATAGAAAGTCGCAAACATAACGTTCAAGCGTCGTTTATGATAAACACTCTGGACTTCCTGTACAAGGGCGGAAGATGCAGCGGACTTGCCGCTATATTCGGCAAAGCCTTTTCCATAAAACCCATTCTACAATTGATAGACGGTAAGATAACCGTTGTAAAGAAGCTGATGGGTAATTTCTCAAAAAATATACTCAAATACATCGATTTTACGTTCGAACGCTTTGATAATCCCGACAAGACACGCGTTTTTATAACTCATACGTCGGCGGCGCCCGAAGTAGTGGACGCTGTGAGGAAAAAGTTGATAGATTTCGGCTTCGCTCCCGAAAACATAAATGAAACTACTGCCGGTTCGACTATAACCAGCCACTGCGGAAAAAGCACGCTCGGCATTCTTTACATAAACGACGGCAACAATTAAAAAAATTTTATTTGGGATCATTGAAATCGATGACAGAACAACTGCAAAACGAAATAAACAACTCGTCGTGTCGCAAAATATTCACCGACTTTCTTTCAACAGACTTCTCCGAATACGAAGAATTACTAAACACCTTCGACAAACTGACAGATCTTTACCTTCAAGTTATGTCGGTAATGAATATTTCTGCGATAAAAACCATCGACGATATTTATATAAAACACTACTTAGACAGCATTTACCCTTACAAACACTTCGAAGGAACGTGTTGCGACGTCGGTTGCGGCGGCGGATTTCCCTGCATACCGCTCGCTATCGTAACCGATCACAACTTTACAGGTGTAGACAGCGTAGGAAAAAAATTGCTTTTACTTCACAGAACCGTTTCGGAACTGCACTTAAAAAACATCAAAGGCGAATATGCGCGGTCGGAAGACCTTGTCAAACTTCACCGATCTTACGACACCGTCTGCGCCCGTGCCGTCGCCGACGTAAACAAGACTCTAGGTTTTCTTGCTCCGCTATGCGCCGCAAACGGAAAGATCATTATGTACAAAACGCAAAACGACGCTCCCGCAAAGCAATCGACTCTCGATAAATACGGCGTATCGCTTTCCGAGATCATCGATTACGAACTGCCGCAGACGGAAATAAAACGGCGACTGTTCATTTATAAAAAATAGCGGCTTTCTTATAGAGTTTATATATATTTATTTTTAAGAATAATAGTCTATAATAAGCACTGTAAAAATGTTCAAAACCATAAAACACACAACATAATGTGGTTTCGACAAAATTTTTCAACAATAAAATACAAAACGTGAAAAATTATGAATGTGCAAATCGAAGGAAGTTATGCAAATGATTGCACAATAACGATAAAAAGAAAATAAAAAACAAAAACGATATTTCCGAAAATGGAAAGAAATGCTCCGACTTGTAAACAACGGTGTAAAACTTATGAACAAATCAACAGACAAAGACATAATTACAGCGCTTGCAACGCCGTACGGAAGATCGGCGCTTGCAGCGATAAGAATCAGCGGAGACGGTTGTAAAAAGCTGGTCGAGCGGTTTTTGTCGCGACCGTTAAAAGACGGAGAACTTAGGTACAACAACTTTAAGACGGCAAAGTTCGGAGAGAATTTGACGGCGATAGGATATAAAGCTCCCAAATCGTATACGGGAGAAGAAATGGTAGAACTGTTTCCGCACGGCAATATGACGGTATGCGACGGAATTATAGAAGCGTTGGTGAGCGGCGGGGCGCGGATCGCCGAGCGCGGGGAGTTTACGAAACGCGCGTTTTTGAACGGCAAACTGGATTTGATGCAATGCGAGGCGCTGGCGGATATAATTGAAGCACAGACGGCGGAGCAGCTGGAATACGGAAACAAAAGGTATGACGGAGGGTTTAAGAGGCTGAAAAATGCGGAAATCGCGCTAAACCGAGCTCTCAGCACCGTAGAAGCAGTTCTGCATTACAGCGACGAGCTGGAAGAAAATGAGATCGACGAGCGACTGTTGAATGATGTCTACGGCGTTCTTGACGAAGTAATAACCGATTTACAGGCGGAAACAGACGGATATGTGGGCGGAAGAATAATAAACGACGGATTTAAGATAGTTATTATCGGCAAGCCGAACGTCGGAAAATCTACGCTTTTGAACGCTTTGACAGATTCCGAGAGAGCGATAGTAACGCCGATAGCAGGCACGACGCGTGATATTATAGACGGCGGATACGTATTCAAAGATAAAAAATTTACGGTTATTGACACTGCAGGAATAACGGAAACAGACGACGCAGTGGAAAAGATAGGTGTAGAACGCGCCGCAAAGGCGGTGGAAGAAGCAGACGCCGTGATTTTGGTTACAGCGGACGGAACGTTCCCAGATATAGATTTGTCGATATGCGAACGTGTTGTGCGCGTCAAGAATAAATGCGACGGTATTGCCGACGTGAGCGAGGATTACGGCAAAGCGCAAAACGACGGCTTTATCGAAATAAGCGCAAAAAACGGTGTAAATCTTACCGCATTGAAGTGTAAACTGTATGATATGTGTCCCAAATCGTGCGGCGGACTGTCTAATCACAGACAATATGCGTGCGCTATCAAATGTTTGGAAGCGTGCAGGGCGGCAAGAGCAGAATCCGAAAAGGCGTGCGGATTGGAAATAGTGGCGGCGGCGCTGTACGAAGCGTATTCCGCTATATTGGAACTGTATGGAGAAAAAGCGGATGAAAAGGTCATCGACGCGGTTTTCGAACGGTTTTGCGTAGGCAAATAAAGGATAGTTATGAAAAGTAAGACAGAAAGAAAAGCGAAAAAATCGAGCGCACCGACCAATAAAGTCGTCGCCGTAAATAAGAAAGCGGCGTTCGACTACTTTTTCGTAGAGACATTCGAAGCGGGAATATCGTTGGAAGGCTCGGAAGTAAAGTCTGTGAAAAAGGGAGACGTATCTTTGCGCGACAGTTTTTGCCACTTCGAGAACGGAAGTCTCCAATTAAAAAACTGTCAGATAACGCCGTATGCCAAAGTGGGAGCTTTTGCGCCCGATCCGCGCCGCGACAGGCGGCTGTTACTGCACAAAACACAGTTGGACAGATTGAGCGGCAAGACACGCGAGCAGGGTTTTACGATAGTTCCGGTAAAGATGTACTTTAAGGGCAGGTTCGTCAAGGTAAAGATAGCTCTCGCAAAAGGAAAAAAGAATTACGAAAAAAAGCAGGTTATAAAAGAACGCGATGTGCGCCGTACTGCCGATCGCGAGATAGCCGGATACAAAAATTGATTTCGCGACGATACACAGATCGGGAAGCATAATATAAAAAGACCTTAACTTTGAAATGCACCCCAAAGTTTGGACAAAACTTAGGAGGTGCATTTTATATGGC
>CAJTLV010000015.1 GCA_910577435.1 uncultured Christensenella sp. | reverse complement strand
CAATTATCTAAGCTACCACGAAGTACATACTACTACCACTTAAAACAAAGTAAAGTAGATAAGTATAGTAATTATGGACGAAAACTTTTCGGATTGTACTTTCGTTTGAGTGGTAATTTTAATAGAAAATATTTTGCAGTTATTCTTAATCCCGATATGACTTACGATAAGGATACTTTTTGTACCGAAATAGTCGGTCCGTTTAATTGTCAAGACGAGCTTAAAGAGTTAAAAGTTGCGAATAATTGGAATGTTCCGATAGACGATTCGACAGAGGAATAATACGTACGACAAATATAATGCGCCACATGTAATAGGTTTTCCTTTTTTTGCAATAGACGCTATGGTCAATGCAATTGCAAATTCGTAGAAAGGAGGAGAATTGCGGAAGATAAACTAAGCGAAATTATGTGTGCAAGCTATTATGTAATTAAATAAATAACAAAGCCTATTGATTAATAATTCAACATATGGTATAATGTGTATATGGAAGAGAAGCGGGTGGAGTATAAAGCGATACGCAAGCCGATAATGGCGATACTGTTTTTCAGTGTCGGTATAACATGGCTTTTTGTTATCGTTATCACTCCGTTTTCCATGACTTCGCACGAAGATATAATTATGATAGTCGTTGCTCTTCTCGCAGTGTCGGTAATTACGGTAGGGATTGCGTTCGCGGTAGGATATATCAACGTCAAAACGTACGTGTTTACCAAAGACGGCATAGAGGTCTTTTGCGGCAAGAAGAAAATTCGTTGTTATGAAAGAAACAAAATAAAAGAACTTCGTTACGTTAAGATTTCGCCTATGTTTATTGTACGAGCGTTTGACTTGAACGCCAGGAAAGGCGCGAGTCGGTGCTTGTATGTGTTTACCGAAGACGGACAAAAGAAAGTTCTGTTTTGGTTTAATGCCGACACTGCGAAGAAACTTCAAGACGAGCTTTACGGCAAGCTCGTAATGATTTACCGATAGCGGTTTGACTTTATGAAATTCTTCAAGAATCGTCACGACCTCGAAAATAAAAATTACTGACGGCGCTTGCCGAGCGACGAAGATTTATCGTATCTTCTCTGCGGCAGCCGGCTTATATCGCGTTATTCGTTTTAGATCACCGCCGCTCTGCCAAGCGGCTCCGAGTTGAACCTCAAGGTTTAGCTCGGTTTTTATGTTTGTAAATTATGTTTGAGCCGGACAAAAAGAATCAATTATGGTGTGACTTAATCTCGTTGCAATTGATTATGCTTTTGAAACAGGTCATCCCATTATAATAGAACAATTTGCACGGCATAAGTTTAGGCATTTATATAGGTTCGGAGAAATGGTCGACGATTTTTTATGCTATTCTCATAATATCTTTTGCGAACTAAAATATTCGAAAATCGCAAAAATAATACGAAAAAAATCGTTCGATAAAACAAAAACTTAGTATTGAAAACGTATTTTGGTTATGCTATACTGATTTAACCGATAGTTTGTCGATTGCTGAAACTTTTTGGCTAAGCAATCGGTAAAACACATTATGGGAGTGATGAAAAATGAGAAACAATATCAAGATGTGGCTTATGGTTGTTGCTTTGACTTTCGGTCTTTCCGTCGGTGTCGTCGGATGCGCGGGGAATTGCGAACATACATACACTGACAAAGTGATTGCGCCCACGTGTGTCGAGGGCGGGTATACACTACATACCTGCACGAAGTGCGGCGATTCTTTTTCCGACACGGAAACGGACGCTTTGGATCACGACTACCAAGTGTCCGTCGTCGCGCCGACTTGTGAAGGTAAGGGCTATACTTTGCACGCGTGTTCGCGCTGTGACGAGTCGTATAAGGATACTGAAACAGACTCTATAGGACATAGCTTTGCCGAAATCTTATCGTATGACGACAGTGGGCATTATCACAAATGCGTGCGGTGCGACGAGCACGACGCGCTTATCCCGCATGATTACGACGAAAACGGCTATAAGTTTTCGATGAACGGACATTATACGGAATGCGAGTGCGGAGCGAAATCGGCACAACAGTCGCACGTTTTCGACCGTGAGATCAAAAACGACGACACGCTCAAGAACGAAGCGAATTGCGAGGCCGCCAAAACGTACTTTAAGTCGTGCGTATGCGGTTTTATATCTACTTCCGCTACTTTTACCGAAGGCGACCCGCTCGGACACAATCTCGGGCATAACCCTGCGGTGGCAGGCACCGAAACAACAAAATCGAGCATCGAATATTGGGAGTGCGAAGAATGCGGCAATCTTTATTCCGACGCGGAAGGTAATACGCAAATATCAGAGAGCGATATTTATTCGGATAAGATCGGTCGCTTACTTACGAAAGAAGACAGAAATAAAGGCATTGGCGACGACCGTTTTGTTCAGAACGAAGACGGCTCGATGTCGTATACGAAAGCCGCCGCTGCGCCGGCAGACGAGCAGGCAAAACTGTGGTTCGGCGAACAGTACGGCAACGACTGCACGGTGTGGGAGTTCGATTTAAGAGTTGTTTCCGGCGACGCGGGCGAGCTTTCTCTTATTTTCAGAGCGTATGACGACTCCAATCTGTATCGCCTTACCGCAGGCAACGGACAGATAACGCTTGTAAAAAGACAATGGGTAGTCTCTGCCGCGCAAACGGTAAACAAAACCGCCATAAACGGAATTACGATCGACGATAACGTGGATTATCACGTAGCGATAATGTGTCTCGGCTACGATAAAGTTGTTATGATCGACGACAAGATAGTTTACCGCATCGAAGACCCGAATTTTACTGTCGGATATTTCGGTATAGAAGGCAAAGCAATGAGTAGCATTGTCATCGGGAACGCGTATTTAAGAAAATATACCGGAATCGATATAAATGAAAAACGCACGGCGTTGGAAGCCGACTATCCCGATTTTTGGGAGGAGCTGTCGGCGGGCATAACCAACGCTTGCGCGCACGAGTACGAGGATAACGTAGTACCGCCTACGTGTAAGGACGACGGCTTTACCGAGCATACGTGCAAGTATTGCGACGATTATTACAGCGACGAGATTGTTCCGAGCACGGGCGATCACTTGTTTGACGAGTTTACAAACAAAGGCGCAAAGCACCTTGCGGTATGCTCCGCTTGCGGCACCGAAGTGGAGCAAGATCACAGCTTTACCGAAGAAGAGAAGAATGCGGGTGCGCTGAAAACGGCGGAAAATCACGAGCATGGCGCTACTTATTATAAATCGTGCGTGTGCGGCGCAGTATCTCAAAACGACGAGGATACGTTTACGGCAGATCAAGTGTATAAGTATTTGAAAGACGCGGTACAGGGCGATAACTTTACTAAAAATATGACCCAAGCCGCAGACGGTTCGCTTACATATACCAAAGGCGCCGTTTCCGAGAATGCAAACGTTACATTCGGTCTGCGTCAAGGCAATACGTGTCAGTATGTCGAGTTCGATTTTAGATTTGTCGCCGGAGATTGGGGTTTCTTTGAGTTGCAGTTCGGCGTATGGGACGAAAATTCGAACATAGCGATCGATAGACCGACAAAAAACAGCGGGCAGGGCTTGACTGCAAAGACAACGGATTGGATAGGCGACGGGCGTACGCCCGTCGACGTTTGGGATATCGGCGGTTTTACGTTTAACGATAACACCGATTACCACGTTGTAATTATGTGTTGCGGTTGGCAAAAGACCGTAATGGTAAATGGTCAAGTTATATTCAGTGCGAATTTTAATGCGCACAACGAAGGTTATTTTCGTTTCTATTCTTGGGATTTGCAGAGTCTTACAATCTCCAACATTATCGTCAAAAACGATTATGCCGATAACGATGCGTTTACGGCGGAGCATCCCGAGCTGTGGAATAGTTTAGGCGAAGGCATAACCAATTCCAAAAGGACGTAATCGACATTCAAAGGCGTAATACTATGAACCGCAAATGTCGTAAATGAGTTTTTCGGTTCTGCTTTATACTAACGGAGAGATAATGATAAAAAACACTAAAAGGCTATTTGTTTTTGTCGTCATAACCGTCTTGCTGTTTGCGCTTGCTGCGTGTTCGACGGCAGAGAAAAAATACGTTTATAACTATGTGGGCGGCGAGGACGTTATAGTCGACGGAACAAGAGGCGAAGGCGAGGGTGCGTTCGATAATGTAGGCATATACACCGAGCCGGAACTTGAGATAGACGGAGTGCGCGACAGTCAATACGACTTTCCGACCGGATCGGGCAGGCACGCCGTTTACATAGACGGGAGCGAAGATACTTACGTTTCCATATATAAGGGCGAAACGGCTATCTACTTTTTGTTCGAGTGTAAAGACGAGTATTTGTCCGCGCTTTCGGTCGAGGACGTAAACATATCCACAGCGCAAAGCGATTCGGTCGAGCTGTATGTTTCCACATACGGCACGGGCGGCAGAACGAGAACCGCCAACGATTACGAGTTCAGAATGACCGTCGCTTCGAGAATATATTCGTATCTCACCGGCTTTGTCGCCAAAGTTTTTCCCTACGGCACGATTAACAACACGCGCGATAAGGACGACGGCTTTAACGTCGAGGGGTATATTTCGTACACCGTTTTGGGTGCGGACGTAAATAAAAATACGCCTACGTCGTTCGCGTTTGCCAGAGTTACCAAAACGGGCACCACCGGCTACGTTTGGCACGGCGCGGTCGATCCCCAAATCCCCGACAATTATCTCACCTTACATACGGACAACAAGTTTTACAAAATAGACGAATGTCCTCGTTCGTTAAAGTTGCACGGCACGGTGGTCGATATAGATAACAATCCGTTGCCGCTGGTCAGCGTCGTATCGCCACTCGGCGTCGCGGGCTACACGGACAGCGACGGCAAGTACGAAGTAAGTTTCGATGACGCGACGGAGTTCGGCTTGTCGTTTGAAAAGAAGGGTTATCTTACTTATAAAAAGACGTTCGACAGACAGCAGTTTATCAACGTGACGGAGATAGAATACGATCAGTCGCTGTTAAAAGAGAGCGATAGCTCATACACCACGACTTTCAGCGGAACCATAACCGAGCGCGACGGCAAGCCCATTAAAAATGCCAAAATAAAATTGGGCGAGAACTCTGCCGTCACCGACGATAACGGAAAGTATACGTTGGCGGCGACTTGCGACGGCTATGTTAACACGCTCCGATTCGAGGCGGACAACCATATTGCGTACTCGCGCGACGTCGAGCTTTTCGACGTTACAATAAACGGCGGCACCGACGTAGGCGCAGTTGCGCTCGACGAGAGCTACGGCTCTACCGTTTCGTTCGGGAACAAGTCCGTAGGCTTTGCCGACGCGCGTATATTGCGCAGCGCCGATAATAAGTCGTTTAAGGTCGTGTTTAAGACCGCAGCCGAAATGGACGGCGAGGGCTGTAACTTCGAGTTATTTATAGACACCAAAACTTCTTCGGCGTTCGATCGTCGCGACAGTAGCGACTACCGTTTGAATATTTCGTATAACGACGGACTTATCGAGTTTAGAAACTACGGCAATCTATCTATGCCGCGAACCGGCTTTACGAGCAAGTCGGGCAGGCTCAACGAGCTTTATTATATCGAAGCGGACATCGACTACGCCTATATAGGCGTACAGCCGACCGAGATCATAGGACTTTATTTCGGCATTAAATGCGACTACCTGTGGGCGGGAATGTACGACGGCAAAAACGAATATATCAAAGCCGAATATCCGCGCAACTATATACGTTTGGATACCGATTCCACTACGTTTACGGCTTCGAGCAATACCGAACCCGCGTTCGCGCAAGACGCCGTGTTGCTCGGCGAGATAGGCAATTATACGAACTTCCCGAACGCGATCAAGTACGACGTCTCGATATACCGCGACGGCGATGGCGTTATGCTTGTGTTAGAGCAAAAAACGTCGGGG
This sequence comes from uncultured Christensenella sp., assembly GCA_910577435.1. Lineage (GTDB taxonomy): Bacteria > Bacillota > Clostridia > Christensenellales > Pumilibacteraceae > Anaerocaecibacter. Next base: position 11,895 of record CAJTLV010000015.1, on the reverse strand, counting down.
ATCGAAATGTCCGATCAGCAGCATTCTATCAACGTTTACCTCGATACAAATTATACCGTAGGCAAAAACAAAATGTCTGCAGACTGTTATCACCTGTCGATATATCCCGGCAAACCCGTTGCAAGCTATCGTTCGTACGACAAAAACGGGAATGAACTCAACAGCGTGGTGTACGAGGAAGATACCGAAAAGCGCTTTGAAATACTCTATAAGAACAAGATATACGTTCGACTTGCATACGAGGTATTCGGCGGATCGGCGGATAACGTGATCGGAGTTGCGGTCGGGTGCTGGAATGACGGCGCGAACGGTAACGACATTTTGAAGTATAACGGACAAACGCCCGAATTCAACAACCCTGTTTCGTTCATCAAGATCGACGGAAGCGGACAAGTGACTATCGGAGGTTGATATGAAAAAGAGAATAGCGGTACCTGTGCTTTGTGCGGCGATGCTCACGCTTTCGTTGCTTACAGCTTGTGGACAGAAGACCGACGTGATCACGATCGATATACCCGTAGCTTCGTCGAATCTGTTAAAAGACGTGGCGGCTGCGCCGGAGCTTTACGAAAATGTATTTTCGGATGACAGAATTGCCAATCAGTGGAAAGATTACGGAATAGGCGATCCCTATATTTATCGCTTTGACGGACGGTATTACTTGCTGTGCTCCACGCGCTATAACGCGAACGGCGTTAAGGGCTGGACTTCGACCGATCTGTATAATTGGGAAGAGGTCGATAACGGCGTAGACCCCAAAGGCTACGTTGTAGGCCCCGACATTGCGGAAACCTTCGACGCGTGGGCGAGCGAGGTATATTACTTAGACGGTTATTTCTATCTTGTTGAATCTTCCAACGGCAAAGGGCATTACGTACTCAGAAGCGAAAGTCCCGCAGGCCCGTTTGAAGTGATAAGCGAACGCTTGGACGATTCGAGAATAGACGGAACGCTGTATATGGACGTAGACGGCAAAATGGTGCTTCTGTACGCAGCTTCCGGCGGTCTCGTCGCCAAGCCGTTTAACGATGCTATGACGGAAACGGGCGATACGACAGCCTTGCCCAATACCTCTATGGAGGGCTGGACGGAAGGTCCGGAAGTGATCACGCGAAACGGTACGCGCTATTATTTTTACACGGGTAACGGCGTTACTCAATGGTGCTACCGTGTAGACTATTCGTATCAGGACGCGGCGGAAAGTATACTGTCGGGCGAAAATATTTATCAAGGTCACAACGTTGCGCTAAGCACTGACGCAGATTGGCACGGACTCGGTCACTGCTGCGTCCTGCTCGGTCCCGATCTCGATTCGGTGTATATGGGATATCACAACATTATTACCGAAAGCAACGTCGAAAGCCGAAGATTCAATCTTTCGAGACTTTTGTTTAACGGTAACGAGGTAGTTATGCAACACACGGGCGTGCAGGATAATATTATGCCCGCGCTTGCTGATTATCAATGCTTCGACAGCACCGAGCTTATCGAGGAGGGGGCTTTCCTCCTTTCGGATGAGGCGACGGAAAATGCGTTCACGGCAGAGTATAACGTAAAGGGCGAGGGCAAAATGGTGTTCTCGTATACCGACGGCAACAATTACGGATATATGAGCTTCGACGGCAAGAACGTGAGCGTTCGTAAGGTGAGCGGCGGTAAAGATACGGAAGTCGCAAAAGCGGCGACATACCGTCAAATGAACGCGGACGTTATTCATACGGTTATGATCTCGTACAAGAACGGGCTTGCCAATATTTCGGTCGATCAACAAGAGATAGCGGCGAAAATCGATATAGGCGAGTTCGACGGCGGCAAGGTCGGATATTCCGACGGCTATTCGTATAAAGGCTGTCTTACGTTTAATAATACGGCTCACGGCGACAGCGACAAGCGCACGTTGAAGCAAGAAAACATTCCCGCTAACAGCTATACGCCAAAGCTGTCCGAGCTGGACGAAGATCCGCTCGTCGCAACAGACGGTGCGCTTGACGCAGAGACGGTAAAGGGCTCTTACGACCTGTTGCTATCGAAGCCTATGCAGTACGCGACTTATGAAATATTCGCCGATAAGACTGGTACATACGGGCTGGATATGATAGTGCCGTCGAGTTGCTTCGGCAAGAACGTCGGTATACAGATAGACGGCGGCAAGATCTATAAGTGGACGATAGGAACGACGGATAAAGCCGGATACGCAAAGCTCAAAGTCGCCGACGTAACGCTCGATCGCGGCACGCACAATCTTACCGTCGTCGCTCTCGACGACAACGTGCGCATAAATATGCTGTATCTCGAACGCAACTTCGACGTTAAAGATTATGTTTACGAGCACGATCTTAAAACGTATCCCGAATACGGCATAAACTACCCGACTTTCTTTAATAAGGACAGCGACGGCTTTTACAGCGATACTGCGGCAAGGTACTTGGTCACGTTCGGCGACGGCGGGCTTGAGGACGTGCGAGTGGACGTCGATATAAACCTTTACGGCGAAAACGGAACAGGCAGTTGCGGTATAGTGATAGCGGCGGATAACTTCTCGTTCCTCAACCTCGATCTCGATAATTACAAGTCGATGCAAGGCTATTACTTTATGGTCAACAACAATAAGGTGGAGATTATGGTAGGTAACTATCAGTATACGGACGAATCGTGCCGAGATATACTCTTTCTGGATTCGGATACCGTTTATCATCTTACGGCTGTCAAGCAGGGCAAAAAGCTCGAGTTTTATGTGGACGGCAAGCTTGTACTCGAAACCACTTGCAATATGGGCAGGACGAGAGGTTACGTCGGGCTGTATTCCAACTTTACCAATGCGCGGTACAACAATCTTAAAATAACCGTACTTTAATAGGAGACATTATGAAAAAAACACTTAGAGCTACGATCGGAGTCGCAGTTGCGGCAATATTATCGCTTTCCTGCCTTACAATGACGGCTTGCGGCGTCGGCGACAACTTCGGCAGTCAAGAATACGAGGCGTTCGATCCCGACAAGCAATATCAGCTCGACTTTTTGGGTTGGGGCAGTGTGGCGGAACAACGTAACTTCCAATATATGATAAACCAGTTTATGAAAGAAAACCCGAACGTTAAGGTTTTCTACAACGCGATAAGCGACACTACCACGTATTCGCAAAACCTTATAAACCGCGCCAATAATCTGCCCGACGTTTTTTACGTTCCCGATTGGGATTACATAAAATGGGCGGATTCGGGCAGGCTTGTCGATTTCGAAAAATATCTCGATGAAGAAGAAATAAATCAAATGTGGCAAAAGTCCATAGATATTTTCAGATACGACGAGGCTACCAAAACGGTCGGCACGGGTGATAAGATCTACGGCTTGCCCAAAGATCTCGGACCTTTGGCGCTCGTCTACAACAAGGACTTGATGGTAAAACTAATAGACGACTACGATCTCGACGTGGAGCTTCCGTCCGCAACCGAGCCGATGACGTTTACCGAGTTCACCGCATATCTCGAAAACTTCAAAGGGCTTAAAGTGGACAAGGAAACGGTAATACCGCTTGCGTACTACGACGTGCAGTCGGCGGTATATTCCAACAACGCCAACTTCTACACCGACGACAGCGCTACCACTTCGGCGATAGATACCGACAACTTTATCGACGCTATTCAGTTTGTTGCCGATCTTTCCACAAAAGGACTCGCCGCCGAATATTCGGAAGCCAGCTCCGGCTCGTCGTTCTCCAAATTCGCATCCAATACGTATCTGTTTACTTGGATGGGGCCGTGGGATATAGCTACGTTCTGGGAAGGACTTTCATTCGAGTTCGACGTTATACCCGCGCCTAAGGGCGACGCCGAAGGCGCAAGGTCGTGCGCGCCGATAGGCACTGTCGCCTACGGCGTTTCCGCAGCGTCCCAAAACAAGGCGGCGGCTGTCAGACTTGCCAAATACCTTGCTTGCAGTGAGGACTGCGCCAAGTATAATTATAAGCTCGGTCAGGCAATGCCCAATATTAAGGATATGGCTAAAAACGATTGGATCAACAACGTCGAGCTTGCGGGCGTTAAGCAATACCCGCAATCCAAGCAGGTGTTTGTAAGCGTTGTAGACGACGAAACCGACGACGATATATACGGCAAATCAAGACCGTATTACTACACGTACGATAAAAACGCGTATAATAAGCTTATGGATCAGTTTAACACCGTTTGGTCGGGACTCAAAACCGCAAGAGAGGTAATAACCGGTTATGCGTCGACCTACCAATCCGAGCTTACAAAAACCAGAAACCAGTTGGGATGATCTATGCCTGCGGAACTCGATCTCAGATACACAAAAAAACTGCATAAACGCAGAATGACCGATAAAACACGGGAAGCTATCTTTGGGTACGTGTTCATCGCCGTCCCCGTGATAGGCTTTCTCGTGTTTACGCTTTCGGCGCTCGGCTATTCGCTGTTTATGTCGTTTACGAATTTCAACCCGATAAAAAATGTGTTCACCTTTGTCGGGTTCGATAACTATACCTCTATTTTCAAAGACGATTTCTTTATTACGGCGTTCGGCAATACGTGGATAATGCTGTTGTCCATTCCTATCGGCACGTTCTTGGGATTTTTGCTTGCGATATATCTGAATAAACTCGCAAGGGGCAGAGTGATATTGATGATCTTGTACTATCTTCCTGCGGTCACGTCGTCGATAGCTATTATGCTCGTTTTCAGAGATATTTTCAGAAGCGATAACGGGCTTATAAACTCGCTTTTCGGAATGGATCTCAAATGGTTAGGTGCCGATCCGTGGCTTATTAAGATAGCGATCATAATTAAAAACGTTTGGGGTTCGATAGGCGGATCTATGATATTGTATCTTGCCATACTCACCACTATACCCAAATCGTATTACGAATCGGCGCGGGTGAGCGGCGCAAAGCCTTTGCACGGCTTTGTCGATATAACTATGCCTATGGCAAATTCCACGACGTTTTATATTATAACGACGGGCATAATGGCAGGCTTGCAGAGCTATGCGGATTCGGCCATATTCGGCAACGGCTTGCCCGGATCGAGAACGATCGTGTATTATATTTGGCAAAACGGCATAAACGCCGCGCAGTACGGATATGCGTCTGCCGCCAGTATGATACTCGCCTTTATGATATTGATAATTACGATATTCTTGTTTAGGTTCTCATCTATGTTTAGGAGTAATATAAAATGAACTATCAAGAACATAAAATGATGTCGAATTATAAAAAGAACAAAGCCGCAAACAAGGCGTGGTTTATAATAAGCACGATTTTTGTTTGCTTCGGCGCGTTCTTAATGCTGTTCCCGTATTTCTATATGATAATTTGCGCGCTCAAAACTCCGCAAGAGGTCATATCGGGTTCTATCATAAATAATTTTTGGCCATCCGATCCCGTGTGGTCCAATTTTATCGACGTATTTTGCGGCAACGAACGGTATCCGCTCTCGTCGTTCAATCTTTTGGACGCAATGAAAAACACGCTTATTATAGAGGTGTTGGTCGTTCCGATCGGAACGTTCGTATCGACGTTAGCGGCGTTCGCGTTTGCAAAAATGCGGTTCAAGTTCAAAAACGTTATACTCATTATGCTTTTGGTATCTATGATGATACCTTATGCGGCGGTTATGCTTCCGCAATACCGCGTATTCAGCGATATGGGACTTGTAAATACTTTGTGGCCGCTCATTATTCCGGGATTTTTCGGCAACGTGGGAATGATGCTGTTTTTGATAACGACAATAAAAAACGTTGTGCCCGATTCGCTGATAGAGGAATCGCGCGTGGAGGGCGCAAGCTGGTTCCGCACGTTTATTCGCGTGGTCGTGCCGCTCATAAAGCCCGCAATCGTGGCGCAGGTGCTGTTCTGGTTCGTCGGGATATGGAACGACTTTTTCGGTCCGTCGGTGTACCTTACCGATCCCTCGCTCAAAACCGTTCAGGTCGCTATTATGATGCTCAACGCCACCGCGTCGCAAGCGTCTATAGATATGCCGTTTTTAATGGCGGCGGCGTTTATGTCGTCGTTGCCCGTTATTCTTATGTTCATAATAATGAACAAAGCGTTTGTCCAGACTAATGCTATGTCGGGCATAAAGGGGTGATATATGTTTAAGAACCGTCTTATATGTATACTCTGGATATCTCTTATAGTTCTCGTCATAGCCGCTATGATAATTTACGTGGCATTAGCCGATAAGTATAATTTTTACAGTCCCAAAACGAGCGAGGCTGTCACGGTAAGTGCAACGATCGAGGAATCAATATGCAATTAAAAAATTTACTATATAAATTACTACGCAAAAAAGAACCCAATATCAACAAACTTATCGCAACGCTTGCCGTAAGCAGGGTAAAAAAACAAGCCGCGCTCGAAGCGGATCGCCGCGAACCGTGTTCGACGGACAGCTTTTTGAGTCTTAAACATATTCAAAAGGTATACCCCAACGGGTATCACGCCGTAAAAGATTTTAACCTCGAAGTGAAAGAAGGCGAGTTTATCGTTTTTGTCGGACCGTCTGGTTGCGGCAAGTCGACTACGCTCAGAATGATTTGCGGACTGGAAGAAATAAGCGCCGGCTCGCTTTATATCGACCAAGTGTACTCCAACCTTCTTTCCCCGTCGGAAAGGGGGATAGCTATGGTCTTCCAAAATTATGCGCTGTTTCCGCACCTTTCCGTATACGAAAACATTGCTTACGGTTTGAAGATCCGCAAGATAAAAGCGCCGTTGCTCGATAAGGACGGGCAACAAAAAGTCGGTATCGACGAGCGCGCGATAAAGGCGTTAGAACGCGAAAAGAAATGGATACTCGCAAACCATCCCGATAATAAAGAGGATATAGAAAATATCGACCACGATATAAGCGAATATCGAACGCACGAGATCCCGCTCTTTACCTACCGTAAGCTCACCAAGCAAGAGATCGCCGACAAAATAGCCGTCGCCGCCGATATACTCAATCTGAAAGAGTTATTGCAAAGAAAACCCGCGCAGCTGTCGGGCGGACAGTGCCAGCGCGTGGCTTTGGGCAGGGTAATAGTCAGCGATGCAAAGCTTTTGTTGATGGACGAGCCGCTCAGTAACCTCGACGCAAAACTTCGCGATTCTATGCGCGGGGAGATAATCGCTCTGCACAAAAGGATAGGCGCTACCACAGTATACGTCACGCACGACCAAGTTGAAGCTATGACTATGGCGGATAGAATAGTGGTAATGAACAAAGCCGTAGTGATGCAGATAGGCACGCCGAAAGAGGTGTACGACCATCCCGATTCGCTGTTCGTGGCTACCTTTATCGGGTCGCCCAATATGAATATAATAAAAGCCGATTATAAAAACGGCAAACTGTATATCGGCGATACTGCGGTGTATTCCGATAAAAAATTGTCCGAAAAGCTCGACGAATTCTATAAGGAGCAGTTGGAGCTTTTGGAGCGGGAGTGCGAGCAAGAGCTTGCGGATGTGCAGTCGGAGGAACTTGCCGCGCATATAAAATCGGAATTCGGCGCAAGAATCGAAAAACTGCGTAGCGTCGTCGACAGCAAGCAATACCCGCTGAAATTGGGTATTCGTCTGGAAAATATTACCACCGGCGACAAGGACGTCATTCGCGGAAAAGTAACGTCGGCGGAGCTTTTGGGCAATGAGTATCATATAAAAATCAAGCTCGGCGACGACTTCGTTATATTCAAATTGCCGCCGGATGCCGAAATAAACGTGGACGACGAAGTAGGCATAGGCTTCCAAGCGGGTAAGTTGCACCTGTTTGACGAGATCACACAAAAAGCGCTTTTTTGAGAATTCTTTGAGAGGCGGCAATGAAAATCGAAAAAATAAGACAGCTTTATAAAGAGTGTACGACTTCGGTAGGAACACTGCCCTACTGCAATTACTTCGACGTAATAAACAACGCCAAAGTACCGCTTAAGGAGTGGGGGTTTTCATATCAAAAAGAATTCGACTTCGACGCGGCGCTAAACGCGCCTGCGGAAAGACAAATCACTATACCGTTTATGGGCGAAATGAACGGTTACGGCGATCCCGTATACACCAACGACAGGTACCTCTTTCCGTACCTGCCGCCGTATATGATAAAACGCACGCCCGCGCTCATATATACGAGGAAGCAGTACGTAGAGCTTGACGACAAGGAATACATTTTGCAGACGGAGGGCATAGACAACAGCTTCTATCTGTTCGTGAACGGGCAGTTTGTCGGGTTCTCCAATATTTCTCACGTTGTCAGTCGTTTCGACATAAAAAAATTCCTTCACAGCGGCGATAACGAACTGCGCATTATCGTGCTTAAATTTTCGCCGTCGTCCTATCTCGAAGATCAGGATAAAATTCGGCTTTGCGGCATTTTCGGAAATATCTATCTCGTAAAGCGCAATAAGAACCATTTACGGCAATACAAAATAGCCGTCGGCGTTAAAGACGGAACAGGCACGGTGCGCATAACCGCCGAAAAAAGCATAACGGCGGAGCTAAGCGGGTTCGGGTACAAAAATACGTTAAGCGGCGACGACGTTACTTTCGAAGTGCCGAAAGCGCGGCTTTGGAGCGCCGAAACGCCCGACTTGTACGAACTGACTATCGAATGCAACGGAGAAACGATAAAAGACCACGTTGGCATACGCACGATAGAGGTAGTGGGGAATAAGCTTCTTCTAAACGGCAGAACGTTCAAAATGAAAGGCGTCAACCGCCATTCGTTCACCGAAATCGGATACGGTGAAACGCACGAGATAATGGAAAAAGATATAGCGCTGATGAAGCGCTATAATATAAACGCCGTAAGAACGTCGCACTATCCCGCCGATCCGTACTTTTATTACCTTTGCGACAAGTACGGCATTTATGTGATGTCGGAAGCCGATCTCGAAACGCACGGCGTTGTGAGACAAGACAACGGTTACGATATGAGCGTGTGGGACGAAGTCGTTTCCGATCCGCGTTTTTACGACCAGCTGAAAGAGCGCGAGCTTTCCAACGTAATAATCAACGGCAATCATCCGTCTGTAATAATGTTCTCTTTGGGCAACGAATCGGGTTGGAGCGACGCGTTCGTAAAACTTTGCGCCGAAATAAAAAAGATAGACGACAGGCCGTTGCACTACGAAGGACATTATAATAATGCGGCGGGCGAGGGATTCCACAAAGAAAACTGCTTGGACGTTTATTCGCGAATGTATCCGTCCATAGAATACTGTAAGACGGAAGTCCCGCTTTTGGACAGACCGTTTATATTGTGCGAATACGTTCACGCTATGGGCAATTCGCTCGGCGAGCTTACCGATTACGAAACGATCTTGTTCGCTTATGATAATTTTTGCGGCGCGTTTGTGTGGGAATGGCTCAATCATACAATAGTCAATGACGGTATAGAGTGTTACGGCGGCGACTTTAACGAACAGTTCCATGACGGAGAGTTCTGTGTCGACGGGCTTATAAATATCGACAGAGTCGATATAACTCCGCAAATGGACGAGCTTAAAGAGTGCTACGCGCCTGTGGAATATAAAATCGAAAACGGCAAGATATACGTTAAAAACAGATTCGATTTTACCGACCTCGATAAGTTTACTTTTACGATCGAAAGACTGCTCGACGGCCATACCGCTCAATCGGTAACAAAAACCGTCAAGGCGGCGCCCGGCGAAACGGTTTGCCTTTGCGATGCGCCCGACAATGTAAAAGGACATTATTGTTCCGTGAATATCTCGCTCGCAGACGGCGATCGTTTGCTGTCCAAGCGCAGTTTGTACGAAGAACAAGATTATCCTTTTGCGCCCGTGAAAAGCAATATCGACATTGCGCTCGACGACGACGGGCTTATATCGCGGTTAACTGTAGACGGAAAGCCAGTGCTGTCCGATATGACGTTCGATCTCAGTCGCGCCTATATCAGCAACGACAGAGTATACAAGGACGAGTTCGAGTCGTTGAGAATGGATAACGTTAAATTCTATCCCGTCGATAAAAAACAAACGGGCGATAAGACCGCTGTCACAGGGTATCTCGGCGTAGAGGCATTCACACCGTTTTATAAGGTGACTATCGTATACGATATAAAACCCGATCGCACCGATATGGATATTTATGCCGAAAAGCTTATGAAATTTAACGGTCCGTTGCGGTTCGGTTTGAAGTTCGGGCTCGAGGACGACTACGGCAGTATTACGTATTTCGGCTTGAGCGGCGAAACGTACTGCGACAGATATAAAAGCGGCATACTCGGCAGACACACTATATCGGTAAAGGACAATTACCGATATATCTATCCGCAAAACGCCAACGATCATTATAAAACCGTTTTCGTCAAGCTAGACAGCGACGACATCGTGATAGCGGGCAAACGTTCTTTTTCGTTCTGCTACGACTGCTTCGACAAAGCCGATTACAAAAAACACCGCGCGGAAATGAAAGAGAGCAAAAAAAGATTTCTCTTTGTCGATTATAAAATGCGCGGCGTGGGAACTTCCGCTTGCGGACCTAAACTCGGCAAAAAACACTGCGTCGACGACGACGTAATAGATTTTTCGTTATCGTTCTTCAAGGACAAAAATATTTGAAAAAAATAAAGGCTATGTGTAATAGCCTTTTTTCGAGAAGTATATCGGCCGCTTGCGCAAGTCTATTTATTCATAATCTATTTTCAGCATAATATCCTGCTCGTAATCGCCGAAGCGCGAACCGAATATATTCATTCCGCCTATATGCGTAGACGTACTTTTGTTGCCGAACGTTACTTTTATGCTGTCGTGTTTGTCGAGCTTGAGGGAGTTTACGTTGATTTTTTGAGTAACCTCTATGCCGTTAAGCATAACGCCGTTGTCGTTGACTACCAATGAAACGAGCTTGCCGTACTGTGTGTTGACGTTCGGCCACCATTCGGGATTGAGCCTGCCGCGCCTGTCACCGTAATCGCCGGTAGAGAGGTAAGTACACAGCTCCACGCCGTTTATCCAGAACGTGATGTCCGAGTAATAGTTATTGTTAAAGTACGGCGCTTCCGAGCATATTTCAAGCGAGAGCGATAGCTTATGCACCTTATGATTTTTGGCTACCGCACCGGAAAACTCGTACGTGATTATGCCTTTTTCGGTATATAAGAGCAAGGCGTCGAAATGCTTGGTGTCAAAGCGGTCGGTCGTTTCGAATATGGTATGGTCGTCGAGAACTACGGCGTAAGTGTTGCAGTCTATGTCGGAAAAATGCCCGACCTTATGCGTTTGAATAAATGTTTTGGAATTCTGTTGTTCAACGGGATCGGGATAGAAATGGCAAATATGAGTGCTTTTTATATTGCGCCCCACTACGCGCACAGTACCTTTTGAGCTTGACTTGTACAACACTACAACAAGTTCGGCTTGTTCGAGCACTTCCACGTGATGGATCGCCGTCGTCTTGGGTATACCGAGCGCCTGCGCAATTTCCGATATGGTCAAAAGGTGCGAGCCGTTTTGCAAAAGCCGCAATATATCAAGCCTAACGCGATTGGAAAGAGCCTTGCACGTTGCGCAAATTTTCGGCAGGTCATCATCGTTATCCAAGTTAAAGAGATTATCTCTCCAATCGTTGACAACAACTTTATTAGACATAAAAAATCTCCTCGTTCTCGAATATTTATACCACAAATTCAGTTATTTGTCAATTCTCTTGTTTTTAATCGGGTGTTTGATTTGTTTTCCACTCGCGCCGCCGAAAGCAACCGCTCGGCATTGCTCAGCGATAAACCGCTATCGGCAGTATTTTATCGGTTGATCTTTTGCCGTAAAATCGATAAGACTGAATAATATATTATTTGTTAAATTTCCGAAAAAGGGTTGACAAGTGCTATGAACCCCAAAAGTTGGACAGAGAAATAACTAAATAGCTTGTGAGTG
>CAJTLV010000014.1 GCA_910577435.1 uncultured Christensenella sp. | reverse complement strand
TTTGCCATATAAAATGCACCTCCTAAGTTTTGTCCAAACTTTGGGGTGCATTTCACTCGACCGTCTTTTTTGTTTGGAACGGAATGGCCTATATGAACCGCGTAGCCGTTTACGCCACTTGCTTTCCGCTTCGTGGAAAGCGTTCATAGGTTTTGCGGCTTCGCCGCTTTGAATTTACTCGGGTGCAATCTAAAACAAATGACGAAAGTTCATACACGACATAAATCCAATCTGTGATTGGCGTATTCGACTTTGTACAGATAAAGTCCGTGCGCGGGGGCAATGTCCTTTGCCGCCGACCTGTCGCGCGCGGCGATGAGCGCGGGAATATCTACGTTCTCGCCCCTGCCGACTTTAATCAGTTGCGCCGAAATAATACGCACCATATTATAAAGAAAACCGTTAGCCGTTATAAAGAATTCGACAAAATCGCCGTCGCGCTCGACATACGCGTCGTACACCGTACGCGTCGACGTTTTCGCGCCGCCGCCGGCCGCCATAAACGTTGCGAAATCGTGCGTGCCGATTAGCGACCTCGCCGCGTCGTTCATTGCCGCCGCGTCGACCCTGCCTACGACAGCCGCCCGACCCGCAACGAGCGGAAGCGCGTCGCCGCAGTACATCAGATACATATACGTCTTTTTCTTGACGTTGCGCAACGCGTCGAAATCCCCGCAGACGACCTGCGCCGCAGTCACGCGCACCGACTTCGGCAGATACGCATTGAGTGCGCCGACGATCGTCTTAGGCGGATATTCCTTTTCCAAATCGAAATGCGCGACCTGAGCGACGGCGTGCACGCCCGCGTCCGTTCTGCCCGAACCCGTAACTCGCGGTTTTTCGCCGGAAAGTTTTTCTATCGCGATTTCGACGGCGTCCTGAACGCTGTTCCCGTTCGGCTGGCTCTGCCATCCGCAGAAATCGGCGCCGTCGTAGCTCAGAGTTATCCTATACCGCATATCAAAGACCGATGACGGCTATGAACGCCCAGCCGAACCAATTATATTTGAGAAACAGTACGCACACGAAAATTATACACCAAACAAGTAGCGCTATCACGTCGCCGGCGTGGAATTTGAGCGACTTCATACGCGTTCTGCCCTTTGCTCCGCGATAACAGCGGCTGTCCATTGCGTCGGCGAGATCGTCGGCACGGCGGAAGCTCGACACGAACAGAGGAATGAGTACGGGCAACATCGCTTTTATCTTTTTGAACGGATTGCGCGATTCGAACTTTGCTCCGCGCGCTTTTTGCGCGTTCATTATTTTGTCGGTCTCTTCGATGAGCGTCGGTATCAGCCGTAACGCTATACTCATTATCAGCGCAAGCTCGTGTACCGGAAAATGCAGTTTTTTGAGCGGCGACAACAGGCTTTCCAAACCGTCGCACAGTTCGGTCGGCGTGGACGTGAGCGTCAACAACGTCGGCATTACGACGAGCAACATCAGGCGCCAAGCGAGTTTGATCGACGCGTAAATGCCGTCGAGATAAATGCGGAATATCTTCCACTCGGCAAGAGGTTCGCCCTCGCCGCGATAAAATATTATCATAAGCACCGTAGTTATCAGTACGACGACTATCACCATTCTCAAACCTTTAAGCACTTTGAGCGGCGGCACGCGCGAGATAAGCACGGTCACAAGTACGAACAGCGTCAAAAACCCGAACGAGAAAAAACTGTCGCAAAAGAACACCATCACGATGTACAGCAACATTATCAACAGCTTAAATCGCGGGTCGGCGCGGTGAACTATCGAGTTTGCGGGATAATATTGACCTATCGTTACGTCACGCATCGCCGCCCCTCCGTCCCGCCGCCGCAAGTATCGCGTCGACAAGCTCCTCTTCGGTGAGAAGCGCGGGATCTATATCGATGCCTTCTTCGTGGAGCCGCGCCGCTATTTCGGTCACGAGCGGCAGACTTACCGCGCCGTTTTCCAAAAGTTCGCGGTTGGAAAAAAGCTCGCGCGGCGTGAACACTCCGACGACTCGGCCTTTGCCGAGTACGGCTATTCTGTTGCAGTAAGTCGCGATCTCGTCCATATTATGCGAGATCATAACGACGGTCGGACACATTGACCGCGCACGCATAACGAGATCCATTATCTCGCGTTTGCCCTTAGGGTCGAGTCCCGCCGTCGGTTCGTCGAGAACGAGTATTTTCGGTTGCATTGCCAATACGCCCGCCAGCGCGACGCGCCGCTTCTGTCCGCCCGAAAGCTCGAACGGCGAACGCTCGGCGAACTCCGAGTAATTCAATCCGACAAGTTCCAGCGCGTTCTTTGCGCGCTCTTTCTGCTCTTCGACGGAAAGTCCGAGATTTTTCGGTCCGAACCGCACGTCCTTTTCCACAGTGTCGTCGAAAAGCTGATGCTCGGGGTATTGAAAGACCATTCCGACGGTAGCCCGCAAACGGTTGAGATCGACCTTTTTCGCCGCGAGATCGATGTCGTCGACTATGACAGTTCCGCTTTTTTTCTGAACGCGGATGAGCGCGTTGAAATGGCTGACAAGCGTCGACTTGCCCGCGCCCGTACTGCCTATGATCCCGAAAAAATCCCCGTCGCGGATTTCGAGATCGATACCGAAAAGCGCCTGCGACATAAACGGCGTTTTGGGGCTGTATACATACGACAGATTCCTGACGTCGATCATCTGCTCCCGCCCCCTCCGTCTGTCTTGCGTTCCGTCAACGCGCGTTTCGTCTCCGCAACAAACTGTTCTACCGTAAGCGGGCAACCGAGATCGAATCCGTTCTTTTTGAGCGCGCCCGCAAGACGGACGGGCAACGGCAGCATAAGTCCCGCGCGCTCGAATACTTCGGGTCTTTCGAACAGCTCTCGCCCACCGTCCGCGACGACGTGTCCGCGATCTAGAATTATTATTCGGTCGGCGGTCGCCGCCTCTTCCATAAAATGCGTTATCATTACGACAGCCATATGCTCGCGGCGATTGAGATCGGTCACTACTTTCATCACTTCCGCCCTGCCTTCGGGATCGAGCATACCCGTCGCCTCGTCGAGTATCATCAGTTCCGGCTTGATTGCAAGCACGCCCGCTATCGCGACGCGTTGTTTCTGCCCGCCCGATAATCGGAACGGTCCGCTCTTGGCGTACTCGCGCATACCGACGCAATCCAACGCCCAATCGACGCGCTCGCGTATCTCGGCGGGCGGAAGTCCAAGATTTTCGGGTCCGAACGCCACATCGTCCTCGACAACGGTAGTTACCATCTGATTGTCGGGGTTTTGGAAAACAACGCCTATCTTTTTGCGTATATCGTAAAGATTTTCTTTCTTATCGGTAGACATTCCGTCCACCGTCACAAACCCGCGATCGGGCGTTATGAGACCGTTGGCAAGCCGAGCCAGCGTCGATTTGCCCGATCCGTTACATCCGACGAGCGCGACAAATTCGCCGCGCTCGACGGCAAGACTTACGGAATACAGCGCCTGTATATAATCGTCGTCGCCCGACGGGTATGAGTAATCGACATTTTTAAGTTCCAATAACGGCATAAACGAATTTTAGCATTTTACAAAATAAAAGTCAATGAATTTCAAAAGGGATTTCCGTCGCGTTGCGCCAACCGCAATATGCACTATTGCGCAACACTCAATTCGTACTCGACGCCGAACGTGAGCGGAACGTAATATGCAAACATCAAGACTACGGCAAGCTCGCCCGAATATTCGGCGGTAAACAGCATTTTCGCGCTGTTCGGCCCGTATGTCTGATTTATTTCGAGAACGTCGCCGAAAAACGCCGCGTTTACTATGCCCCCGCCCTCGACCTGATCGGCGTAGTAAAGAACGATGCTTTCTGCGGTAAAATCGGATCCGAACGTTCCGCTCGTTTTTATCGAGAACGAATAGCGCTCGCCCCGCTCCAAACCGTCAAGCCCGATCACTGCGCCGCCGTAACACCCGTCGCCTACGCACTCGGTAAGACTGACGGTAAGTCTACCGCCGCCGTCGGGCGCAACGTTATCTGCCGCCTCTGCGGAAAACACGGGCGCAAACACGAATGCGCACATCAGCGCGGCTGTTACGCCCGATATTATACGGAACGCGATATCGCCGCGTGAGCGCTTTTTAACGTCGCCGCGATACGCTATCCACGAAACAAAACATACGCATATTCCTACGAACAGTTCTATAAAGCCGCATACGAACAATCCGACGCCGTTCATAAATACGGACACTTCGGTTTCGGGAAGTATGCCGTGATCCACTTTGGATCTCGCAACGAGATTGAGAATGAATATCGCCGTCGAAAGAAGGAACAAAGTCGCCGGCACGACGCGGATCCCGACGGGCGGCGCGGACTTTTTGCGCGCGAGATTTATGATCGTACACACGATCCCCACTGCCAAAACTATGACATAGCACAGATACAGCCAACCCGTAAATTTCAACAGCTCGATGGGTACGCCGAATATCGTCAGTGCGCTCCGTCCGCCGAATGCCACGCCTATCATCGTGATGAAATCCTGCGATATATCGAGCGGTCCGTCCGTTGTCGCGAACTCGACCTTTAAGAACTCGCAGATCGAGCAAAAAAAGAACAACAGCGCAGGTAAAAGCAACGCCGTGACCGACAGCATAGTCGCACTCTTTTTGCGCGCCTTGTCAAGCCGTTCGGCATCGTCGACTGCCGACGCGCCCGCCGCGTTCGAAAACGCCGCCGCTCTCGTAGGCGCCCCGCAGTTTTTACAGAAATTAACGTCGCTTCGGATATGCGCGCCGCAGTACATACAGTACGCACCGTCATCGAAACAAGCCGCGCCGCAGTGCTTGCAAAACTTAGACCCCGTCTCTACGGGTTTGCCGCACTTGCGACAGGGTTTTCCGCTATCTCCGCCTAACGCGGCATCTTCCTTGACTACCGTTTCGCTATGTCCGTCCGAATGCCGCTCACCGTCCGAGTTTTGCGTGTTGTCCGCTATTTCGGCTCGGGGCGATGCGGTCGAGGCGTTGCCGCCGTCGATAACGGCTTGCCCGTCCTTGTTGTCGTCGGCTGTCGGCTTTTCGTCGTTTTCGTCGGCGGCAGGCGTTACTCCTTTTCCGTCGTCGGCAATCGCGACGGTCTTACGGATACGGTCGGGACGAACTATCCCGCCGCATTCGGGGCAATAAATTCGACGCGCCGAAACCTTTGCTCCGCACGACGGGCATTCGGTTTCTTTTTGCGCACTTTCGCTATTCTTTTTATTCTGCTCGCTCATACCGTTATTATACTACCGATTTCCGGACGTGTCAATGCCCGAACTTATCTTTATATACGCACAATTCGCCGCTCTCTTGGGTGAGCGCATACAGCGCGGAATTCCCCGCCGTCGCTCCAATCGAATACTGTTCCGTACTCGCGCGCATTCTCTATTCCGCGCGCGAAAATTGCGAGTACCGCAAAGATCGCCGCCGCAAGCGTCGCAATTATACCGTATAATTCATTTACTGCCGCCGACGTTTATTCTTCAAATCTTTTATATATTCGTTCATACGCTCGAACGCAACGCCGAGCATTTTTATTGACGAGGCATAAGTACAGCGCACGTTTTTGCTCCCGCCGTTTCCGAACGCTCCGCCCGGCACGACGGCTACCCTCTGCGCTTTGAGCAAACCCTCCGCAAACCCTTCGCCGCTGTCCGCAAATGCCGAAACGTCGGGAAACGCATAGAATGCGCCGAACGGCATAAAACAGTCCAGTCCCATATCGCCGAGCATTGCGACGGTGTATTTTCGCCGCCTGTCATACTCCGCACGCATATCATCTACCTGCTCGTAATCGGTTTCCCGCCCGTCGCGAAGCGCCGCGTATGCCGCTTCCTGGCTTGCCGTCGGCGCGCACATTATCGTGTATTGATGGATTTTAAGCGCCGCCGCCGCGACCTCTTGTGGCGCGCACAGCCAGCCGATCCGCCAACCCGTCATCGCGAACGCTTTGGAAAAACCGTTTATAACGGCAGTGCGCTCTTTCATTCCGTCGAGACTCGCGACCGAAACGTGCCGAGCGCCGTAGGTAAGCTCGGCATATATCTCGTCGGAAATGACGAAAAGATCGTGTTTCTTAATAACAGGCACGAGCGCCGCCAGCTCTTCCGCGCCGAGTACCGCGCCCGTCGGATTGTTGGGGTACGGGAGAATAAGCGCCTTGCACTTTTGTCCTGCCGCCGCCCTGTCCAGTGCTTCCGCCGTCAGTTTGAATCCGTTGGACTTGTCAAGCGGCACCGTAACGACTCGCCCGCCGACGAGCGCGACGTTCGGCATATAGCTCACGTAAGACGGATCGGGTACAAGCACGCCGTCGTTAGGTTCTATAAGGGTGCGCAAGATGAGATCGATCGCTTCCGACGCGCCGACCGTCACTATCGTTTCGTTTTCCGCATAATCGAGTCCGAATCTGTCGCGGTTGTAGCGCGCGATCTCTTCGACCAATCGCTTGTCGCCGCGATTAGCGGTATAACCCGTCCTGCCCGAAATAATCGATTTTATCGCGCTGTCGCGGTACAAAAACGGCGTTATGAAATCGGGTTCGCCCACACCGAGCGACACCGCGTCGTCCATTGCCGCCGCAAGATCGAAAAATCTGCGTATTCCGCTCGGCGGAATATCCCGCACTGTGCGGTTTATAAAATCGTCGTAATTCACGGAGTGATTACTTGCCGCTTGTTTTCGTCGGCGACGGTAAGTTCGCCGCCGATCTTGTATTTTTTGAGTATGAAATGAGTAGCCGTAGACAGCACTTTGTCCATAACCGACAGTTTTTCGCTGACGAACGACGCGACTTCGCGCAGGTTCTTGCCTTCGACGAATACGCATAGATCGTAACCGCCGCTCATAAGATACAGGCTCTTTACCCTGTCGAACTTGTATATATCCTCCGCTATCGCGTCGAACCCGCGCCCGTACATAGGATTGACCCGCACTTCGATTAGCGCTTCGACGCGGTCGGGATCGATCGCGCTGTCGTCGACGAGCGCCGTATAGCCGAGTATAACGCCCCGTTTTTCGAGCGCCGCAACCGTCTTTGTCACCGTTCTTTCGTCGCTTCCCGTCGCCTTTGCCATCGTCGCGGCGGTCATACGTCCGTCCTGTTTCAACAGCGCGAGTATTTCTTTTTCGAGTTGTTCCATAGTTACCTCATCCATTCGGGGTGCGGAATCGGGAGTTAAAAATCACTCCAAACTCAGTATATGCTTTTCCACTTCGGCGCTCAGCGTTTTAAGCGCGTTCTTGTCGAACGGGCTCATAAATCCCGCCTCGTGCGCGAGGTCGTCGATATTCTTCGTGCCGCCCTTATTGACCAGCTTCAAGTACCTGTCGAGCGCGTCGGCGTAATCGGTCGCGGCAAGCTCGCCGAACTGCAATGCGAGACAGGTCGACAGACAGTAATCGATGTAATAGAACGGATTATCGTAGATGTGATGCTGGTACTGCCATCTGCCGCCGATGTCGATATACGGAATATCCGACATATCTACATACGGGCGGAATTCGTGTTCGAGTTCGAGCCACAGCGCCTTGCGCTCTGCGGGGGTCATTTCGGGCTTGGTGTAAACGAGTTCTTGGAAATAGTCGACTATGACGCCGTAGCTCAGGAAGTTGAACGCGTCGAATATCTGCTGATATGTCGCCTCTTTCGCCCGCGCGCCGTAGAACTTGTCGTTGAATTTATTGCACAGCGCTTCCATTCCCATCGAATGCGTTTCCGCAGTTTCCATTCCTCCGACGAAAAGATCGATGTCTATATCGTTCGCTACCGCGCGGCGGAATGCGAACGCGTGACCGAGTTCGTGCGTAAGAACGCCCACGTCGTCCATAGTGCCGTTGAAGTTGGCGAATATAAACGGCTGTCCGTAGCCGAATATCATCTCGGCATAACCGCCGCTCTCTTTGCCGTTGCGCGACTCGTAGTCGATCGCCTCCGCCTCGCACATCTCGCGGAAGAACGTGCCGAGTTCGGGATTCATTTCGTCATACATCGCCTGCGCGGCGGCGAATAGGTCTTTCGCCGTGCCTTCCGGATCGATATTGCCGCCCGCGATATAATTATCGTTGTCGTACAGGTGGATCCCGTCTATGCCGAGCCGCTTGGCAAGTTCGGCTTTGAGTCGAGAAAGCGTAGGCACCACGTCGCGCAGAACGGATTCGCGGAATACCGCTATTTCTTTACGTCCGTAGCCGATATGCCCTATCGCGAGGTCGCCCATTTCCACAAAGTTGTCGAACCCCATCTTCTTCGCTTTTCTCGTGCGTACTTTTACGAGTTTATCGTAATATCCGTCGAGTTTGTCCGAAACTCCTGCGAGAGTATTCCCTATCGCGGCAAACGCTTTTTTGCGCACGTCGCGATCGGCGGACTTCGCCATTCCGCGCACCTCTTCGAGCGTGTAACCTTTGCCGTCCACATCAAAAACGAGCTTAGCGAGCAATTTGTTGTACTCGGTCGTCAGTTTGTTCTCTTCCACGCAGTCGTCGACAATGCGCTCGTCCATTATGCGCACCCGCGCTTTTGCATTGTCGATGATTATGGGGTTGATTATCTTTCCCAATTCGTCGATATACTTCGATTCGACGAGAGCTTTTGTGAACGCAGTCGACTTTGCCGACAACGCAGGCAGGTTCTCGTCGTAATAGTCCTGCTCGTCCGAATAGAATTTGTCGTTTACGTTTATCGAATGCCGAATGTATGCAAGCGCGCTCATCGTCTGCCATTCGATACTTTTACGGTTAACTTCCGCTCTTATGTCCGCGATCTCTTGCGCGCTCTTCGCCGCCTTTACCCGCGCCGTCGCTTTTTCCAAGTATTCGCACGCGCCCGCGATGTCGACGCGCTTGTATTCGAAATCTTTAACCTTTCTTGCCATTGTAAACTCCTTTACCGATTATTATATATGCAGTATAGCAAAATTTCCTTACCGTGTCAATTTTCGCTCGTCGATATAAGCGGAAAGACTGTCGAAATCTCCGTGCGGATACGCGTCTATATCCTTGCCGTTCCTATTTAGCACACACCCCGTTATGAGGAAAACGTCCGCGCCGACTTCGCGCGCTATCATATCCTCGTCGACGTCGTTGCCCACCATTAAGCAATCTTCGGCGCTTACGCCCAGCCGAGAAAAAATCTCACGGTAATAATCGGGGTTGGGTTTGCAATAATGCGAATTTTCATACGAAGTTATGCAGTCAAACAAATCCGCATCCACGCCTGCCGCTTTTGCTCTGTTCATCTGCGCGACTGCCGGAAATATAGGGTTGGACGCAAGCACGACTTTCAGCCCCGAATCTTTCAACCGCTTCACTATCTCGCCCGCGCGCTTGTCGAACCCGAAAAATCTTTTGAGTTCTACAAACTCGTTATTGTAGAACTCGTCGAAATGCGCGACGTCGTTCATTATTCGCTCACCGTAAATATCGCACAGCGTTTCCCAGAACGCGTCATAATTACTCTTCGCCCCGTCGTTTTTCACCATTGCCGCCGTGCCTTTCCATATCGCGTCGATCAGTTGCTTGGGTTCGTATCCGAACGCCGACATCTTTTTTGTGAGCGCGTCGAAATATTCTCGTGTGAAAACATCTTGATCCATCGGCAACAGCGTGCCGTCCATATCGAAAAATACCGCTTTCATTGTGATTTCTCCGTTTTTGTGCTTTAATATATTATATAATGATTGTAGGGAAATGTCAAATGCGCGAAAAACGGTCCGTCGCAAACAAAAAGCACAGCTAAGTCGCAGCTGTGCTTAAAGAAAAATATTTCCCGTCTTTTGTCCGCCGCCGACGGACTTTCGATTTCGCAATGCTAATTTACAGCGTATGTATACCGACGACGAACCACCGCACGCAGAACATAGCTATCATAACCGCAGAAAAACAGCAGATAATTATTATAAGATTGCGCACGCGCGGCTTGGGCATACGGAATCTTATGACCATAAGCGTCGCGTACATCGCGTACAGGAACGCCATTATGCACTGCACGGCAATACCGCCGTAATGTGCGTCGAGCGTCGCCGCCGCCATTGTCGCCGCCATATAGAAAAGCGGCATAACGAGCGCGATGTTTGTTACGGGCATTCCCTCGAACGCTTTGTTCCTCGAAGTGTCGCCGTTATACATTTTCTCCGTTTCGCGAACGTTGTAATAGCCGAGCCGAACAAGCGCGCATAGCACGTACAGAACATATATTATAATGAAATACCACGACTTCAATCCGAGCGACAACCCGATCATTACAGGCGCTACGCCGAAGTTTATCACGTCGCTGAGCGAGTCTATCTGTATTCCGAACGACCTGTCCGCCTGCGACCTGTTCTTTCGGCTTTTAGCAACAAGTCCGTCGAACGCGTCGCAAAGTCCCGCCGCCATCAAAAGCACCGTCGCAATGCCCGGATTGCCCATCGCCGAGAACGAAATGCTGACTACGCCGAGAACGAGCGCGATATATGTAAGGATCACTCCGTAATGCCAAAACCCGACAAGCCGTTTATTAGTGATGCGGCTGTCCGCGTCGACTTCGGCGGTCGGCGCCGCGTCCGCACGTTCGGGTTCGACCGAAGTCTGTTCGTCGAACTCTTCGATCTTGTTATTGTCGTCCATTATCGACAGCCTCCTCTTGTTCGCTAGCTTCGCCGCCGACGGGCGGTTCCGCTACGTCTTGTGCGGTTTCTTCGGTCGGAGTATCGGGAACGCTCGAAATTTCTTCTTCGCCGCCGTCGTTTTCCGCGCTTTCTTTGTTTTCTTTTTCCGTTTCGTCAGGCGTATTCGGGATCATCGCGTCGTCGCCGTCCGACATATTTTCGACCGCTTCGGCGATCTCTTCTTTAAGCCAATCGGGCGCATCGGCGGACAGCACCGGTTTTTGCGTTTGCTTGTCAGACTTTTTCCTTCGCAAGCCGACGCTATGATATATAAGCGTGTACAGTCCGCTCAATATAAACCTCAAATAATAGGACAGCGCGCGAGACATCATCATTGCCGACAACACGAACGCGTTTGTGTAGAACTCGCCGTACACGTTTAGATACATATATTCGAACGCACCCGTGCCGCCGGGAAGCGGGATCGAGTTATAACCGAGCAGTACGAACGTCTGCATACAGAACAGATCCAACAGGTCGGGAGTGGCCGCACCGTCTTTGAGTACGGCGATATTCGCGCCCGTGCCGAAACACAAAAAGCAAGGTATAAGCACATACGATACGCGTTGCGCCAGATTGAAGAACAGAGCTTCGAAGAACAGAGTCGGGTGCGACTTTATAACGTCGCGGCTCGATCTGTATTTATCGACGACGCCCTGCCAGCGCGCGCGCCATTTATCCGGCTTTTTGACTATCTTCATTTTCGTGCCGAGCGATATTATCCCGTTGCCGATTTTGAGTAACGCTTTGCTCCACATTATGCACACTATGCAGAACGCGAAAAACAGGACTTGCAGTACGAACCCGATTATTATGAGCGTCTGCGCAAACACGTCTGACGTTCCCGAAAATATAGCGGGCTTCGCGATAAACGCGAATATGCCCATAATGATAATGGAAGTCGAATACGCGAGGAGATTAAGTACTAGCGTGAATCCCGCGATACCTCCGCTCATTCCGTCGCGACACATATAATACAGCGACGCGGGTTGTCCGCCCGACGCGGACGGCGTGAGCGCAGAGTAGTACACGTCGGCTGTGGAATACGCCATCGACTGATGCAGCTTGCTCTTATGCCCAAGCCGCCGCGCTATCAAAAACAGCGCCAGTCCCTCGAAGATTATCGATGCGAGCATACACGCTATCGCGGCGACTAAAAATCCCGGTTCACAGCTCGATAAAAATGCGCCGATATTCGCGAAGTTGAGTTCTTCGGTGCCGTATGTCGCAAACAGTATGCCGAATGTGATCCCGACAAGCACGACTAGAACCACTATATTTATGATTGTTTTTCTCGTCCGCTTGGACAGCTTTTGCTTCATCGGTCACATCCGTAAAATCGCATTGCAAGATTGTAATATATTAACATAGTTTGGACGCAATGTCAACCCGTAATACGGAGTCGCCTGCTTTTCTAATCGTATTATAATACTTTATTCGATGCAACGCGGCGCGTGCAAAGCTTCGCCTTTCTACGACTTTCCCCGCCACTGATACTTTTCCAAATCGACGGTATTTCCGTCCACCTTTACGCCCTCTTCTTCGAGCAGCCGTTTTTGTTCATCCGCTCCCCCGAACGCAAAATCGGGCGCCAGCCTGCCCGACGCATTTACAACGCGATGGCACGGTATGACGTAAGGTTCGGGATTGACGTGCAATGCGTTGCCGACGGCACGAGCCGCGCCGCGATTGCCCGACATCAGCGCGATCTGTCCGTATGTCGCTACCGTACCGCGAGGTATTCTCTTTACCGTTTCGTAGATTTGTTGCTTGAATGTCATAGAACGTTCCTATGCGCAATCGGTAATATACGATCGTTCGTCCCATCGATCGGGCGAACGGGACAAAACCGCACTTCTCAATTACCGACTGCTCTTTCCGAATTCTCTCTTATGCGCTCTTCCAAGTATTTCACACCGTCTGCGGCATTGAAAATATGCTCCATTCTATACCGACGCACTCTGCCCTTTTCGTTCTTTGCGGTTATAGTAAGCGTGCCCGTCAAAAGATCGCGCTCGTAAAACGCCGAACGAAACCTGACCGATATAATATTTTCGAGCGGCACCGACTTACATTTTTCCTTGAATTTGATAACGAACCGCGTATTGTATATAGTGTACGTGCGCTCCTTGTGCAACCCGATTATTACCCATATCGCGCCGAAAAACAGCACCGTTACGGACGCGATAACGCCAAGCGGTATCGCCAGAGCGCACAGCGCGGCGAGTCCGCCCGAAATCAAAAGCGTAACTGTAATGCGCACTGCCAGCATAATCCTGCGGTGCGCTTTATAATTCATAATGTACTGGTATTCTATTTCTTCCTTAGGCATTTTACACTCCGTCGGTTGGTTTTTCTCCATCAAAACGCGATGATACCCGTCGATATCAATAGATACAGTATATACAGCACGGGCGGAATAATATTAAACGCATAAACGCCGACGCGTTTTATCGGCAGTTCTCTTTTTGCGTTGTTTACAGCCATCATTGCCATAGTCGTCACCGCCGCCATCGCGCCGAATATGAGCAGCCACATCGAATCGACGTTATACAGATACACGCTTGACGTTTCGGGCATAAACGAGAACACGTCCGCAACGAACAGTATTGTAAAATTGAAAATGTTCGAACCTATAATGTTTCCCGTAGCCGCATTGTAATTGCCGCGCCGACAAAGCTCGAACGACGAAATGAGTTCGGGCAGGCTGGTCGCAACGCCGAGAAACAGCGCGCCCGCAAACGTCTTGCCCAAATTGAGTTTGTCGGCTACCATATCCGTAAGATATGTCATCGCTATCGATGAGCCTATAAGCACGACCGCGCAAACCGAAAACCTGATTACAGCCTGTTTCAACGTAAGTCCGTCATCCGCGTCGGAATCGGATTTCTCCGCTTCTTTGGGCATTTTATATATGAACACTACATACAGCACGAGCATCAAAGGCGAAACGAGGCTGTACCATCCGATCTGTATGTAGTCGGCAAATGCCAGGCCGATCTCGGTAAGCGCGTACATTCCGAGAAGAACGGTAAGCGCTATATAGTAGAATTTGGAAAACTTATTCTTTTTCAGTCCGCGCCCGAATATCAACAGTATCACACCGAAGAATGCGAGGTTTATCAGATCGGAACCGAGTATATTGCCTATGACAAGCGAATTTTCTTTGACGACCCATACCGCCGACAGCGATGTAAAAAGTTCGGGGAGACTTGTTACCGCCGCAAGCAATACTCCGCCGATGAACGCGCCCGAAATGTTGCTCTTCGCGTCGATAACGTCCACGTACTTACCGAGTTTCATCGACAGAAACACTATTATAACGACCATTGCGATATAGCCGATGTATACAAGCCAATCCATTATTTACCTCTTATAGTTGTCGGCGATGTACGTCCTTACACGGAGCGGTATGCCCAGACTTGCCGCTAAATTTTCGGACGCTTCTATATCCGCCCGCCCGATCGTGTCGACGACAGTGAAAACGGTGTTTATCCCCGCCGCCTTGCAGGACTTTGCAAACTCTACTACACCGTCGAACGCCGCTGTGCCGAACGCCGATTGCGTCACCGCGTAATACTTTTCCGCGTCGCAGTTGTTGAGCGAAACGGACACCGTGTCGAAGTTTTTAAGCTCGCCAGTAATATCCCGTCCCGCGACGAGCGAACCGAGACCGTTGGTGTTGAGCCGCAATTTATACCCTGCCGCTTTGAACCGTTTCGCGCATTCGGTCAAAACGCCGAGCGCTTCCGTCGGCTCGCCGTAACCGCAAAACACGATCTCGTCGCTTTTTAACAGAGACTTGACCTCTTCGAAAGCGTTCGTCACATCGTCCGCCGTCGGTTCGCTGTCCAGCCACAGCGGAGTACCTGCCACTCCGTCGCCCGTATTGCGTATGCAAAACGCGCAGGCGTTATGACATTTATTGGTCAGATTGACGTATGCTTTCCCGTCTAAAACGTAAACGTAATTGTTCACCTGTCCCGCCTCATTTTGAAAAACAGTTTTTTCGCGTTCTCGTTAGACGCATCCTCGATCTCGGCGGGAGAAACACCGCGAAGCTCGGCTATCTTGTCGCGAACGAGCGCGACATACTTCGGGCAATTGAGTCCGCCGAGCGCGATCGCAGGCGGAAGATAGGGCGAATCGGTCTCTATCAGCAGTCTGTCGAGCGGCACGCGTTTTGCCACTTCCGCGAGGTTTTTCGCGTTCCTGTATGTGATCTTGCCCGCAAACGAGATGTACATTCCCTTTTTAATGCAGAACTCCGCCGTCTCGACAGAACCCGAAAAGCAGTGCATAACGCCGCCCTGCGGAAATTCCCTGTCTTTGGCAAACTCGTAAAAATCGCCCGCGCCCTCTCTGACGTGAAATATCATCGGCAGTTCTACGGCGCGGGCAAGCACGTACTGTGCAACGACCGCGTTCATCTGCGCCGCCCTGTCGAACGTATCGTGGTGGTAGTCGAATCCGAATTCGCCTATCGCCACGACTTTGTCGCGAACGGCAAGCTCGGCAAACTTATCCATAAGCGCGGGCGTTACCGTTTCGGGATAGTACGGATGTACGCCGACAGACGCGTAAACTCCGTCGTTGTTTTCCGCTAGCGCAACGCAACGCTTGGAACTTTCCTCGTCGCAACCGACGCACACTATCGCTTCGAGTCTGTCCTTTTGCATATCGGCGATAATCGCCGCGCCGCCGTCGCCGTACTTTTCGTCGTAAAGGTGCGCGTGACTGTCTATCAGCATATTTTATCTCCCGCCTTTCCGTCGGGGTGTATAAGTCGGGGCGTACCATCCTCCCCGACTGCGCATAACAGCATTCCTTCGGACACTATGCCGCACAGTTTGGCTGGTTTGAGGTTGGCTACTAGCGCCGCCGTCTTGCCGACAAGTTCTTCGGGTTTATACGCGTTTGCTATGCCCGATACTATCGTCCGCCGCCGTTCGCCGTCGAACACGGTGGAACATAGCAGTTTTTTCGCTTTTTCCACCTTTTCGCATTTTTCGATGACTACGACGCGGAGATCGGTCTCGAAAAAGTCGTCGATCGAAATTTCTTTTTTCACTTCGGGTTTTTCCTCTGTTTTTCCGCCGGCTCCCGTTTTTTTCTCTTTGCCGCCGTTCTGTTCGTCGGCTATTTTTTCAAGCTCCGCCAGCTCTTTCTTTATGTCCAAACGGTTGAGTATAGGTTCTATCTCGCTTGTAGCAAAACTCTTCGTCTTTCCGAACGCGCAATCCTTGAAATCGGCAGGCACGGGAAGTCCGAGTCCGCCCTCGAATATCCTGCGCGGATACTTCGTCAGGAACGGCAACAACAGATTTGCGACGATCCGAATCGCTTCGAGAAGTGTGTATATCACAGTGTTGAGCCGCTCCGTCTCACCGGATTTCGCAAGCGCCCACGGCTTATTGAGATCTATATATTTATTCGCGCGGTCTATGCACCCGAATATCTTTTCGAGCGCTTTGCCGATGAGCGGCTTGTCCATATCGGCGCGCACTTCGCCGACGAGGGCGGTCAGTCTTTCGCCGAACTCTTTGTCGTCGGCAGTCATTGCGCCTGCGGCGGGCTTAGTCACTTTTCCGTCGAAATATTGTCGGCTCATCGCCAGCGTGCGTCGGACGAGATTGCCAAGATCGTTCACGACGTCGTTGTTTATAGCCGAAAGCAACGCCTCGTTTGTATAAGACATATCGTCGCCGAACGGCATCGCGCGTAGCAAGTAGTAACGCAATGCGTCCACGCCGTAACGGTCGGTCAGTATGAACGGATCGACGACATTGCCCTTAGACTTACTCATCTTGTCGCCGTCGAACAGTATCCAACCGTGACCGTACACCCTTTTGGGCAGAGGGATGTCGAGCGCCATAAGGATCGTCGGCCAAATGATCGAGTGGAAGCGCACTATCTCTTTCGCCATTACGTGCATATCGCACGGCCAATATTTATCGAATTTGGATTTGTCGCCCGCGCCGTATCCCAGCGCCGTGATGTAATTGGGCAACGCGTCTATCCACACGTAAATCACGTGCTTGGGATCGAACGGCACTTTAATTCCCCAGTCGAACGACGTTCGCGTAACGGCGAGATCGCCGAGCCCCTTGTCGATGAAGTTGTTGACCATCTCTTTTACGCGGGATTCGGGCTGTAAAAAGTCTGTCTCGGTCAGCAGCTTACGCACGCGGTCGGCGTACTTGCTCACGCGCAGGAAATAGCATTCCTCTTCCGCGTTCTTGACCTCGCGTCCGCAATCGGGACATTTTCCGTCGACAAGCTGCGATTCCGTCCAAAACGATTCGCACGGCTCACAGTATTTGCCTGTATATTTCGATTTATAAATATCGCCCTTTTCGTACAGCCGCGTAAAAATATCGGCGACCGCTTTCTCGTGTTCCGCGTCTGTCGTGCGTATAAACCCGTCGTTACTTATATCCATTCGCGCCCACAGCGCCTTTATCCTGTCCGCAAGCCCGTCGACAAACGCCTGCGGATCGAGTCCGCGCTCGGCGGCGGCGGTCTGAACCTTTTGTCCGTGTTCGTCCGTACCCGTCAAATAGTATACGTCGAACCCGTCCATACGCTTGAACCGCGCTATCGCGTCGCAACATACGGTAGTATAGCAATGCCCTATATGAAGAGCGCCGCTCGCATAATAAATGGGCGTAGTGATGTAAAACGTCTTTTTCCTTTCCTTCGCCATAAGCCGTGACCGTCCGATAAGATTAAGAATTATCATAACACAAACTCCGTTTGTTGTCAACAAACGGAGTTTGTTATTCTGCTTTTCCCATTCCTTATTGCGATTTTCCTATCTTTCGATCCCGAATCGATTAAATTTTATACACCGCCGAGCCGTAAGCGCCGAGCGTCGATCCGCCGTAAACCGCCGTTCCCGACTGCGACACCGTTTTCGTCGTCCCCGTAAAGTTGTGGTAAGCGACGACTGTGTTCGTGCCGTCGGTGACCGTTATTTTCAGCACTCCGCCCTGCGCCGAACACGTAGCCGTGCCGTTGATAAGTACGGGATTGTCGTTTCGCACCTTAGTAACGGCGCGCACAAACGAGAGCATCGAACCGTCGTCCGTCGATTGATCGGCAACGCTCGCCAGACTGTCGTTATAATGCCTGTCGCTTATCGCCGTGCATTTGTTTTGCCAATCGCCCGTCCACTTCATCGACTGACGGTAAGTATCGTCGCCGTTGCCCGCGCTTTTGAGACCTATCTCGTCGCCGTAGTATATCCAGCCGAGTCCGGGCATCGTCATTATGACCGCCGTATACAGCTTCATTTTTGCGGTATCGCTGCCGAGAACATACGACAGGCGCGGTTTATCGTGGTTGGAACTGATCATTCCGTTTATCGCTCTGCCGACGCCGCCGCGCGCCGCTGTATACTTCGCGGCGTTGTCGTTGAACGCGGAAGCCGTCGCCGTCGCATTGCCGTTGTTTATCCGACTCGGCAAATCGAAGTACGTATTGAAGTCGAACAGCGAATCCATTCCGGCATAGAACGGTGCGACGTAATTGACGTCGCCCGTCAGATTTTCGCCGAGCAGGAAACAGTTCGGGTACTTGGCTTTGAGCCTGTGATTGAATTCCTTGAAGAACTCTATGTCCTTAGTCATATTGAACACATAACCGGTATCGTTGGGCGCGCCCTGAACGTCGGTCGGAGCGTTTTCGCTCTCTTCCCACATAAACATATGCTTGATCGCGTCCATACGGAAGCCGTCCAGCCCGTATGCCATCCAATACATCGCGACGTCCGTCATCGCGTCGCGCGCGGGCTGATAATCGTAATTGAGTTCGGGCATAGAACTGTTGAACGACGAATAATAATACCAACCGTCGCCCGCGCTGTTGTATCTGTACCCGCCCGAATTTTTCCATCTGTAAAAGTCGCGGTAATTGATCTTTTGCGTTGTTCCGTCCTGATACGTAACGGTTTCGATAACGCCTTGTTTGGACTTGATAAACCACTCGTTACGCGTCGATGTATGATTGACGACAAGATCCATAATGATCTTCATTCCCCTTTGATGCGCCTTGAACACCAATTCGCGGTAGTCCGCGTTTGTGCCGAACTTGGGGTCGATGGAATAGTAATCGTAACAGTCGTAACCGTGATAGCTGTCGCTGGACTGAATGGGGGTCAGCCACAGAATGTCTACGCTCAAACTGTCGAGATAGTCCAGCTTGCTTATGATTCCGCGCAGATCGCCCACCCCGTCGCCGTCGCTGTCGCAGAACGACGCGACGAATATCTGGTACCCGACGCCCGTCTCGTCATAACCCGTCACTCCGTTCGCCACATTCAGCGCCGCCGCATTCGCGCGGTTGACGTTAGACCGACTTTCGCGCTTCGGCTCGGTCTCCGCCGTGCCGCCCGTTCCGCCGCTCGACACGGTAAGCGTGTTCGAGCCGTTATTCGTCCTGCCCTGTTGCACAAACCAGTGATAACTGCCGGAAATGTTGCGCATTTTCGACACCGTAACGGTATTGTCGTCGCCGTCTTTGTTCCAATTCGGTTGAGTAATGATGAACTTGAACGTCGAGTTTGCGGACAGAGTAAAACCGTAGTCGGCGGGATCGACTTCGAACACAAGCCCCGATTCGTCGGTATAACTCGAAGAGTATGTTTCGTTATCCGTATCCGACCACACGTATGCCGTCCAACCGGAATAATCGGCGGCGGGACGCAGATAGTGTATGTAAATCTTGCCGCTCGCGCATATCGTCGGCGCGGGCGTGTACTCGACGGTTTCGCCGCTCGTTTTCCATCTTGCAAACAGCGTCGTATCGGCGGTAAGTATATCTTCGTCGAAGTTCCATTCTTCGTCCCTGTCTTCGACATACCAACCCGCAACCTCGTACCCGTCGCGTTCGACTGTCGGAGGAACGAGTTTACCGTCGGACGGCTTTTGCGCGGGCGGATTGCTCGCTCCGTCCAGCCGCGCTTCGAGTCCTACGTTAAACGTAGCCGTCGCAGTGCCGCTCGGCGTAGGCGTGGGGGTGGGTTCGTCGCCGCCCGCATTCTTTTTATTCCACTTCGCATAAAGCGTGATGTTCGAGTTTACGGCGTCGACGGCGAAATTCCACGCCGTACTCGTCGCGCTGTCCGCGCACCAACAAACAAAATCGTAACCGTCGCGCGTCGGCGCGGGCGGTTCCGTCGCATAACCGCCGCCGTCGACCTTTTGGCTTTGCACGGTGCTTCCGCCGTTGCTGTCGAACTTTACGGTATAGCGCCCGTCGGTCTGGTCGGGATTGTTCCACTTCGCGTAAAGCGTCATATCGGCATTCACTCTGTCGGACGCAAAGTTCCACAGAACTTTCAGCTTGGGCGTTTTGTGCCATCCGCCGAATACGTAATTGCCGTTAGTCGGCGCGGTCGGTTCCTGCACAAGCCCGTCCGCCGAGACGATTTGCATAGGCACGCTGCTCCCGCCGTTGCTGTCGAACGTAACGCTGTACGACGCCGGATCGGGAATGACGTCGTCGTTCTTTTCCCTTTTCGCACAACCGAAAACTGGCGATACGGCGATTATCAAAACAGCGAGTGCCGCCGCCAAACGCCGAATAAAACGTTCAGTCGTAAACATCTTCGAATTTTTCATTATTTCCCTCACTGCGAATCTGCTTTTTATTTATCTTGTCGGGTTTTTCGCACCTGTTGTTATTATCAAGTTCGGCAAGAACTTTCGATCTGTCGTACACGTCCTCGCGCTCGGCTTTTCCTCTTTTCGCATTCCCCGCCGATCTGCCGCCCCGTTTCGGCATAAAGACCCGCCCGACTGTCGCGAACAGCAAGATCATAACAAGTACCGCCGCCGAAATGAATACGACAATTCGGTTGTCGGTCGTC
The DNA here is from genome assembly GCA_910577435.1 of uncultured Christensenella sp. Lineage (GTDB taxonomy): Bacteria > Bacillota > Clostridia > Christensenellales > Pumilibacteraceae > Anaerocaecibacter. The sequence goes on along the minus strand of CAJTLV010000014.1, from coordinate 2,915 downwards.
AGTCCGCCGATGAGTACGGACACGCAAACGAACGCAAACACCGAAATCATAAGCGGCAAAGCGCCCTTTGCATTTCCGCCCGTGCGTATGACCGCATACCTAAGCGCCGCCGACGCAACGGCGAACACGATAAATGTTATAAACCCTACGTACATCGCCCACCGCGACTGTGCATATACGGAATATACGCCGAGCATTCCGCCGACCGTCGCCGCCGCAATCGCCGCATACATACATCCGCGTATGACCGCGCATTTATCGACAGGCTTGCGCTTGGGCTTGACAGCCGCCGTTTTCAAACCGGTGCCGCGTTCCGCACGCCACAGTTCGGACAGCTCCGCATTGATTTTTTTCACAAACTCGCGACGGCGCGTGCCTGTTTCATAAGCGAGCGCGTTTTTGCAGTATGTACTCTCAAACGGAGTAGACGGCGCTTTCCCTCCCGATCGTGCGCATTCGACAAACTGCGCCTTGACAGATTTTTCCAGCTCGCCGTCGTTGCGGCATTCGCACTTGCAAAGCATAAGCGTCCACCACAGCTCGCCGTCGTCGGGACGCCTGTCGAGCGCTTTTAACAGCTTTTTCTCGGCGGTCGAAAAATCCCCCGCCGCCAGCGCTTTTTTGCCGTCGGTTAAATTTGACATACATTTATTATATAGCGGGATATTTGTTTTGTCAAGATATAAACGGCGTTTGCTCCGTCGCGCCGATTCTCTTTTCTCCGCTCATCTATAAAGTTATTTATTATACGATCGCGATCCGCTTATCTCTAAGTAACCGAAGATTATCGTCGCTTTTTTCTTTGCCCAACGATTTGATGTATTCCAAACTGCATTTAGATGTTTCCAAAGTTACTCCCGATCAAGCACAGGTTTCAAAGACCGTTACTTCTCCGTATACTGTTTTGCCGCTTTCGAACCGAGTTTTGCCGCCTGCCTTATAAAGCCCATACCCGTAGTTTTGTTCTTTTCGACGCCCTCGCCGTTGACAAAGCACACGCCCAGATTGTACATTGCTTCGGCGTGCTTCTGTTTGGCGGCCTCTTTGAACCAATACACCGCCTGATCGAAGTCCTGTTCTATCTCGTCGCCGTAATAGTACATCTCGCCGACGGCGTTTTGCGACTCGGCGTCGCCCGTTTGCGCACTGAACATAAGATCGTCGAACCGCGCCCAGAACTCCTTGTTTTCGAGTTGGTTACGGTACTCTTCCTCGATCTTGTTGTTATCGACTATCGCTTGACGTTCTTCTTCTATGCGCTCGTCGGTTATACCTATCGACGCATTGTATTCTTTCCGTTTTTCGGGATCGGAAAGCGTCATATACGCGCTTTTTATTTTTTCGAGCTTGGCGGTGTAGTCCTTATCGGGCTTGCCGTCATACCGCTTAACGAGCTTTGCATACGCCGCATCGATTTCCGGCGCGGTCGCCCAAATGAGTACGCCGAGCGCGCCGTAAAGCGTCGTCTTTGCCATTTTCTTGTCCGCTTTCTGCTTGTTGTCCCAATCCTGCAACCGCCGTTCAGCGTCGGACAGGAACTGCTCGCTCTTGGCGTATTGCTGCCACTGGTTATTCTCGGAACGCAATTCGTTCATTTCCGCATTGAGTTCGAGAATACGGCGTTGCATCGTCTCCGACTCCTCGCGCAAATGCTTTTGCTTGTCCTGTTGAAGCTGTAACTGCGCTTTATGTTTGAGTTCGGCTTGGTTTTTCTCGCTTTCCAATTTTTTGACGCGTTCTTGCGCTCTGTCCAACAGATTGCGCAAAGCGTCGAACTCCGCTTTGATATGCGTCGCGGCGGCTGCTTCTTCCGCCTGACGTTTCAACACTTTCTCCTGTTCTCGGAGTTCGCTTACTTTCGCGTCCAGCTCTTTGATTCTGGCTTCGAGCTCGGCGGTACGCGACTTTTCTCGCGTCAACTCCCTGTCGCGCTCGAAAAGTTCTTTTTCCAGTTCGCCGCGATCGCTTTCCGACTCTTTAAGCAGATCTTCGTTGCGTTTGTTGTCGAATTTGAGCGAGCGTATTTCGGAATTCAGTTTGGAAATTTCTTTATCTGCGGCCGCCTTTCCTTCCGCAAAGCCCTTGTCGTGACCCGTTTGATACGCCTGATTTTTGATTACGTTGATTTGCGCCTGAACGTTCTGAGCCTGCGCTTTTGCCTGCGCCTGCGCCTGTGCCGCCGCCACTTGCGCTTGAAGCCGCGCTTCTTCCGCCGTCAACGGTCGGCGTGCCGCCATATTCCGCAATACAGCTTGGCGCGCCGCCGCCTGTCTCGCGGCTGCTTGCCTTGCCGCCGCTTGCTTTGCCGCCGCCTGGCGCGACGCCGCTTGCGCCTGTGCACGCTGTCTCGCAAGTATGTTCTCCTGCTGCGACTGACGCGCGGACTCTTTCAGCTCGGCGTCGTATTTTGCGCGCTGTTGCGGATCGGACAAAATACTGTTCGCCTCGTTAACCTCCGCGAACTTTTCGGCGGCGCTTTCGTTACCGGGATTTACGTCGGGGTGATACCGCTTGGCAAGTACTCGGTAACTCCGCTTTATCTCATCTTCCGTAGCCGTCGGCTTAACATTCAGAATAGCATAATAATTTTTCATCTGCCGCCTCTTTATCCACACACAATAATATCACATATATTATTTTTTTGTCAAGCACACACAGATCGAATTATATCTTATTCCATACCTATCGATATGTTGCGTTGTCCTTCGTTTTTCCGCTGTTTCGCTTGCACGTCTCGGCACGATCCGCCGCCTGCCTTACCGTAAAGATTTGCGCAAAATATCCGAGATCTTCTACTGCCTTGTCGAACCGCGCTTTTGACAAATCGACATCTACGCTCTTTTTCTCCCACCGCTCGCATCCGCTTACATTGTCCGTCATCGTCTCTCGCTCCGTACAGTAATACTTTTTATCGG
>CAJTLV010000013.1 GCA_910577435.1 uncultured Christensenella sp. | reverse complement strand
CGATTACGAATGCGAACAAGCGCCGCAAAAGATCAAGTCCGAAACATTACAGCTCAAACTCAAAAAAACAACCGATATAGCACGAACGATAGGCGAAACGAAGGGCGAAAAAAAACTCGTTATTTTTGCGGCGGAAACTCAAAATTGCGAGCAAAACGCGCGATCGAAATTAAAAGCCAAGAATGCCGATTTGGTCGTAGCGAATGACGTTACAAAGAGCGGCGCGGGTTTCGATGTCGATACCAACATCGCAACGCTTATTACCGACGGCTCGGTCGATCGGCTTGATATTATGACTAAAACCGAACTTGCCGACCGCATACTGGATAAGATTTCCGAGTTATGATCGCCCGTGTAATAGTCGACATTTCTGCGGGTGACGTGGACAGAGTTTTCGACTACGTTTCCATTGACGGAACAGAGCGCGGCTCGCGGGTAAGCGTGCCGTTCGGCAACCGTTCTATCGAGGGGTACGTCATCGAGATGAGCGAAACGACCGACGTTCCGCCCGAAAAACTCAAAACGATTCAGTCGGTGATAGACGATCGTCCAATCATTTCGGAAGAATTTTTGCGGCTGTGCGATTATATGACCGAGCATTTTCACTTGCGCAAGATCGATGTATTTCGATTGTTTCTGCCATCGAAAATGCGAGGCGGGCGTATCAAATCGCTTGAAAAGAACGTTATCGAAATATCGTCCGAATATAAGAATGAAGATCCTGCGCTGTTCATAAAAAAGTCGGCGTACTCGCAGGCGGAAGTTTTCGAATTCGTCCGAGAGGCGGGCAGTGTCGAACAAAGCTATCTCAATGCCAATTTTTCGGCGGCGGCGGTACGCAATCTTTTAACGCGCGGCGTGTTTGTTTCGCATAAAGAAACCGTTATGCGCACGCCGTATTCGAATATAGTGCAACGCGATAATACGGTAGTTCTTACGGACGAACAGCGCTCGGCGGTAGATATGATACTGTCAGGAGATAAACCGACGCTGTTGTTCGGGGTTACGGGAAGCGGTAAAACCGAAGTTTATCTGAACGCTATCGAAACCACACTTAAAAGCGGCAAAACGGCGATAATGCTCGTGCCGGAAATATCGCTTACGCCGCAGGTAATGCGCGTGTTTCGGTCTAGGTTCGGCGACGAAGTCGCGTTGCTTCATTCCGGACTGAGCGACGGCGAACGCTTCGACGAGTGGCGACGGCTCCTTACGGGCGGGGCGCACGTCGCGGTCGGTGCGCGGTCTGCCATATTTGCACCGCTCGAAAACGTAGGGCTTATAGTGATCGACGAGGAACACGACACGTCGTATGCTTCGGAATCCAATCCCAGATACATAACTCGCGACGTGGCGATGTTTCGCGCGAGGTATAACGGTGCGCGGCTTGTTATGGGTTCGGCTACTCCCGCAGTCGAGAGTTTTTACAGGGCGCAACAGGGCGAGTACGCTCTTGCGCGCTTGCCGAACAGAGTTAATAAGCGTGAAATGCCCGCGATAGAAGTAGTCAATATGTGCAACGAGGTGATGTATGGAAATTCCGGAATGTTTTCGGCGAAACTCGTTACTGCGCTCGACGAATGCTTAAAGGCAGGCAATCAGGCTATACTTTTCCTCAATCGACGCGGTTACAGCTCATACGTAATGTGCCGAAAATGCGGATATGTAGCAAAATGCGAGGATTGCGACGTATCGCTTGTATATCACAAGGACGAGAATATATTAAAGTGTCATTACTGTCAGCGGCGTTACGCCAATCTCGATCTTTGCCCGAATTGCAAAAGTCCGCATATCAAGCAGGGCTTTATGGGTACGGAACGCATAGTCGAAAATGTGAGCGCATTGTTCCCATCGGCACGTATCATCAGAATGGATAACGACACCACGCGAACGAAAGACGCGCACTTAAAACTGCTCGGCGATTTCGCGGCGGGCAATGCCGATATTCTCGTAGGTACGCAGATGGTCGCGAAAGGCCACGATTTTGCTAACGTGACGCTTGTCGGCATAATCGACGCGGATATGAGTTTGCACTTTTCCGATTTCCGCGCCGTCGAGCGCACGTTCCAGCTCATAACGCAGGTCGCAGGCCGAGCGGGACGGGAAAGTAAGGCGGGGCGCGTCGTATTGCAGACGTATACGCCAAACCATTACGTATACAGGTTTGCAACGGCATACGATTATGAGGGGTTTTACGACAAAGAGATCAATCTGTTGCGAGCAACACGATTCCCGCCGTTTTCCGAGATACTCAGGATGCTTATAACGTGCGAGAACGAAGATATTGCGCTCGATGCGACAAAATACGCGATTGACGAAATGCGCAAAATTTCAGCCGAGTATGAGAACGATTTTATATATCTCAACGCTATGCGTTCGCCCAAAAAGCGTATTCAGACCAAATACCGTATGCAACTTCTTATGCGTGTAAAACCGTCTGACGAAATAAGACGACGAGTATACGAAGTGGCGGATGAAGTAGCCGTGAAATTTCCGCAGACAATATGTTTCACGGAAATCAATCCCAATGATTTAAGTTAACCGAAAGAGGTGTAAAATTATGGCAAGACGTAACATTTATAAAATCGGCGACGAAACGCTTCGCCAAGTGAGTAAGCCTGTCACAGAGTTCGACGGAAAACTTCACGAGCTTATCGACGATATGATAGATACGCTTAAATATGCCGACGGTGCGGGACTTGCCGCGCCGCAAGTGGGGGTATTGAAGCGCGTTTTCGTTGCGACGTTTGACGGCGGAGAGACGATAATAGAGGCGGTAAACCCCGTCATAGTCAAGACTAAGGGCAGACGCATTGCGGCTGAGGGGTGTTTGTCTATTCCCAACCGTGAAGAGCGTGTGGAACGTCCCCGTCATATAGAGGTTCACGCTTTCGATCGCTATGGAAATCCGATCGTGTTGAAAGGCGATAATTTCAGCGCCGCGTGCTTCTGTCACGAGATAGACCATCTGGACGGAATACTTTATATAGACAAGTCTGTTAAGGCAAAGGCGGGTAAATGAGAGTTTTATTTTTGGGAACGCCGAGTTTTGCAGTGCCGAGTTTGGATTCGCTTTTGTCGTCAAAGCATAATGTCGTCGGTGTGGTAACTCAACCCGACCGTGCTTTGAAACGCGGCAAGGCCGAATGTTCGGCGGTAAAATCTTTCGCCGAAAAAGCGGGTATACCCGTCGTTCAACCCGTTAAGATCCGCGATGAGATAGATGCGCTTAAAGCGTTCGGTGCGGATATTGCCGTCACCGCCGCATACGGTCAGATTCTTACACAATCGGTATTGGATGTGTTTCCGCGCGGTGTGATCAACGTGCATGCGTCGCTACTCCCGAAATATCGCGGAGCATCGCCCATTCAATCGGCTATTTCGAGCGGCGAGACCGTAACGGGTGTGACGATTATGCGGACTGCGCTCGGATTGGATACGGGCGATATATTAAGTGTATGCACTACGGAAATAGGCGAGACCGAAAATACCACTCAACTTACTGCGCGATTGGGCGATTTGGGTGCGAAATTACTTGTCGAAACACTTGATAACTACGACGGTATCGTGCCGACGCCGCAGAACGACGAACACGCAACGCATTGCCGAACGATTAAAAAATCGGAGCAGTTCATCGATTTCGACAGACCCGCAAAAGACGTGGTCAACCGTATTCGTGCGCTTGCGGACAGTCCGTGCGCAAAGACTGTGATTTGCGGCGACGTATATAAAATTTACGGTGCGCGTAAAACCGACGACAAACCCGCAAAATGCGGTGAAATTATCGTCTGCGACAGTCGGCTTGTCATTTCGTGTGCGGACGGTTCGATAGAAATTACGGAACTTCAAGCGCCCGGAAAACGCAGGCTTGCGGCAGCCGAATTTTTGCGCGGGAAAAAGTTCCCGACGGGAGTGATCTGTGCAAAGGAATAATTCGGCAAAAGGTAAAAACAACAATGCGGCAAGCGATACGGCGGAAGTTGATCTTGCCGTTTATTCGGCGGTCGAAAGCGTGTTTGTGAGCGGAGCATTCTGTGCTAAGGCGATAACTGACGCGCTCAAAACTCTTAAAATCGACCGAGCACGCGCGTTTGTTACGAGCGCATTTTACGGTGTACTCGACAATAATATAAGGCTCGAAAAAATCATTTCGTCGCTGTGTGAAAAACATCCCGATCCGCGCTCGGAATCGGTTCTCAAAATCGGTTTGTATTATATTCGCTATGCCGATATGCCCGACTATGCGGCGGTAAACAGAACTGTCGAACTGGCAAAGCGCGTTAACGGTGTTTACGGCGGTTTTATCAATGCGGTACTCAAAAAATCGATAAACTTCGTGCCGACTTTTAACGGTTTGCTTGAAAAGTTTTCATACGAACACGGCACGCCCGAATGGTTGTGCAAAAAGCTGATCGTCGATTACTCGGAAACTCGCGCGGCGTCTATTCTGGATGCCAAGCTGCCCGACGGTACGCATATCCGTCCGGTGAAAGGCAGGATGACGTGGGAAAAGTTCGCCGAAATTGCCGAGAAAAATAAATGTGAAACGACCGAGTTCGGTTGTTTTGCGAGCAGACGTGCGCAAAATAAATTTCCGACAGGCGCAGTCACCGTACAATCGCTTGCATCCATACGTGCCGTTCGTGCATATATAACTGGTATCTCGTGCGGTAAGGTACTCGATCTTTGTGCGGCGCCCGGCGGGAAGTCCGTATACATAAGCGAATCGGGCGATTTCGATGTGACGGCGTGCGACGTCTACCCGCACAAAACAGAGCTGATACGCGGTATGGCAAATGCGCTCGGTGCAAATATTTCGGTAATGCTCAACGATGCGACAAAACTCAACGAGCGGTTTATCGACGCATACGATCTCGTAATAGCGGATTGTCCGTGTAGCGGTACCGGTACGCTCAAAAGCAGACCCGATATTCTGTTAAAGCGCAAACCGTCCGATATAGACGAGCTTACGCAATTACAAACGGAAATTTTGCAAAACGCCGCGAGCTACGTTAAGCCGAGCGGAGTGCTGTGCTACTCCACTTGTTCGGTGTTAAAAGCAGAGAACGAACGTATTACACTCGGTTTTCTGGCAAATCACCCCGAATACACGCTCATAGACGAAACTAAGTTTTTACCCGACAGAGACGGTTGCGACGGGTTCTATATCGCTCGGTACAAAAGGAGCGAACAGTGAAAAAACTTCTGTCCGATTTGTCGCCGGAAGAGTTGGAACGGCTTGTCGCGGCAAGGGGCGAGCCGAAATACCGCGCGAAGCAACTTATGCGGCATATAGTCGCGTATGACAGCTATAGCGAGTATACGGATCTTCCGAAAAAGTTTATCGCACGGCTCGAAGAAGAGTACGCAGAGCGTGCGCTCACCGAAAAGACGCGGGTTACGTCGTCGGACGGCGCTGTGCGCTATTTGTTTGAGACGGTAAACGGCGATCTTATCGAGGCGGTATTCCTGCCGCACGGATACGGAAACAGCGTTTGTGTGTCCTGTCAGGTCGGGTGCGCTATGGGTTGCGTGTTTTGCGCATCGGGGCATTACGGGTTGAAGCGAAACCTGAGCGCAGGCGAAATACTGTCACAAGTTTTATTTATTGCGCGAGAGAAAAAAAACGACGGCGGCGTTCGAAAAGTAGTTATGATGGGCAGCGGGTCGCCTCTTGCAAATTACGACGCAACGTTGAAGTTCGTTTCGCTTCTCACGTCGCCTAGCGGACTGAATATCGGTATGCGATCCGTATCGATATCTACCTGCGGAATTCCAGACAAGATAGATAAGCTTGCGGACGACGGCTTCGGCGGAGCGCTGTCGCTGTCGCTTCACGCGCCGACCGACGAGAAACGCAAAAAGATAATGCGCATTGCAAACAGCTATTCCGTAAATTCGCTTATATCGGCGCTTCGACGTTTCTTTGATAAGACGGGACGAAGAGTGGTGATCGAATATATCCTGATCGGCGGTTTTAACGATACCGAAAGCGATGCGGAGGCGCTTAAAAATCTGTTAAAGGGGTTGTGCTGTCACATAAATTTGATTCCGCTTAACCCCACAGACGGTTGCGACCTCAGACCGTGCTCCAAAAAACACGCGTATGAGTTCTGCGACAGGCTTACTGCGCTCGGACTTTCGGCAACGGTAAGGCGGTCAATGGGGTCGGATGTCGCAGGTGCGTGCGGACAACTGAAAAACCGCACCGTAGAAGCTCAAAAGAAAAACGATAATGAGAAAATTTATCGAAAATAATTGGAAAACCCGTTAAAATCACTTGCAATAGCGAATTTCGTATGCTATAATAATAAAGAAATCTATGTCTTAACGCTTCGTTGCCTAGTCATTGACCAAGCACGAAGTTTTTTACGGACTTTTAGGAGGTCTTATGAGCAACATCATCGCCGAGATCGAGAAAGAATATATGAAGCAGGACGTCCCCCAATTCAATGTGGGCGACACCGTGCGCGTATCGGTCAAAGTTAAGGAAGGCAACCGCGAACGTATTCAGGTTTTCGAAGGAATCGTTATCGCCAAAAAGAACGGCTCTGTTCGCGAGACGTTTACCGTCCGTCGCATTTCGTTCGGTATAGGCGTAGAGCGCACGTTCCCGTTGCATTCGCCGCGCATCACCGCAATCGATGTTGTCAAGCACGGCAAAGTGCGCAGAGCGAAGCTTTATTATCTGCGTAATCTTTCCGGCAAGGCTGCAAAGATCAAAGAAAAATAAAATACCTTATATTGTCGGCGGATTATCCGCCGATTTTTTTTGCCTGTTTATGTTGCGCCGTATTATCGATATATCCGATTATGTCAATAATCGATATGTATGCAGGCGCTTTTGATAATTATCGCTATAATAGCGTCGTCGGTGCTTTTGTTCCGCACGACGGTTAAGCCGCGTAATCCTTATTTGACGTTGACGGAGGGACTGTCGACGCGCGGATTGCTGTATTCGCTCGAAATTTTGGGCGGAAGGTGCGTATCAACCGAAAGCGGGGGCGGATTGTCTGCCGACAAACTGTGTCGCCGAATAAATAAGTCGATAAAAAGGATATGTAAGTGCGAGCATCCGGAAAATTCCGTTTACGCAGAAATAGCGGACAATAAAGAATTGATCGTGAGTTCTGCGGAAAGTGCGCGCAAGGCGTGCCGAAAAAGCTATATGCTCGGCCACGTCGACGGTGTGCCGCGTATTTTCTTGTTTTGCAGAGTTCTGACCGAAAATACTCGCGGTGCCGTCGGCAAAAAATTGCTGGCTTCTGCCGTTGAAGCGTTCTCTAAAAAAGCGCCTCTGTCGTATGCGGAACTTGCCTCTATGCCCGATATGCTGAGAACCGCTCTAATCGGACTTTTGGCACAGTGTATCGATAACGTCGAGTTCTTTTCCGATCTGTACGAAAGCGGTAAGCGAGACGGTGCGCAGAGTAAGATCGATTTGGACGGTATATCGTATGACGATTATGTGTGCGGACTGTTCGCCGGTGCGGGCGAAAAAGACAAAAGCATATTCGATGAATTATTGACGCGCAACGATATATCTCGTTCCGACGCCGAAAATCGCAGACGAGACGATCTTGCCGAAATGCGCGTGACCGTTCATTTCATACTCGAATCGCTCGTTACGGTCAATAAAATCGACGACGGTATGCTTGTTTCTCTGTCGTCGGTGAACGAGATATTGAGTGAGATAGACGGGTATCGCGAATATAGCGATCGCGAAAAACGGCGATACCTCGAAGCAATAGGCAAGCGCGCAACGCGGAGCGGAAAATCGGAAGCGGACTTTGCGGTAGAATGTGTGGACAGCGTCAAACTTGTCGGCGGATCGCTGTCGACGTATGTGTTTCCGAAAGATAGGGGGAGGATCGTCAAGCTGTCGGTGATTGTCGCTATAGCTTTGGCGACAGTCGTATCCGTAATATTGTCGTGCGTATTTTTGCCGACGAGATATGCAGCGGCTTCTAGCGTTTTGCCGATTGTCTTTTTATATGTGTTCTGCAAAACGGCGGTCGCGGTTTGTCCTTCGAGATATTTGCCGCACGCCGTGAGAGATGTGTTTTCGCGTTCGCCGAGTTCGGCGTCGGACCATTTCCATATATGTTTCGAGCGTTTTTCGGAATTGCGCGTCGGTATTGTTAAGAATAGAAAACTACTGTCGCGTCGTGAGCGGACGGAGATAATGTCGGCTGTTTTGTGCGAAGCCGTTTCTACGCTCGCGGTAATTTCTAGTATTATTTTATTTTTCGTATGTGCAGTGGATTTTGATTATGCTGTATTTTTCATAGCTATGCTGCCGTATATAGCCACCTGTATCTGCGCATTGTATTCCTGTGTAAAAAATATGTCTGCGCGCCCTCTTATCGGGTTATTGAATTCCGTTTACGAACATTTGAATGCTCCCGTATATGCCGTATATTCGATTCTGGCGGCAATTCTTGTCGTGGCGGGTAAAAACCCTAAAGTTCCCGAAACTCCGTTCGTAAGATACTTTCCGCGAGTTTCGGCGTTTGTTTTGTCGTGTGCGCAGATTGTTCTTGCCGGCATCTTCGGCGGATATATCATATGTGCAATCGGCGGAGTTCAGATCGTCGCGGCGGTTGTCGATATTCCGATCGTCAGGATTAAAGGCAAAAAAAAGCGTTCTTTGTCGAATAGCGAGATCGCGGACTTATACGTAGTGCCGTTGCCGTCGACGGTAATGTTTTACGGGGGCGATACGGCACTGTGCTCGAATGTGATAGGCGGAGACGGCATATCGGTTACCGCCGACAATCGCGGACGCATTTCGGCACGGTGCGGATCGACGCGTGTCGAAGCGGGTGATTTGGATATTAAGGTGTCGACGATGTCCGCCGAATATAGACCGGCGCATTGTGACGGCGCTCATATGACCGGTCGAACGGTTTACTTTACCGCCGACGAGCATACGGAAATAAGTGCGGAAGTGACTGCGCCGAATGATCCGCGCTGTGTTGCTGTATGCCTTTCCGTCGTCAACCGCTCCGCCGCCGACGAGCGCGTAAAAGTGTATGCCGAATGTTTGCCGAAATTTACCGGCTCGGCGGAGAAGCCGTCACTGCGAGTTTTCGAATGCGGTATTGACGGATCGGTCGACGATACTGTTGAATTCGGTTCGACAGGTTGCGTACTAAACGCCGAAGCTATTGTCGAGATACCGTCGTTCTGCAAAAAATATATAGCCGTTTGTTTGTTTTTCGCTCCCGACGGGAGAACGGTGTCGCGCGGTATTGCTAAGGTTGCGAGCGACGGATTTTTTGCGCGCGAGATCTTTGCGGCAGGCGGGCGTGCGTACAATCTGCTTCCGTCGCCCGTTGCCGAAGCGGCGGAAGATAACTTAATGGATCAAGTGCGGTACGATAATATACTTTGCGACGGCAGGCTGTGCGCGGCAATAGGCGAACGCGGATATGAATATTCGATAGGCGGCGCACTGTTGACGCGGCGGTACGATGGACTGGCAAAGGGCAGTCCTACGTCGGTTATGATGGGGGTGGACGGTTGCATTAACGATCTCGCGGACGGCGAAAATGTAATTCACGGACTCGGATTTTCAGAATATTCGGGTGAAAACAACGGTTATACGTATTCATTAAGGCGGTATATGGCACGCGGATATGCCGCCGAAATATTCGATTTGCAAATTACCGATGTGAGCGGCGACGGCAAAACCGCAGATGTTATGTTTTCCGCATTGTCCGGAATATCAGCGCCGACCGAAGTTTATCGTTCGGGTGACAGGATATGCGTAGTGCGCAAAGCGGACGGGAAAGGCTTTGCGATAATGGCATCGGCACCGATTTCCGATTGCGCGTTTTACCGCGAGGGTTATTACGCATACGGAGGTGTGGACCGTGCGACGGATTTTCGAAAAGGCGGAAGCGAGACCGCTCCGGCATTATCGTGCCGTATCGATCTTGCTCCGTTCGGTGTTGCGCGCGTTGTTTTCGCATTGGCGCACATCGGTGAAGAAAGCGAACTCGAAAGCATTAACGAGGAAATCGCAGACGCATTTTTCACGGCTGAGGTAGAACTGTTTACGGCGACTGGCATTTATCCTGATACGCATAACGACATATTAGACAATTTATATCTGCGTGCGCTCTATGCGGCATATGCGGGTGGTTTTTTGCAAGGAGAGGAAGAATACGACATTACTTGCATAGCCGCAAAATATATTGATGCGGATGGTGTCAGGCGACGCATTTTAGAAAGGTTGAAAAGTTCCGCGCCCGACGAACTGCTGATTTATATAATCGACGATTACGTTATGTTTACGGGCGATGACATATATGCCGAGACGGTAGACGGAATGACGGTTGCCGAGTTGTGTATAAATGCTGCGGACAAACTGATATGCAATGCCGTTGACTCCGCCTGCGGAATCATAGGTAAAGTTTCGGCACTGCGCGTTCTCAAAATTTATTCGAATAAGTGCGGCACTGTGCGAAAGCGTAAATACATTAAAGCGATGTCCGTCATTGCCGCAGAGGTGGAAAAGTATTTTTACGGTAATATATGCGACGGGTCTGTCGATTCCGTGTCGGAAAGTTCGCTGTATGTGCTGGGCGGCGTTTTTCCGTCGCGTGGGCGTGAAATCGTAACGGAGCTTGAACCGAAAGTAAAACGTCTTTGCGGACGATTGTCGCGTGAAAGCGGCGAGCGCGAGGTCGAGAACGTTTTTTCCGCCGCGCTGATATACTGCGCCGCCGCATATGCGGTGAACGACAACGAACGTGCGTTCGGAGCGATCGAACTTTTTACGGAGGCGTTTTCGCAGTGCGGAAGATTGGGCGAATATTTTACCCCACGACTGTCCGCAATGTTTTACAGTTTGGTCACGACCCGTTTGTTCGGCGTTAATATATGCGGAGATAAGGCGACGCTCGACCCTCATATCGGCAGGCAGAATGCGCACATAGAGTATCTTATGCCTAAATCTTACGGCAGAACGCGCGTATCGGTAGATGATAAGAATTTTGACGGAGATGCGTGGAATATGCGCGTGGGAAGAATAACATATGCGACTACGGTGCTGGGTGAGAACGACTGCGATTTCGAAACGGTACATCTGTTCCGCGCGATTGGGGATAATTAGAATTTCATTAAATCGGTGTGAAATGCATATTAGCGGCTTGAAATGCGGCATTGAATATGGTACAATTTAGGCATTGAAAGCGGTGAGGTTAATATGCTCGAAGTAAATCACATATCTATGTCTTATGCGAACGGAACGGTCAAGGCTGTGGACGATGTATCGTTCGAGTTGAAACGCGGTGAGATTTTCGGATTTCTCGGCGCCAACGGGGCAGGCAAGACCACGACTATCAAAATGATTACCGGCATTCTTCCCGTGAAGTCGGGCAGTATATCGATATGTGGGTGCGATATAAATAAAGATCCGATCGGAGCAAAGCGCAAATTCGGGTTCGTTCCGGATTCGCCGACCGTATTCGATAAATATACGGGACGGGAATATATCGATTTTTTGGGAGATATATATGGAGTTTCTGCCGCCGAGCGCGCCGATATAACGGGCAGACTGCTCGATAAATTTTCGCTTACGGATTCTTTCGATAAGCGCATAAGCAGCTATTCGCACGGAATGAAGCAGAAGATAGCCATTATCGGTGCGCTTCTGCACAGTCCCGATCTGTGGATACTCGACGAGCCGATGATGGGACTCGATCCGCAATCGGCGTTTGCGCTCAAAGAGTTGATGCGCGAGCATAAGGAAGCCGGCAAAACGGTATTTTTCTCTACGCACATTCTCGACGTTGCCGAAAAAATATGCGACCGTGTCGCTATAATCAGCAAGGGCAGAATGGTGTTATGCGGCGATATAGATAAGATCAAAGCGGCGCGCGGTGATGAAAATCTCGAAGAAATATTCTTGTCGGTGGCGGCAAATGAGTAACTTTCGGGCATATATAACCATATTAAAAGCGCTTGTAAAGAATAAACTGCGTTTCGGTTCCGACGCGACAAAGAGCAAGAAAGTCGCGACGGTAATTCTGTTCGGTTTTGCGTATGTAATGATACTCGCTTATGCGCTTTTGGTGACAGTATCGGTAGGTGCGAGCAGCCCCGCTCTCGGAATAACATCTCAATTTTATTTTGCTTTGCTTCTGATGGCGGGCGCGTTCGTCTTGATATTCGGCATTATAGCGCTCGTATCGACGCTGTATCTCGCTAAGGATACAGATTTTTATTCGATATTGCCCGTAAAATCTACTGTCATATTTGCGGCTAAGATAACATTCGTTTATATTTCCGAATTGGTAATAGTACTTGCCGTACTCATTCCGGTGTTGGTCGTTTACGGAATAGTTATCGGCGCGTGGGCGTGGTATTACGTCATCTCGCTGTTAATGGCGTTTATAGTGCCGGCTCTTCCGCTTGCGGTCGCGTCTATTATAGCGATACCCGTTATGTTTGTAGCAGGCAAATTGAAAAACAGAAACATCATTCCGCTGATTTTCTATACCGTGTTGTTTGTAGGTGTTTTTGCGCTGTATATGTATTTCATTTTGCAGATCAATTCTATAGGCGAAGACGGTATAACAGACGATCAGCTGATGAATTTCGCACGCACGATGGAAATTATACGGTATGTATTCTATCCGTTTGCCGCGTTATCGAATGCCGCACTCGGTATTCCGTCATACGGATTGTCCGTTGCCGCATCTACCGTAGTCGAGCTTGTGATATTTGCGGCGTGTTCGGCCGTTCTTATAGGTGTGCTTTTGTTGCTTGGCAACCTTATGTATTCGAGATCGGTCAAAGAGAATAATCAAACTACGTCGTCCGTTGCCAAAAAGGGTGAGTTCAAAGCAGTCGGCGGCACTAAGGCACTTATTAAACGCGAGATCAATCTTGCTATGCGAACAACTCAAACCGCGTTCCAATGCTTTTCGGTGTATTTTATGCTCATCGTTTTTGCGATTGTTTTCGGTCTTATGTTCAAAAACACATTAAAGATACCCGAAGACAGCGGAATAGTAGTCGATGATGGAAACATATTTTTTATTGTGTGCGCATCTCTGACCGCGATGCTTCCGAGCGCAATGAATGCCGCCGTAACATCTGTATCGCGCGAGGGTACCGCCCTTGCTTCGCTCAAAACTTTGCCTATCGACGGCAAGAAAATAGCCAACGCGAAGATCATAACGTGGCTGGTTCCCGCGCTCGCAGCGGAAATAATAGCGATCGTGATAGCCAACGTGATGTACTTTGATGCGATAAGACTTGTTCTGTCATTGGTTTTATTCTCTGCGCTTACGGTTGCGTTGACCGTATTCGGCGTACTTTGGGATTTTATGTCGCCCAAGCTCAAGTGGACAAATCCGATACAGGCGGTGAAGGGAAATGCTCATTCTAACATCGGAATGTTTATAGGGATGGGCGCTGGATTCGTATTGATAGCGGCTTCATTCGTTATGTTCTTTCTGGGGGCGAGTTCGCTGGTTTTCAATTTGGTATTTTGGATGTTTTTATTTGTCGAAGCGGTTATTTTCGGTGTGCTTGACGCAGTATTATATAGGAAAGTCGACCTGTTTTACGGTCGAATAGAAATATAAACATCGCACGGAGTAAATATGGAATTTTATAATATGACCGAAGAAGAGACTTTTGCCGTACTCGAATCTTCGGAGATGGGATTGTCGGCGGAAGAAGCGCACCGCCGACTTTTGCGTGACGGTGAAAATAAGCTGAAAGAGAGAAAACGCGAGAGTACTGTCAAAAAATTCTTTATGCAGTTCGCCGACGTTATGGTTATCGTACTGATTGCCGCCGCGATAATTTCCGCAGTCGTCGCAGTGGTCGAAAAGCAGTACGGCGATTTTATAGACGTGGGTATAATTCTTGCGATAGTTATAATAAACGCTATCATCGGCACGGTTCAGGAATGTAAAGCCGAAAAAGCGATGGACTCGCTTAAAAAAATGAGCGTGCCGTTCTGCAAGGTGAGACGTTCGGGTGAAATTACTCGAATAGAAACGTCGCAACTCGTCAAGGGGGACGTTGTTATTTTGGAAGCGGGCGACGTGGTGCCTGCCGATATGCGATTGGTAAAATGCGCTTCTCTGAAAGCGGAGTCGGCTACGCTTACGGGCGAATCCGTGTCGGAAGAAAAATTCACGCATACCGTCAAAGGCATAGCTGCACTCGCCGACAGGGATAATATGCTGTTCGGGTCGAGCACGGTAACGTACGGACGCGGCGAGGGATTGGTCACAGCTACGGGTATGAATGCCGAGATAGGCAAAATTGCCGCTATGCTCGATACCAATGAAAAAAGCGTAACGCCATTGCAACGCAAACTGAATAAGACGGGTAAGTTTATATCGATCGCCGTTCTCGTCGTAGCCGTAGTTGTTTTTCTCATAGGGATACTCAGCGCAGTGGGAACGGGTTCCGTGTCGGTAGACAGCATACTCGATTCCTTTATGACCGCAGTGGCGCTTGCCGTCGCGGCGATACCCGAAAGTTTGACAGCCGTAATTACCATAATAATGGCGTTAGGCGTTCAGAAACTTTCTAAGGAAAATGCGATCATCAAGAAACTGCCCGCCGTCGAGACGCTCGGCAGTACAGACGTAATTTGCTCCGATAAGACGGGAACGCTGACGCTCAATAAAATGACCGTAAAAAAAATATATGCCGACGGGACGATTTCGCCAGATCTCGGCGGCGATACGGCGGCACGACTTATAAGGTGTATGTGTCTTTGCAACGACACCCTTTCGAAAGCTGAAAGCGGGAATTTCGTTACTATGGGCGATCCGACGGAAACGGCGCTGGTCGATTATGCGCATACTTTGGGCATTGATAAATATAAGTTGGATAAATCTTGTCCGCGCACGGACGAGGTCCCGTTCGATTCGGACAGAAAACTGATGACTACCGTAAACCGCGAGACCGACGGAGAGATAGTGTACACAAAGGGCGCCGCAGATATACTCATACGGCGTTGTACGCATATACGCGACGGCGGCAAAACGCGCAGGATAACATCCGACGATATAGCCGCGATCGAAAATGCAAACAGGCAGATGTCGAACGACGCGCTTCGCGTACTCGCGTATGCATATAAAAAACGCGGCAATTGTACGCCTGCGGAATATGAGCGCGATCTTACGTTTATCGGATTGTCCGGTATGATAGATCCGCCGCGAGACGAGGTAAAGAGTGCGGTCGAACTGTGCAAGAGTGCGGGTATAAACGTAGTTATGATAACGGGCGACAATCCAAACACCGCGTTCGCGATCGCGACGGCGCTCGGCATATGCGATAACAGAAAACAGGCAATAACGGGCGCGGAACTCGAACGTATGACGGACGATACGCTTGCTAAGCGTATTCACGAGTTCAAAGTATACGCTCGCGTTTCGCCCGAACATAAAGTCAGAATAGTGCGCGCGTGGAAAAAACGCGGAATGATCGTTGCTATGACAGGAGACGGTGTAAACGACGCGCCGAGTATCAAGGTTGCCGACATCGGCGTCGGAATGGGAATCACGGGTACGGAAGTCACTAAGGACGCTGCCGATATGGTACTCGCCGACGACAATTTCGCAACGATCGTCACTGCCGTCAAAGAGGGCAGAACTATATTTGCGAATATGCAAAAGACTATTCAGTATTTGCTCGCGGCGAACCTGTCCGAAGTTTTGTCGCTGTTGCTGGCGACTGTCATCTTCGCTTTTTCGTCGGATCCGTATGTATTCCTTTTGCCGTTGCAGATACTTTGGGTCAATCTCGTGACGGACAGTTTACCCGCGCTCGCGCTCGGCGTCGAGCCGCCGGACGGCGATGTTATGAAAAATCCGCCGCGAGACGACAGCGACAATCTTTTTGCGGGCAAAGTAGGGGTAAACATAATTTATCAAGGAGTGTTACAGACGGTTATCGTGCTCGGAACATTCTTGGGGTGCGCGTTCACCGGATGGGGACACGAAGTCGGAACTACTATGTCGTTTTTGACGCTTTGTCTGGTGCAGTTATTCCATAGTTTCAACGCGCGAAGTATAAGCGGTTCTATTTTCAATAAGAATTTTTTCAAAAACAAAATGATGTTTGTAGCGTTTTTTGTCGGCGCGGCGCTCACGATCGGTCTTGCCTGTTTGCCTGTTACTCATAATATATTCGCATTGCAGTGGTTGAACGGGGCGCAGTGGCTTACAGTCGTACTTTGTTCGTTCTCTATAATACCCGCCGTCGAAATAGTCAAGCTGTTTATGGAAATAAGCGCCGAGCGTAAGTCAAAGCGAAAAAAACGAGCAAAGTGAATTTCGTATAATATTTAATCGCAAATAGTATTGCATTGTTGCCGAATATGTGGTATACTCTATAAAATCTTATCAGAGGACAAACATATTATGGAGAAATGGGACGCGCGCTTTATGGAGATAGCCCATACGGTCGCTTCGTGGTCGAGTTGCTATCAGGAGAATCGGCAGATCGGTGCGGTCATTGCGAAGAATAAACGCATAATGACTACCGGTTACAATGGCGCAAGCTCGGGCATAAAGAACTGTAAGGAAAAGGGTTATTGTTTGCGGCGCAAGCTCGATATAGCGTCAGGCACGCGCCACGAGCTTTGCTATGCCACACATGCGGAACAGAATGCGATAATACAAGCGGCGCGTATGGGTATTTGTATAGACGGCGCGACTCTGTATTGTACACATCAGCCGTGCTCGATATGCACTAAAATGATCATAAACAGCGGAATAAAGCGCGTTGTATACGAAAGCGGTTATCCCGATGAGTTTTCGTTGGAACTTTTCAATGAGGCGGGCGTGCTTATCGAAAAACTCGATCCGTCATCCGAAAATTAATGCGTAAGGAGAAAACTCGATGTTTTGCACATCTTGCGGAAAGCAAATCGAAGAGAATTCCAAATTCTGTATTTATTGCGGTTCACAGATATTTTTACCCGCAGACGACAAAGCGCAACAGATAAGCGAGTCAGCCGATCAAGCGCCTGTCACTCATACGGATAAACTCGAAGATGGCGTAGAATCTTCGCAACCGGCCGATAAAAAATTTACTGTCGAACAAGATCGGAGTCCCAAGTCGGAGAGTCCTGTCCAAACGACGCAAAAGACCGAGATCAAGCCGAAAGAACCGATCGATCTGACAAAATACGATAATGTGTTTTGGATAATTTACGTACTTACGGGCGCTGCCGGACTTTTTACAGACGGAATGATGATCCCGTCTGCGATTATGTTCGCAAACGGCTTTACCGTGTTTTTGGGCGTTGTCGCAATGCTTTTGGCTGTTGCCAATACGGTTATCGCTATATTGCGTTTTATAAACTCGCTCAAAGCGACCCCCGAAGATCAAGCCGCAAACAAAACCCGCGATATTATTTGGTTTGCTATAAGCATAATGTTGTTTATATTCCTTATGGTTTCGTGCATAATGTGTTTCGGAGTAGTTGCAAGAGTCAACGCATAGTGATTCGATAGTCCTCGACGTCAATACCGTGTCGGGGATTTTTTATGAAAAATTTTAGGTTAATTTCATTAAATCGCTTGACAAAGGCTAAACTTTATAATATAATTCGATTATAAGTTTGACTATCTTTGACTTTCGACTATCGATTATTTAAGGAGGTGCGACATTGACGGTCAGCGATATTATCGAGAGATTTCTTCTGGAAACGCTGGGCGACGAGCTTTCAGTCAACTTTAACCGCAACGAACTTGCCGCATATTTTTCGGTTGCGCCCAGCCAGATAAATTACGTACTCAGCACGCGGTTCACACCGGAACGCGGATACTTGATCGAAAGCAGACGTGGCGGGGGCGGGTCGGTTACTTTAATACGCGTTGAAAGCGAT
Organism: uncultured Christensenella sp.; assembly: GCA_910577435.1. Taxonomy (GTDB): domain Bacteria; phylum Bacillota; class Clostridia; order Christensenellales; family Pumilibacteraceae; genus Anaerocaecibacter. Next base: position 7,688 of record CAJTLV010000013.1, on the reverse strand, counting down.
GCTGACGACGTGATACTCAAATATTTGGATGAAACGCTGGACGACGGCATCGATTACGGTAAAGCGTGTGCGATAGTCGACAGATTGGAAGAGGACGAGGTGTACACGCAATGCGAAGCCGGACTGATAAAAGCGGCTTTATCGGATAAGGCTCTGATTGCGCCGACGGTCGCGAAAAACCGATTGCGCGGAGCGATACTGAAAAGCGTTCTCACTGAAACTTTACGACAGAAAAGCGTCGGCGATCACGACGAAGAAAATAATTGACGGGAGATCTGATATTTATGCGTTGCACTAAATGCGGGTTGCGCGAGGCGACTACCGAAGTGCTTAAACAGCACAACGATCGAATAGAAAGAATGTATCTTTGCGACGAGTGCGCTAAGGGTGTGAATGTCGGGTTCGGTAATTTCGGCCTGGCGGATTTTATAACGGGTTCGCCTATGGGTCTTGTCAGCGGCGGATTGTTCGGTGCGCCGTCGGCGCGCGATACCGTTTGTCCGGAATGTAAGACCAAAGCATCCGAGTTCATAAAGACGGGGTTTGTCGGTTGCCCGAAGTGCTATTCGGTTTTCGAACCGCTCGTCGTTCAAACCGTGCGCAAATTGCAACAGTCGGATAGGCATGTGGGGAAGAACCCTTCGGCGTCTCCGGAAAACGCCGTAACGCCAAAGGCTAAATTGGAAGAGGAACTGCGCGCGGCTTACGAGTCGCGCGACTATGCCAAGATAATTGAATGCTCGGCACGGTTGTCCGATCTCGGAATAAAAGGCGAAGGAGGTGAGCGCAATGTCTGATATGACTTTGGTTTCCACGCGCATAAGACTTGCGCGCAATATCGACGGACTGCCGTTCCCGCACAAATTAGGCGAAGCTCATGCGCGCAAAATAATCGATAAGGTCGAAAGCGCGCTGGCGCCTGTCGATAAGTTTTCGAGGTACGATATTTGCGGACTTACCGAGCTTGACGGAAATATTCTGAGAGAAAAACATCTCATAAGCACCGATCTTTTGTCCGACAGCCCTTACGGTTCGGTGCTTATAAGCGCCGACGAGACTGTTTCCGTAATGGTAAACGAGGAAGATCACGTTCGCGAACAGGTCATACTCGGCGGACTGGCGCTTGATCAGGCTTACGACAGAATAAACAGGATAGACGATATTCTTGCCCAAAACGTCAAGTTCGCTTATTCGCAACGGCTAGGATATCTGACCGCTTGCGCCACGAATCTCGGTACGGGTATGCGAGCGTCGGTTATGATGTTCTTGCCTGCGCTTACCATTCAGCATCTCATAGACAGTTGCATAAACGACGTCAGTCGTCTCAACATTACCGTACGCGGCGTGTACGGCGAGGGCAGTCGCGCCGAAGGCTACCTGTACCAGATCAGCAACCAACATACGCTCGGCGTGACAGAAAGCGAAATTCTCGATTCTGTAAAGAGTGCGATAAATCATATTGTCGAGGCGGAAATGCGTGCTCGCGAATTGTTAAAGCGCGATGAACCGTCGCTTAAAGACAAGATATTCCGCGCGTGGGGCATTGCGGAAAACGCATATAAGCTGTCGACCGGAGAGGCTATGGAGCTTTTATCTATGATACGCTTGGGTGCGCATTACGGGTATATCGATATATCGGACGCAGACGAATATCAAAAACTTGTAACTAACTGTCAACCGGCGAATATGCAACTGCTCGGCGGGAAAAATATCAGTGTGGACGACCGCGATATTCTTCGAGCACGGTATGTGGCGGGTCAACTTCATTCGATAGCAAAACGTAATCGGTAAATATAGAGGTTATGGGAGGTAAAACATATGGCAACATATCCTATGGATGAAAATGCGAAAAAGGCATTGGAGTTCGCCGAAGAGGCGGCAAAGCGTTATTCAAACGAGTATATCGGAACAGAGCATTTGCTTTACGGTATATTGAAAACAGATTGCGTAACGGCACAGATATTCTCATCGAACAAACTCGACTGCGAACTTCTTACAGACATATTCGCGCAGGAGCGCGGCGTTGCGGCAATGCCTGTATTGTCGCCGACTATGCAGAAATTGCCGTTTGCGGCATACACGCTTGCTATACGGTTCGGTGCGCAGACAGTTACGCCCGATTTTATGGCGCTTGCTCTTCTCGAATCGACTTGCGTGGCGACGGAAGCTCTCGAACAGATGTATCATATCAATGTTCGCGCGTTCGGCAAAGCGATAATTATGGCACTCAGGCAGGATTCCGCATCGGGCGGATTTTCGGGAAAACCCGACGGTAAGCAGCTCCCCGCGCAGTTGTCCGACTTGGGCGTGGATGTTACACAAAAAGCCAGAGAGAACAAGACAGATCCTGTTATAGGCAGGGAGAACGAGGTTTCGAGAATAATCGAAATACTGTGCCGCAAGACAAAAAACAATCCCGTTCTAATCGGTGAACCCGGTGTAGGCAAGAGTGCGATCGTTGACGGCCTTGCCCGTGCGATTGTGGACGGTAAAGTGCCGCGTCAGCTGCAAAACAACATAGTGTTTTCGTTGAACATCGGATCGCTTATGGCGGGGACTAAATATCGCGGTCAGCTGGAAGAGAAATTGAAAAGCGCCATCGATTTGATCATCGAGAGCGGGAATATCATTGTTTTTATCGACGAGCTGCATACGCTTATGCAAGCGGGTTCTAAGGACGGCGAGGTCACTCCCGCAGATATTCTCAAACCTTATCTCGCGCGCGGCGAACTTCAAACGATAGGAGCTACGACTACCGACGAATACCGCAAATATATCGAGGCGGACAAAGCTATGGAGCGCCGTTTTCAGCCTATTACCGTCGAACCGCCGACCGTAGAGCAAACCGTGCAGATATTGAAAGGTCTGCGCGAGAACTACGAAAATTATCATAAAGTCAATCTCTCGGACGAGGCGATCGAGGCGGCGGCTAAACTGTCCGACAAATACATCTCGGACAGATTTTTGCCGGACAAAGCAATAGATTTGATCGACGAGGCGATGAGCTGTGCTAAGGTCAACAATTCTACCAACTCGGCTGATGTCGAAAATCTTACTTCGCGACTCGAACACTGCAACAAGATGATGCAGGAGTGCGCGGCGCGGCACGATTATGCGCAGGCGGACAAGTATCAGAAAGAAGCGGCGGAAATTCAGAAGTCTATAAATTCGCAGACGCTAAAAACCGCGTCGGAACAGGAAAAGAATAACGTCACTATATATGCCGATCAGATTGCCGACGTCGTGGCGCGGTGGACGAAGATACCCGTAAGCAAGCTGACGGAGACGGAGAGCGAACGGTTGAAAAGCCTTGAATCCATACTTCATAAGCGCGTAATAGGACAGGATAAAGCTGTAGTTTCGGTAGCTAAGGCGATACGCCGCGCCCGTGCGGGACTTAAGAGCGACGGGCGTCCGATAGGCTCGTTCCTGTTTTTGGGGCCTACGGGCGTAGGCAAGACGGAGCTTACAAAAGCGCTGGCGGAAGCTATGTTCGATAACGAGAACTCCATAATCAGGCTCGATATGAGCGAATTTATGGAATCGCATTCTGTGTCTAAACTCATCGGCGCTCCTCCGGGATATGTCGGGTTCGACGACGGCGGACAGCTTACCGAAAAGGTGCGCCGACATCCGTACTCGGTCGTATTGTTCGACGAGATAGAAAAGGCGCACCCGGACGTATTCAATGCGTTATTGCAAATACTCGACGACGGTCGGCTCACTGATTCGCAGGGTCGCACGGTTTCGTTTAAGAACACTATTATCATTATGACGAGCAATATCGGCGCAACCGACGCGGCGAACAAGCGCGAAATAGGGTTTAATGCCGTAGGAAAGCGCGAGGACGAAGCTCGGAACGATGTGTATATGAAAGCTCTGAGAGGCGCGTTCAAGCCCGAATTTCTCAACCGTATCGACGTTATATGCGTGTTTGATAAGCTGACAAAAGCCGATGTCGCCGAAATTGCGAAAATTATGCTCGCTAAGGTCGAGAGTACGCTTAAAGATAAGAATATTTCGCTGACGGTCACAGATACCGCGCTCGAATGGTTGATAAGCAAGGGGTACGACCCGGAATACGGCGCCAGACCGTTGCGGCGCGTTATAGAACAAAACGTAGAGGACGAAATAGCCGAAGCGATAATCGACGGCAAGATACGCGATAACAGCGACGTCAGAGTGGACTGCGTAAACGACGCCATCGTGATTTCGTAGATGAAAATTTGCGGAAATTTCGCAATACCCATTTACAAATGCCATCTTATTTGATATAATATAAATACCCGATAACATTACAAACTTTTGGAGGGAAATTATGAAAATAGAATACCTTAGCAAGAACTACGATCCGAGCGACAAGCTTAAAACGATCATCGACAAAAAGGTGCAGAAGCTCGACAAGTTTTTCGAGGACGACACGCGTATAAAGGTCGGACTCAAAAAGGGCAATACGCGCAATAATTCCGATTTGTACACGCTCGAACTTACCATAGTGCTCGACGGCGTTGTTATGCGTGCCGAAGTGACGAGCGATAATATGTATTCTAATATAGACTTGGCTATACCCAAGCTCGAAAAACAGATAATTCGTCACCACAAAAAGATAGAGAGCAAATCCAAAAAATTCCGCGTCAAAGGATTGCCTGTGGAAGACGAACTTCTTTTAGAGGCGGAAGAGGCGCAGGAAAAGAAAAAGCTTGTGCGTTCGAAGTGCTATACGCTCGTTCCTATGTCCGTCGACGATGCTGTCGACGAACTCGAACTCATAGGGCATAACTTCTATGTGTTTCTCAATAAGACGACCGATTCGATAAATGTTCTTTACGTCCGTAACGACGGGAACTACGGACTCATCGAGACGGTCGTTTAACGAAAGAATCAACGTCGGGTAATACCGACGTTTTTTCGATAATCGAATTTGTTCGCTTAAATAATTTAATACCGTATAATGCTTGATTTTATTTTTGTGTAGTTGTATAATTTATTCGTAATATCTTATGGGAGATGAAAAATGAAACTTGCATTCGATTACAATAATATGATGGGTTATTCCATCGGCGAGCATGGCATTAAAAAGTCGATAATCGACGACGGAAAAGCCGCGCATAAAGCCGCTTACGACGAAGTAATCGGCAATAGCGGTAAGGGCTGGCAGGAGTGGACTGAAACTCCGCTTATCGACAAAACGGAGATCGACGAGCTTAACGATTTCGGAAAATCGATACGCGAAAAGGCGTCGAGTTTCGTTGTACTCGGCATAGGCGGATCGGCGCTCGGTCCTATTTGTGTGTTTAACGCATTGTTGCATTTACACCACAACGAGCTTCCCGAAAAGATGAGAAAAGCACCTAAAATATATGTCGAGGATAATATCGATCCCGAACGTATGAGCGCGCTTTTGGACGTTATAGATCTCAAAACCACTTACTTCAACATAATAACAAAATCCGGCGAGACTAGCGAAACGCTCAGCCAATTCATAATTTTGTACAATGCTATGAAAAAGGCCGTCGGCGAAAAGGCGGCTAAAGAACATTTCTTTGCGACGACGACTATCGGCAAGGGCGCACTTTATTCGGTCGCACAAAAAGAAGGGTTTAGGATTTTCGGTATTCCCGCAGGAGTGGGTGGTCGGTTTTCCGTGTTATCTAACGTCGGACTTGTTCCGTTTGCCGTTATGGGAATTGACATCGAAAAGATGTTGGACGGCGCTAAGGAAATGCGTAAAGCGTGCGAGCGCACGGATATTTACCGAAATCCGGCGCTTATGACCGCTTTCTTGCAAGTCGAGTCAATGAAGGCCGGCAAAAATATTTCGGTTATGATGCCGTATGCTGACGGACTCAAAACGATGGCGGACTTTTATTGCCAGATTTGGGCGGAATCGCTCGGTAAAGCTGTCGATAAAAAAGGTAATACCGTTAACTGCGGACAGACGCCCGCAAAGTCGCTCGGCGTTACCGATCAGCACAGTCAGGTGCAGCTCTACACCGAAGGTCCGTTCGATAAGGTCGTTACATTCATTGCCGTCGATAAATTCGGTGCGGTTACCGATATTCCCTCCGACGAAAGTGCCGAAGTCGGCGATTTTCTCAAGGGGCATACGCTTAACGAGCTTATAAACGCCGAACGCAAGTCCACAGAGTTTGCCCTCACCAAAGCGGGGAGATCCAATTTTACCGTAATTCTTCCCGAAGTGAATGCCGAGACGGTTGGCGAACTTCTAATGTATTTTATGTACGAGACGGCATTTGCCGGTGCATATCTCGATATAGATACCTTCAATCAGCCCGGCGTGGAAGAGGGTAAAAAAGCTACTTTCGCTATGATAGGCCGATCGGGATATGAAAAGAAACTCGAAGAACTTAACTCGATCAAAAAACAAGACGAGTTTATAATTCGATAATATCAGTATTCGTAAAAATTCGTCAGCGATTTTCGAAAAAACTATTGCATATTGCAATTCAGTGTGTTAAAATACTATAAATAAATGACCTTAGGAGGGTATAATGAAATCCGTTAAAGTTTATTTTCCGACTATCGAAAGCGTAAAAGATTTCGTCAACGCAGTTTCCGCGTATCCGTACGAAGTCGATCTGCACAGCAATAGATACGTCGTCGACGCGAAATCGTTGCTCGGTATTTATTCGCTTGATTTGTCTAAACCCATCGTGTGCGAAATTTACAGCGATAATTGCGATCCGCTTATTAAGGATCTTGCATCGTTTATCGCGAAATAATTATGTTATGTAAAATTTATGCGGCGGGAAATCGTCTCGCCGCATAAATTTATGCAATTTTTTAGATCTTAATCGTTTTAGTGCGGTAAAGATACCGATGCGGGAGAAAGTATGCGTAGAGAATATTTGGAGAGTATGCAGGCGGACGGACCGAGAGAGTTCATTCAGGCGTGCGACGAACTTAAAAATTGCAAATATGTGCTCGCCGAAAATAAAATAGCGGCATTGCTAAAATCCGTTGCGGACAATAAACAGCTTTATTCGATGTTCGGCACGATAATGTACGGTTTCGATTATAAGCGTGTATTCAACACCTGCGTCGCAGGGCGTGGGTTCGCTTTGCCTCTTGACAAGAAAAAGGCGATAGCGCTGGTTTTTCGCGTGCTGCTTGACGTGGACAGCGGAAAAATGCCGCTAAAAAATTTCCTTGAAGCGTATTTTTACTGCGATCTTATAAACGAATCGTATGCCAGATTTGCGCTTGAAGTGATCGCTCCGTTCGAGTCGTACTGCAAGGAATACTTTTCGAGCGGCGGCAACCTTGTCGGTGGTGCGGACGACGACGGTGACGGCGCTTATGAATCGGACGGCGATATGTTCCAAGACAGTTTGAAAGCTGATGCTTTGACTTGTGTCAACGATTTATCGGACGTTGCCGACAGCTCGATAACGGGTGCGGTAGATCGCGCGGAGTTTGCCGCCTGTCTTGACGGATTGACGAAGGCTATTCGTACTCGCGGCTACGGCGATGTGATTTCGGCATTTATCGGAGTTAAGTATGCGGTAGCGTATTTCTTCGGTGGGAACGAAATAGTCGCCGGAATTTTCAAAAAGCTCGAATACGACATAAAGCATATTTCCGAATAACACATTGAAAAAGCCTCGCATTTTGAAATGCACCCCAAAAGTTAGACAAACTAATGGAGGTGCATTTTTAATGGCAAA
>CAJTLV010000012.1 GCA_910577435.1 uncultured Christensenella sp. | reverse complement strand
ACTCACTCACAAGCTATTTAGTTATTTCTCTGTCCAACTTTTGGGGTTCATAGCAAATCGAACGTCCTTTGATTTATTCTTTGCTATCAGGAGAACCAGCCGGAAATCTGCGCCCACAACCACTGGAAGCCCTGTGTAATGCCGTATTGCCACGACATATCTTTCACTACCGTTGCGAAATTAAATTTGTCTACCTTGAAGTAGCACCAAACGATAACTATGACAACCGTCATAACGATGAGTATGAGCAGGTTGAGAAGACAGCTCTTTACGCTGATGGGACTGTGCAATTTTTTGAGATGAGTTTCGGGATCGGTGCTGTCTTTGAGCGTTTGTTCGATTTGCGCCGCCGAAAGCGGATCCTGTGTCATCGTCGGAGGAACGGAAGAAAGCGGCGCGCCCGTTCCGTTGGGAACGGTGCCTACGGAAGGAGCGCCGGGCGTTGACGGCGTGCCGGAAACGGGGAGATCCGCAGTGGCTCCCTTTTTACCTTTTTTACCTTTTTTCTCCTTAGGCGCTTTCGGCTGCTTGACCTTTTCCTGTTTCGGTGCTTTTTCTTTTTTAGCCATTAAAATCCTCGGTAAGGCACATTTTGCAATACGAAAACCATAATGCAAATACCATTACTGTTATATTATAGCGTACTCATACAAAAAAATCAAGCGCTTTTCGAAATTTATTGACGATATTTGACGGCTATTATCGACGATTTTGCCTTTTGCGCATTTCGGATAATATGTTTTTTGCCTTTGTTTTGATTCGTATCCGTCGGCAAGGCGGTATTTGTTATGAAGGCGGCACGAAACTATAAAATCTTTAACAAGAACCGATATTGCGTGAATCTGATGACAAATCGAAAAAAATTTGTTACTTTTCGAGTAAAACTTCGATTAAACGATTGAAAACATTTTGATTATATTGTATACTAATATCAAGAGGCGTGTAATTATGTGGTTTATCGACAACATAAGAGACAAGTGGACGCAGGGCGCGGCATCGCCGGCGGCTTGCGTGTTCGATATTCTTCTTATGGCATTGCTCATTTACGGCGCGATTGTTTTTCTCAAAAAGAATAACGCGAAGCGGCTCATACTTTTTTTGTTGCCGCTTACAATGCTCGGAGTTGTGTTATCGTCCGATCGATTGCAGATGCCTGTCGTCGGCACGGTTTTGTCGTACAGTATGGTCATCGCGATCGTTGCGGTGATACTGCTGTTTCCGCAGGAAGCAAGACGCGGGCTTTTGCGGCTCGCATCGCCCAAAGATACGCACGAGGCGTATACTACCGAATACGACGTGTCTGACGAGGTTTTGCACGCCGCGATAGGCGACATCGTCCACGCCGCGCAAAATATGTCCAAGAAGAACGTCGGCGCGCTGATAATCATATCTACCAAGAGTATGCCCGAACATATTCTCGATTCGGGAACGAATCTGGACGCGGAGCTTTCGTGCGCGCTTTTGGAAAGCATATTCAACACGAAAGCGCCGTTGCATGACGGTGCGGTATTCGTTCGCGGCAACCGCATTGTCGCGGCGGGATGTTTTCTCCCGTTGTCGCAGTCGACCACTATCGACAAAGAACTCGGCACGCGCCACCGCGCGGCTATAGGCGTAACGGAAAACTATAACGTTACGGCAATAATCGTTTCGGAAGAGACGGGCGTTATTTCCGTAGCTCAACGCGGCGAGATCGAGCGCTATTACGACTCGCAAATGTTGACCGAAAAGCTCGAACAGGTCTACGGTCTTAAGGCTACTCCGTCGCAGGAAGCACGCGGCAAGAAGCGCCGCAACCGCAAGGAGACTGATTGATTATGCAAAAAGAACAACAAAAGCACAATAAATTCGTAAGATTTCTCAGAAGGATTTTCGTACACAACATCGGATGGAAACTGCTCGCGCTCGGTTCGGCAATCGCTATTTGGGTTCTCGCGGTAGGTTTTTCCGGTAATTGGTAATGTGTATAGATTTTGACGGTGAGTTTCTTCTGCCGACGGGTAGCGTCGGCGATTTTGCGGTAATAGCGTGCGACCAGTTTTCGTCCCGTTCAGAGTATTGGCGCGAACTGGAACATATAATGCCGCGCGGATCGGCACTCGAGTTGATATTGCCCGAGTGCTTTTTGTCGGAGACGGAAAGCAGAATAAAAAGCATCGAGGCCGCGTCGCGCGCAATGGCGGAAAGCGGGCGGTTCAGGGCGTATCGCGGTGCGGTAGCGGTGACGCGCACGACAATATACGGCAGAACGCGTCGCGGCGTCGTAGCGACGGTCAATCTCGACGACTACGATTACAGGCTCGGCAGTAACGCGCTTATACGCGCGTCCGAGCGCACGATAGAAGAGCGAATACCGCCGCGCGTCCGAATACGCGAGGCGATAGATATAGAGTTACCGCACATCCTTTTGCTCGTAGACGACGGAGACGGTCTGCTTAATGCCGCCGTCGAACGCTCGAATAAAACGCCCATTTACGACGCCGATTTGAAAGGCGACGGCGGTCATATTTCGGGCAGGCTGATCGCGGCGGGCGATACGGGAGAACTTTACGATGCGGTCGATACGCTTATAAAGCAGTCGGTAAACAAGTTCGGCAGTCCGCTTTTCGCACTCGTAGGCGACGGAAATCATTCGCTTGCAACCGCCAAGTATTGCAGAGAACATAACCCGACCGAATTGAACGGCGGCGCGCTCGTAGAGATAATAAACATCTATGATGACGGTTTGGTATTCGAGCCTATCCACCGTCTCGTCAAAGCGGAAGATCCTCAGGCATTTGTCGCCGCACTAAAAGCGTCGATGCACGGGGACGCGGAAACTTCGATATTCGCGCCGGACGAGAGCAAAATAAGCGTGCCGCAAGATAAAGTAGCGGCGATAAAAGCGGTAGACGAATTTTGCGAGAAATATGTCGCCGACAACGGCGGATATATCGAGTATGTTCACGGAGAAGCGGCGTTGAAGCGCTCGGGCTGTGTCGGTATAAGAATGCGCGGCGTGGAAAAGTCGGAATTGTTCGAGTATGTCGTTAAGTGCGGCGCATTGCCCAAAAAGACTTTCTCGCTCGGAGAAGCGGAAGAAAAACGGTTCTATTTGGAAGCTCGAAAGATAAAGTAATCGATGTATTTTCGATAACCCATAACACAAACGGCGAATATATTATATTGTAAGTCCGTAAATAACTTCGGAGTACGTATGAAGGCAATCAAGTTCGGCGGAACATCGATGTCCACCATAAGCAGCATAACACACGTAAAGCATATTATCGAGTCCGATCCGGAGCGGCGTTTCGTAGTCGTTTCCGCACCCGGCAAGGCAGGCGAAGAACCGAAAATCACCGATCTCCTCGTCTCCGTTTATAACGCCGCGCCCGAACTGCGTGTAAAAATGTTTTCGTCCGTATGCGCCCGATTCGACGCGTTGTGCGCGGGGCTTGGGCTTTCGACCGATTTTTTCTTTGCCGACTATGCCGATATAATAAGTAAATTACCTTACGGAAACTACGATTATATCGTTTCGCGCGGCGAATATCTGTGTGCGAAAATGCTCGCCGCGCTAATCGGGTTCGATTTTGTCGACGCGACCGATCTTATAAGATTTCGTGACGGCGTTTACGACGACGCATATACGGAAACCGTGTGCAAGATGGCGCTTAAAGACAAAAAGCGCGCTGTTATTCCCGGCTTTTACGGCGGTAACGGCAAGGGTGACGTCGTGGCGTTTTCGCGCGGAGGATCCGACATTACGGGCGCAATAGTCGCCCGTGCCGTAGACGCGTCGGTGTACGAGAATTTTACTGACGTCGACGGATTTATGACGTGCGACCCGCGCATAGTTCCGCACGCGTCCATTATAGACGTGCTTACGTATAAAGAATTGCGCGAGCTGTCGTATATGGGAGCTAACGTTCTCCATCCCGAATCCATATTTCCCGTGCGCAAGGCGAACATCCCGATTCAGATAAAAAACACTTTTAATGACGGATCTACGGACGGAACGAAAATCGTTCCTACCGAACAGTTTTTGAGCGGCAAGTACACGCGCGACAACATACGTCCCATAACGGCAATTGCGGGACGCAAAAATTTTTACTCGCTGTATATAGATAAAGCGATGATGAACTCGGAGGTCGGTTTTGTACGCCGCGTGCTTTCGTGTTTCGAAAAACTGGAAATCCCCATCGAACACGTTCCGAGCGGAATCGATTCGATGACAGTAGTGTTTTCCGCAGTAGACGATAAAACGGCGAACGCCCTGATCGAATCTATACAGAACGAGGTAAAACCAGATCATATAACACTTTCCAAAGATATAGCGCTGATCGCGATAGTCGGACACGGTATGGTCAGTCGTCCCGGCACTGCCGCACGGGCTATAAGTCGTTTGTCAAACGCCAATATAAACCTGAGAATGATAGATCAGGGTGCGTCGGAAATCAATATAATCATAGGCGTATCCGACGCGGATTTCGACCGTGCGCTCATTGCGCTTAACGGAGAATTCGAGGTGTGATGCGCCGATTTGATCATTTGGCGATAATTCCGCAAGTACCGTGACAATGGATCGCATTCGCCGTATAGGCGGGTGTTTTTCTTTTTATATGCCGAATGTGTCGGGATATATATAATTTTGTAAATTTATCACATATGCGCGGTGTATTCGCTTGACAGGGCGGGGCGGTGATGCTATAATAGTTGTATATATTTAATCGATACATATTTACATATCTCAGGACGTTTTTATTGTCAAACGCATTGATAATACAGAGCAGAAAAGAGGGGAGGCTATCTTATGGCTAAGAAAGTGCAGAAGTTGCTTGCAGGTGCGTTGGCATTGGTTACCTGTTTGCCGCTCGCAGCCTGCGGATCGGGGGTGTCCGTAGACGGAGCTGAAAAGTTCGACCCGCCCGCATACGAGAGTGCAACGGGTACGGACGGCTCGGAACACACCGTTCCTAACGGTGTAGGCGGAATAATTACGCCCGACGCATCGGCGACCGCCGATACTCCCGTAAGCGGCACCGCCGCAGACGATCCCGTGATCGACGCCGAATGGATAGATTGGCTTGCTCAGCTTTGGGCGGACGGCAGCAGCGTAGCCGCGCCCGATACATATGTGCGCACGAATAATGCCGACGGTACGCTTTCCGTAGAGATAAGCGACGCAAAAGCGCTCGCGTTTTTTTCGCACGACGTTTATGCCAATGCGAACGATTTTATCGGCGCGGAAGTCAAGCTCACCGCCGACATAGACTTGCAGAACAAGCTGTGGATACCGATAGGATTCGATACGCGGGCAACGGATTCCGTTACCAAGCAAGATATTGCGCACGGTGAAACATTTAATGGGTTGCCTCACTCGTTTAAGGGTACGTTCGATGCGGGTATATACGAGGCGAACATCGATGTTCCCGTCGGCAATCACAAGATAAGCGGTCTTAACGGCGCTAAGTTTATTGACGCGATAATCGAGGACGCGGGCGAGTTATATGTGGCTATAAACAATGAAGTAAAAGTTGTGTTGCCGCACAATGCCGATCCCGAATTCCATTACGGTCTTTTCGGCTCGGTGGGTAATGCGACGTTTAAGAATTTGACGGTTACGGATTTCACATTTGATTTTTCGGAGTGTGACGTGACGTTAAACGGTAAAGCTCTTATCGCAGACAGTATCGGCGCGATCGCGGGATATTCGGCGGGTTCTTTGACTGTGGAAAATTGTATTGCTGGTACGGAACGGCGAGATACGAACGGCAATCTTATAAGAACGGCGGATGTGCGCGGAGTCGCCTGTGCGGGCGGTCTTGTCGGCAGAGCATATCCCGGATACCATACCGGAGCTTGGGGAACGGAATTCGGCAAGGATTTGAAAATCAGACTCGATGATGGTTCGCTGGATTTTCAAAAGAACGCAAGCGGTCAACCTGTCGACGGTAAAGGTAATGTGATCACCGATCCGACCAAAATCGTATACTATGCCGACAGTGCGGCAAAACAAGCAATTATTTTAGACAACTGCACCAATTATCTCAATCTCGGCGCGGATCAGGACATCGATAAAAAGGCGGGGATCGTCGGGTATGCGTATTGGATGGTCGCGACAATCTTCGAGAACTGCGCCAACTACGGCGATATGCACGGCACGGATATAGGCGGCATAACATCGTATACTCAAGATTCGGGAATGGATATCCGTTATGTTAACTGTGTAAATTACGGTGATATTTATCAATATAATGCCGGTGGGTTGACTACGGCTGACGCGGCTTGTAACGTCGGCGGTATTGTCGGCAGAATAAATAATACGCCGAATAGTATAGTTATAGAAAAATGCGTAAATTACGGCGATGTTTACGGCGGGGTCGTTTATGCCGCAGGCGGCGTTATCGGTAAATTGCAAATGGACGGAGGCGTTATAAAAGGCGACGGCAACAGAATAGTCGATTGTTTTAATTACGGTACGGTCACTGTTGCGAATCAATATATAGTATCTAACAGTACTGCGGACAGCAAAAAGAGCCGTTGCGGCGGTGTTATAGGGTTCTTGGATTTGCCCAAAGAAAGCGTTATTTCTTTTGGCAATTGCGGCGATGTGATCGGCGAGGGATATGTCGGCGGTTGTATCGGATCGTTTAATAATATGAGCGTATCTCATACGCAAGCGTATATGATAAATGCCAACAGCAATATAGCAAAGAAGGTGGGCAATCAATAATGAGAGAAAGAGCAATTAAACTCAAATATGCCGTAGTTGCCGTTATTTTCGCGACTCTTGCCGCTTTTACCTGTTTCATCGGGTTTGCGGGCAGCACGGGAAAAGCGTCAGCGGATGCTGTCGCGACGCTCGTTTTGAGCAACGATGAAAAGACAGTCACTGGGCTTACGGTCGAGGGTGACGGCGATTTTACCGTAACCATTCCTGCGTCGGTCGAAGAGATAGCCGATTATGCGTTTGTAGGTAAGAGTGAGCTCAAGGGTATTACTTTCGCAAACAGCGGCAACCTGAAAAAAATAGGCAATTTTGCATTGGCAGGTACGGGAATCTCCAAGTTGGCTTTGCCGGAAGGCTTGACTTCGGTCGGCATTGCGGCGGTAGCCGATTGCGAGAATTTGCGCTACGTGTCGCTCCCGTCTACGATAAAAAGCATAGAGACGCGCGCGTTCGGCAACAGCAAAATAACCGCGTTGGAATTGCCTGTTTCCCTCGATGACGATCTTGTTTTGGGTAGCGAGGCTTTCGATACGAGCGTAAGTATTGTAGCTAACAGTCTTGCTCAGTATAAAGCTCTATCAGCAAACGACAGCCCGTTTGCGGATTACTGCACGGGAGACACCGACTCCTTGACCTATTTGGTCACAATCGAGTATTACTATTACGGCGATAGTTGGGAGGGGGTGAATACGCCCGTCGATACCGAGATAAAACTGTTCGGCAGGGATTACGGCTACGCGCTTATCAACGGCGTTTGGGTGGAAAACGGCAAATCGTATGTCGGTACTGCAGCGCTCGGCGGAGACGGCACTCAGTGGCACCGTTCTGTAGATTCGGCGGAAGCCGTGACCATTGAGGCTATGACGGCGGCGCTCGCTGTGGAAAATACGGTGACGATCAAGCTGTATGCAAGCTCGCTCAACGCCGATAATTCGTTCGTCGCGCGCACCGATCTTGTTTATAACGGCGTGGAATTTCCCGTAAGCGCAATAAACGCATTGCTTACGCCCAGCAGTAAAAAGGTGACGACCGAGACCGTTACGATAACAGGTTACGTCGATTTCGACGGAACAAGCGAGACAAAGACTTCGTTCAAGGACGCAGGCACGTATACCGTCTCCATATCCGGCAACGAACTTACGATCGTTATAGACCGCGCGACGATCAATCTTTCGTCGTCTGGATCGCTCGTATGGCGTGCCGTCGACGGAAACTCGACGGCGACGTTGCTGGACCGCACGGTGTATCTGTATACGACAATGGGCGGCGATAAGAAGTATCCGTCGTTATCCCGTCTCGACGACGATCAAAAACTTTTGCTCGGTTTGGCAAACGACGAACCCGAAACCGTCGAGGTCGTTGACTCCGTTACGAGACTGCACGGCGCTACGCTGTCGCTCGTCGAGAACGGATTTTCCGCTACTTACGAGACCACTAAGGGCGAAGCCGACGAGATAGGCGTTTATACCACTGCCGCAACTTTGACTGCCGACAAGAATCACTTGTTCGTTTACGGCGGTAGCGTGTTCGGCGGCACGGAACGCGGGTTGAAAGTTACGCTCGATGCGAACGGTATCGCAACTGTCGAAAAAGTTTGGTACGTTGCCGATATGAACAACTGGTTCGTGTTTGCGGGCGGTGCCGATTATGCCGTTCCTACGCACGTATACGGCGAGCAATTCGCTGTTGTCGAGCCTCGTCTCGCTTACGGCCACGAGACATATTTCGGCGGTGCAGAGCCTAAAACATTTACCTACGAGCTTACATATATAAGCGGAAATACCAGAGAGACCAATCAGTTCGCCGACGCGCAGTTCGAAACGTATATGAACGCCGCGATACCTGCGGGCGAATACGAGCTTAAGATCATCGCCGAAGCATTCGATTACGTCGAGATAGACTATGCGGAGGACGGCGTAACGGAAGTGAATCGTCGTGAGGTGCATTGCGATAAATTCGATCAAACGTTCGAGTTTACCGTAATTCCGGGCACGATGTCGCCTGATGCGGTAAAAAAGATAAACGATCTTCTTTTCGGCGCGAGGTTCGAATATATTTTGACCGAACCGTCTACATCGGCGGTATACGAATCGGCGATGAGATCGGTCGCTGCGGCTCTGGAAGAAGCTGTGGAACCTATTTCCGGTTTGCCTGCCGATAACTTTTGGGCGTCCGAGCAATACGTCGGCGTGCCGAGCATCGTTGTCAACCGTGCGAGCGATATGACAAATTCGTACGGGGCTCTCGTCAAGCCGACGACTGCGGGAGTTTATAACTACTATTATAAAATAGTGTGCAAGAACTATGCCGACGTGTCGGAAGAGGACGGCGAATTACTGACTATGACCGTCGCGGCGTTTGCTTATGTCGATCTGCCGAGCGGCACGGTCTTGTCCAAGCCTTATACGGGCAGTCTGCTTACCGCAGACATCGACGCGGGTACCGGCGGCGGATTCACGGTCACGCAGAATAACGGCGGCGTGTCGGTCGGCGAATACAATGTCGTTTTGACGCTTACCGATCCCGACTGTCATCTCTGGGCGGGTAAATCGTTGGTCGACGCGGACAGGTCTGCGGAGCGGACGCTTCGCTTCAATATCACGAAAGCGACTAACGATTGGATCGTCAAGCCGACTTTGCAGAACTGGATAACAGGCAGGTTCGACGAAAGCGAGAACGGGATCATCGGCAGTGCGTTGTTCGGATACGACACAATGCATTATATCGTAACTACTACGACTAAGGACGAAAAAGTGCTTTTCGACAGTCGTAAGGATGAAATCGGAAAGCTCGCTTCGCTCGGTGTGGGCGACTATGTGCTTACCGTCGTCATCGGAGACTGCAACGATTATACGGGCGTCGAGACCTCGACTATATTCCATATATTCAAAAAACCCGGCCTTGCGTGGTGGGCTGTTCTTTTGATAGTGCTGGGTTCGCTTGCGGTTGCCGCGCTTATAATCTTCATTCTGTGGAAGAAAGGTGTATTCAGCATACTTACGAATAAGATAATCGTAGCCATTCGCACACGCGCGTCTGTTGAAGCGACAATCGCGTCCGTTCGTGCGGCAAAAATGATGGAAGAGGGCAAGCGTTCGGTCGCGGAAGCAAAACGTAAAGAAGCGGCGAGAGAGCGTGCCGCCGCACGCCGCGCGGAGAGAGAATTGCCCGAAGAAGAGCGCGCGAAAGCCATTGAAGTGAGAGCGGCGGCGGCAGAACAGCGCGCCGAAAAAATGCGCGCCAAAGCCGAAGCTATGAGAAAGCAAGCCGAGCTTATGCGCGAGAAAGCGGCGGCTTCCGCATCCGAGCAGTCACAGGCACAGTCGGAAGCGGCGGCAACAGACGCTCCGAGCGAAACTCCGACGGAAGAATAGTTCCGCCGCACATAAAATAAAAAATCAAAAAGGAGATAACTATTATGTCGTTAAAAAAGGACTTGGCAAAGGAGATACGTCTTTTGGAGGACGAGATCAAAGAACTCGAAATTAAACGCACTCGCTCTCTCGCCGCGCTTATGGAGTCGCTGATCAGCCGCAAGGATCCGGAAGAGACGGAAATGCAGTTTTTCAGACAGTATACCGCCGAGATCGACGTAAAACGCGAAAAGCTGGGCGAAATCACCGAGCAGTTGAAAAAGATCGTTTGATTCGATCTACCGAACGGGGGCGCGCGCAGAGTGCGAACCCCGTTTTTGGTTGGAAATTATGCCGATGCCGCAACGATTTTGCAGCGGAAACGGTATGGCTGTTTTTAATGTGCGATATAAAATTTTATATTTATGTGTGCGACAATCGCTTGACAATGCGTTTTGCGATATGTTAAAATAATTTATGAACCGCACGGAAAGGGTCTTAATTCGGTTATTCCGAAACCCCGACGGCGAATACTTAACGGAGGTTATGCTTATGTTTGCTATCATCGAGACAGGCGGCAAGCAATACCGCGTCAACATCGGCGACGTTCTCGACGTCGAGCGTTTGAATGCGGAGGAGGGTTCGACCGTAGAGCTAAAAGCTCTTTTGACGGGCGAAGGCGCCGAGATTGTTGCGGATGCGACCAAAAAGGTAGTCGCTACCGTAGTAAAACAGTTCAAGGCAAAGAAAGTCGTCGTATTCAAGTACAAAGCAAAGAAAAATGTGCGCAAAAAGCAGGGACATCGTCAGCAGTACACGCGCATTAAGATCGACAGTATCGTATGACGACTGTAACGTTCTTTTACGAGAACGGAATTATCGTCAGAGTGCGTGCGGCGGGGCATAGCGGCTTTGCCGAACACGGAAGCGACGTCGTTTGCGCGGCAACATCCGCGCTGGTGCAGACAGCGTATCTTGCTATCAACGATTTGGGCGCGGAAACCGAGTTTGTGCGCGACGGCAAAAAAGGCTTGTTCGAGTTTGCGGTCGGCGCGGCTTGCGACAAGCGGCACGATGTAGATGTAATACTGCGGGCATTGCTCGTAGGCTTGGAAGATCTTCGAAGCGGGTATCCGCAATACGTATCTACGAAGATCGAAACTATGGAGGTTTAATAATTATGTTTATCGATATTCAGTTATTCGCACATAAAAAGGGCGGCGGTTCAACCAAAAACGGCAGAGACTCCAACGCGCAACGTTTGGGCGTCAAGCGTTCGGACGGTCAATTCGTTTTGGCCGGTAATATTCTCGTTCGTCAGCGCGGAACCAAGTTCCATCCCGGCGCCAACGTTGGTCGCGGCGGAGACGACACGCTGTTTGCGCTCGTCGACGGTAACGTCAAATTCGAGAATAAA
This sequence comes from uncultured Christensenella sp., assembly GCA_910577435.1. Classification (GTDB taxonomy): domain Bacteria; phylum Bacillota; class Clostridia; order Christensenellales; family Pumilibacteraceae; genus Anaerocaecibacter. The sequence continues at coordinate 18,574 of CAJTLV010000012.1, read as the reverse complement.
GGCAATCGCAAACACGTGAGTGTTTACCCGATAGCACAGTAATTCAAAGCAAAGGGGCTGTACAAGCCCTTTTTCTGTATATAAAGGTATTTTCTATGTATAAGACCGAAGCAAATAAAATTATCGTGGATAGGGCAGATCTCGATGTTGATGCGACCATAGAGTGCGGACAGCTTTTCCGCTATGAAAAAACGGACGACGGATACATAGTAAAGTCCGGCAAGCATTCTTGCAAGGTTTACACGCTCGGCAACAGCATTGTCATAGAAACCAAATCGACGGATTTCTTCGTCGATTATTTCAATCTCGATCGCGACGTTATGCGCGTTAAGCGTGAACTTTCGCGCTTTCCGGAGCTTAAAAAGCCGCTTGAAAGTTGCGGAGCGCTTCGCATACTTCATCAGCCGTTGTTCGAAACGATCATATCGTTTATTATCTCCGCAAACAACAACATTCCGCGTATCAAGAGCATAATAAACCGTTTATGCGCGCTTTTCGACGACGTTTTTCCTACTCCCGATCAAATGGTCGATTTGTCGATTCGTCAACTCGACGCTTTGGGATGCGGTTACCGTTCGAGATATTTGTACGACAGCGCGAGAATTTGCAGTGAGACGGATATATTGAACCGTTTGCACAGCGCGCGCACTGCCGACGCTTGCAAGCTGCTTATGTCGCTGCCCGGCGTCGGGCGAAAGGTCGCGGATTGCGTAATGCTGTTCTCGCTCGGCAGGCTGGAAGTTTTTCCGATCGATACGTGGATGCTCAAAACACAGCGCAACGGAATGGAGACCGAAATCCAGCTCCGCCGCCGTTTGATGGAAAAGTACGGCAGTTATGCGGGATACGCGCAACAGTGTCTGTTCTATTACAACGCCATTCTTAAAGAGCAGGACTGACGATACGTATTACGAATATGACAAAGCGCAGTCGATCGGCTGCGCTTTTTTATTGTGCGTTGCGGCGTGTGTTTGCCCGAACGGTCGGCACAGCTGTTCTACACGATAACGATACGACATAAATTATAGTCGGGGGCATAATGAGTTTTATCGATCAAGCGGCGGGACTGTTTGCCAATCTTGCCGAAATAAAGTTTCAGGCGGTTATGTTCGGACGCAACGCCGTTTATTTGGAGGGAGCGAAACCCGTGAAATTGGACGGCGACGAAATGATATTCGGCGCTCGCGACAGCGTGATAACAATAGTCGGCAGTAAGCTCACAGTCAAGGAAATGACGGGCGACTGCGTTTCCGTTGTGGGCGAAATCAAAGGCTTTAAGGTAACCGAGTTATGAAGCGCAGGCACGTAACGGCAAACGGGATCGAAACTCATTCGTCCCGCGCGGAAAGAACGAGGCAAAAGCTCGTGCAAAAAAAAGAACGCGCAGAGAGCAAAGAACAGGCGCGTATTCGTGCGGATGCGGACAAAGCGGAGCGTATAAAAATCAAGCGCGCCCAAAGTGCCGAAGCGGAACGGCGTAAGGCAATAGAACGAATGGAACTCGCGCGTGCGCGCGAAGAGAATGTTAAGCGCAGGCAAGAGGTAAATCGCGTTCGATCGGCGGCTCGGCGCAAGGTTTACGCTAAAATACGCAAAGCGCTCGGCAACCGTTCGAGCGGTTTCGACTATGTTAATTACGGATTTATGCCGCGCGTCGAGTTGTCTGTAATCGGCGACTGCGCGTCGGTCGCGTCGAAGTTTTGCGCGGCAGGTATCGATGTGCGCGAAGCTGTGCGAAAAGACGGGATAACGACACTTAAAATACGAAAAAAAGACTTGCGCAAAGCTATTGCTATTTTGAATGATTTGTGCTATAATTTTTCGGTAGGCAAAAGTTTCGGCGTGGGCAGAACTGCGGCGTTCGTTCTCGCGCGAGCCGGACTTGCCGTCGGAACGGGACTTGCCGTGCTGTTTTTGACGCTGTCATACGGGTATGTTTGGAGGGTGAATATTTCGGGCAACGAGCGCCTTACGACCGCCGCAATATCGAGCGCATTGACGGCTTCCGGCATAAAGTCCGGACTCAGAAAGAGCGAGCTGGATTGCGAGCGCGTTTCGGCGATAGTAAACGGTATCGACGGCGTATCCGACGCGTCCTGCGAAATAGTGGGCACTACGCTTTGTGTGTACGTATTGGAGAGCAAGGAATTTGTCGAACACATCAGCTACGGCGCGTATTATTCGAAGTACGACGCGACGGTCACGCGCATAGTTGCGCGTTCGGGTAGCCCTACCGTAAAGCGCGGCGATGTTGTTAAAGCAGGAGACTTGTTGGTGGACGGACAATTGCTGTCGACTACCGGAGAGCCGCTGATGGTTGTCGATTGCGACGCCGATGTGTACGGCGAGATAGCAGTCACATTTAATGCGGAATTCGGCGGAACTGCGATCGAATATCGACGTACCGGCAATTCCGCCCAAAAGACGGGTATGCGCCTGTTCGGTCACGAACTGTTTGAAATTTCGGCGCCGTTCGAGTCGTATGAAAGCGAGAGTTACACGGCAAACTATGATGTGTTGATACCGCTGTACGTCACCCATCACAGGTTTTATGAAACAGTACCCGTCGAGGTTGCGGTAGACCCCGACGAAGCGGCGCAGGAGTTTGCCGCTCAGAAGATAGAAGAACTTGGATTTATAGGGCAATTCGAATCTTCGTTTACTGTATCCCGGTCGGTTTCGGGTCTGTACTCGGTACATTTGTTTTTGAGCGGAGAGGCGCTCATATCGCGAGGCGGAGACAGACCGTTATACGACGAATCTATACCGCAGGATTAAATTCATTTCGAGGCAGTTTTTGAAAAAAGTGTTCCACAATGACGAGCTTCGCGCCGTGTTCGGCGCATTCGACGCAAATCTTAAAGAGTTGGAGACGCTGTGTTCGGTGTCCGTGCGTGTAACGGGCGACAGCATAGAGATTTCCGGCGGGAACACCGAGCTTGCGGGGCTGCTGTTGGACAAGCTGTCCGAAGCGGTGCGTCGCGGCGAAAGCATCGATCCCGCCTGCGTAAAGCGCTATTACGATATTTTGTGCAGTGACCCTGACGGGGTGGACGATATAACGTCTACGGTCGTGGCGGTGAATGCGCGCGGTCAGAAAATTTTCGCGAAGACTGTTCGGCAAAAGCGGTTTGTCGATGCAGTGAATAATAATCTATTGACTTTTGCGATAGGCCCTGCGGGAACGGGAAAGACATATCTCGCCGTCGCGATGGCGGCTGCTGCCGTAAAGCGCGGTTTGGTCGATAGGATCGTGTTGACGCGTCCCGCGATAGAGGCGGGCGAGAAACTCGGTTTTTTGCCCGGTGATCTGCAAATGAAAATCGATCCGTATCTGCGTCCGCTGTATGATGCGCTAGGCGAAATGTTCGGCGCGGACTATACGCGTCTCATAGAACGCGGCACTGTAGAGGTCGCTCCGCTCGCGTATATGCGCGGACGAACGCTGACACGCGCTTTCATCATTCTAGACGAGGCGCAGAACACTACGCCCGAACAGATGAAAATGTTCTTGACTCGGTTCGGAGAGGGCAGTAGGGCGATAGTGACCGGCGATGTGACCCAAATCGATTTGAAGGACGGAGCGTCCGGACTTGTCGAGGCGGAGAAAGTGCTCGGCGGAGTCAAGTCGGTGGAATTTGTGCATTTGAACGATATCGATGTGGTGCGACACGATCTTGTGCAGAGGATAGTTAAAGCGTATTCGGATTACGCTCAACAGAATTCGCAAAGGAGAAACTATGGAAAACCCGGTGGAAAAACCGAATAACAAAGTCGGGAACAAACCGCCTTTAAGCGCATACTTATGGCTTGCCGGCATTATGGCGATAATTTTTGCGGTTATTTACATATCGCTTATTCTGCGCGTTCACTTTTTGGCGGTACACGGCGGTATTATAGATATGAAAAAGGCGGAAGAACTGTTGCTTCTCGCTTTTATCATTCTCGTGCTTTTGAGTACGCTGTATATGTACTTGGTATTTTCGAGGCGAGAACTGTTATTCAACATCAAAGAGCCTGCTGCCATACTGACGGTGTTCACGATCGTTGTGACTGCGAATATTTTTCTTGCATACGCAAGTCCGTATTTAATGTTCGTATCGCTCACCGCATTGCTCGCATTCCCGTTCTCGAAAAAGCGCGACGCTTTTGTTCTCAATGTCTTTGCCTGTCTAATATCGTCTAACGTATTGCTCAACACTCTTGCCGTCGAAAACTACGTCGCGATCGTGTTGACGATTGCGGTCGGCGTAATTTCGGGTGCGGTAGCGTCGTATTCTTTTCAAACGTCTATGACCCGTTTCAGCTCGATAGTCCGCGCGTTTTTGACGGGTGCGGTAATGATACTCGGTTATTTTGTACTCTTGACGGTATATACTCTCGGTTTCGACGAGTTTAATCTCTGTATTAAATACATCGGGATCGCGGCGGCGGGGCAAATGCTGTTGACAGGCGTCATCGTACCGCTCGTAGAAAACATATTCAATATCACTACCGATTTCAAACTTGTCGAACTGACTAACCACAAAGCCCCGCTCATTCGCAGGTTGAGCAAAGAAGCGCCTGGTACGTTCAATCACTGTTTGACTGTCGCCAATCTTGCCGAGATTTGCGCCAATGCGATCGGCGAAGACCCGTATTTTGCGCGTGCCTGCGCATACTATCACGACGTAGGCAAGCTGAATAACGTTATGTATTTCACGGAAAATCAGGGCGGCGACAACCCTCACGACGATCTTCTTCCGGAAGTATCGGCTGAAATTATCAGAAGGCATACGACCGACGGATACGATATTTGCAGACAGTACCGCATTCCGGAAGAGGTGGCGCGTATAACCATTCAGCATCACGGCACACTCCCAATAACGTATTTTTATAACAGGGCGAAGTCGCTAACCGACAGTGCAGTCGACGTAGAAGAATACCGCTATCACGGAGAAACGCCTACCGGCAAGATGGGCGCGATAATTATGATTTGCGATTCCGCCGAAGCCGCTATTCGCGCTATGGACAACCCCGACGGCGAGAAGGTGGACAAATTGCTCAAAGCAATGATAGACGAGCGTCTCAAATACGGACAGTTTGACAATTGCGATATAACTATGCGCGATCTCAACGAAGTACGGCTTGCGATAGTCGGCGCATACGGCGGACTTTTCCACAAACGCATCAAGTATAACAACGCCGCTCGCGGCGAGAGGAGCAATGCCCATGTTTAAGCTCACAGGCGACGTACTCGGCGGCTTTAACAGGTTTGCGGGCATAGTTTACGATATTCTGGGACTTAAAGGCGACGTTTCCGTCGATATATCGGTCATAAACGACGAAGAAATGCGCGTTCTCAACCGTGACACTCGCGGTATAGACAAGACGACGGACGTGCTCAGTTATCCGGCGCTCGAGAAGATTGAAGAATTCAGTCAAAAAAATTACCCGAACGACTACGATACATTGCAAAAGGCTGTCGTTCTCGGCGATATAGCTATAAATACGGATGCGGCGGCTAGGCAAGCGGAGGAGTTCGGCACTGGCGAGCGCGAGGTCAATTATTTATTCGTACACGGTCTTTTGCATCTTTTGGGCTATGACCATATGACCGACGAAGATAAGAAATCAATGCGCGAAATCGAAGAACGCGTATTGGGCGCGGAGGATATGTCGGTAGTGGCGGCGGTCATCGGGAGACCGAACGCCGGTAAATCGTCGCTCGTAAACGCCATAGTAGGCGAAAAGGTATCGATAGTGTCTCCCAAGCCGCAGACGACGCGCGACCGTATTACCGGTATATGTACGGAGGGGAATAAGCAGATTGTATTCTTAGACACGCCGGGAATGTTTAGACCGCGCACAAAGCTCGACGAGCATATGGACAAGAGCATAAAAAGCTCGCTCGGCGGCGATGCGGACGTCGTTATAATCGTACTCGACTGCACGAAGGGTATAACTGCCGATGACGAAAAACTTATAGAGGAGCGCCTCGGTTACCGTGCGCCGTTGTATGTAGTACTCAATAAAGTCGATCTTAAAGGCTACGACGCGATTTATCCGATTCTTGAAAAACTCAATCCGTATATGTCGCGAAAAGAGGGACGGTCGATCAAGGACGTTATCCCGACAAGTTGCAAAACGGGACAGAATATAGACATTTTGAAAAATGCGCTAAAAGCGGAATGCGCGAGCGGCGGGTTTTTGTTTCCCGATGACGAATACACCGACCGACCGGTCAAGTTCATAATAGGCGAAATAGTACGCGAAAAAGCGTTGCTGTTTTTACAGGACGAAATACCTCACGGCGTCGGCGTTGCCGTTACGAAAGTGGACGAGGGCGGCTCGCCCGTGCATATCACTGCGGACGTCATCGTAGACAAAAAATCGCACAAGCAAATTGTTATAGGCGACGGCGGCGCAATGATTAAAAAAATAGGTCAGTCCGCGCGGCGCGATATAGAACAGCTGACCGGCGACAAAGTATATCTCGAATTGTTCGTAAAGGTCAGAACGGGTTGGCGAGACAAACAAAATATTCTTCACGACATCGGATATTAAAATTCGTTTCGGCGTATTAATCGGTGTGCGGCGCGGCATACTGAAAATATGAATAAAGACGAAAAACTTTTATGGGAACTGTTTTGCAGTACGGGCGAGCCGAAGTATTATTCTATGTACGTTCGCGCAAAAGAGAACGCTCCGAAAGACGGCGGTTCCAATCTATAACTCCGTAGGGAGAGCGCTGGTATGCGTGATTTTACCGATAACTGTGTGGTGCTTAAAATAAGCGATTACCGCGATAACGACAGGATTGCTAAGGTGCTTACCGCAGAAAACGGTTTGGTGACCGTGCATTTGCGCGGCGTAAAAAAACCTAAGGCAAAGCTGAAACCGTTCGCGCAGGCGTTTTCGGTGTTTCAGACTCGGCTCGTTTGCAATCGCGGCAGTTTTATGACGCCTGTCGATCCGATGCTCATTGCCGACGGTTTTGGTTTGTGCGCCGATCTGAAAACGTTTACGGCAGCGTCTGTGGCGGCAGAGGCAACTGCGGCGGCGATAGGCGACGACGAGCCGCACACAGATATATTCGTCGAGTTTCTTAAATTCATTAAGGCACTCGGCGGTTGCGGCGATGCGTACTATACCGCTACGGTGTATATGCTGCACCTATTGCGGGCAACGGGATTTTACAGAGAATATACATATACGGAAAATCCGACTACGCAGTTGAGTCTGCTGGGTTATGCGCAAAGAACGGGATACGAAGCGAGACAGTCGAGCGATCTTGCGCGGCGCGCGCTCAAATACGTGTGCGTCGAGTTCGAAAAAAACTTCGACAGCGGACTTAAAAGTTTGGATTCGATCGACTTGTATGCCGACTGACTCATTGCATTCTCCGCCGTACGCACAAAAAGGCGGAAATATCGACAAAATTATAAAATAAGAGTAAATCGCTTGTGTTTTTTCAATATATATGATAAAATACTCGGTGACAAAACATACATTTAAGGAGATTGAAAAATGGCAAAAAAGACCGATAAAACGGCAACGGCAAAGAAATTTTGCTATCTGTTTACCGAAGGTAACGCGGGAATGCGCGAGCTTCTCGGCGGCAAAGGCGCAAACCTTGCCGAGATGACCAACATCGGACTTCCCGTACCGCAGGGCTTTACGATTTCGACGGAAGCCTGCACTCAGTACTATGAGGACGGTCGCAGGATTAACGACGATATTCAAAAAGAGATAATGGAATACATCGATAAGATGGAGAAGATCTGCGGAAAGAAGTTCGGCGACAAAGAGAATCCGCTGCTCGTTTCCGTCCGTTCCGGTGCGCGCGCGTCAATGCCGGGTATGATGGATACCATTCTTAATCTCGGTCTCAACGAGACGGTTGTCAACACCATAGCCGCAAAATCGGGCAATCCCCGCTGGGCGTGGGACTGTTACCGCCGTTTCATACAGATGTTCTCCGACGTTGTTATGGAAGTCGGCAAGAAGTATTTCGAAAAACTCATCGACAAGATGAAAGAAGAAAAGGGCGTTGAGTTCGACGTAGACCTCACCGCCGACGATCTCAAATCTCTCGCTTACCAGTTCAAAGCCGAATACAAAAATCAGCTTGGCAAGGACTTCCCCGACGATCCGAAGGAACAGCTCTTCGAGGCTATAAAAGCCGTTTTCCGTTCGTGGGACAACCCTCGCGCAAACATCTACCGTATGGACCACGACATTCCGTATTCGTGGGGAACGGCGGTCAACGTGCAGATGATGGCGTTTGGCAATATGGGCGACGATTGCGGTACGGGCGTTGCGTTCACGCGCAACCCCGCCACAGGCGAAAAGGGTCTTATGGGCGAGTTCCTTATGAACGCGCAAGGCGAGGACGTCGTTGCTGGCGTTCGCACGCCGATGCCCATTGCGGAAATGGCAAAGGTCCTTCCCGACGTTTACAAACAATTCCTCGATGTCTGCAACACGCTCGAAAACCATTATCGCGATATGCAGGATATGGAGTTCACGATCGAAAAGGGCAAGCTGTTTATGCTTCAAACCCGTAACGGCAAGCGCACCGCCGCCGCCGCGATCAAGATCGCTTGCGACCTCATCGACGAGAAAATGATCACCGAAAAAGAAGCGCTTATGCAGATCGACGCTAAGTCGCTTGATATGCTCCTGCATCCGCAGTTCGACCCGAATGCGCTCAAAGCCGCCGACAAGAACAATGTGGTCGGCAAAGGCATCGCGGCATCTCCCGGCGCCGCAGCGGGCTCCATCGTATTCACGGCTGAAGATGCTGTCATCGAGGGCAAGAAAGGTAATAAAGTCGTTCTCGTTCGCCTCGAAACAAGTCCCGAAGACATAGAAGGTATGAAGTTTGCGCAGGGCATTCTTACCGTTCGCGGCGGTCAGACGTCGCACGCGGCTGTTGTTGCGCGCGGTATGGGTACTTGCTGTGTTTCCGGTTGCGGCGACATCAAAATGGACGAGGAAAACAAACGGTTTACGCTCGGCGGAAAAGTATATAAAGAGGGTGACGGCATTTCGCTCGACGGCTCGACCGGTAATATCTACGACTGCCTTATCCCCACCGTTCCCGCAGATCCCAATTCCGGTTACTTCGGCAGGATTATGGATCTCGCCGATAAATATAAAGCTATCGGCGTAAGAACCAATGCCGACACGCCCAATGACGCAAAGCAGGCTGCGGCGTTCGGTGCGCAGGGTATCGGTCTTTGCCGTACAGAGCATATGTTCTTCGATCCGTCAAGAATAGGCGCGTTCCGCGAGATGATTTGCGCGGACACCGTCGAAGAGCGCATTGCGGCGCTCGACAAGATCGAGCCGATGCAACAGGCGGACTTCGAAGGTCTTATGGAGGCGCTCGAAGGTCAGCCCGTTACTATTCGTTTCCTCGATCCGCCTCTGCACGAATTCGTTCCTACCGACGAGGCCGACATTGCCGCGCTCGCTAAGGCGCAGAAAAAGACGGTTGCTCAGATCAAGCAGGTAATTGCCGATCTCCACGAGTTCAACCCGATGATGGGTCATCGCGGCTGCCGTCTTACCGTCACATATCCCGAAATCGCGGTTATGCAGACGAAAGCGGTCATCAAAGCGGCTATCGCCGTTCAGAAACGTCATTCCGCGTGGAAAGTCGTTCCCGAAATTATGATCCCTCTCACGGGCGAAGTCAAAGAAATGGCGTTTGTCAAGAGCGTTGTCGTAAAGACAGCCGACGAGGTTATAGCGGCATCGGGAATAAATCTCAAATACGAAGTAGGCACGATGATAGAAATACCGCGCGCGGCTCTCACTGCCGACGACATCGCGAAAGAGGCTGAGTTCTTCTGCTTCGGCACGAACGACCTCACTCAGATGACGTTCGGATTCAGCCGCGACGACGCGGGTAAGTTCCTGCCTTCCTATTACAGCAATAAGATATACGAATCCGATCCGTTTGCGCGTCTCGACACAACAGGCGTCGGTAAGCTGATGGAAATGGCTGTCAAACTCGGCAAAGGACAGCGCAAGGGCTTGCACTGCGGCATTTGCGGCGAACACGGCGGCGATCCCTCGTCCATCGAGTTCTGCCACAACATCGGTCTCGATTATGTGTCTTGCTCGCCGTACCGCGTACCGATCGCTCGGCTCGCTGCGGCTCAGGCTAACATAAAGAACCCGAGAAAATGATCGAATGAAATATCGCGCAAAGCCGAAATGCGAAATAAAATCGTATTTCGGCTTTCGGGTATTTTCGGTTGGGATATTTTATTCGCAGGGCGGGGAATGCGTATGGATTATAAGTCGGTCGTGTTTGAAATGCAGGACAAGTATCTGTCGCAGTATGCTTGTAAAGATATTGATTCTAAGGGGCGTGAAATCTCTTTGGACCCTTGTCCGTTTCGTACCGAGTTCCAACGCGACCGCGACAGAATCATTCACTCAAAGGCATTCCGCAGGCTCAAACACAAGACTCAGGTCTTTTTGTCGCCCGAAGGCGATCACTATCGTACACGGTTGACGCACACTCTCGAAGTTAGCCAAATAGCGCGCACGATCTCGCGGTGCTTGCGGCTGAACGAGGATCTTACGGAAGCGATCGCGCTCGGTCACGATTTGGGGCATACGCCTTACGGTCATGCCGGCGAGCGTGCGCTCAATAAGTTTACGCATTTCAGACATAACGAACAAAGTCTCCGAATGGTCGACCGTATCGAAAACGACGGTGCGGGGATGAACTTGACGTTCGAGGTGCGCGACGGTATACTCAATCATACCGGCGGCGGCGTCGCCGCGACGCTCGAAGGCAGAGTCGTTTCGATTTCGGACCGAATCGCGTACATAAATCACGATATCGACGACGCGATACGCGGCGGAGTCATCTCGGCAGGCGATATACCCAAAGAGTTTGTCGCACTGTTCGGCGATACTCATTCGCAGCGAATTTCGTCGATGATTTCCGATATAATATACGCGAGTTTTGGCAAAAATACGATTGAACAGTCGCCGGAATTCAGTGACGGAATGTTGCGGCTCAGGCAGTATATGTTCGAAAATGTTTATACGTCGTCTCTCGCCAAATCGGAAGAAAAGAAGGCGATCAAGATGATCGAATATCTTTATCTGTACTTTTGCGATCACGAGAACGAGATGCCGATGCAATTCGTATATGACGCCGAGCCGTTGGAACGGCGCGTGTGCGATTTTATTTCGACAATGTCGGATCAGTATGCGGTAAGGCTTTTCGAGAGCATTATGGTTCCGCAGAATTGGTCTAAATTGTAGATCCGTTATATAATTACGAGTAGAAATACGTAACGCCTTAAATAGGCAAATAGGTTAAAAAATCGCGCATTGTGCGCTTGCGAGTCGAAGTGGATAGAGAGTTTTCCGATTTTATTTCAAAGGTGCTGGACAGAACGGACATCGTTTCGGTGATTTCGCGTTATGTCAAGGTAGAGCAAAGGGGAAATACTCATTGGGCTTGCTGTCCGTTCCACCACGAGTCGCAACCGTCGTTTGCTATAAACGGCACGAAACAGTTCTATCATTGCTTCGGCTGTAAAAAGAGCGGCAGTGCCATTACGTTTCTTATGGAAATGGAAAACATCGAGTTTATGGACGCGCTCAGAATGCTTGCCGAGCAGGCGGGAATGGAGATCCCTAAATTTTCGGGTGGCGGCGGGGCCAAGCGCGTCGATAAAGAAGCTCGCGAACAGCTGTACAATTTGATGCGCGATGCGGCAAGGCATTATCATTCGAATCTGTCATCGCCGCAAGCAAAGGTATTCAGAGACTATCTGGAAGAACGAAAAATAGAATCGAATATGGTAGCCCGCTTCGGTCTCGGCGCAAGTATCGATTTCAACGAGATGATAAAGTATTTGCAGAGCAAGGGGTACACCTACGAGCAAATGCATACGGCGGGTATAGCCGAATCCAAAGACGGCAGACAGTATGACGTTTTCGGCAAGCGCCTGATATTCCCCATAATCGATAATATGGGTAACGTAATAGCGTTCGGCGGGCGCACGCTTGAAAAAGATGTGCATTTCGCCAAATACCGCAACAGTTCGCAGACGGAGATTTTTGACAAGTCTAAGGTAATATACGGAGTAAACCTTCTAAAAAAGCGCAAGTTGCAAAAGCCTATCGATTACGTCATTATGACGGAAGGATATATGGACGTAATAGCGCTTCATAAGGCGGGTTTCGATACCGCCGTCGCATCTATGGGAACGGCGCTGACGGTAAAGCAAGCGCGCCAGATCAAGCTGTACAGCGATCTCGTTTATATCAGCTACGACGGCGACACTGCGGGGCAGAAAGCGACTATGCGCGGACTTGATATACTCCGCGAGTGCGGACTTACCGTCAAGGTCGTGCGTCTACCCGACGGACTCGATCCGGACGATATTATAAAGCGCGGAGGGACGGAAGCCTATCAAAAACTGCTCGATGAGGCTATACCGCTCACTGCGTATAAGATAGAAGTGCTGATCAATAGGTACAACCTGCAAGATCCCGACGAACGCGCCAAGTTCGCAATAGAGTCTACGGCGGTCGTGCAGGCGCTTAAAAACCCCGTCGAGCAGGAACAGTATTTCAAGTACATTTCGGACAGGACGAAGTTTTCGGTCGAAGTGCTTAAACGCCAAGCGGAACTTGTGCCGAAGTCACAGCGCGAACAGCCGGAACCCGAACAAGCGCCGCAGGTCAAAGTCGAATACGACGTTGCGATCAAGTTCTTTCTTGCGAGTATCGTCGACGGATGCGACTATATCGATTTCGATACCGACGTATCGGAGGCTATGCCGGACGCATTTGCGAAAAAGCTGTATGTTCAGGCTAAAAACGGTGCGGCAAACGGCAATGCGAGACTCGACTTCGACGAGTACACCGACGATGAAAAGCATTTACTTAACGAACTTATGGATTACAAATTCCTGCCCGGAGACGGACGAGAAGCGTTCGTCGAAGTGGAAAACAAGCTGTACATCAAGGTCCTCGAAAAAGAGTGCGACGCATTCAAAACAGAATACGACAAAACGAAAAATTTAAGCGCACTGCGCAAAATGCAAGAGATTTCTACCGAAATCACAAACCGGAAACGCCGATAAGGAGTTCTTATGAAAGACAGAAAAAAAGACAAAAAGCAAGCGATTCAGGAACCTGTTTCGACCGCAGTCGAAGAGGTCTATTCGCCGGCCGAGACGGTGGCGGAGGTTCTTAATGAGTTGCTTGCGGCCGCAAAGGACGGCGGCATCGAATACAATTCCATTGTCGAAAAACTCGTTCCGATAGAAGCGGGCGCCGGTGATATGGATTACGCGCTCGAATTTTTCGAAAAGAACGGCGTAGTTATACTGAAAGACGGCGTCAAAGCGCCCATTCTCACATCGAAAATGAACAATGCGCTGTCCAAGCTGATAGCATTCGGCAAGACTCGCGGCGAGCTTTCAAACGTCGAAATAGGCGAAAAACTGACGCTCGAATGCGGTGCGGACGCGCAACAGCTCGAAGAAGCTATGCGCATTATACGCGAAAGCGGTATAGAGGTCACCGACGGACAAGTCAAGCACGCGGAACTCAAAAACATAGACGTTATACTCGGTGAAGTCAATACAGACGATCCGGTCAAAGTGTATCTCAAGGATATAGGAAAAATCCCGTTGCTTTCCGCAGATGAGGAAACTCAACTTGCGCAATTGATGTCCGACGGTGACGAGTACGCCAAAATGAAGCTTTCCGAAGCCAATCTTCGTCTCGTAGTCGCAATCGCAAAGCGCTATGTCGGGCGCGGTATGCAACTGTTGGATCTGATCCAGGAAGGCAATCTCGGCTTGATGAAAGCCGTCGAGAAATTCGACTACACTAAGGGATTCAGATTTTCTACGTATGCGACTTGGTGGATCAGACAGGCGATAACACGCGCAATAGCCGATCAGGCACGCACGATACGTATTCCGGTGCATATGGTCGAGACGATAAACAAGCTCGCGCGCACCAACAGATTACTCGTGCAAAAACTCGGCAGAGATCCTACGCCCGAAGAACTCGCCGAAGAGATGGGTATGAGCGTCGACCGAGTTGTGGAAATACAGCGTATAAGTCAAGACCCCGTGTCGCTCGAACAGCCCGTAGGCGAGGAAGAGGACAGCCATCTCGGCGACTTTTTGGAGGATGAGAAGTCCAAAGCGCCGCAGGACTTTGCCGAAGCGGGAATGCTTCGCGAGCAGCTCGGTTCTGTGCTCAACACGCTGACTCCGCGCGAAGAAATGGTAATACGGCTTCGATACGGCTTGGACGACGCGCGACCGCGCACATTGGAGGACGTAGGCAAGGAATTCGGCGTGACCCGTGAACGCATACGGCAGATCGAGGCTAAGGCGCTCAGAAAACTGCGCCACCCCAACCGCTCGAAAAAACTCAAGGATTTCATCGACAGATGACGGGTCGGCTCGGCGCGGTGTGTTCGCTGATCGAGAGCGCGGAGACCGTTGCCGACGTCGGTTGCGATCACGGGCTTGTCGCAAAATACTGTATCGAGAACGCGCTGTGTAAGCGAATGATAGCAGCCGATATAAGCGAGCGTTGTCTCGATAAGGCTCGGGCAATTCTAGAACCGTTCGAAAACGTCGAATATATGTGTTGCGACGGAATTAGGTTCGAATGCGACGAAGCAATAATTGCGGGAATGGGCGGATTGCTCATATCCGAAATTTTGCGGAAAGCGAGTCGGCTACCCAAAACGCTCGTGCTGTGTCCGCACAGAAATCCGGACAGCGTCAGGCGAACGCTTGTCGATCTCGGATACATCATCGAACGCGACGGCATTTGCAAAGAACGTAATAAGTTTTATTTCGTTATGCGAGCCAAGCCGGGCGGCGGTCAAGCTCTCGACGGGCAGCAGTATCGTTTCGGCGTGTATTATGCCGAAGATTGCGAAGCGCTTGATGAATATTTATCAAATCTGTATAATACGTACATGCGTGCGCCCATCCGAAATCGGGAAGAACTCGATGCTGTGCGCGCCGCTATATCCGTCAGGAATGCGTCACACAAGTAAAGGAGAATAGTATGGACGAACAACTCAAAACAAAGTTCCGCAAACTGTTGGAATATCAAAAGAAAGATATAGAATTGCGCAAACTGAACACGCTCATCAATCGTGATGCGGCTCTTGCGGCAAAGAATAAGCACAGAAATGCTTTTAACGACGCCAAGCAGACAATTTCCGACTGCGACAAGCAGGCGGGCGTTCTTGTGTCGTCTTACGATGAGCTTTGCAAGTACATCGATGACAATGAAGCGATGTTCGGCGAATTGGAAAACATCGGCGACGAGTTGAACGAGGAAGAACTCGCCGAACGCGTAAAACGGTTGGAGAGTTTTAAGTCGAAGTTTCAGAATGCCGATAAGAAGATCCACGATATGGATGACAAATCGAAGAGCGTGTGTCGCGCCCGCGCCGACGCAATTCGCACGGGTAATGCGGCAAAGGCGGCATATAAAGAGGCAAGCGACAAGCATAATGCTCTCATAGAATCGAAAGCAGCCGAGCATAACGCGCTGAAAACCGAACTTCAACAACTTCACGGCGAGTTGGACGAAAAAATGTATGCCGAATACGCAAAGCTCGTAGACGAGAATAAATTCCCGCCCGTCGTACCGGCGTCGGGCGACGATAAAAAAGGAGTTTTCAATTGCGGCGGTTGCGGAATAGGATTGCCGCAACAGGGGAATGCGCTATTGAAAGATCAAGGATGGTGCCGTTGCGACAACTGCAGGCGTATTATAGTCAAACTGAACTAGCGCGCGGATTAACACGCAATAAAGTTTTATCATAGAATACTTATGTGCATTGTGTACAAAAATCGATTCGGAAGTTAACTATGAAAATAAGAAAAGCCATAATCCCTTGCGGCGGACGCGGAACAAGATTCCTGCCGATAACGAAAGCCGTTGCAAAAGAGATTTTGCCAATAATAGACACGCCCGTTTTGGCGTACATCGTAGACGAGATAATCGACAGCGGCATCAATGAGATAATGATCGTATTGGGACCCGGCAAAGAAGATATACGTTCGTATTTTACGGAAAACGCCGAGTTGGAAGCTGCGCTCAAAGATAAGCCCGAACTGTTGGAACTAGTCAGGAAAATAAACAGAGGCGCCGATATTCGATTCGCAGTGCAGGAAGTGCCGCGCGGTAGCGCAGACGCGGTAATGCTGACGCGCGAATTTGCGGCGGGAGAACCGTTCTGTATGTCTAACGGCGACGATCTTATGGTATCCGATATTCCTGTCACTAAACAGCTTATGGCGGCTTACGAGCAAAGCGAGGGCGTAATAATGGGCGTTCAGCAGGTCGAAGTCGGTGAAACGTCTAAATACGGCATAATAAAACCCAAAGAGATAATCGGTCGTCGCGTGATTTGCGACGGGATAATCGAAAAGCCTAAAAGCAATCCTCCATCACGATACGCCGCACTGGGTCGGTACGTATTCACGCCCGAAATATTCGATTATATCGAGCGGATGGAAGAAAAGGACGGAGAATATAATGTCACCAATGCCATAGCCGATATGATGAATGACGGCAAGGTGTATGCATACGAGTTCGAGGGCAAGCGTTACGATATGGGTAATAAGTTCGGTGCGCTCACCGCGACAGTCGACTTTGCGCTTAAAAATGCCGAACTTAAAGATAAATTCAAAGCGTACTTAAAGGATATGCTTCGCAATGAAAGTTAATGCGATGTGTACATCCGATCCCGTCGCGGCGCTCGATTATTGCGACAAGGTGATATATTGCGGGGCGGACAAGTTCGACGACAAGCGCATCGAAGTATACGGAACATTTTGCAAAGGAATATCGAGCGATAAGATATATATTCCTACGGTATGCGACGAAGACGGATTTGCCGATGCGTGCGACTATATGATGGAGCATAATGCGACGGCAATCGTCAGGGCGGCGTTCGACCTCGAAGAGTCCGGAATCATCGAAGCCAAGTACAAACTGTCGCCGATAATGCTGTTGCATAAGCTCGGCGTACTCGGCAGGTGTCAGATAGCGGGCGGGGTGTGTCTCGATAACGACGATTTGGACTTGATGGCGCAGGAAAACGTGCCGCTCATTCTGTTGCCGACGGCTTCTGCGGGCTACGGCTATGGTTTTGCGCCTGTCGCTGCGGCAGTGGCGCGAGGCGTAAAGGTGGGCGTAGGAACTTTCGACGGAAAGTACAACATCGGAGCTAATCTCGATTTCGAGGTCGAATTTATGAAACTTACCGCAAACGCCGAAATGCGCGGAGAAGATATTTTGTCGGACGGCGATATAACAAAGATTATCGAATTTGCTTAAAATTTACACAAACTCGACAAGAAATAAATGTAATATTCTGACAATAAGGAGATTAATATGAAAAAGCACATAATTACTTTATCAAGAGAACTGGGTAGCGGCGGTAACCGTATCGCTAAGGAATTATCGACGAGGCTCGATATCCCGTATTACGATAAGGACATTATAAACAAAACGGCGGAAAACTTCGGTCTGTCAAAGGATCAACTGAAAAAAAACGACGAGAAAAAAACGAATAGCTTTTTATATTCGTTGGCGACTGCGCAACTTTCCGGCGTAGCGAATCCCGCGTTTATGATAAACGATATACTGCTAGACGATAGATCGTTTATGTTTACAAGCGAGACGATAAAGCGTCTTGCCGACGAGCCGTGCATAATAGTCGGACGGTGTGCGGATTTTGTACTCAAAGACAGGAACATAATTCGTATATTCGTTTGCGCCGATATGGACGATCGTATTAAAAACGTCTGCGAAAATATGGATATAAGCGAAAAGAATGCGAGCAAGCTCATTCAAAAAACAGACAAACGCCGCTCCGCGTACTATAACTCATATACCGACAGAGTGTGGGGTAAAGCCAACAATTACCACATTACAATCAATACATCCATTTTGGGAATAGATGGAAGTGTGGACGTTCTCGAAAAATTTATAAAAAGTTATAATGAAAACAGTTAATTTAAGTTGACAATAGCTTTGTAATCCAGTATAATATGTACTGTTGAGCGAGGGTGGCGGAATTGGCAGACGCGCACGTTTGAGGGGCGTGTGGGCAACCGTACGGGTTCAAGTCCCGTCCTTCGCACCAAAGACGATAAAGGTTGAACCTTTAATTCGTCAATAGCCTTGTCGTTATCGGCAAGGCTTATTTCTTTAATGTCCTTTTCGTTGCCGAAAGTCAGATATGTTATAATATGGTCGTCGTACACAAACACCTTGTAAACAAGATTATCAATGAGTGTTTTTTGATATTCCTTGTCTGCGGGGTCGCCTTTCAGCATTTCCGCGATAAAGTCAATGATTGTGTCTTTCGTAAATCTCTTGCCCCGTTCAAGCTCGATTTGCGCCTTGCTTGCAGATAGGTCTTTAATCAGAATTTCAATCTCTTGCATTTTCCGCTCTATGTTAGCCCGTAGCATATCGTTTCGCGCCAGTATAAAAGCGTTTGTCAGTTGTTCCGCCTCGTCTTTTGCGTGGCGTATGCGCGCCT
>CAJTLV010000011.1 GCA_910577435.1 uncultured Christensenella sp. | reverse complement strand
TTGCCATATAAAATGCACCTCCTAAGTTTTGTCCAAACTTTGGGGTGCATTTCAAAGAGTAAAACGTCGTGTTATACTGTGTTTATGGAATCGATTCCAAATTGTGGAATTCGATGCACACAAAATATCGGAGGATGTGATGGCCAGCTTATCGTTGAGACATATCCGCAAGGTTTATCCCGCGAGGCGTAAATCGGGAGGAAAGAAAGCCAAAGTCGCGAGAGATACGGACGATTTTGTTGCGGTTAAAGATTTTTGTATGGAGATAGAGGACGGCGAGTTTATCGTATTCGTCGGGCCTTCGGGTTGCGGCAAGTCGACGACGCTTCGTATGGTGGCGGGGCTTGAAGATATTTCTTCGGGCGAGCTGTACATAGACGGTAAGCTGATGAACAATGTAGAGCCGCGCGACAGGGATATAGCGATGGTGTTCCAAAGCTATGCGTTATATCCGCATATGACGTCCTATGACAATATCGCGTTCGGGCTGCGGATGAGAAAGATCTCCGAGCCCAAGCTGGACGAGTTCGGCAACAACGTCGTCGGTATAGACACGAAAAAGATAAAAGAGATAAACAAGCAGATAAAAAAGACCGAGAAAGAGATTTCGACCGCCGAGAAGCGGGCGCGGGCGGACGTCAAGGCGCATATCAAAATGCTCAACGGGCGGTTGGCGCGCGAGACAGATGAAACGGCAAAGTCCGAGCTTGCGGCGCGGATAGCCGCCATCGACGTCGAAAGCGACGTAGCCAATCGCGCGCAGTCACTCAAGGCCGATGCGGAAGTGTGGCTGCCCAAACTTAACGAACAGTTGGAGTATTACAGAACCACGCCCGTGAAGCTCTTCGTCGAGCGGCATTATACGAGCGCCGAAATAGACGAGAAGGTAAAACAAGCCGCAGAGATTCTCGGAATTACCGAGCTTTTGAACAGCAAGCCGTCGGATATGTCGGGCGGACAGCGGCAAAGAATAGCGCTCGGTCGGGCGATGGTGCGCGGTCCGAAGGTTTTTCTTCTCGACGAGCCGCTCAGCAACCTCGACGCGAAACTGCGCAATGCGATGCGCGCGGAAATAGTAAAACTTCACAACGAGCTTAAAACGACGTTCATATACGTCACTCACGACCAGATAGAAGCGATGACGATGGGTACGCGCATCGTCGTAATGAAAGACGGATACATACAGCAGATCGATACGCCGACCAATCTTTTCGATTACCCCGTGAACAAATTCGTCGCGGGCTTTATCGGCACGCCGCAGATGAACTTTTTCGACATTACGGTCAAGCGCGTCGGCGACAAGCTGAATGCTACGTTTGCCGACGGGCAACAGCTTGCGTTCGATCTCGCAAATATGCGCACCGTGCGCGAGGACATACTCGACGGTGCGGAACACAAAGTCGTACTCGGCGCGCGCGGCGAGAGCATAAATATCGCGCGCGACGGTCTTGCGGTAAACGTGAGCATAAAAGAGATACTCGGCGAAAACACGCATCTTTTCGTCCGTCTCGGCGACGTCGAATACATAGTGTGCCTAAACGATCGAGTCGATTACGCGCCGAACGAGACGGTAAAGCTCGCGTTTAACGAAAAGAAACTTCATCTGTTCGATCCCGAAAGCGGGGAGAGCGTTCTCGGCAGAGACTTCGCCAACGCGGTCAAAGCGGAAAGCGCCGAGCCGAAGCCTCAAGATCCCCAAGCGACAGACGAAAAAAAGCCTGCCAAGAAACGCGCGTCTAAGGCGAAAACGGCGGCAAAGAAAGAGTAAATTCACTTTATGAAAGAGCTGTGGAATTACATACTTCCGAGTTTCTTCTCGGATAAAAGAGCCAAGCAAGCGCCGAGTCGCGGTATAGGGAGCATTTTGATTGTTGCGATCCTTGCCGTCATATTTTTGATGTTCGGACTTATAGCGGCGTATACACTGCCTTTCAAAGCAAACTTCGAAAACACCCCCGAATTGGTCGCGACGGCGGAGCGCGCTTTCTCCGCCGACGGCGCGGCGCTCGAAATAAAAGACGGCGTTCTTCTGTCCGACCGCGTTATCGATACCGTGACGGACGACGAAGACCGTCAAAAGTATTCGTGCGGTTACGATATAGTGATCGATACGCGTAAAGTAGATACGTTCGACGATTTTTATGCGTACTGCGTCTCGAAGAGCGGCAATGAAATAACGTACGAAGAATATATCGAGCTGGACGAAGATGTAAAGACGCTGTACACGTTTGCGATAAGATACAGCGGCAAAGAGCGCATAATCGACGACGTATGGGTGAACAGATGCGAGAGTTATCTCGACGCATCGACGGACGAGGATACGGTAAAAGCATATGCCGAAGTCAAGAACAAGACGGGCGACGACTATGCGGTTGCGCTTTACAACCTGTATGTACGCACATATTATCCGCCGCTGACCGCTTACGAGACGGACGGCAACGCGCCCAAAACACGCAATTATTACTATCACAACTTCTCCGATCGCGAGAAAATAATGTTCGTATTTTGCGATTCGATGCTAGGCTCGCTCGTGACCGAGTTCGGCGCAAAGAACAGATTTTACGGCAATTACTCGAAGCTGAACGACGGAGCGATAGGCACGACCGCCGAAAGCGTAAAGCGGTTTGTATGCAAAAGCGTCGAGGGCGCGACAGCGGTTACTGTGTACAGCGCGGTAATGGGATTCTTTTCGGTCGCGCCGTTTGTCATTCTCGTAGTGGTTGCGGTGTCTGTCGCGCTGTTCTGCTTGACTAAGCTCTCGAAGTGCGGGGAATTGAAGTTCGGCGCGGCGGCAAAAACGGTTTGCTCGTTCGTCACTGTCGCATCGCTCGTCTCGGCGCTTGCAGCATTCGCTTTCGGGTTTTTGGTATCGCAGAATCTGCTGGCATGGATAGAGGGCATAATGCTGTTCGCGGTGCTTGCGATAAGAGTGGCGGTTATGCTTATAAGAGCGTCGGTCGAAAAAAAGCGCGAGAGCAAACTCGATCCCGATAATAACGACGGGATCGCGACGGAAGCGGAGGAAACCGTAAAATGATACTCAGTGTCGGTGAAATACTTGTCGATATGATAGGCTGCGAGCGTGACGGCGTGTTCTGTTACGAGCGCAAGGCGGGCGGCGCGCCCTTCAATGTGGCGTGCGCCGTGAAAAAGTTCGGCGGAAGCAGTGCGTTTGCGGGCAGTGTGGGCGACGATCTGATCGGCGATTTTCTTAAAAAATTCGCCGCGTCCCGAAAACTCGACGGACTGTGTATCTCGACCGAAATGGAACACAACACCACGCTCGCGTTTGTCGATATAGACGCGAGCGGCGAGCGTTCGTTCTGTTTCTACCGCAAATCGACAGCCGATTACCGTTTGCCCGAAATAGACGACGCGCTGTTCGAAAAGGCAAACATTATACACGTCGGGTCGCTTATGCTGTCGGAAGAAGTCGGACGAAAATACGCGGACGAACTTATGAAAAGAGCGCGGTACGGCGGCAAGACGGTGAGCTTCGACGTGAATTACAGAACGGATATTTTCCGCGATACGAAATCGGCGATCGCGCTGTACAAGCGGTATATCGAACGCGCAGACATAGTCAAGTTGTCCGAAGACGAGTATGAGATATTCGGCGCGGAATACGTTAACGGGTTAAAAGATAAGCTGATTTGCATAACGCTGGGCAGTCGCGGCAGTAAATGGAAATTCGGCGGCAGAGAGGGTAGTGCGAATACGATTTCCGTGAAACCGATCGATACGACGGGCGCAGGCGACGCATTTTACGCGGGGTTGCTCAAAAAGCTGGACGGCGTGGACAAAAGCGGTTACACCGACGAATTTTTGAACGGAGCGTTGCGGTACGCAAACGTATGCGGCGCGCTCAACACTCTGGGACACGGCGCGATAGATTCGTTGCCCGACGCGGCTACGGTAGATAAATACTTTAACGAAACGCAGAGCAGGTAAAGAGCATAAATGCCGACGGGCATTTTCGGGTTTGTGTCGGAAGGGGGACACTGTCGTAAATATGAGAACAACGTTTATAAAAGTCAAATTAATTATCATAGCCGTGCTGTTATGTATTACGGGCGCGGCGGCATTTGCGTTTTCGAATTTTTACTGTGCAAAAGCCGAAACGACCGTCGAAGGCGGCGACGACGTTTTCGAGCTTACCGACGATCGGTATGCGGCGGACGAGACGTTTGTTTTTTCCGCGACAGCCAACTTCGACGGCGGTAATGCGGCAGGCCTAGTTTTCGGCGCTACGGAGAATGAAGCGTATTGGGTGTTCAATGTCGACCGCGTCGGAAATGCAGTAAAACTGATGTACTTCGATTATTCGTCGGGCGATAAAGTTGTATACGTATTAAAAGAAGAATACTACGTCGGACCGTCGTTGATGAACAACGGCGAAAGAGAGTATGTGAAAAGCCGCACCGCAAATATCGATAAAGTGTATTTGCAGGTCGTCCTTTCGCCGACCGCAGACGGCAAGGCATACGCCGAATTTTACGCAGACGGCATACGTCGGTTCGCGTATGTCGACGGAAGCGAGAACGCGGCGGATCTCGATTTGAACACGCTGACGGCGGGCGATGACGGCGAAGTAGGGTTGAGCTATGAGGGCGGTTATCTCGGTTACAACTGTTTTAACGCAACGGTGCGATTCACCGACGCGGAGATAAGCGAGACCGATATTACGAGCTATTCGGAGATATACAGAAACCAGTACCATTTTTCGCAGTTTGCGCATTGGAACAACGACCCCAACGGACTTGTGTATTACAAAGGGTATTACCACCTGTATTTTCAGCACAATCCCTACGGCAATACGTGGGGCGATATGCATTGGGGGCATGCGCGCAGTAACGACCTCGTGCATTGGGAGCTTCTTCCGATAGCGCTCGTTCCCGACCGCGATCTTTCCGTCGACGGCGGAATCGATTACGGGATCGGCGCGATGTGGTCGGGATCGGCGCGGGTCTACCATAAGGGCGACAGCGCCAAAATAGACGACGAATACCGTTGGTTCGGCGACGTGTCAGGTAAAAGCGACGGCGAAGCGCTAGGACTTATCGGATTCTATACGCGTTTCGACGGCAGAGGCAACCGTCATCAGGTAGTGATGTACAGCACGGACGGCGGTCTTACTTGGAACAAGCGCGACAATATTCCGAGCGACGTATCTTTGGATCTCAACGGTAATCCCGTTAACGGCGGGTCGTGGCGAGACCCGAAGGTGTTCGATATTTCGGGCGTTGACGGCAATTCGACCGACTATAAATGGGGTATGGTGCTTTCCAATATGGAAGGCGACACCATTTACTTCCTCAAATCGAGAAACCTCGTCGAGTGGGAACACGCGGGCAGTTATGAAGTTTACAGTCCCGAATGCCCCGATTTGGTTACTATAAACGACGGCTCGAAAAACCGCACCGTCATTACGTTCACTTCGCGCTACTATGTTGTTTGCGACCTTGCATACGAGGACGGTAATATCGTGATGAAGGACGGCGACGGAAATAAGATCGAACGTCTTATGCTCGGCGATCCCCAGCTCAGAAAAATGGAATACGGCGTGGATTCGTATGCCGCGCAGACGTTCTATATCGACGACGATTCAGACAGCGCGTATGCGGGCAAAAGCGTTGCTCTGAGCTGGTTCTCGGGTGTTCCCAACGCGCCCGAATCCATTGAGAGCGGCGTATTGCAAACGGCTCGCAAGGTGTGGAACGGCGGCGGTATGACTATTCCCGTAGTTTACGGCTTGAACGGTGAAACGCTGACGACGACGCCTATCACCGTAAACGACGCGCATTTTGCCGAGTTAAAGACGGCTGTCGTCGATATAAGCGGCGCGCCGATGTCGAACGGGCTTTTGGATCGGGTCAAAAGCCGCACGGCGGAGATAACCGCAAAACTTTCCAACCCGACGCGCGCGGGCGTGTCGTTCAAAGTGAATATGAGCGCCGACGGCAGTGCGTATACCGAGATCGGCTGGAACAGGCGCGAGGGCTATTTTGTCGACCGCACGCACACCGAAGACGCCGGCATAAATTTCCCGAAACCCAATTACGCAATAAGATATGCGTCGGGCATCGGCAGGGACAATACCGTTCTCGATTTTTATATACTCGTCGACAGAAACAACGTCGAGGTGTATTGCGACGGGTTTACAGTGCCGTTCTATATTTTGACGTTCGCGTCGCCGAATTCCGAGTATATGAGCTTCACGTCCGACGACGATCTCAATATTCGCGAACTCAAAGTGAATACGATCGGAAACATTTGGCGCGAGAACGGCGATAACAGCGTGTTTTACATTTCCGAAACGAATGTGGAACTCAGCACCGCGCTCACGACGGAAAAAGAAATAACCGTCGTTACGGGCGGCAAAGCCACATACGAGATAATAAGCGGCGACGACGTAGCGGAGATAATTCCATCGAGCGTCGGATTTACGGTAAAAGCGCTCGGCGCGGGCAGTGCCGTCATAGAAGTCAAGAGCGGCGATCGGTCGTCGCTCGTCGACGTGACCGTACACGCGGGCGAGTTCGACAGCGACCTGACGTTTGCCGACGGCGGCGTAGTATCAGGTAATTGGATAGTTTCCGACGGAACGCTTATAGGCGAACAGCTCGGCGGCGACGGATTTATACTCGCGGAAGAGATCGGTTCGGATTTTATTTACAGCGCGAACTTCGATCTCGGCAGCGGCGCGGCGGCGGCGATCGTGTTCAGAGCGCAAGCGTCGGGAAACAGGCTGAGCAGTTACATCATCGCCAACTACGACAACAACGGAAAAATAGTCAAGCTGTGGTCGAACAACCGCGAAATAGCTCGGGCCGATTACACGCCCGCAAACATTCACGACATAACGATGACCGCGTTCGTCGAGGGCGACCGAGTAAAGATCTCGATCGACGGCGCGGACGTAATTGACGCTATGCTCGGCAGCGACGATCCGAAAGGCGGACATTTCGGACTCAACGCTTGCGCCACGCGGGCGACGTTCAAGACGGTAGTGACCGTGCTTCGCGAGTACGAGTACGCGGAAGGCGTTCTCGAAATAGGCGTCGGCGGAAATACGCGCATAGACAGAGTGGTCAATAATACGCTCGCCAATTCGTCTGTCGCGTCGGGATTCTACTCGTTCTATGACGGCAAACTCATTATAGACGAGACATACTTGTCGATCTTACCCGAGAAAGGCGTTTACGTTTTTGCGGTTTACGGCGATAAACTCTCTATCACGGTAACGGTAGACGTTAAGGCGATACCGGAATATACGATAGGCGCGGTGACCGTAACGGAAGGTAACGACGTCACTGTGTTTATAGGAAGGCGCAATACCGAATACGTCAAAGTAAACAGCGAGGCTATCCGCACTTCCGCATATACGACGAGCAACTATACGCTCAAACTTAAAAGCGATGTGCTTACGGTCGGGGTCAATATAATCGAGCTGTCGGACGGAACGCAGTTTACCGTTTCGGTACTCGGCAATAACAAAGGCACGATTAGTTTTTATTATCCGCCCGAGCCGCTGAATTTCAAGCCGTTCGCGATAGGCGCGGGTACGACGGGCGGCGTTATCGCTATGTATGCGATAGCTATTATAGTGTTGATAATACTCTCAAGACTCGGCAAGACTGATTTGCCCAAACCGTTCGCGGACCGCACGGCGGCTATACGCAGGCGCAATTTCGGTCTGATAGCGGGAGCGTGCATAGCGGGACCTATCGCACTGTTCCTTGCGGTTTGCGCGGCTACCGCGCCGATAGGCAACATAGCGCTGTGGATTTTGACGGCGGCGGTTGTCGTGTTTGTGTATCCGTATATTGCACAGCTTGTGTGGAAAGGCAAGCTGTACAAAAGCACGCTTTCGCCGATCAAGTCTATGGGCACGCCCGAAGAAATTTTCGACGTGGATAAAGACTGCAACAAGTTTATGATCGGATTGAGATACATAGGCGCGGCGTTCAAGACGTTGGGACTTGGCATAGCGATACTTCTTTGCGCCGTTGTTTCTCTCATTCGCGCGCCGTTCCTGTTCTTCGGTCAGATGAAAGCGGCGACTTACGGCGAGTTCGGATTCTCCAACAGGGCGGACAGCATCGAATCCGTCAATACGGACAGCGTCGAATCCGTCGATATTGCAAATGCCGATGCGGAAATCGGCGGGGAGGCGTGATATGGCGGCGACGATAGCCGACGTGGCAAAAATGGCGGGCGTGGGCGTGGGTACGGTTTCACGCGTGCTCAACGGCGGAAAGTCGGTAAGCGCGAGTACGAAAGAAACCGTCGAACAGGCTATGCATACGCTCAATTACAAACGCAACAGTATGGCTAAGCGGCTGAGAGAGCAGAAGAGCGGCATTATCGCGCTTATGATCCCCGTAGTGTATCATCCGTTTTTCGCCCAGTTCGCGGAATACGTCGAACACGCGGCGGACGGTTACGGGTACTCGATCCTTCTCGTCGCGTCGCAACAGTGCGTTCGGAAGGAGAGCGATATGATAGAGCGCATTAAAAAGCGCGAGGTCGACGGGGCGATTTTCGTCACGCATTTCGCGCACAGCCCCGATGAGTTCACCGACTGTCCGCTCGTTTCTGTGGACAGACATCTTGCGAAAGGCGTTCCGTACGTCACCAGCAACAATTACGAAGCGACGGTTCGAAGCGTGGAATATCTCATAAGCAAAGGCTGTAAGCGGATCGGCTATATTGGCTCGAAGCCGCAGGTAGATTCTGAAGTGGAGCTTCGGGAAAAGGCGTACAGAGACACGATGCGTCGACACGGCTTGGCGGAATGCGTAGTAAACGACGTTATCACTCACGGCGAGGAAAACGGACTTGCGCAAAAGTTTTTGGAGCGATTCGGCGACGCGGACGGAGTGTTCGCGGCGGGATACAGCGTGGCTAACGCTTTCTGCGCCAAAGCGGCGAGCGCGGGGAAAAAAATTCCGGATGACGTTCAAGTCGTGGCGTATGACGGAGTGTTCGGGAGCTGGTCGGGCGCGCCCGCAATAACCTGCGTCGAACAGCCCGTCGAGAAAATGGCGAACACTGCGGTCGAGCTTCTTATCAAGAAGATAGAGGGCGCGGACGTTCCAGAAAAGGTTATTCACGAAAGCAAGTTCGTTCAGGGAACGACGACAAAATAGTTTTGGCAACAACGGTCGGATCGAGCGACCGAAAAATAAAAATATGTGACGGGAGATCACGAATATGAAAAAGTCAAAGATATTCGGCATAGCGGCGGTTTTGACGGCGACAACGCTGTCTGTGGGCGTTCTTTCGGCCTGCGGCGGAGGCGGTAACAGCGTCGACGGGATTCGTAACGATTTAGAAAACCGAACCGACAAGTACGGCAATACGCTCGTGACGATAATGGTCCATAAGGATCAGTCGACCAAAGAGGGTAAGGCTTATCAAAAGTGCATAGACGAATTTAACAATGCGTATAAATCCGAAAATATCAAAGCGCAAATATCGTTCGTCGCACAAACGTCGGGCGTGGATAAGTACGAATCCACAATATCCACCCTCTACGGACAGGGCAACGGCAAGCTGTACGATGTGATCGCTTTCGACGCGCCCAAGTGCGCGGGTTATGCGTCGAGTAATATGTTCGTCGATATGACGAATCTGATCGGCGATTACGTGGACGAATTTATTCCCGCGTCCGTCAATATGTACAACGGCAAAGTTTACGGCTTGCCCATTCAGGAGTCGAGCGCCGGTTTCTACTACAATATGAAAGTTATGAAAGCGGCGGGTATCTCGGAAGCGGAACTCGACGGTTACAAGACGAACGGCTGGACGTTCGATCAGTTCAAGGCGGTGTGCGGAAAACTTAAAAACAAAGGCAAGACCGCCGTCGATATGCAACTCTATTCTACGGGCGAGACGTCTACGTATCTCCTTTATCCGCTGGGTAATGCGGCGGGCGGCGAGTATGTTTCTTCGGACGGCAAGACCGTGACGGGATACCTCGACAGCGCGGAGACAAAGGCGGGATTCCAGTTTATTAAAGACTGCATTTCGAGCGGTTATACGAGCTATACCGTAGGCAGCACAGAATTCCTGACCGGAAACACTGTCGGAATGTATTTGTCATCGGGCTGGACGATCCCCGAAATAAGAGACCAGTATTCGTCGAACTTCACCGAAGGTTGGGGCATACTTCCGTATCCGCACGCGGCGGGCAAAGACGCCGTTTCGGCAACGGGCAGTTGGAGTTTCGCGATAACGAACAACGGCATAGGCGATAAGTCCGCCGCCGTCAAGCTCATCAAGTGGATGACGTCCGACGAAAGCGCGCAAACGATAACCGCCGCTACCGGAATGCTCACCGCCAAAAGAACGATGGAAGTAACTTACGACGCTACGTCGCCTGAGGGCGTTCTGTACAATCAGCTCGTCAATACGGGCAAACCCCGTCCGTCTATGTCGGCGTACAGCGATTTTTCGTCGGAGTTCAACTTGATCCTTACGGCACTCCGCGACGACTCGGTAGAAAGCGTTATTTCGACGCACGTAACCAGCTTACAGACCAAGATCAATCGCAACGACAGATAAGAGGAACGGTATGACGACTATCGCAATTATCATACTAGTGGTATTTGTGCTCGTACTCGCCGCGCTTATATGCATAGACATAGTCAAAGCAAAGCGAGCCAATGTGCAATACCACATAAAACAGTGTATTGCCGGCTATCTGATGATGGCGCCGGCGATAGTTCTCGCTTTCATATTCGTGATGCTGCCCATACTGTTTTCGCTGGGGTATGCGTTTACCGATTATCATATGTATTACCCCAACGATATTCACTTCACGGGCTTTTCCAACTTCACGGAGCTGTTCGAGGAAATATCGAATAAGGGCGAACTTTATATGGCGATCAAGAACACCGCGATATTCGTCGTTTTGGTAGTTCCGCTCCAAATAGGTCTGGCGCTGTTTCTCGCGCTGTTCACAAACAGGAAGAAACGCGGAGTAAAGGTGTTTAAGGTCTGCTTCTTCGCGCCCGTAGTCATCTCGCTTACGGTAACGTCGTTCCTATGGCTGCAAATTCTCGCGCCCAACGAATCGGGACTTTTAAACTCTTTTCTCGGCAATTTCGGTATCGGTCCGATCGATTTTTTGGCGGATAGAGAGACCGCGATGCTGTGGATCGTACTGCTCAGCGCCTGGCAGGGTTGCGGGTATCAAATGCTGATATTCAGTTCGGGACTTACGAATATACGCGACGACCTTTACGAAGCGGCTTCGCTCGACGGCGCGCGCGGTTGGGATAAATTCGTCAACATCACCGTACCCGGACTCAAATCCACGTTCCTGTACATAGTGATAACGGTATTCGTCGGCGCGTGCAGGGTGATGATACAGCCGATGTTGATGACGGGCTACGAACTGCACACCGTTACTTTGAGCTACTATATGTACCAAATGGGCTACGGCTCGAAACTCATCGGATTGTCGTCCGCAGTGGCGCTGATGATGACGATAATTATCGGACTGATAACGCTTGTTCAAAGGAAGGTGCTGAAATGACCGAAATAACGACCGTTACCGCCGCGCCCGATACGGAGCTTGAAGCGAGCGGTGAACAGAATACGACGGCAATGACGGAAACCGCGCCCGCCGCCGCGACGGGTACGCAAATCCAAGCGAGCGGGGAAGAATACACGATGGCAAAGATCCCCGTGTCGAAAAAGAAGATCGCGCTCGACACGTTCTGGTACATTGCGGGGATAGTGCTTTCGCTTATTTTCGTAATGCCTATCTTATATATGCTCGCCGTGTCTACCAAAAGTCAGATCGCCGCCGACCGCGCTACGGGCATTGCGCTGTTCTTGCCCGACTTCGCCAATCTCGGCACGTTCTTCGACAACTACGCCAAAGTCTTTACCGAGTACGGGATATGGCGCAACGCGCTGAACAGCTTGGCGTATGCGGCGGTAGCGATAGTGCTCAATATAATCGTCAACGGACTTGCGGGGTACGTGCTGTCCAAGTTCGATTTTCCGGGCAAGAAGTTTTTCACGGCGATAATAATTTTCCTTATAATCGTACCCGTAGAGACGTCTATAATCCCGATGTACACCATAGTCACGCAGATGTTGCGCCTGCAAGGTCCGATGACCGTTCTCGGCGTGATACTGCCCGCTGTCATAAACATCTTCAACATATTCCTGTTTATGCAGTTTTTCGAGAGCATACCCAAAGACTACGAGGAAGCGGCGAGGATCGACGGTGCGGGCAACCTTAAAATATTCTTCAAGGTCATACTGCCGCTCAGTAAACCGATAGTCGCGACTGTCGCTGTATTTTGCTTTATCGGAGTGTGGAACGACTATCTGTGGCCGATGATGTTGCTCACGCCGTATCCCGACCTGATGCCGATACAGTCCGTTTTGCAAACGATCCAAAATATCGACGGCGTTACAACGGGCGAGATAATGGCGTCGCTGGTCGTGACGAGTATTCCCATTTTTGTGATTTACATTGCGGCGCAAAAGTACATAGTGCAAGGGTTCGGCTCTGCCGGTCTGAAAATTTAGGACGATGATTATGAAAAAGACAAATTCCAAATTGATAGCATTGGGGCTTGTAGCCGTTATGACGATTCCGATGGGACTTACGTCGTGCGACGATAATAAAAAGTCCGACGTAGGAGGAGACGAAAAACAGGCGAAACTTATCGCTTCGTACTCGTTTGAGGACATAGACGGTTATACGACGCTTAACGACGCGACGGGCAAGTACGACAAACTCAATTACATATTTTCGGAAGATAATGCCGAGTACCTTGTCAAAGAGCCTTCCGCGCCGCTTGTCCGCGACGGAGTCAAGGGCAATGCGATATATATGGACGGATTTTCGGTAAATGTCGAAACGGACGATTTCACCGCGCCGTCGACCGCAATGACGATTTCCGCGTGGGTCGCGCCGCGCGTGTTCGAAAACCTGCCCTACTACAACGGCGAATCGGATGCGGCGGGGCATACGCGGCTCACTTCGGTGGTCAATTACGGCAACTTGGAGATGGGGCAGGGCTTTTGCTTCGGTTACGGTCGGCTCGGACTGTGGGGTATTCAGATGGCGCTGTACAACTTCGACACGGCGCAGTCGTTCGTGGTAGGCTTTTACGATCCGATCAACGCACTGCCGCTGTACGAGTGGTCGCATATAGCCGTAAGTTTCGACGGCGACAGCGGCTATATCGCGCTGTTCTTTAACGGCGAAAAGGCATACGAGGATATAATCCCCGAGCTTGTCAATACCGAGATAGTGGAAAACGCGAACTCGCTCCGCATCGGTTCGTACTGCGAGCCTGTCACCGAGTATTCCATAGCGCGGCAAATGCCGTCCGGACTTATGGACGAGGTGAAGATGTACGGGCAATCGCTTACGCCGTCCGACATAAGAGCGCTGTACAACGACTGTGACGGAGAGGGACATCCCGATTTGGATTATGACGAGATCGCGCTCGATCCGAGCGTGTACGAGGGCGACAGATACCGCCCGCAATACCACGCCATCCCGCCCGCAGTGTGGATGAACGAGCCGCATTCGCCCTTTTATTATAAGGGCAGATACCACGTGTTTTATCAAGCCAACCCGTCCGGCCCGTACTGGTCGCAGATACGTTGGGGGCATATAGTGAGCGACGATATGGTTCACTGGAAATACGTCAAGGACGCCGTCGTACCCACAAAAGACATTTGCCCCGAAGGCGTTTGGACGGGCGGCGCGTGCATAGGCCCCGACGGAACGCCGTGGCTTGCGATCACTGCAGGAACAAACCAATACGGCAACCCCAATCACGGCGGACAGAACGTCGCGTTTGCCCATGCGGCAGACCCCGACGACCCCGACCTGACCGAATGGATCGTAGAGGACAAATTGACTATAACCCAACCGAACGACGATACTATGGGCGAGCGCGAGCAGTTCCGCGATCCGTTCGTGTGGTACGACGACGAGACGCGGCAGTATTTTATGCTTGTATCGACTTCCATACCCGGTCGCGGTGGCAGTGCAAATATTTATACGTCGCAAAATATGCACGAGTGGGAACATCACGGTTATTTGTACGAATGTCCGTATCCCGAATACGACGTTGCGGGCGAGCATTGGGAGTGCGTGATACTCCTGCCTGTGTCGACGGAGGACGGCAATACCACCAAATATGTTCTGTTCGACTGTCCGCAGTACGCACGCGGCGAGAATGCACCGCAGGTCGAGTGTTATTATTGGATAGGCACGTTCGACAAACAGAACTGCCGTTTCATAGCCGATAACGACGAGCCGCGTCTGTTCGATATAGGAACGGCTACGTTCACCGGTCAAAACGGGTTCACATTCCTGACGGACGAAGAGCGCGAAGCGGGCAAGACCTACGAGCAAGGTCGGACGGTCATATACTCGATAGCTCAGGGCAAGGACGCGGGCACCAATCTCAATTACTATTCGGGCTGGGCGCACAATTTCGCATTCCCGCTCGAACTGTATCTTTCCGCCGACGGCAACGATATAATCCGCAGACCTATTCGCGAGATCGAATCGCTCTACGGCGAAACGCTTTACGAATATGACGGAGCGGGCAAGTCGGCCGCCGAGATAAACAGCGATATTTCGAGTTTGCGCGGCGATACCGTCAAGATAGATATGGAGTTCACCATTGCGCCCGAATCGGAAAACTATTCGGCAAAGCTCGGAGTGCGGTACAATCCCTACGAATCGGCTGAGGGTACGGAGCGCACGTTCATAGAGTTTGCGAACGGCAGAGCAAGCATAGACAGATTCCAGTCGACGTTGCGTCCGGGCGTGAATACGCAGTCGCTTCACAGCTGGGAATACGGCGGCGAAAGAACGTTCAAAGTGACCGTTATGCTCGACCGATCGATGCTCGAAGTGTACATAAACGATACGGTAAGCGGCACTATGCGCATATACCCGCACTATGGCGATTCGGACTATTTCAGACTGTTCGACGACAATGCGGGCGTGACCGTTACCAAATTCAAGATAACGCAGATGAAGAGCGCATATTCCGCCGACGGATCGATAACTCCGCCGTACTACGGCAATACCGGCTATCTCGGCTCGGTGTAGAGGTGAAAATGAAAAAGATATTCAAACTATCCGCATTGCCCGTCATAGGCGCGGTCGTACTCGGCGCAGTCGGCTTTACGTTGGGCGGGTGCGCGCCGCAAGGCGTGACGGAAGAGTACGAGGCGGTTACGTCGCTCGTCAACGGCGGATTCGAGTCGTCAGATCTAAGCGGTTGGACGGTTGAAAGCGGCAACGCGTTCGACGACGACAGCGTGTCGTCCGTAAGCGAGTTCTGTTTTCCTTACGACGCAGACCGCAAGATGATACCGATCAATCATTCGGGTAATTGGTACCTGTCGGGAAAGGGATATGACGGCAAACGCCCGCACGGCTATACGGGAAGCATACGGTCGGAAACTTTCACGCTTGGCGGCGACGGAACAATATCGATGAAACTCGCGGGCGGGGCGCTAGTCACGTCCAAGTATGAGAACGCGGCTCTCAAATCGCCCGAAAAGATTTGCTATGTCGGTGTGTACACCGAGTCCGACGACAAGATGATAGCAAAGTTCACCAATAAATATTTTCTGGAACACACCGAGCCGTACGTAAACGTAGCCGACTATACGAGCGGCACGTGCAATACCGATAATTTTTACAGATATACGGAAGATCTGTCCGATTACTACGGCGAAAAAATGTACATCCGCATAATCGATAACGATACCGACGTGTACTACGGGTACATAAGCGTCGACGATATTCGCATCGGCGGTGGCGACGCGCAAACCGTAGGCGAGTTGTACGTCAAGACTCGCGATGTTACGTCGTCTGCGGTCCCGCCGAGCAAGTACGAGATAGCGAACGGCGGATTCGAGTGCGGCTCGCTGGCGGGCTGGACGGTAGTCAGCGGCGACGCTTTTTCCAACGACGGCGTAAACAGCGCGAGCTGCTGGTGGAACGAGGGCATCACTTACGATCGTGACGGCAATTACCATTACGGTTTTTACGAACCGACCGCGACGGGCGTTATGCGTTCGAGCGAGTTCATACTCGGCGGCAGCGGATACATAAGCTATAAGCTCGGCGGTTGCAGTAATAATCAATTGACGTACTTGCGCTTTATGGTAAAGACCGACGACGGCGATATACAAGTCGCGCAGTTCTCCAACTACAAGTATTGGAATTATCAATTTCCATATGTCCAAAACGGTATGAGACTGCTCAACCTCGTTCAGTATTACGCCGACTTTTCGGAATATCTCGGCAAGACGATGTATATAGAGGTCGTCGACGAGAACGCGAGCGGCGATGAACTCGGTTGCATAACGCTCGACAGCGTCGAGACCTATTACGAAACAAAACCCACTTGGTACAACTCGATAGCGTTCGAAGCTCAGCCCGATCCCGATCTTTGGGATATCGAGCCGAACAGCCCGCACCAAGTTCCGAACGGAACGTTCGAAACGGGCGATCTCAACGGCTGGACTATGGTCGGCGATATAGGAAAAGTCACCGACGCGTCGGGTTGGTGGGAGCAGAATTATCCATATAACAAGAAAGGTAAATGGCTGTTCACGGGAATCGACAGGGAGAGCAACGTCGGTACGCTTACAAGTTCGGAATTTACGCTCGGCGGTACGGGCGATATGACTTTCAGATTGGGCGGCGGCGGCAATCCAGCCAAGTGCTATGTGTCGGTCATCGACGCGGAAACGGAAGAAGAATTGTTGCGCTTTGCAAATCTCGGCTTCCTCGATAACGGCACTTCCGGTCTTAACAGCAACAGTTATCTCGCAAATATGGTACTCTACCACGCTAACCTCATCGATATGGGATTGGATGCGGGGCGCAAGCTCAGACTGCGCATTACCGACAGTGCGAATAAAGGTCCTTGGGGACTTGTTACGGCAGACAGTTTCATTACATACTACGAAACTGCGCCCAAATTCGATAAGCGCACCGTCGAAGCGCGAAACGTGCTTCCCGAACCTACCGCCGAAAGCGAGTACACTATACAAAACGGCGGATTCGAGTCGGGCGATATGACGGGCTGGACGGTCGTCGGCGGCGCGAGTATAGACGGGGTGGCTACGGGCGACACATTCTGGGGCGAAAAAATTCCGTACAACAACGGCGGACTGTTCCACTTCGACGGTTGGAAGGCGACGGAAGACGAGTCGGTTACCTACGCGATACGCTCGACGGAATTCGTACTCGGCGGAAGCGGCTTTATCAGCTTCAAGATGGGCGGGCGTTCCGCCGCAGTCAAGGTGTACAGAGCGGGCGAGTCCGAACCCATAGCGGTTTACCGCAACACGGCTTTTAGCGAGTCGAACTTCCCGTATGTCGATAAAGGCTGTCGGCTCGCAACGATGACGACGTTCTATGCGGATCTGAGCGATCATCTGGGCGAAACGCTCGTCATAGAACTTTGCGATGAGCCGAACACCGACGGCGCGGGCGAACAGCTTTCTTGGGGCGTCGTGTTTTTCGACGACATAGTCAGCTATTATGAAACGGCGCCGAGCGGCGATCTGTTCGATACGGTCACGCTGAACGCGAAAACTTCCGCGACGGGAGTAACGTCTTACAAAATTTCTTGGGTCGAGGCGACGAACGCACTCAACGACGAGAGATAATAAATATAAGGAGAATAATGATGAAGAAAAGGGCTGTAAAATTAGCGAACGCATTCGCGTTGCTTGCGCTGTGCTTGACGTTTTTCTTGTGCGTCTCGGCGTGCGGAGGCAAAACGAAACCGTCCGACCAAACCGATCCCGTGCCGCCCGAAAAGGTTAGCGACGGTATCGACTTCGAAGTCGCGACGGAAAAGAGCAAATACATATCGGTTGCGGATTACATTACCGTAAACGACTACACCGCTTCGGCAGAGTCCGATTCCTCTAACGCTACGGCGGCTGTGTCGGAAGGACTGCTGACCGTAACGGGCGTATCGGAAGGTACCGCGACGGTTACGCTGTCCTGCGGCGATATAGAGGTCACGTTCGGGGTGACCGTATATGCCGAATACAAAGTTACGGTAGACGGCGTTGCTACAGAAGTAAGAAAGGGCGAGACTTTCGTTTTGCCGACCGCGCCGACGATTGCAGACGTTAACTTCGAGTTCGATTATTGGCTTGTAGGAGAAGAGCATAAGAATCCGCACGATACGATTACCGTAAACGGCAATGTCACGGTCACATCGGTAACCAAGCGCAAAGCGGCTGTCAAAGTAAAGGACGGCGAACCCGTTTCGACTCCGCTCGGCAGGGTCAAGAAACTCGACGTTGCCGACTATATAACGGCATACGGCGCAGAGGTCACTGCGGAAAGCGACGATCGCGACACCGTTGCCGTAACCGTCGAGGACGGCAAGATCGTATTTACGCCCGCGACGGAGGGAACGGCTACGGTGACCGTCAAGTGCGGCACGGTCGAGATCGAGTTTGCCGTCACCGTCACGACGGACCCGCTCGCAAGCTATACGATCACGGTAGACGGACGCATCGTTGCGACGGTAAACGAGGGCGACACGTATACGCTCCCTGCGGCTGTCGAGTCGTCCGATCCTGATTTCGAGTTTGTAGGATGGGAGATCGTCGGCGTAGACGGAGTCAAACAGTCGGGCGACGAGATAACGGTAGAGAACAATGTCGAGATCACGGCTAAGTTCGAGCGCAAGCCCGTCGAGAAGATCAAGGACGGAGTGACGCTCAATATCACTGCCGACGGCAGTGTGACTTCCGCGTCGATAGACGTCACCGAATATATCGATAAGCACGGCAGTGCCGCTACGGTGAATGCGGCGTCGCAGGCGGAAAGCACGGTCACCGTCGCGCTGAACGGCAATACGCTCACGATAACAGCAGTCGCCGCAGGCAATACTACTGTCACGCTTACTTGCGGCGACGTAACCGTCACGTTCACTGTAAACGTAACGTCGGTTGCAGACGGAACGCCCGTGTTCGATAACGGCGCGATTTCGTTCGATCTGTTCGAGAAAACGAGCGATACATACACGATAACCGAGCCTGCGGTGAGCGGCTATAACTATACGTATTCGTACTCGACAACCGATACAAACGTCGTAGTCAGCGGCAACACGCTCACTTATACAGCGTCGTCGCCTATGAACGGGCATTCCGTCACGGTCGACGTAACCGCGACCGACGCGGCGCAAAACATCACCAAGACGACGTCGTTCACCGTAACGGTTACAGTCACGGACACCACGCCTGTGGCAAGCGACAGCGTCGTGAACGATTCGACGGTACACGATCTGTATGACGGCGAATTAAGATTGGATCTCACAAGCAACATCGACAATCCCGCCTCGCACAGCGGCACGTACAAGGTGAACGGCGCAGACGTGTCCGATCCTGCGGCGTACAACGTAACGGGCGGGTATACCGATACCGCTACCGACGTCGCACTTTCGGTCGTAGCAACGTTCGGCACGAAAACCGTTACTTACACCTATAACGTAAAAGTTATCGATTCTACGGCATACCGTCTTATCAACGGCGGCTTCGAAAACGATCTCGACGGCTGGACGATAGACGGCGGCAACATAGGCGCGGTCAACAACGCGACGATGTATTGGAACGAGATGAAACCGTTCGAATCGGTAGGTAAGTTCTTTAATGCGTACACCGTTCTCAAAGAAGACGATGCAAACGTTGCGCTCGGCGGCGACGAGGGAGCTAAGGGTACTCTCACAAGTTCGACGTTCACTATCGGCGGCAGCGGTTGGATTACGTATATGTTAGGCGGTGCTAAGGAAACGACGCTCGTTTATTTGGAGATCGTCGACGCCGCGACGCAGGAAGTTCTCGACAGATTCGGCAACGAACTGTTCAGCGACGCGGATCTCGGTGGTTGCAAACTGATCAAGTACAAAGCCGATCTCTCGGCGCATAAAGGCAAAACTGCGTTTATCCGCATAACCGACAACGCTTCGGCAAACTACGGATTGTTCTTCGCGGATGAGTTTGTTACCTATCACGCCGCTCTACCCGATAACACGTTCAACACCGCTACATCGCTTGCGCATCTGAAATATCAGGTCGCCAACTGCGGATTCGAGAACGGAAATCTCGACGGCTGGACGCTGAACGGCGATATAGGCGTCGTATCTTCCGACAGTAGCTATTGGACGCACACGGCGTCGCCCCCCTCGTACAATAAGGACGGCGATAAGCTGTTCACTTGGTGGACGTGGGAAAACGATCACGAAGTCAGCCGCGAGGGCAACACGGGAACGCTTACGAGCGACGAGTTCATACTCAAAGCCGGACAGACGATCTCGTTCAAATTCGGCGGCGGCGGCGGAAATAACGAAATTTATATCGAAGTCGTGGATGCCGAAACGGGCAACGCGATCGCAAAGTTTTTCAATACGGAAGCGAATGGCGGCGAGCTTAAACAGTATCATTACACGTTCGATACTACGGACGATAAGGCTTGCTATATCCGCATCGTCGACAATGCGACAAGCAGCTGGGGCTGTCTTGCGGTCGACTCGTTCATAACATACGGCGACGTAGTGACGACGGGTACACAGGCGGTCAATCAATTGACAGTCTAACGAAAGAGTAGTATTATAGACGCGACGTGCCGTGCCGCGAAAATAAGGCGCGGCACGCCGAGTCTGCAACAAGGGTCGATAATATGTCAGACAAACTTTTACAAAGCAACATTCTTCCCGAGTTTCACATAACCGGCGGAAAGGGATGGATAAACGATCCCAACGGACTTGTCGTGTTTAACGGCGAGTATCACGTGTTTTTTCAGTATCATCCTCACGGCGTAGAATGGGGTCCGATGCATTGGGGACACGTTAAGAGCAAAGATCTTACGCATTGGGAACGGCTTCCCATAGCTTTGAGACCCGACGAGACTGAGGACGGCTGTTTTTCGGGCAGTGCGGTGGTATGGAAAGACAAGCTGTGGCTGCTCTATACGAGTTACAGAGAAAACGGCGGCGGAGACAATATAAGACAGCTTCAAAGCCTCGCGTCGAGCGATGACGGAGTGCATTTCGTCAAGCACGGTGTGGTGATTGGCGAAAAGGATCTCCCCGACGAGTATTCGCCGTCCGATTTCCGCGATCCGCGCATTTTGCGCCGCGACGACAAGTTTTATGCGCTCGTCGCCGCTAAGCGAAAGGGCGGTACGGGCAGGATACTCTTGTTCGAGTCCGACGACCTTTTCAAGTGGAAGTATGTTTGCGAACTGCTTCACAGAGACTGCAAGGGTATAATGACCGAATGTCCCGACTACTGCGAGGACATAGGGCTTTTGACGTACTGCGAGCAGAACAGAGCGAGCGAGGGACACGAGCATGTCAATCTTCACACGACGGTAGCCAGAGTGGGGAAGCTCGATTACAAAAGCGGATTTATCGAGACGGGACGCGGCGAGCCTGTGGACTACGGGTTCGATTTCTACGCTCCGCAAACATTTACGGGACAGCCGTTAATGATCGGTTGGATGAATATGTGGGAGCGAAACAATCCGTCCGCAAAGTACGAGTTCGCGGGTATGCTAACCGTGCCGCGAAAGATCGAGGTAAAGAACAACAGGCTTTGGCAAACGCCCGTTTATGCTTGCCGAGAGGTGCTTTCGATAGAAAACAGCGGAAAAATAACGGACAGGCTGATTTCGGGTTCGGTAAAGATAAATATGGCGGGACTTCGAGCGTTCAAAATGAAATTGCGAATGAACGGGCGGCACTATGCTAAGCTCACGCTCGACGACGACTATTGGGTTTTCGACAGATCTAATGCGGGCGAGCGGATAGTCGGATCGGAAAAAGATGACGACTCGAAAGCGCAGGTCAGACGTATGCCTTACGAAAAGAGCGTGTTCAACCGCTTGGAGATAGTCGTCGACAGGTTCTCTGTGGAGATCTTCGCCGACGGTCGGGCGCTGTCGTCCGTGATCTATCCCGAACTCGACGCAGACGGGTTGGAATTGGAACTCGAAGCCGACAGCTTCACCTACCGCAGATTCGACATAGCCGTTTGATGAATGACGGCGACGCAGTATCGTTATCAAAAAACCGCACGATCGTTGAGTGTATTATTCGACGGTAAATTTATCGGGCAACGAGTGCAGATAAAATCAATATGTGTTGTCGACATCCCGATCACTGCGGATGCGAGCACGACGATCAATACCGTTTGGAACGCCGCAGGGTATCCGACGGTATTTTTTTGTGCCGTAAACAGATTTAGCGGAAAAGAACGGCGGCAAGATCACGCACGGGTACGAGTTTTCAGACAGCGAAAGAGTAGTATTATAATTGTAACACATTGGAAACGGAAAACAAGCGGGTTGCAATATTGGCCATATCACATTAGGCTGTAAACAGCCCGATTCTTCCGCATATGAAGTAGGAAAAGGCGAGACTGCGTGCCACGCCCAATAACGAACTTTTTGTGTATGATACGCGAGTCAACCACTCGCGACTGATTTCGTATTAGTATTCGACTGCGGTAGCACAGGTAGGATATTCGATTTCTGAGGAACCGTGTATATGCGTGTCGAGGTTTCGGACGCAACCGCTTTTACGGACGTAGTTGTGCGCCTGCTGTCTTACGGCGTGTACGGCGGATTCGTGCGCACGTTCGACGATACGCCCGTCGTAAAAACATCTATTGCGGCAACACGTCTAACATAACGTTCGATAACGCGGCAGTGTGGATCGGCCTTGCGCAAAGTACGGTAATCGGGTTCGAGACCGACAGATCCGAGATGGACGGCATAACGTTCAAAACATCACCGTGTTTCATAACTATCACAAAGCCGCAATGTATATCCGCAACTGTGACGACGCAAATATTACAGACGTGCTATCAGAGCATTACGATAGAGGAGACTGTCGGCGGAGCAGAGGCAGGTATTGCGGGCGGTTTTTCGGTGGCGGGCATAGGCGAGACGAAAACTTATCCCGACGTTATATATCCGCTAAACGATTTTGTCGAACTGCCGAAAATCGTTTTATAGACGAAACGGCTTTGCATAATAAAAACCAGCCCGAACGGTAATATCGCTTATCGATATTGTTCTGTCATCGGGATGCAGTGTGCAAAAAGAAAGCGGACGGTATAGCTTTCAGGCTTTACCGTCCGTTTCGGTTTAGGGTTAAATTTTATTTTTTGCGAGTTGTATTGCCTGTGTTTTTAGGCTTGCTCGCGGACGCATTGACGTTCTTTTTCGTTGTCCCGCCGCTATGCGATCTATTGGCGGCGGAGTTTGTATCGGACTTTCCGCCTGCGCTTGTGCGTGTCGACTTTGACGCGGCAGCGGGGGCCTGTCGATCGGACTTCTTGCGCAGGATAAAGAACACTGCCACTCCGCAACCGATAACTACCGCCGCAACCGCGATGACTACGGATACGATAAGCGCGACATTCGTGCCGTCGGTTGCCGGCGTCTCCGGTGCAGTATATGCGACGATCATATCTGCGGACGTGACGACTATATCGGGTTGCTGTAAGCGGGTTACTCCGTTTTGATCGTCGGCGGCAAGAACGCTGTCTGCGATGAAAGTAACTTTAACGACGTTGTTTGCCGATAGTTCGTCGTAGCCGAGCGAGAGTTTTCCGTCCGCCGTGACGTCGTTTTTCCGATCGATTCCGTTGACCGTTACGCTGTTCAGCTTATATCCGTCGTTTGCAGTCAGGGTGTATTCTACACTGCCGCTTTCGAGTGTGATTATATCGAGTTTATCGACCGTACCGCCGACGCCGTCGACGCTTGCGAGGATATTTTTACTTGACGATTGAACTTTGTCGGAATTGACCGCGCAGATCATAAACGGAGAGAAACTTTTTACGGTAGCGATTATGCCGTACGGAGTAACGACGCACGGTATTGTTTCCACCGTGTCGATCTCGCCGTTGTCTTTGCGAGTGTAGTGGTAAACCGTAAAGGTAACGCCCGCGCTTTCGGGTCCGTAACCTTTGGGGAAACCGAAACCTACTTGCATATAACTGCCTTTGGGAACTTTCTGTACTACGCCGCATACCTGTAAATCGATTTGATATGTCGAGCTTGCGTAAATATCCGAATCGTCCAAATCGAACTTATCCTTAGCCGCTTGCTCCATATTGTCGGACTCTGCTTTCGTCGGCTCGTTCACTACGAGCATAAGCTGGCTTCTTTGATCGCCTACAAGCGGTTGACCGTTTCCGTCCTTAAAATCCGTAAGCGATTCGTCGCTCGCGCTCACGAACTCCGGCTGACCGTAAACCGACATATACAACCGTCCGTCGTTGAATACTTTGGGGCAGATAACTTTTTTCCTGGCAAACGACAGACTGCCGCCGGGTTGGGGAGTTTTTCCGCTGTCTCTACCTACAAGATTGGTAGGCACGAAGTTGTACATTTCGCAGTTATGTGAAAATTGCTTGCTAGGTGAAAATACAAAACTAACCGTATTTGCCGATTCGTCCCAAACAATGTTTTCTATCTTAGTATACTTTTCCACGTCCGAGTGTTTTCCGATGACAGAGATTTTAACCGGTTCGTTTTCTTTGCCCTCGGCTTTGACGAGTTGTTCGCTGTATTTCAGAGTGACCGCAACGGGTTCGAAACTCTTAATCGTTCCTTTTTCGTCAGGGGTGACACTGCTTACATAAGGCGCGGGTATAAACCTCATATAAGCGTCGTTGGAGTACGGTACGCTTACGCTTATAGCGTGTTCGTCGATCTCTTTTTCGGAATATGCAATGCCTTCGGACGGCAGTCTGTCTACAACGGCGAACTGTAATTGTTCTGTTCTGTAATTCGCCGCTTGTATTGTAAACTCGTCGGCTACCATACTATTTAGAAACGCTTCCGCTTCGGATTCGTCATATCCCGAAGATTCGAGGTAAATGTCCAGGAATGCGGGCAAACTCGTCCAATTGTTCCAACCTTCGGCGGATTTGTCGCGCACGGCAAAGTATTTGCCGTCGGCGCGAAGTTCGAGCATATTTTTACCGTCGAACGAAATTCCGAGTTGTAACGAGTGTACATCGTTTTGACTTACGGAGTATCCGAACTGAACCGTGCCGATCGTGCCGCTGTCCTTGTAAGTAAACCCGCTTTTATCGACATTGATGCCGTAACCGAGCGGACGGAGAGCGGGGTATTTAAGCTCGAATCCGGACGATGATATTACGGGGTCTTCGACGTGTGTTTCGGACAGGAATTCACTGCCTACCAACATATATTTGTCGAGATTGTTGGCGGTGTCGTTCCACGTAACGTCTACGCCGTACCATAAGCCGTCTATCTCGACGGCGTTCCACATATGTGCTTCATAGCCGGGTTGCAACTCTTCGCCGGTCACGGAGTCCGTCACCGTTTTGCCGGAGAATGCCGATCCGGGTATCAGTACGCACGGAATGTCCAATCTGTCCATAACGGCCTTGAACGCGCTCGAATATCCTCCGCACAGCGCTTCTTTCTCGACTATGGAGTAAGCCGTGCCTACGTAACCGTTATACGTAATGCCGTTGTGCTTGTCTTCGTATGCGCCGTAGCTGTATTCGATAGTTTCGGACAACTGCTTGTTGACAAACTTTATCTGTTCCACGACGTTCGAGCTGTCGGCGCGTGCCGCGTCGACAACGGCATTGATCGCCGCGTCGTATTTGACTATCGCCGCCTGCGTTTCCGCCGCGCTTTTCACGGTGTTGTCGTTATAATAATTATCGGCTCTGCCTCTGCCGAGAAACGCGACGTATTCGTCGCCTTGCATACCTACCGTCAAGCACAGTTTGTATACGTCGACATAGAACAGGTCGGGATGATCGAGATAGAACGCGTCGCGCGCCGCGCCTAACGCTA
Organism: uncultured Christensenella sp.; assembly: GCA_910577435.1. Taxonomy (GTDB): domain Bacteria; phylum Bacillota; class Clostridia; order Christensenellales; family Pumilibacteraceae; genus Anaerocaecibacter. The sequence continues at coordinate 13,398 of CAJTLV010000011.1, read as the reverse complement.
CGGGGATCTTGGGCGCGCCGTCGAGAATGTAGGCGGCGATGTCCGACTGAGAAAGTACGGACGAAAGGTCGTAATCATTTTTGCCGTCTATAAAGTCGCCGTTATCGTTCATTTCTGTCATCACGTTGTAAAAACTTTGAGCGAGCGGACTGTTTTTCAGTTCCTCGTAATAATAGGTCAACCCTATGTTTGTTTGAGTCTCCGCCTTAGAGGAAAAGCGGGACGTGCCGAATAGGACTGCCGATACCGCCGTAAACAGCAGACCGATGATAAGAAGTATTACCGTATGTAACGGTATGCGTTTTGTACTTGTTTTCATATACACTCCGTTTATTTGTATTCGTTAAATCATTTTATTAGAATTTATGAAATATGTCAAATGTTTTAACGGGTATGAAATTTATCGATGTTGAACTAATCGATAGGCTCGGCGGCGCGCACCGCCTGCGACGGCAATCGAATATTATACGCTCGCCCGTTATTTTGTTGATTTATCAACAAATCGGTTGACATATGCAACTTTACGGTCTATAATAAATATCGTTGACTTATCAACAATCCGAATGCAGAGGAAAGAATGGATACGCTGTTTGAAAACTTTACCATATCTATATTGAAAATCAATAAGGTAGTTCAAAAGATCAAATTGTACGAGATGGAGTCATTCGGTTTGCAGGCGATACACGTGATGTGCATATTTTACATAGCGCACAGCGACGACGGAATAACTGCGGGTGAACTTGCTCGGCAGTCTATGGAAGACAAGGCGGCGGTATCGCGTGCGCTGGCGTTGCTCAAACGCAAAGGGTATGTTTGTTCCGACGAGCATAAGTACAATTCAAGGTTGTACTTGACCGACGAAGGAAAAAAGGTAGCCGAGTTTATCGACGATGCTGCGACGCGGGCGGTCAACGCGGGAATGGACGATACGCTTACCGACGAGAAGAGGCGTGAATTTTATGCGACGCTCAATTATATTTACGAAAATCTAAAAGAATATTACGGGCAATTACTCAAAGCGAGAAAGGAGAAAAACGGGAAATGAATATTTTCAAAAGGGCATACTGCCGGATATTTCAATTCGTATTCAAGGTCGCGCTTCCCATTCTGCCGTACAAAGATCCCGAACAGATAGCGAAGATAGACGATGTCGCGTGCGTTCTCGACGGGTGCGGCAAGCATAAACCGCTTATAGTGACAGACAAGACGATAGTCGAACTCGGTCTTATAAACGGGCTTACCGACAGTCTTTCGGCGCACGGAGCGGAGTATGCGCTGTACGACAAAGTAGTGGCAAACCCCACGACAGATAACGTTGCGGCGGCGTTGGAACTGTACCGCGCAAACGGTTGCGACAGTCTTATAGCGTTCGGCGGCGGATCGCCTATGGACTGCGCAAAGGGTGTGGGCGCGCTTATCGCCAAACCGAAAAAGACGCTCGGACAGCTCGGCGGTATACTGAAAGTAGGCAAGAAAATCCCCACGCTCGTGGCGATACCCACTACGGCGGGAACGGGCAGCGAGACGACGCTTGCCTGCGTAGTGGTGGACAGCAAAACGCGGCACAAGTACGCGATAAACGATTTTCCGCTGATCCCGCGCTATGCCGTTCTTGACGAGAGCGTGACTATGACTTTGCCGCGCTCGGTAGTGTCGACGACGGGAATGGACGCGCTCACGCACGCCGTAGAGGCGTATATAGGAAAGAGCGGAAACAGGTCGACGCGCCGTGACGCATTGGAAGCGATAAAACTCGTGTTCGAAAACCTTCCGCAATCTTATTCGGAGGGTACGCAAGAATCGCGCAGAAATATGCTGGTTGCCGCGCACAAGGCGGGTAGGGCGTTCTCCAAAGCGTATGTCGGCTACGTACACGCGCTGGCGCACGCGCTCGGCGGTAAGTATAACGTTCCGCACGGATTGGCTAATGCGGTAATACTGCCCATTGTATTGCGCGAATACGGAAAGGCGGCGCATAAGAAACTGAAAAAGATCGCAGTATACTGCGGAATGGCGGATAAGGACACTGCGGCTGAGGTTGCGGCAAATGCGGTCATCGACAGAATAGAGATGTTAAACGCTTCGTTCGACATTCCCGAAACGCTCGACTGCATAGATGACCGCGATCTTGACGAGCTTGCCGCACGCGCAGACAGGGAAGCGAATCCGCTTTATCCCGTTCCCGTGCTGTGGGATGCGAAAAAACTGAAACAATTGTTTGTAAAAATCGGAAAAGGAGTATAACCGATATGACGACAGACCAGATAGCGGCGCTTGCCGCAAGCCAGAAAGAATATTTCACCGGCGGAAATACTCTCGACGTCAAGGTGCGTATCCGCTTATTGAAAGCGCTGCGCGACGCGATAATCGGCAATCTCGACAAACTGCACGCGGCGCTGTATGCCGATCTCGGCAAGAGCGCCAGCGAGAGTTATATGTGCGAGACGGGACTTGCGCTCAGCGAACTGAATTTTATGATCAAGCACCTCAAAAAATACGCGAAACCCGTGCGGGCGAAAACGCCGATAGCGCAGGCTGTGTCCAAGAGTTACAGACTGCCGTCGCCTTACGGCAACGTTCTTATTCTCAGTCCGTGGAACTATCCGTTTCTGCTGTCGGTCGATCCGCTCGTCGACGCCGTCGCGGCGGGGAATACCGTTATGCTCAAAACGAGTTCTTTGTCGCCCAATACGGGCGAGGCGATAAAGACCGTAGTCGAAAGCGTATTCCCGCCCGAACACGCGGCTGTGGTGCTCGGCGGCGGCGAAGCCAACGACGCTATCGCGGCGGTCAAGTTCGACTATATCTTTTTCACGGGAAGCAAGCGTATAGGAACGCAGATCTATGAAAACGCCGCAAAAACGCTTACGCCCGTCACGCTCGAACTCGGCGGGAAAAGTCCGTGCATTGTCGACGAAACGGCGAAGCTCCCGCTGGCGGCAAAACGCATCGTGTGGGGTAAGTATCTCAATCTCGGTCAAACCTGCGTAGCGCCCGATTACATTCTTTGCGCGGAGAGCGTGCGCGACAAACTCGTCGACGAGATCAAAAAACAGATAGAAATTCAGTTCGGCAAAGATCCGCTCGGCAATCCCGATTACGGAAAAATGATAAGCCGAAAGCACTATGACCGTGTGCTCGGACTTATCGATCCGAATAAAACCGTATGCGGCGGAAACGGCGACGAAAACACTCTGAAAATAGCACCGACGGTAATGGTCGACGTCACCGAAAGCGACGCGGTAATGCAGGAAGAGATATTCGGACCGGTTCTGCCGATAATGACGTATAAGGACGAGGCGGATATAGTGTCGCGCGTGTCGAGCCACGATTCGCCGCTAGCGTTGTACATTTTCTCGTCGGACAAAAAACGCATAAAGCGGCTTACGTCGACGCTCGGCTTCGGCGGTGGCTGTGTGAATGATGTTGTCATACATCTTGCCACGACAAGTATGCCGTTCGGCGGGTTCGGCGCGAGCGGGCTGGGATCGTATCACGGCAAAACAGGCTTCGAGACGTTCAGTCATTACAAGAGCATAGTGGACAAAAAGACGTGGATCGATCTGCCGTTGCGCTATCAGCCGTACACGAAAACGGGCGACGGACTCGTCAGAATGTTCTTGAAGTAACGGCAAATCCGTTCACTGCGACCGTCGAACGCATCGGCTGTTATTAATTGAATTCTCAAATTAAAATCCCCTTCGCTACAACCGAGCGAAGGGGATTTGTTTCGTTGAGGTTTTTCCGCGCGTCAATCGAATACTACGATCGAATCTATCCCGACCGACCCCGTGCATTTGATGACGACCCTGTGGTTACCTTTCTCCATCAAATCGGTGAGGAACGACATCTTAAACTCGCCGTCGTCCGATTTCAGGTCGATCGAGTTTACTTTCACTCCGTCGATCGTCACTTCCAAATCGTCGCCGTACTTTGCGGAAGTGAGAATGCCCAGTCTTGTGCCGTTGAATGTGAACGATACGGTCGAATCGGCGTTTCCGACATAAATATGACCGAACGACGACTGCGATTGTTCCGTTTTCCAACTGCCGCCGAGCGCTACCGCGCTGTTATCGAGCGAAAGCCGATTGCCGCCGCTTATGTTGTTCGAGAACGTCACACTGCGTATGCACATAAACCGACCCTCGACCGTTTTCGTCACGACCAGTTTATAATATCTGAATTTGGACGTTTCGAAGTTGGCGGCGGTGGTAATTCCGCTTACACCGCCGTTTTCGACCGAAAAGACCTCGTGAAGACTGTCGACTGTTTCGCCTACGTAGAGAGTAAACGAGTTAGGCGTTTGATTCTTATTGGCGCTGTGGAGATTGCCGATTATCTCGAACCTGTTTGCCTCTATCGTTTTGCCGAGATCGACGGTGACTTCCCAAGGTTTGCTTGCGTTGACAACGTCGGGCGAGGAGCAGAATGTATCGGGGTTGCCGTCTATCATATTTTCTATAGGATAGCTGTCGGCGCAACCCGACGTACTCACAATGCTCATATCGGTCAAGCCGTCCGCTTTCGCACTGTAAGTATAAGAGTATTTTCGCGTGTAGAAGTATTCAGTTTCGAAGTCCGCGCCGGACGGGAACTCGTAAGAATTTCTGTAGCCGTTGATATATGACGGTTGCGCAGACGAAGACGGCGGTGTAAGATCTGCGTTGTTTGCCACATCTTCGGACACTTCCACGCCGCGATAATCGTAGTAAATCGTTTTGGAAGTAACCGCATTTTCCTCGTCGACTTCGTTACCGTCCGCATCGTAATACTTGGTGACCATAGTGAAAATCGGTTCCGTCCACTTCGAATATCCCAAACCGATATAACTGACGGCGGGGGAGGACTGCACTATGAGAATCTCTTTGAAGTATACCCAGCTTTCGGCTTCGAGCGTAAGATCGACGTATGTGTTCTCGTTGTTCGGTCTGAACAGATGGCTGTTCTTAGGTGCGGTCGTGTCCTTGATAAACGCGCTTTCCGTATATGTCTTTCCGCCGTCGACGGAGAAGTACGCCGCGCAGTTAAGTCTGCCGCGCAGGTATATACGGTATTTACCCGCTTCTTCGAAGTACAGCTTACCGCTGATCTCTTCGATGGTATTGTCGTGTACGAAATAAGATTCCGGCACATTCGGATATTTCTCGCGGTTCGCTTCCGTATCGGGATAGAACCAAATATCGGTGTTGCAGTTCTGCGTGGGGTTGATATTGTTGCCCTGCACTTTGGAGGAGTTATTTGCGTAACCGTTTTCGTATGCGGTCTGCGCGTCGGAATACATATTTTCTTGGGTAAATGTATAAGTCGTGCGTTCGAGCGTGAACTTATTCGTTTCGTGCGATTGTTCGAATTCGAGTACGAGGTCCACGTCGTCTACTTTGAACGAGCCGTCGGACTTGATTATTTCGAGCGTAACGATTATCTGACCCGAAGTAAGACTGTCTTTGTCGGGTGTATAAGTAAAATTGAAATTGTCCACTACGGATACGGAACCGTGTTCGGGCGCGGTTATGCTCTTGACGCGGTATTGGAAACCGGAGGGGATTACGATACTGCCCGAACTGTACATTCCGTTTTCGGCGGTATACGGACCGAGATCGATGTTGAAGTCGTCGCCGTAGGGGATTATGTAAGGCTGCATCGTTCGGAAGTATTTCTTTTCGCCGTCGTAGTTGTAGCTTCTGCCGGTCTGATACACGCTCGACACGGGAACGAACATCGGATAGTCGGGGCGGGAGTATTCCTTCGCGTCCGCCGCGCTTATGCCTTTGAGTACGTCCTTGAAGTAATATGTCATATCATTATGCGTTATGTCCTGCCAAGCCTTTAAGTATCCGACATAGTATTGTCCGTAGCCTTTGGATTGCTGTTGGTATTTTGCCTTGATATAATTGTCGGGACCGAAATTGTGCAATAACGTGGCGTATATAGCAAGACCCTGATTGCCGTTACTCGGCGTTTCGCCGCGCTGTATCTTCAACAGGTCGGTAAGCGCCCACGTCGCGCTTGTGTAGTTGTTCCAACCGCCGAGTCCTTGCGCGCCGTAGCCCTCTATTCCGCGCTTGCTCGAAATTTTGGTGAACAGCGAATAGGAGACGAGTGTCATTCCGTTGTTGGTAACTTCGCCGCCGTTGCCTACGCCGTAGCCCTGAAAATTGTGGTGGTACTCGTGGAAGTTGCCCCAACTGCCCGACGTTACTATGCTGTTGTAATTGAGCGACGAAGTCATCCAGCCGGCGGGGCAGTTGACCGACCGTCTGCCCGGAAACGCGACCGCCGCGCCCGCCGCAACGAACGGGTCGTATATGAACACGATACCCTGCGCCGAGCCTGTCGTCGTTACGTTCGCCACTTTATCCCAAAGCACTGCCGCCTTGTAAATGTCGCCGTATGAAAAATTTGCCGCATAGCCTTTGGGTCCCGAATGCAACACGCCCAAATCCCACACCTCCAAATCGAAGTAGGGCGCGGACGATGCGGCGTTGAACTCGAAATCCTCTTCGGTCGTGTAACCGAGTATAAAGTGCGAATACCGCACGCCGCCCGAGATCGTAGCGGTGAATGTAGCGTTCGTATTGCGAATATACAGCGGACCGCCGAGAAAAGATCCGACGTATGCCGTGTAGACGCCGTTTTCGAGCACGGCGGTGTTTTTATTGACAGTCATCGTGTTGAGAATAACGGGCATACGTTGCATTTGATTTTTCGCAGTCCAAATGTTGTTTGCCTGACCGTTGTACAGTGCTTGACCGATGTGTACGGTGATTCCGCCCGTCGCATCCATATCTTCGGCACTGATCTGTATCTTGATCACTTCGCCTGCGGGCGCGTAAATGCCCGTCACGCCGTATCCGTTGTAACCGCGCGGGCGCATAACGACTTCTTTTACAATGCGCGGTTCGTCGTCGGCGACATTGCCGAGATACATCCCTACGGACGCGGTATGCGCGTAAAGCTGACGTTGATTGCCGTCCTTGCCGATCGTCTCTGTCGGTTGGGCGCGCGTGCCCGCATACAGCATTCCGTTTTCATCCATCCAAGTGTATCCGCCGCCGCCGCCTGCGTTTGCCGTTCCGGTTGCGCAAAGATAGTTTGCTTCCGCTATAAGTGCGTTGCGCGCGGCCACTTTATCAGCTGTCGTACCGATTACGTTCGAAAGTGTATAGCCGAATTTCGGATATTCGTTCAAACCCTCGTTTCTCAGTTCTGCGACAGGTTTTACGCGTTCTGCCGTGCCCAATTCGCGTCCCGAAAATCCGACTTGCGTCGTCGTTTTGTAATCGTATGTAAAGTCGCTTTCGCCGACGTCTGTCGACGGAACAAGCGATCCGTCGTATGATTGCGGTTCCGTTACCGCAACGGGCGTGTTCGGTAATACTACGGGACTGCCCGTGCCGAGCGTAGGACCTTTGCTCTTGCCGCACGCTTGCGCGCCGAGTACAATTCCGACGATAATGACTGCGAGAAGCAGGATCGCCGCCGCAGATGCGATGATCGCGCGTTTTTTGTCGGCGAATATCGCCGCTATGCCGCCCTTGCCCTTAGACGCGGATTTCTTACTGCCCGTCGGTTTGTTCGCAGTTGTTTTTGTCTTGTCTTTGGTAGCCGCAACCGACGTCATTGCCGCTTTCTTAGTGTCGATTGTATCGGATTTGACAGTCGGCTTAGCGGTTGAAGACGGACGCGCCGCAGTCGAAGTCGACGGCTTTGCGGTCGACGACGGACGCGCCGCAGTCGAAGTCGACGGCTTAGCGGTTGAAGACGGACGCGCCGCAGTCGAAGTCGACGGCTTTGCGGTTGAAGACGGACGCGCCGCAGTCGAGGTAGTCGGCTTAGCGGTTGAAGACGGACGCGCCGCAGTCGAGGTAGTCGGCTTAGCGGTTGAAGACGGACGCGCCGCAGTCGAAGTAGTTGGATTTGCGGTCGGTTTGGTAGTGGCAGCGGGTTTCGTCGTCGTTTGCTTTGAATTTTTATCTGCCATAAAATTCTCCTTGAAATATTTATGCGTGCGAGTGAAAATATTCCACTCGTTTGCGACAATTACGGTTCCGTATATCGGATATACGGCAATATATATTATATCATTCGCAAAGTTGCTTTGTCAATGTAAAAAAGGCGTGTGGAATAAATGATTGCGCGCCCGCTCGGCGGTTTGTCGGCATATGGTTTGAAGATGTGAGCAGGGGAGAATCGGATAGAGCCGGCTATTGCAAATACGTTCGCGAACGATAGAATAGTTCGCGTTCTTTACACGAAATCGGTGTTGAGAATGTAGTAGTACGAAAGCAGTTCTTTGGAATAATCGACTATCTTGCCTTCTGGCAGGACGAGCATTCGCGTTATGCCGACTTGCTCCACAAAGTCGGGATTGTGGCTGACGAGCAGTATTGTGCCGGTATAGTCGCGGAAATTCTCGCCGATTATCGCCTGCGTGTCCGGATCGAGATGGTTTGTCGGCTCGTCGAGGATAAGCATATTAGCGCGTTTCAAAAGCAGTTTGCACAGTGCGACGCGTGCTCGTTCGCCGGGCGAGAGTACGGATATTTTTTTGAATACCGTGTCGCCCGAAAACAGGAAATTGCCGAGAATGTTTCTGCGCTGAACGTCCGTATAGTCGTTCCCGTCGGTATTGTCAAGTACGCTCCTGTCTGCGTCGAGAAGCTCCAATTCCTGCGCGTAATACGCAATGCTCGTCTTTTGACTGAACGATATTTCGCCGCCCTTGGGTTGCAAAATTCCCATTATCAGTTTTAGCAACGTCGATTTTCCGACGCCGTTTTCTCCTACGACCAAAAACCGCTCGTCTGTGGCAAGAGAAAAAGATAGATCTTTGTAAAGGTTATTTCCGTCGGCATAACCGAAAGTCAGGTTCTTAACTTCGAGCGGGATCTTACCGCCCGAAGTCTTCGGCTCGATGCGCATTTTGACGTGCTTGTATTCCTTATCGCGTTTTTCGAGTGCGGCTATCGCTTTGGCGAGCTTGACCTCACGGTCCTGTCCCATACGTTTTAGGTTGTGATTGGTCTGCGACGCTTGCCGCGCCTTTTGCACGAAGTCGGCGAGTTTTTTGATTTCCTGTTCCTGTTGGGTTATACGCAGTTCTTTAAGCAATTGTTCTTGAGCGTACTTTCGCTTGAACGCAGTATAGTTGCCGTCGTAAACCGCAGTTTTGTGGGTCGACTTGTTAACGAAAAGGATCTTTCCTACGACCGCATTGAGAAAATCCACGTCGTGGCTTATAATGAGAACGTTTCCCTTATAGCTTTTGAGATATTCGGTAACGAAACCTTTCGTAGACGCGTCGAGGTGGTTGGTCGGCTCGTCCAGCAATAGGATCTGTGCGTTGGAGAACAGTACGTGCGCGAATGCGATTTTGGATTTTTGTCCGCCCGAAAGATCGCATACGCGCATATCGAGCAGTTTGTCGTCGATCTGCATATCGAAAATAAGTTCGAGCAGTATATTTTCGGCGTTGTAAACGTCCGCGCCGTCGAGACCGGACTGAACGACCGACAGGCGTTTGAGCAAAAAATCCTGTTCGGCTTCGTCAGCAGTCGCGAGTTTTTCGTATATTTCGTTCAACTCGGCTTCGAGCGCGCGAATACCGCGCGCGTCGTAAAGATATTCCCATACTGTTTTTTGCGCGTCGTCAAACTCTATGACCTGCGGCAGATACCCTATGCGCGAGTTGCCCGTTATTATGCGACCTCTGTCAAGCTCTTGCCGACCCAGAATCACGTTGAACAGCGTCGTTTTGCCGGCACCGTTCACGCCGACGATCCCTACCTTGTCCGTATCGCCTATATAAAACTCGGCATCGTCGTATATAACTTCCGTACCGAACGAAAGGCTGAAATTCTGTCCGCGCATAGACGTTCTATTCTCCGTCTTAATTATAATCGAATTTCGACGACAAGTCAACGATATAAACGGGTAGGCGGAGATCGGGGATACGTTAGTTAGCGTTATGCGGGGAATGCCGCAGTTTTTGAGCATTAATATATTTGAGTTAGCGGAAAATGTTCGGCGTGCAGATGTTCTCGGTGTTCAAACAGACGAAAGTAATGGAAATTTCGTTTTGCTATTGATTTTTTGAAAAACAGCGTATAATGTGTATATGGAAAGAGAAAATATTAAAACCCCAGATAATGTTTTGGTCAGAATACTGTTCCGTTTTTTCCGCCGCCTAAGTAATGATTGCAGAATAGTGGTGAAACACTGAATTATTAATAAAAAGCCGGTTATCTTCAAATTTTATTTCATTTGTAATTATTATATTATATTTTAAACCGATTTTATTTTTGAAACGGGCAAATATACGTTAAAGGCGAATCCGTCTCCTAAGCCTCGACAATATGAAACGGCTGTTCGACGTGTTTATCCGTGAAGTGATTTTTGATGGTGAGTGGCTCTTAATCGTGATGAAAACGACAGACGAGCCTCTCGAATCCGAAAAAGAACAAAAAGAAGAAGCAACCCGAAAAAAGTTCGAATTGCTTCGTTTTGGTGAACATAAGCGTAATGAAATCGAACTAACAAAGATGAATCATTGGAGATACTGCTATTGTAGTGGTATTTTAAATTCTTGATTTTATTGACATCAATTTCTCTCGAATTCTTAAAGTGCGAGGAGATGGGCTTGAATCATCTTGTATTATTTCAGCGATCCATTGCCAAGCGTTTTCCAGATAGTCGTTTCTATCATACCTATCATGAAAATAAACTGCAAACTCCGCGAATTTTTGAGCATGATATATTTTACGCTTATCATCCATATAGCACATTTTTAAAGTATCCATTGCTTTTTCCATATAACCTATAGCCTCATCCGAACCAATTTCTTTATTTGCTTCAAATAATATGATCGCTTGTGAGTTTTTGAAACTGAAGTTATTTGGCATAAGACTGATGGCCTTATCGATTTTTATAAAAGCATCTCGATAGTGCTTAAAATAAGCAAGGCAAAGTGCCCATTGCTGTAATGTATAAGGGCTATGGTCTTTTTCATATAATTCTTGATACAGCGTTTCCGCTTGTCTTAATGTAAATAGCTTTGCAAATAGTTCTGCGTCATAAGCTTTTCTTCTAAATACGTTATATCTTAAAATGTTGTATTGGGTTTCTTTTATGGTAAATTTACTAACAATGTCCGCAAATAGCATTTTGTACTCTTCTATCAGAATATTGCGTACGTTTATAGCGAAGAGCTTAGAGCGAAGTATAAAATAATCTTGGGCTTCTTCGTCTAAGTCAAAGTGATAATCATACGCTCTTAAATAGTCTTTCGTTTGCTTTATAATGTTAACCGCTTGCGGATACACATTTATATCAAGCAAATTTGATACATTTATATAAGAAATAGCTGATCCATTTTCAGATAAATATGAAGTGAGAGCGACAACTTTAAGCATATCTAAACTTTGTTTTTCTATCTCATGTAGCATCTTAGAAATATGTTTTTTTGTAAAAACTCCGATTACATTTTGCGCTACCATTTCTAACATGGAGAATTTTTCGTCGCTTGATTCTTTATAGGAAAAATGTTCCTTACGTATACCAGAGGGTATTTTATTATATATTTGACGAGCCTCATCTCTACCTATTTCATTGCAATCAAACACTTTATAGTTAATTGTTTTATCTAATAAATGCTTTACCATTTCAAATCTGTATTCTTCAGAAGCGCCAACAAGTCTAATGTTTCTAATTTTAGCGAAAGCATTATATGCTAAAATATTATCTGTACAATTATTGAAGAATACCCATGCTTCTTGTTCGCCGATTTTCTTTATCATAAACTCCGCTTCTTCTTTTGTAATGCCATCCACATAAAATTTATTTCTATGTTTAACTTTTCTTGCCAATTGCATGAGTATAGTTGTTTTACCGGCAAATCGACAGCCAATTAAAACGATATTCTTTCTTGTTAATGTGGCGTTTTCTAATTCAGCAACTATTTTTCTTTCATAAGGGACATCAGTTAAAATAGAATGCCATCCTGTATTGCCTTGTTGAAAAAATTCTTTTTGTGGTATGCTCACCACTTCGGAAATTGTGGGTATGCAAAAATTAAGCAAATCTTTACTGATACCACTTTCAGAAACGCGATTTCCTGAATTGCTCTGAATGTTGCTATCAATCCAAGATAACAACGATTCAGTAGAAGCCTCAATAATATGGCAGCCCTTGCTTTTGAAAAGTTTTATATTGTATTTATCCTCTGGAAGAAACTGAATCCAAATGTCCGTTGTTCCTAAATCCAATAGGCGCTTTATTACACTTAATACTCCTTTATCGTGAAAGCCATATCCAATAAATAAAATAGGTTCTTTTGCAAGTTTCCCATACATTAAATCAAATAGGTCTCTATTTTGTTTATCTACTACGGCCAGGTCAAATGATCCAAAATAGAGTTTAGAATTAGGATCGGAAACATCGCCGTGTAATGGTATGTAACATAATTCATTATAACCATTCATAGTTGCGCCATATTCACGAATACTTTTTAAATAATACCGTTCACTATGATCGGTTATTTTTCTTACTATATTATCTATATTTGTAGTAACAAAAGTTTTAATCGTTAGTTTATTTATAGTATTGTATAGTGGGTTATAATCACTAACAGTGAATCGATTGCGCAAGAAATCTTGATATTCTGATTCGGGACAAAACTCAGAAATATATTCCAACCCACTTTCTGCTGGGATATCTTGCAAGCCAAAATTTTTTTGTATTTCAAGGCATAATTCCGCACCATTTGGCAGTCTTGTCCCATCTGGCGCGGGTAACACAGAAAAACCAGCACCGCTAAAAATGCTAATACCAGTTTTTAGTTTCTCTAAAAATAAACTATCGAGTTCTATATTCATTTTAGCACCACCTCATAAGATTAACTACATTATACCATAAAACATCTTAAAAATCAAGAGTTCGACAATGAACATAATCGCCATTATGAGAAGGTTGGGAATAATGAGCCTAAATGTATTGAAGATGAGCTGCCTTTCGAGATTCCCGATAGTTGGGAATGGGTGAGATTGGGGACTGTATATAACATCATTATGGGGCAATCGCCTGATGGCAATAGCGTTGATAGATATTGCAATGGCATTGAATTTCATCAAGGGAAAATTTATTTTGGAAGGAAATATCTTCAAGTTTCTGTTCAAAAAACCACGATGCCAACAAAAATTATAAAAGAGCGTGCTGTTGTATTATGCGTAAGAGCGCCTGTTGGCAAAGTTAACATAGTAGAACGCACAATATGTATTGGCAGAGGGCTGTGTGCTGTTATCCCATATGTATCTATGCCGATAGAATTTATATATTTGTTATTACAATCTTATGAGGAAATTTTTAATAAGAAGGCAACGGGGACAACTTTTAAGGCTATCA
>CAJTLV010000010.1:3375-42872 GCA_910577435.1 uncultured Christensenella sp. | reverse complement strand
CCTACACTACGCTCTTCCGATCGTGTCAAGTCCGTCGTGTACTCGCTTTGAAAGGCGTTGCGAATACTTTTCGTCGTTCCACTCCAAAAACATTTCGTAGAACTCGCCACCCTCGTCGTCGCTGACGGGTTCGGTTGCCGAAACTACCCGTATGCCGTACCGCTTTTTCAACTGCGCTTTATACATTATGCTGTCCACGCGGTTGCGAGCGAAACGGTCAAACTTGTAAACTATGATTTGCTCGAACGCGCCGCTGTCCGCGTCGGCTATCATTTTTTGAAAATCGGGGCGGTGGTCGTTCGTTCCCGAACGCGCTTTGTCCTTGTAGGCTTTTACAACGGTGTAGCCGTTGCTTTCGGCGTACTCGGTGCAAATGCGAATTTGCCCCTCAATGCTTTGCTCGTTCTGTCCTTGCGACGAATAACGCGCATAAATGACTGCGTTTTTCATTATGCTTTGCTCCTTTGCGCCGTCTGCGTATGTGCGGACTGCGGCTTAAAAATTTTGTTGTTCGCTTTGGTGGTCGTCTTAACCAGCAAAAAATGCCGCCGCAGGCAAATTGTCAAGGGTTTGCGCCGTAGGCGACGACGGTTTTATGCCTTACGGGAGATAAATCGTCGCCCTTTACAATTTGGCAAGGCGGCGTATTCCGTCCCCAGACGGTAAGCACAAGCGAATAACAAAACTATGTAATTCTTACGGAAAAAATATATAACCTCACGTTGATTTTATCACGAATAGAACACAAAATATTGTCGCAATTATTCCTAAAAAGTCGTTTATTGCAATCATACACTTGAAAATTCTTTTTGTTTTTGCTATAATAAAATAGAATATTTATTTTGGGGTTTTCCTATGGGAACGAATAGTAATTTACGAAAAGCAAAGCAAGAACAGAACGGAGAATTTTATACGCAACTCGAAGATATAGAAAAAGAGCTGTGTCATTATACCCATTATTTCAAAGGAAAAACCGTATTTTGTAATTGCGACGACCCGTATGAAAGCAATTTCTTTTACTATTTTGCAACCCGTTTCAACGATTTAGGACTAAAAAAATTGATATGCACTTGCTATGACGGCTCGCCTATGGCATACACGCAGTTATCGTTTTTCGACGGCGCGGAAAAGACGGTTGAAAGAAAAGACAGAAAAGCATATAAAATTGTAATTACGGAAGTAAAAGACGAAAACAACGACGGCGCGGTGGATATTGCCGACGTGGAATATCTGTTGCGTAATAAGAAAAACGCGCTCACAAAATTAAAAGGAAACGGCGATTTTCGTTCGGACGAATGTATTGCTCTTTTGGAGGAAGCTGACATAGTAGTTACTAATCCACCGTTTGCGTTGTTCCGCGAATATGTTGCGCAACTTGTGGAATACGATAAAAAGTTTGTAATTATTGGGAATACAAATGCACTAACATATAAGGAAATTTTTTATTTGTTCAAGGAAGATAAAATACGAACAGGAAATTCTAATTTTAATGTTGGTATGTATTTTTATGTGCCAGACAATGTTGTGAAATATCATAAAATTATTGACGGCAGAAAAATGGTGCGAGTATCTTCATCTTGTTGGTTTACAAATCTTCCCGTTAAAAAACATAATGAATTTTTAATATGTTATAAGCAATTCAATACAGAAGATTATAAAAAGTATTTTAACTATGACGCTATAAATGTAAATACATATACTGAAATACCCGATAACTATTATGACGAAATAGGTGTTCCTGTTACTTTTCTTGACAAATATAATCCACAACAATTTGAATTGATTGGTCTTGGAATTTCAAATTCGGGGTTAGAATTTGGGGTTCAACCGTATTTGCTCGAACATAAGAAATATCGCAAAGAAGTTCAGCATAAAGGCGCGGTGGACGGCGATTTGTATATGTTAGATAAAGACGGACACCCCGATGTGCCGTATGCACGAATAATCATTAAGAGGAAAAAGTAAAATGCGTATAAAAGAATTAAGAGTTACAATTCGAGATATAATACAAGGCTATACAGATAATTCCGATAATGACGAGGGTATTTACGGCTATGACGGTAAATTAAACATTCGCCCGAAGTATCAGAGGAATTACGTTTATGACGAGAAAAAACGCAATGCCGTTATAGATACCGTTTCAAAAGGATTTCCGCTCGGTTTAATGTATTGGGTGCAAAACGACGATGGTACTTATGAAATATTGGACGGTCAGCAACGCACTATTTCTATTTGTACTTATATAAACCCCGATAACCCTGCAAACGGTTATTCTGTGTCGGGCTTATTCGGCAATAATAACCGCAGGCATTTTTCCATATTAAAGAATACCGAACAGGAAAAGATTTTAGATTATCCGCTTTTGGTATATGTATGCGAAGATGCAGATGCAGACCGCTTACAGTGGTTTGAAACAATAAATATCGCAGGCGAAAAATTGAGCGCTCAAGAAATACGAAACGCTCAATATTGTTGCGCGTGGCTCACGGACGCAAAACGTTATTTTTCCAAACGGAACAGCGCGGCGCAACAGTTGGCAACAAAACCGAACTCATACATAAAATTAAGCGCCGATAATAGTTGGAATAGACAAGGCGGTCTTGAAAAGATTTTGCGTTGGTATATCAATGATATGAAAGATACGGTGAAATTGCAAGACTATATGTCCGCAATGGCGCAAAAATCGAAAGCCGACCCTACGCTGAACGCAACGGAATTGTGGGAATATTTTAAGTCGGTCATAGCGTGGATAAAATTAACTTTCCCGAAATACCGCAAAAAAATGGACGAAGTGGAATGGGGAATTTTATATAACAAATATCACGAGAATATTTATAACGCCGCAGATATAGAGGAAACCGTTGCAAGATTGTACGCAGACGACGACGTAACGAATAAAGCGGGAATTTATTATTATATATTCGACGGAAAAGAAAAGCATTTGCATATTCGTCAATTTGAAGATTGGCAGAAAGAAACCGTTTACGAAAAACAAAATCAAAAATGCGCCGATTGTGGTCAACATTTTGAAATCGGTGAAATGGAAGCACACCATAAAAAGCGTTGGGTTGATGGCGGTCATACGGAAATAGATAACTGCGTTATGTTATGTAAAGATTGCCACGACAAACGGCATAATCATAGCGACTAAAACATAAAAAATTTTTATCATTAAAATTGGTGTGAATTATGGCAACCTTAAAACAAAGAAAAGAATTTTGGGAAACATTAAAAAGTTTTGACGGTAAAAATATCGCCGAAGAAGTAAAAACAATATCTGCAATGGTGAATAAAATGTCACCCACAAAATTATGTAGATATAGGTCAGTATCACCTAACAATTTAGAGGCGTTACGTACTAACAAATTGCATTTTTCAACGTCCGATTATTATGATGACCCATTTGATACTTTTTTGCATATTGATACAGCAGTTATTCATAGGGAAATCAAGTCCGCTATGACAAAGCCAAATACATTTGAAATGTTAGAACTTTTCAAAGAAAAATATGAACTACCTATTCCTAATAAAATAATAGCAGAAATAGCAAGCGATATTGATTTTGAATTTGCGTTTAACAATGCAAAAAGCTATATACAAAAAAATGTACGAAATGTTATGCGCAGAACAATGCAATCTATTTGTTTTTCAGAAAATGAATATAATGAAACATTATGGTTAAAATACGCAAATGACCACAAAGGATTTGTTCAAGTCTACGATATGAATAATACGGAAGCACTTATTTGCGGAACATTGCCAGACTGCGCTAAATGCCCAATGGGTGACAAAAGTTTTTATTTTTATCCCGTTTACTATTCAAATAAAAAATACGACGCGACTAATTTTGCAAAATGGTATGCGGCTGTTTTAATGTTAGAACAAATAGCCGCGCAAGGTGCTATATCGAAAAGTGTCGTAAATAATATGGTAAAGCATTTTCCGCAAAATGTGTGGGAAAGAGAAAAGATAACTTTAATAAAAAAATATTGCCACCATTATGATGAAGAATGGCGACTGTTGACTTCTAATTTTATTCCAACTTCTGATAACAGTAAATTATATATTAAATGGTTACCTTCCAAAATAATATTAGGCTTAAATATGACTGAAAGCGATAAATCACTTGTAGCTTCTATCGCATTGCAAGCTGGCATAAAAGAAGTAACTGAAATGTATATAAATGATAATGATAATTTAGCAGACAAAAAGTATAAGCGATAATAAATAACTATTAGTATTACTTTATACGCCACTATGTCACACTGTCACACTTTTAACGAAAAACCGCGACGCAGTTCCTATTACTATTACCTTATAGGCACTGCGTCGCACGGAACATAAACGGCAATGGGTGCGGGCGGCGACAGCCGCCCGCACTGTGGCGTATAGTATTACCACGCCACCCCGTAACACTGTAACACTTTTGGCGTAAAAAACGTAGAAACTTGTAAATCTATGACGAAAAGTATTTATACTGATTTATACCTATTAGGGTGGGTTCTCTTGGGTGGGAGATAGTAAAACGGCAACGAGCCTAAACTCATTGCCGTTTTACTTTTACCTTTTTGCGACAAAGCCCGCAACCCCGTTTACAAATACATATTTGAGGTTCAAACTCTGTTTGTCTTGGTGCACCAAAGACGAGACGTACTGCGTCTCGTTTTATTTTTCGGAAAATATTACGATTAATGGAATTAGCTTTTGATTGGGTTATAATGGATATTCCGGAATTCTTATAGAAATTCAATGACGATATTCGATATGCGGAGTACGACGGCGGTTGCAAGATCGCTTTTCCGTTCAAGTTGTACAATGTGATTATATTTAATCTGTGTTTATCACACAGGACGAGGCAGGCTTGTTTACGATAACCGATAACGGCAATATTATGAAATATATGGACAATATTGTTGTTGTGAAATATGCCGCATTGTTAGCGTATGTTTGTGCTTAAATACGTCAAACCTCTTGACATACCGTCGGTTAATGAGTACAATATATAAAAATCGGCTAGGTGGGTTTTATGGCTAGGAAAAAAATCAGCAAAAAGAATGTCGAACTCGGCGTAGACGAAAATTTCGATGGCGATATAGAATTCGATTTTACGGGCGAAGATTACGATGACGAAACAGCTTTGGAACCGTCGAAGTTGGAACAAAGAAAGCGCCGCCGCTCTATAAGGGCGTCGAAGGCGCTGTTTCGAGCTGTGGACGCGATAACGGGTTCGACAACTAAGTCGTGTCCGTATCTTTCCAAAGACGATATAGCGGCGATAGAGACGATAAAGGACATAGTTTATGACCCGACGCTTCCCGAAACTTGCACGATGGATTTATATCGTGTGAAAACCAACGAAAAGCAACCGGTTGTGTTTTTGATTCACGGCGGCGGTTTTTCGGCAGGCGATAAAAAATACCGCAAGGGTCAGTCTCAGTGGCTGGCGATCAACGGCTTTACCGTCATCAATGTCAATTACGGACTCGCGCCCGAATTTACATTTCCGACGCCTGTCAATCAACTTATCGTTGCGGCGAATTATGTTTATGATAACGCCGAAAAGTTATCTATTGACAGAGATAAAATTCTGATTGCGGGCGACAGTGCGGGCGGATACTATTCGGCAATGCTTGCGACGATAAGCACTAATAAGACATTCAATGACGAGTTTGCTGAACCGTTGCGCTGTAAATTTATCGGGGCGCTGTTAGTTTGCGGATTGTTCGATCTGGATACTGTATTGAGCACCAAATACATCCTCGACATCGACGACGGTGTGTTCCTGAGTTTTGTCGGAATAAGCCGTAAGGAGTTCGACAGGTTTGAGAATAAGAATATATGTATGCCGTCCAAGTTCATAAACAATAAATTTCCGCCGTCGTTTATCGTATATGCACCGCAAGATCTGCTTTGCAAGGGACAGGCGGAGACTCTTATAGAAAAATTGGGCGAACTCGATGTATATTGCGAGTATTACGGCGCGCGGCATTTAACGTCGAACCACTGCTTTTCGATATTGTGGAGCGGCGAGGATGCGTGTGCGGCAAATGAACTTATGCTGTCGTTCGCTAAACGCCTCGTGGGGGATAAAATCAAGTTTTAGTCAAAAATCGATTGACTAATCCCGCAGACGGGGTTATAATTTATTTATGCGTGAGAAATTCGACAAGATAGTGAACAGTCGTTTCGGACGATGGGCGGATAAGTACATCAATACCCCTTGGTACTCTGCGGCGATCGCTGCGGTATGTATACTGTGTCATTCGCTTAATATACCTGTCGTCGGAGCTTGTCTGCTTACGGTTTTGCTCGTTCCAGCTTTATTGTTTTGTAACAACTCATACGTATTGGTGCCTTTTTTATTGATGTGCTCTTTTGTCGTGTCCGAAGAGACAATGCCGCAAACGGGACACTATAATAATGTTCCGAGTATTTTGTTTTTGTGTATCGCTTTGGCTTGTATGGTTCTCGCTTTGGCGTTTAATATCGTATATTACGGCAAATGGAAGAGAATGTTTAAGCGAGCATATCTGACGGTTCCTATTTCACTGTGCAGCGGGGTGCTTATTGTAGGCGGTTTGTTTTCGCCTACATATACGACAAGCTGTTTGATAATGGCTTTGCCTATCGCGCTGACAATGTATTTTCCATACTCTATGATGATCAATTGCGGAGAATACAAAAAAGAAAAAACCGTTACATATTTCGCTTACGCTATGGTCGCAGTCGTTGCGGTTATCGCGGCGGCAATATTACATCGTTATGCTATCAACGACTTTGATTTGACCGATCCCAAATCATACTGTTATTTCGGTTATGCTGGACCGAACACAAGCGTTGCGTTTGTCGTCATTGCGATCCCGATGACGTTTTATCTGGTTTGTAAGTATAAGCACGGCTATCTGTTTTTGTTGCTGGTCGCGCTCGAAGTATTGTGTACTATAGCGACGGGATCGCGGGCTGCTCAATTAGTGGCAATACCCGGCACGTTGATTGTTATGATCGCTCTTTGCTTTAAGATCAAGAAAGGTCGAATCGGGTATTGGATTATAACCGGAATAGCGCTTGTCGGTGTGATTGCCGTCGCAATATTGTTGCGCGGTAAAATAGTAGAAGTTTTCACAAATATGGCGAACGGAAACTTCGGCGACAGCGGTAGATTTTCGCTGTGGCGGCAGGGATTTGCGGCGTGGAAAGATAATCCTATATTCGGAGCGGGTTTGACGTTTCTATATTCTACCGATCACTGGTATTATTCGTTCCATTGCACACCGTTGACTTATTTGTATTGTGCGGGAATAATCGGTTTTGCGGCGTATGTTTATCACAGATATAAAACAGTAAGGCTGGTTTTTTCGGCAAAACTTACTGTTGGACGGGTGTTTGTGGCGCTTTCGGTGCTTGCTATGTTGTGTAATGCTTTGCTCGATATAGCAATGACTTCGCCGCAACATTTGCTATATTATTCGATTATGCTGGCTATAATAGAAGCTGACGTTCTCAATGAAAAAAATGAAAAGTCGGGTAGCGTCGAGACCGTGAAAACGAGTGTTGCAATAGATTCGGAAAGTTCGGTGTAGTCGGACTCGAATATTTGTTCGGCATAAATACAGAAAGGGATAAAGGTGAATTATTCAGATGAGTGAATGCGATCACAACTGCGCAAGTTGTAATAAGGAATGCGATGTACCGCATACCGAAAAACCGCACGAGCTTTCGCGCATTAAGCGCGTAATAGCCGTTATGAGCGGCAAGGGCGGCGTAGGTAAGTCCGCCGTCACGGCACTGCTTGCGTCGGCAATGAACGGTAAAGGGTATAAGTGCGCGGTGCTTGATGCGGATATTACGGGTGCGTCCGCGCCTAAAATGTTCGGCGTGAGCGGTAGCGTCGTTGGCGACGAGAACGGAATTTACCCTGCGGAAAGCAAGGGCGGTATAAAAATAATGTCGTCCAATCTCTTGCTCGAAAACGAGACCGATCCGGTTGTTTGGCGCGGACCGATCATCGCGGGTATGGTCAAGCAATTCTGGACGGATGTGATCTGGGGCGACATCGATTATATGTTCATCGACTGTCCGCCGGGAACGGGCGATGTTCCGCTTACCGTTTTCCAATCGATAAAGATCGACGGTATTATCATTATCGCGACGCCGCAGGAGCTTGTTTCGATGATAGTCGAAAAAGCGGTCAATATGGCTAATATGATGAAAATACCCGTACTCGGCATTATCGAGAATATGAGTTATGTCGTATGTCCCGATTGCAAAAAACGCATCGATATATTCGGTGCGGGGAAGACAGCCGCCGTTGCGGAAAAGTTTCGTTTGCCTATGCTCGGTACAGTTCCGTTCGACGCGGTCATATCGAAAGCGGCGGACGCGGGAGATATGGATAACGCGAGAGTGGATTATCTCACTGTGGCATCCGACATAATCGAATGCGGACTACCTGTTGTCGGGCATAAATAGAGGATAGCCTATGAATTCGGAAATGCTGCTTCATAAGGCGATCGAGTTCGCGGCAATAAAGCATAAAAATCAAACGCGCAAGCAAAGCGAGGCGCCGTATATCGTTCATCCGGCAGAAGTTATGCTGTTTTTGACGGAAAGCGGTTGCGAATATGATTGCATTGCGGCGGGTGTTCTTCACGACACGCTCGAAGATACAGAAACGACGTATGAAGAACTTGTCGAACAGTTCGGCGTAAAGATCGCGGATATGGTTGCGTCAGAATCCGAAGATAAAAGCAAGTCGTGGTACGAACGAAAGCAGCGTACTGTCGATAAACTGAAAACTGCGAGCGTCGAGGCAAAAATGATTTGTCTGGCCGATAAACTTTCCAACTTGCAGAGTATGGTTTACGATTATGCGCGCGTCGGCGAAAAGATGTGGACGCGGTTCGGCGCAGATAAAGACAGTATTGCGTGGTATTACCGAAGCGTCATAAATGCAACAAAGAGTATGCGCATACCTATGCGCGCGCGCCTTATCGATAACTACATAGCGCTCTTCGGCGATGACGAAAAGCTCGAAAAGTGATCAAACCGCACCGTATTGCACGGCGCGGTAAATTTTATTATAGGAAATAGCTACGATCTGATAACAGAATATGCGTCTATAAGTGCTGATAGGGAAGTTCCGCAGTTAAGCGGACTTGTGGACGGCAACCGACCTGCCGATGCTATAATGTTATTATTTGCCGTTTTGGCGTACTTGCGCAAAAGCTCGAACGCTTTGCCGCCCGTCGCATAAACGCGCGTTATATTCTTGTACGCGGAAAGTAGTCCGTCGATGTCGTTATATACTACGTTTTTTATCGTGCTGTCCGAAGCGCCGACTATGTCGCAACTGTATATAACGTCCCATAGCGCAACGCCGCACGAGAGCGCGAGCTCTGCGCGCTCTTCGCGAGTGGAAGGAAAGGCGCGCCCGTAAACGCCGGACAGCACCCGCCAAAACCTGTTTTGCGGGTGAGCGTAATAAAACCGTTCTTGCGCCGACTTGGGCGAGAGCATAGACCCGAGCAGGAGAACGGTGCAGTTGCCGTCTATAAGCGGTGGCACTTCGTCGTGTGTTGCGTGTCGTAATTCGCTCATAAGTTTTGGCTATGCCGCTCTGTCGAGTTATTTTGTTCTGTAACATTTGATTGCATAGTAAATGATTTCCTTGTAATTTCCAGCCATATAGTTTTGAAGTTAGGCATAATATTGTTGGAACGCAAATTGAATGGTTTTAGCTACGATTATCTTGTTTTGCTTGATATTTTTTTTCAGATTATACCGTCCAGAAGTCGAACGGTCATATTACTGTATTGAGATTTTAATTGCGCGACAGCGGCAGTCAATAATTTCTGACACTCATCGTTTGAAATATCGTAACCGCAAGCGTCTTTTATGCAGTGATGAATATGTACGTCGGGTTTACAGCGATTCGGGTCGCCGGCAAGCATAAATAAATAGTTAAGGCCTGCGTCGCCGATACCATTTATTGAACGAATAACACTTTCTAAGATCTCCGTATATTGAAAATTTTGAAAGTCATCTATAGTTTCTATATGTATGCTTGCTAATTTTTTAGCAAGATCATAACATACTTCGGATTTAAATCTACCACTCAATTGCTGCCGATTTTTTAGAATATCGTGTGCAAAAGCGATACAGCCCCCGCTCTCATCAATATGCTTAATAAAATCAGTAAGATTGTCACCGCTGGCGTGACTATCGCCATTCATAAATCTATCGGCATAGCGGTTTACTACGGGTACGGTAACGGCGAAGTATTTTGCTCTCAGGGAATAAATGCAATCAATAATTATTACCGAAAAAGACTGATATGATTCAGCATACAACGAGCTCGTTAGATCTAAGTTGTTGTGGCAGAATGACGTGAACTTTTTCTCAAAATCAATTATCATTAATATACCGCCTTTAATTTTTATTCAAACCGAATCGGCGTGTCATCAAAACTTCTTTCCAATATGTTTCACGGCTTATTATATACTCGTTACCTAAATTCATATTACATACTTCTAAAATCGAATACTTAAAATAGTTTTTATAGTCATCACCATTAATCTTTATGATTTGTTTTAGCTCAATATTGTCTCCGTGACCATTTTTTGCATAGTGAGACCAACGTTTCCAAATGCATTCATTGCCGTAAGCACTTCCAACGTATTGTTTGCCTGTGCGCGTGTCGACAATTATGTAAACACCTTTTACATTTGAAAGGGCGGTTTTCCAACTCGGTATGTTATTTTCTACAATATATTTTAATGTTTGATAAGGAATGTTTATATTATCAAAGCCGTCAAAATCATTTATTGTAACTTTTTTATCTGAAATTGAAGATATACAGATTACATCAGCAAGCCTTTTCCCATCATCTTGCGCTAATTCTAAATTTATATAAGAAGCGCGGAAATTCTTATTGTAATTTATGAAAACTCTACCGATCAAATCTTTTTGGCTATTAACGAGCGATAAATCGTAATGATAACAACTCTTTCCATTATGCCGTTGTTTGGCCTGCGTATTTTTATGGTTTACTTTATAAACTCCGCAGAAAAGCCAAGTGTCTTTTTCATAGTAAATCAATGATATTACATAATCCCTTTCAAAATTTTTTCTCGTTTGGAAAGATTGCCATTCGTCGAATTTGCCGATTAAAAATTTTTCATATGGTATACGTTTATTAGTTTCTTCCGTCGCAAAATGAACTTTATATTTTTGATAATCGCTTTCTGCGATTTCAAGAATATCAACTAATTTTATCATTCGCTTCTCCAACAATTTGTTTTATTGATTATATCATAATTTGAATAAAATATCAAGCGAATGATAGTTAACCAATTAACTTGGCATCCACGTATAAATGTGAGAATAAAACAGACACTCTCGCTAGACGGCATAAGAGCATAGCAGAAGCGTGTTGAAGGGCTATAAATGCGAAATTATCGTTCTGCGCTGAGGTTGCATTTATCTGTTAAACGGCTT
Organism: uncultured Christensenella sp.; assembly: GCA_910577435.1. GTDB lineage: Bacteria > Bacillota > Clostridia > Christensenellales > Pumilibacteraceae > Anaerocaecibacter. The sequence continues at coordinate 31,376 of CAJTLV010000010.1, read as the reverse complement.
TTACCGCATAAACCGCTACTTTCACATTATATATTCAAGCAAGCAAAAAGCCTAAATCAAACTTGATTGCTGTTCGATTTAAGCTTAGAAGTGGTACACCCTCAGAGACTCGAACTCTGGACCCACTGATTAAGAGTCAGTTGCTCTACCAACTGAGCTAAGGGTGCTTAGAAAGCTATATAATATTATCACACCAAAGACTCTTTGTCAAGAGTTTTAACGGCACATATATAAATTTATCGTACTTCTTTTGAAATGAATGAAAGTGGATAGGTTAGAGCGTCCTTGCGGGTTCAAGTCCTACAATAAAAATAAAAGCCTCCGATTGGAGGCTTTGGAGCCGAAGAAGGGACTTGAACCCGCAACCTACTGATTACAAGTCAGTTGCTCTACCAATTGAGCTACTTCGGCATCTTCGCAGGTTGTGGTGCCTCGGGGCGGAATCGAACCACCGACACAGGGATTTTCAGTCCCTTGCTCTACCGACTGAGCTACCGAGGCAAATTTTGGCGACCCGGAAGGGACTTGAACCCTCGACCTCCAGCGTGACAGGCTGGCGTACTAACCATCTGTACTACCGGGCCACAAATTGGTGGACCTTCAGGGACTTGAACCCCGGACAAACCGGTTATGAGCCGGTTGCTCTAACCAACTGAGCTAAAGGTCCATAACCCTACGCGCTTAGCTTAAATACTATACAACATACTTTTTGTTTTGTCAAGAAAAATAACGCATATTTTTCAATTTCGGTAAAATTTTTATTCCGCTTTGAAATCCTCTTCGAAATACTCGCGTCTTGCTTCGATGGCGAAGCGGGAAATCACGAATCCCGCATACACGTCGCAGTCGAGTAGAGTGATGTGTTCCTTTTGTTCCAGATTTTCGCGAAATCGGGCGGAGTGACATATCGCATAATAAATTCCGTCCGAGACGGTTGTTTTGCTCACGCCGCGTAACTCTCCCACACGTGTGTAGATAGCTGTCAGCGGCATATCGGGAAACAGCGCTTTGACGGTTACGCAATCCGTGAGGTATTCAAAACCGATGTGATTCGGCTTTATGCCGCTGCGGATGACGCGCCGTTCCGAAATCGCACGCAGTCCGCCGTACATTACTTTATTGTATTCCATATTTGCTTTTAGGTTGAAACGCTATCTGCGTATTGAGTGACGACTGCAAATAAAAAACGGTCTTGCGACCGTTAATGTGGAGCGGAAGACGAGACTCGAACCCGCGACCCTCACCTTGGCAAGGTGATGCTCTACCAACTGAGCCACTTCCGCATAGCGCCTTTTTGACACGCTGTGTCAAATCAGCATAGTAAATATACCACTAATAAAAGGTATTGTCAAGCATTTTTAATTAAAATCGAAAAAATGTTTTTATGCAAATACCTGTTTGTGTACGCGGAGAGTATTCGAAATGTTTCCGGAAAGAGAGAATGCTCTCGATGTATGATGAACAAAGCTCGATAAATTTCGATAAAGTGTTATATTTTACTTACAAACAGCTCCAAAATGTTTGACAATTATTTTCGGATGGGTTATACTCATATGGTAAATTAAGGAGGTGTGGTATGGCGGTACCTAAACATAAGACTTCTAAACAGAGGACTCACAGCCGCAGTTCGCAGTGGAAACTGTCGACTCCCAATCTTGTAGAGTGTCCGCAGTGTCGTCAGTTGATAAGATCGCACAGGGTTTGTCCCTCTTGCGGTTATTATGACGGTGAGCTCAAACTAGCCGAAAAACAAGACAACGACTAATAAAATTTACCCCGATGTATACGGGGTATCTTTTTTTATTGTTATAAAGCATATGTACGGCGAGCGATTCGCCCGATTTTTTTGTGTATATACAGGCGTTTGCATTTTACGGAGTATATTATTATGGATATTATAGTTGACATCGGCGGTTGCGACACCCCCGAAAAAATGATAGGCGGCGCGCTTGCCGCAGCAAAACAACACCCCGATTATCGCATAGTCATTGTCGGCGACGGCGCGCTTATAGAAAAGTATCCCGATATAGGCGGGGCGCCCAATCTCTTTGTCGAGAATGCGCCGGACGTAATAACCAATGACGACAGTCCGACGCACGCAATCCGTCAAAAGCCGAACTCGTCGCTTGTCAAAGCTATTGATATTTTGAAAAACAACGACGACGCGATAGGGCTTGTGAGCGGCGGCAGTACGGGTGCCGTTCTTACGGCGGCAACGCTTTTGATAGGCAGGATGAAAGGCGTGCTTCGTCCCGTTCTGGCGTCGCCCGGAATGCCGACGGCTGTCGAAGGTAAGGCGCTTTGCGTTGCCGACTGCGGCGCTAATGTTGACAGTAAACCGGAGTTCCTGGCTCAATTTGCGCTTATGGCATCCGCGTATGTAAAAGCGGTATTCGGAGTAGCCAATCCCACCGTCGGGCTTTTGTCGGTCGGTACCGAAAATAAGAAGGGCGACGAGCGCACGAAAGCGGCGTTCGAGCTTATAAAGAATCTGCCGCTTAACTTTGTCGGTAATATGGAGGCGCGTTATGCGTTGACGGGGGATTACGATGTTATCATAAGCGACGGATTTGCGGGCAATGTTTTGATAAAGTCTATCGAGGGAACGGCGAAAATGGTAATGGGACAGGTGAAAGGCGCAATCAAATCGAGTGCCCGTTCCAAGCTCGGCGCGCTGTTTATGAAAAAGGAGCTTAAAGGTCTCAAATCGAGAATGGACTATCACGTGTACGGAGGCGCGGCGTTTCTCGGTGTGAACAAGCTCGTCGTAAAGACGCACGGCTCGTCCAACGAGGTATCGACTGCCGCTTCTATAAACAATATCATCAAGATGTATGAACACAATCTTATAGACGAAATCAATCGCGCCGTCACAGAATATAATACGACGCTTGCGGCGGAGAACGCGTGACGGGACTTTGCGAATTGGAGCGGCGGATCGGTTATGAATTTTCCGATTCGTCATATGTCGAGGCTGCCTTTACGCATTCCTCGTATGTAAACGAGCACAAAGCGACGGATAACGAGCGCATAGAATTTTTGGGCGACTGCGTGCTCAATTTTATTGTCGGCGAAAAGCTGTTCCGAGAGGACGGCGGAAGCGAGGGCGCATTATCGGCACGGCGTTCATCGATAGTGTCCAGAAAGCCGTTGTCTAAAATAGTCAACGCGCTCGGTCTTATGGATTTTTTGCGCGTAGGTGCGGGAGTCGATAAGTCCGCGTTCTCCGAAAAAGCGCGTTCCGATCTGTTCGAGGCTTTGGTGGGCGCGGTATATCTCGACGGCGGTATAGATGCGTGCAGAACGCTTCTGGACAAGATATTTTTCGGCGCCGTCGAGCCTGTGCGTGACTATATAACCGAACTCGAAACAGCGGCGGACAATGCGCGTATAGGTTTGGAGTTTGTAACCGAGTCGATCGACGGTGGATTCAGAACTACCGTAATAATAAACGGAAAGAAACTGTGCGGCGAAGGTATTACGAAGCAGGCATCGCGTTATGAAGCGGCTCGCGCGGCGGTGACGGAGCTGAACGGATAAAATCCGATTGCGGTTTATTCGAATTCAAAATTCGTGTAAATTTGACAATGCAAATAATTGATTTTTTTTCATCGGCGTGTTATACTGTTAAACGTATAATTCCGCTATGGCGGCAATATGCGTAGTAAACGGCGAGATATACGATTTTGAAGTTTAAGAAGCTGTCCCTTGCGGGTTTCAAATCCTTTGCGAACAAGCTGGACATAAAGTTCGGCGAAGGCATAACGGCAATAGTCGGTCCGAACGGTTGCGGTAAGAGCAACGTAGCGGACGCGGTGCGGTGGGTTCTCGGCGAGCAATCCGCCAAACTTTTGCGTGGTTCTTCGATGTCCGACGTTATATTCAACGGAACAAAGAAGCGCGGCGCGCTGTCATATGCCGAAGTTTCGCTTACTTTCGACAATAAAAACAAATCGTTATTCCCGTCTTACGACTATGAAGAGGTTGTTATCACGCGCAAGCTGTTCAGGTCGGGTGAGAGCGAATATTATATAAACGGCAGTCTTTGCCGTTTGCGTAACATCACCGAGATGATGCGCGATGCGGGGTTTGCCCGCGAGGGTTACACAATAATCGGTCAGGGCAAAGTTACCGAGCTTATAAGCAGTAAACCCGAAGACCGCCGATCCATATTCGAGGAAGCTGCGGGTATCAGCAAATACAAATATAAAAAAGTGGAGGCGGAGCGGCGCATTGAGCGTGTTCGCACCAACCTTACGCAGATAAATATGCTTATCGACGAGGACTGCAAGCGGCTCGATCCGCTTTCCCGTCAAGCCGAAAAGGCGCGGCAGTATAACGATCTTAAAGAAAAACTCAAATATCACGAGATAAATTCGTATATAAACAGATACGAAACGGCGGCAGAGACAAAGGACAGGCTCAACTCCGCGATCGATGATTTCGAAAATCGGATAAAAGCAAAGCAATCCGAATACGACGCGGCATCTGCCGCGCACGTTGCGGCGATGGAAGAGGCGCAGTCGATAGAGCGGAATCTCGAAGCGTACAGAGCCGAATTGATGAATTTGTCCGTAGATAAGGAGAAGATCGCGGGACAAGTAGAGTTGCTGTCTCAACAGATACGCAATATCACGGGGCAGAACGAGGCGCTCATTTCCGCGAACGCGACGCTTGGCGATAACTATAATTCGCTTACTCAAGATGCGGACAGATTGCAGGTCGAATTGCGCGAAAAGACGGATGCGCACCAAGCGTTGCTCGAAGACTACGAAAAACTCAATGCGAAATATCTGGCGGCTGCGGATCGCGTATCCGAAGAAGAGCGCAAAATAGAAAGCGCCCGCCGCGCACTTCTCGACGCTATGGAGCGTAAGGCGTCGGTCAGACAGAGTATGGGCGAGCTTACTGCGGAGCGTGCCGCACTTTCCGATCGTTGTAAGATAATTCAAGGTCGCATAGAGCAGTCCGAAATCCGCATAGAAATGAGTCGGGATAAAGTGTCCGAGTTATCGGAATCGCTCAAAACAATGTCCGACGAAAAATCGGCGCTTATCTTGGAAAAGGAGCAGAAAACTGCGGCTCACGGCGAATGTGTCGAACGGCTTAAAACCGTGTCCGATGAACTTGCCGAAGTCAAAGAAAGTTATTCGCACGACAGCTATCGCAAAAAGATACTCGAAGGATTGAAGTCGTCTATGGAGGGCTATGATCTTTCCGTTCGTAAATTGCGCGAAGACGCAAAGAACGACGAAGTGATACGCAACGCTATGTGCGATATCGTCGGCGAGGTAATGTCGATAAAAGATGGGTTCGAGACGGCTATCGATACTGTACTCGGAGCTGCGAAAAACCACATTATAACAAAAAACGAAAACGATGCGCGCAGGCTCATAGAATACTTAAAGGTAAAAAAGTACGGTCGCGCCACATTCCTCCCGCTCACGAGCTATAAGCCGCGTTCGCTTCCCGACAATCTTATGTCCAAGTTGAACAGGGAGGGCTGTTTCGGTGTTGCGACGAGTGTAGTTAACTATAATCCGAGATATGAAAATATCATAAGCGGTCTTTTGGGCAACACCGTTATTGTCGATAATATCGACACGGCAATCGCGCTTGCCAAAGATTGCAACTATGCTTTCCGCATAGTGACGCTTGACGGCGATTTGGCGCTTCCGCAGGGTTCGCTCGTCGGCGGAAGTAAAAAGTCGGACGACTCCAACGTATTTGCTCGAGAGCGCGAAATCAAAGAGGTTGCCGCCCGTGTCGACGAGCTTAAAGTCAAAGTCGGCGTATTACAGTCCGAATATGACAAATTATCGGCAAAAAGCGGCGATTTGTCACGGCGCATCAAGGAAATTACCGAAGACATTCACGAGTACGAGGTTATCGAGGCGGCGCAAAACATAGAGCATTCGAAGTTAGTCGACGAACTGTCCGTATTGGAGCGCGAACGCACCGCCGATGCGGAAATGCTTAATAAGCTGTCGGCGCGTATAGAAGAGATAACATCCGATATTGACGTTGTGGAAAAGACGCAGGACGAACTCGGCACCGATCGTCGTACCGAAGAGGACGACCGCAGTCAACGCGAGTGTGAAAATTTGCGAATAGCGCGCGACGCATTGCGCGACAAGGTATCTGATGCGAACCTCAAAATAGTTACGCTCGGTAAAGATGTGGATACGCTCAAAGCGGAAATCTCCCGACTCAAAAACGAGGCGGTGCTGGCCGCACAGAGTATAGAAAATAACAATATGTCGATACTCGGCAACAACCGCACTCTGCAAGAGCTTAACGACAGGCTGGGTACAATGTCCGAGAGCGAGGGCGAAGGTCACTCGAAACGTATAGGCGAACTTAACGCCAAGCTGTCGGATTTGACCAATTACCGCGCCGATCTTAATCGGAAGGCGGCGGATACGGACAATGCGCGTATGGAGTGCAGTGACGCGATCAGCCAACTTACGGAGAAAAAGCACGAGCAGGAAATATTGCTTGCACGCGTCGACTCCGATATGGAGGCAATGCAACAGCGTGTTTCAGAAGCGTACGGACTCGGATATGAAGACTGTTTGCAGTATAAAGACGAGAACTACGACGCAGAAAGCGGAGAGATCGAAATATTCAAGTTGCGGCGGCGCATAAGCAATCTTGGCAACATCAATGAGAACGCCATAGAGGAAGTTCGGGAACTTTCCAAAACGTACACCGAACGCGTTACACAGCGCGACGATCTCATCAAGAGCATAGCCGACGAAGAGCGCGTGCTGAAAGAAATATCGGATACGATGCTCCGTGATTTCAATGACTGTTTCGAAAAAATACGCGCAAATTTCCGCGAGGTTTTCCGCGAGATGTTCAACGGCGGTACTGCTGATTTGGAACTTACCGAAAACGACGATCCTCTGGCGCGCGGAATAGAAATAAAAGCGCAGCCGCCGTCAAAGAATTTGCAATCCATTTCGCTTTTGTCAGGCGGAGAAAAGACGCTCACTGCGATCGCGATACTGTTTGCTATTCTGCAGCTTCGTCCGATGCCTTTCTGCTTGCTCGACGAGATAGAGGCGGCGCTCGACGATGCCAATGTCGGACGGTTCGCGTCTTATCTGAAAAAATATTCTCAGGACACGCAGTTTATCGTTATTACGCACAGAAAGCCGACTATGGAGCAAGCAGACTGTCTTTACGGCGTGACGATGGAAGAGGTCGGCGTTACTACGATCGTATCGGTGCGTCTGTCCGAAGCGAGTAAGTACGCTATGCCGGGCGACGCTTGATCGAGGCGCATTTAAGTTATTCGCTGTGTATGTCAATTTACGATTGGAGACGGATTGAATTATGGGCTTTTTTTCAAAGATAAAAGAAGGGCTTAAAAAGACGAAAGAAGCGATCGCCTACAAGCTGAATAAGCTGTTTACGGGCGGAGTGCTGACCGATGATTTTTACGACGAGCTCGAAGAGATATTGATAACGTCGGATATAGGTGCGGAAAGCACCGATTCGATAATGGATTCTTTGAAAGAGGAAATAGACAGACAGCACATAAGAGACACCGCAAAGGTGCGCGATGTGCTTAAAACAATACTCGTCGATCTTTTGGAGGCAAACGAAAAACCCGAATACAAATATCCGCTTGTGATTATGCTGTCGGGTGTGAACGGCGTCGGTAAAACAACGGCTATCGGCAAGCTCGCCAAAAAGTTTAAGTCGCAGGGAAAATCCGTGACCATCGCTGCCGCCGACACGTTCAGAGCCGCAGCCGCCGATCAGCTTTCCGTTTGGGCGGAGCGCGCGGGCGTACGAGTGATAAAACACGCGGAGGGCGCCGATCCAGCCGCCGTAGTCTACGATGCGGCGCAGAGCGTAAAAAGCAAGGGCGGAGACGTGCTTCTCGTCGATACTGCGGGCAGGCTCCATAATAAGAAAAATCTTATGGAAGAGCTTAAAAAGATTTCGCGCGTTACGAGTCGCGAACTTCCGGACGCTATGATTCTCAACTATATCGTTCTAGACGCGACCACCGGACAGAATGCCATAGCGCAAGTGGATATATTTAACGAAGCAATCGATATTGACGGCATTATTTTGACAAAGCTGGACGGCACGGCTAAGGGCGGCGTTGTACTGGCTATCGCGAGCGAACTGCAAGTGCCCGTCGTTTATGTGGGAGTCGGAGAGGGAATAGACGATCTCGAAGACTTCGACGCAAAGGATTTTGTCGACGGGATAATGGACGAGTAAGTAAAATATATTATTGAAAATAGTCGTTATGACGCATTAAAACAGTTGCGTAATATTTTAATATGGTGTATAATGTAGCTGTAAAGTAGAAATGCTTTACAGCTATTGATTTATGGCAAAGGATTTGACCGTAAGCAGGTTATGCGACGCGTATGGCGCGTTGCTTACCGAACATCAGCTCAAAATGATACGAAGCTATTACGACGACGATCTGTCTCTCGCCGAGATTGCGGAAAACGAGGGTGTGACCAGACAGGCGGCGCTTTGCAGTATAAAGCGTGCCGAAACGTTGCTTAAAGATTATGAGCAAAAGGTCGGACTTGTCGCGCGTTCGGACAGGTTGTCGCTGGCGCTTGACAAACTATTATCGGAGTTGGGCGACGGTTTCGAAACGGTCAAAGCCGAGATCGGTGCGATTGTCGGCGAACTTGATTAGAGGACAGTATGGGATTATTTTCATCTCTTGCCGAAAAGCTCGGTAACGTATTTTCGAAAATCACATCGCGCGGCAAACTGACCGAAGGCGATATAAAGCAGGCAATGCGCGAGATACGCATCGCGCTGTTGGAAGCCGACGTCAACTATGCGGTTGTAAAAGACTTTGTTGCGCGCGTGTCCGAAAAGGCCGTCGGCGAGGCTGTTTTGAAATCGCTTACGCCCGGACAGCAGGTCGTGAAGATAGTAAACGACGAGCTGATAGAGCTTATGGGTTCTACCAACAGCAAGTTGGAGATAGCGCAAAAACCGCCTACGGTAATATTGATGTGCGGACTTCAAGGCGCCGGTAAAACAACGTTCTGCGGCAAGCTTGGCAGTTATCTTACGAAGCAGGGCAAAAAACCTCTGTTCGCGGCGTGCGACGTTTATCGACCTGCCGCTATCGAACAGCTTAAAGTCGTAGGGAAAAAGGTCGATATTCCCGTATTCGAACAGGGCGCCGGCAATCCCGTAAAAATCGCTTCGGCGGCGCTGAAAGAGGCGGAAAGGCTCGGTTACGATACCGTCATAATAGACACTGCGGGCAGACTGCACATTAACGAGCAGTTGATGACCGAACTCAAAGACATCAAGAAAGCGACTTCTCCCGTCGAAATACTGTTGACCGTAGACGCTATGACCGGTCAAGACGCGGTAAATGTTGCTAAAACTTTCAACGAAGAGTTGGAAATCACGGGTGTTATCCTTACGAAGCTCGACGGCGATACGCGCGGCGGCGCGGCGCTGTCTATTCGTTCCGTCACGGGTAAGCCGATAAAATTCTGCGGCACTGGCGAAAAAGCGAGCGATATCGAACCGTTCTATCCAGACCGTATGGCGTCGCGAATACTCGGTATGGGCGACGTGCTGACACTCATCGAAAAAGCGCAAGAAGCTGTTTCCGAAGAAGAAATGAAAAAAATGGAAAAGCGTATGCGCGAAAACAAGTTCACGCTGGAGGACTTTTTGACGCAGTTCAAATCGCTTGCCAAGATGGGCGACATAAACGACGTCGTCGCAATGATTCCCGGAATGAGCAAGGCAAACGTGGACTCTAAGATGGTCGACGAACGTATAAACAAGTACAAATCGATAATCCTGTCGATGACGCCGTATGAGCGCACTCATCCCGAAATAATAAAATCGTCGCGCAGAAAACGCATAGCCGCCGGCAGTGGCACAAGCGTTCAGGAAGTCAACGCTTTGCTTAAACAATACGATCAGACGCGCGAAATGCTAAAAGCCGCCAATTCGGGTAAAATGCCGCAAATGCAGCAAAAAATCATTCGTCAAAAACGTCGTTTCAAATGACGTAATAACATATTTTAGGAGAAATAAAAATGGTAAAAATCAGACTTACGCGTATGGGCGATCATAAATCGCCGTTCTATCGCATAATCGTAGCGGACTCCCGTTCGCCGCGCGACGGCAGATTCATCGAGGTGCTCGGCACATACGATCCGCATCTCGACGACGGGCTCAAACTCGACGCGGAGAAAGCGAAAAAATGGATTGCCAACGGCGCGCAACCGACCGACACCGTTCGTTCGCTTCTCGTAGATGCGGGCGTGCTTGCGACCAAGAAGTCCACTCAAAAGACCAAAGTCGACAAGAAGAAAAAGGCGGACTAATTTATGACGCAGCTTGTCAAATACATCGTCACGGCGCTTGTCGACGATAAGGAAAGCGTTTCCGTAGTCGAAAACGAGGACGGAACGTCCGTAATTGTTCGCGTCGCAAAAGACGATATGGGCAAGGTCATAGGCAAACAGGGCAGAATCATAAAGTCTATCCGCTCCGTTGTCAAGGCCGCGTCCGCAAAACTCGGCAAGAATTACTCGGTCGAGATCGAAGAGTAAATTCGGTTAATGGTTACCGCGCCGTCGTGCGCGGTAACGCTGTTTTTCGGCATTGAGTTTTCGAGTGGGATTACATATGGAAATCGGGCGAATATTAAAGCCGCAGGGCATAAACGGCGAAGTCAAGGTAGAGCCGTTGACCGACGAGCCGAACAGATTTTTCGATTTCAAAACGCTTACCGTCGGTGCGCGGGTATACAAAGTTAAAAGCGTTCGCGTTCTCGGCGGATATGCTTACGTTAAGTTCGACGGAGTAAACGACAGAAACGGCGCCGAATCTTTGCGCAACGCGTTTATTACCATAGAGCGTGCGGCGGCGGCGCCGCTTGATGCGGGCGAATTTTATATTGCCGATCTTATAGGCGCGGCGCTTTCGGTGCGTCGCGCTGACGGAGAGGAGAAGATCGGAAAGATAACGCGCGTCGAAAATTTCGGTGCGGCGGATGTGGTTTCGGTGCGACTTGCGGACGGCAAAGATTTGTCGTTCGCGTTTACTCGTGCGCTTAACGCCGAATATTCGGAGAATGAGCGCACACTTGCCGTCGACGGCGGGGCATTCGACGAGGTGGCTGTATATGAAGATTAGGGTGCTTACGTTGTTCCCTGCAATGTTCGGCTGTTTGGGCGAGAGCATCATCGGTCGCGCGATAAAGAACGGCATACTCGATTTCGAGGCTGTTGATATTCGGGCGTATTCTAAGGACAAGCACGGCAAGTGCGACGATACGCCGTATGGCGGCGGTGCCGGTATGATTATGACCGCACAGCCGATTTTCGATTGTATAAACGCTGTTGATCCGGATCACGAGTATCTTCGCATATATATGTCGCCGTCGGGAGAAAGGCTGAGCGACGGGATCGCCAGAGAACTCGGCGGGTTCGACAAAATACTGATTCTCTGCGGACATTACGAGGGTGTGGATCAACGGGTGATCGATCTTTGTATAGACCGTGAGATTTCGGTCGGCGATTACGTACTGTCCGGCGGCGAGCTTGCCGCTATGGTCGTAGTGGACGCGGCGGCGCGTTTTGTGGACGGCGTGCTAGGCTGTGCAGAGTCTCACGAGACCGACAGTTTCGGTGACGGATTGCTCGAATATCCGCAATATACGCGTCCGCCGGAATTTATGGGTATGAAAGTTCCCGAAGTTCTTTTGAGCGGCAACCATAAGGAAATTGATAAATTTCGGCGCGAGTGCAGTCTCGAACTGACAGCCGCAAGGCGCGCCGATCTGCTGGAAGCGAAGAGAGGTTCGGGCGATGGAGATTAATTGGTTTCCCGGACATATGGCAAAGTCGACGCGCGAAATCGAGAACAATCTTCGCATAAGCGATTGCGTTCTTTACGTGCTCGATTGCCGTGCCGTACGTTCGTGCTTTAACCCGAAATTCGACGCTATGATCTCCGTTCCGATCGTATACGTGCTGAATAAAGCCGATACTGCGCCTGAGAGCGAAGTCGGTGCGTGGGTGAATAAACTGTCGAGCGGCAACCGCATCGCAATAGCGATAGACGGCACCGACAGTTCGTCGCGGAAAAAGATCCTGTCCGCAATAAAGACTGCGTGCAGATCGACGATCGAAAAACAGGAAAATCGCGGACTCAACAGGCACGTCCGCGCACTTGTTTTGGGCGTGCCGAATACGGGTAAATCGACAGTCATCAACAGTCTGTGCGGAAAAGCTCGGCTCGTTACGGGCGACAAGGCGGGAGTTACGCGTGCGGCGAAATGGGCGAGAGTCGACGAGACGCTGGACGTTCTCGATACACCTGGAACGCTGTATCCGAAAATCACGGATAGGCGTGTCGGCGTTAATCTCGCCATAATCGGCAGTATTCGCGATGAAGTGATAGATAGCGGCGAGCTTGCTGTGGAACTTATCGAAAGGCTGAACGGAATAGATCCGGCGATATTGATCGCACGGTACGGTGCGGAGATCGTCGGTGCGGAAGGATTGGAAGTGATCGCAGCGGCGCGAGGCTTCAAGATACGGGGCGGCGGGTGCGATTACGACAGAGCCGCCGCCGCGCTTATCGACGATTTCAGAAAAGGTAGACTCGGCAAAATATGTTTGGAGCGTGCGTATGGATAAGCCGTCTAAAGTTCGAGAGACCGATGTGGAACGTGCGGCGCGAATGATCGCGTTCGATAATTCGTTCGGATACGAAACTGTGTGCGGCGTTGACGAGGCGGGACGCGGACCGCTTGCCGGCCCCGTTTCGGTATGTGCTTGCATAATGCCGTCGGAAGTGCCTTTGTTCGGCGTAGACGACAGCAAAAAGCTAAACGAGAGCAAGAGAGAAAAGCTGTACGAAGATATAATACGTATAGCCGATTATTGTTTGGTTTTTATCGACAGAGAGACGATCGACAGAATTAATATTCTGGAAGCGACTAAACTCGGTATGAAACGCGCCGTCGAGGGACTTAAAGAAAAACCCGATTTCGCTATAGTCGACGCGGTAAAAGGTTTGGACATATCTGTTCCGTATGCGCCTATTGTCAAAGGCGACGCCAACAGCTATTCGGTTGCGGTGGCGTCGATCATCGCTAAGGTTGCGCGCGATCGGCTTATGCGCAGGCTGGACGAAGAGTTTCCGATGTACGGCTTTGCGAAAAACAAGGGTTACGGTACGGCGGCACACATAGAGGCGCTTAAAAAGTACGGTGCTACGGCAGAACACAGGCGTTCGTTTATAGGTAATTTTATAGACGTGAGCGCACTTGACGGGGAGAATGCGGTATGATAGGAATTCGTAAAAAACGAGTTAACGCGCACGGCAAACAAGGCGAGGACATAGCCGCAAAATATTTGGAAACGCACGGCTACCGTGTGCTCGACAGAAATTTTACCACAGACATCGGCGAAGTGGATATTTTCGCCACAGACGAGCGCACGCTCATTGCGGTAGAGGTCAAATCGCGTTTGTCGCTTAAATACGGCACTCCTGCCGAAGCGGTGGGACACGAAAAAGTGAAAAAGATTTCGCAAGTCACGTCGCAGTACATCAAGAAGTTTCGTTTATTTAATATTCCCGTGCGGTTTGATGTAGTTGAAGTTTATTTGAACGATAATACCGTAAATCATATAGAAAACGCATTCGATTGCTATTTGAATTGCAGATGATCGACTCGTAACGGCAAATACACATAGAAATTTTTTTGCCGAATATTACCGAAAATACATAGTAATCGTTCACAAAACAGTTGCATTCCTCGTATCAAAGTGTTATAACTATTGCAATGGCCGATTTACCGCAAATCGCACCTAAGGTGCTTTATAAGATAGGTAATTTCGATTTCACGGTCACGATGTTTTCATCGGTTATCGTGACGGTTTTACTGTTGATATTCGCGGCGGTCGTGCGCATATTCTTGATCCCGAAGTGGGAAAAAGACGTGCGTAAAGTGTCCGCACTCAGAATGTTCTTGGAGTGGGCGGTCGGTATGTTCGTAACCGATTCGGAAGAGCTGACCGAAAAATATTCCAAGAGCGTCGGACCTATATACTTCTGCTGTTCTGCGTATATTATGTTCGGCGTTTTGATAGAGTTATTCGGACTGCGGTCGCCGCTCAGCGATCTCAACTGCGATTTAGTTTTCGGCGCCGTGACGTTTTTGATGGTGCAGGTATTGGGAATCGTAAAGCACCGCGCACGGCGGCTGAAACATTTTGCGCCCGTGATACCGCTTATCACCGACTGCGTAGTGCCTTTTTCGATGGCGCTCAGATTGTTCGGCAGTGTTTTTTCCGGCTATTTGATAATGGAGATTGTTTACGGATTTTTTCCGTATGTATTGCCTGCGGTATTGGAACCGTTGTTTACGCTGTTCCACGCGCTCATTCAGTCCTATGTGTTTATGTTCCTGTCAATGAACTTCATCAATGAAGCAATAGAGTAAATCGGAGGTCGTTATGCAATTTTTGGTAAATTCGATTATGCCCGTTATATCCCTTCTCGGTTTGGAAGGAATGGCGGCGCTGGGCGCCGGTATCGCCGCGCTTGCTTGTATAGGCGCGGGACTCGGTATGGGTATTTCGACGGGTAAGGCCGTCGAGGGTATCGCGCGTCAGCCCGAAGCGCATAAGCAAATTCGCTCGACGCTTTTTATAGGTCTTGCTTTCTGCGAAACAACGGCTATATACGGCGTTTTCATTGCGATAATGCTTATCGTTATGTAAAGAGCGAAAGATTATGGTTCTGTTTTTAAGTGATAATATCTTCAAGACGCTCGGATTGGGTTGGCAGTCGATATTGTTTTATGCGATAAACCTTCTCATTCTTATAGGCGGACTGGTACTTTTATTGTACCGTCCGATTAAGCGTATGATAAAAAACAAGCGTGAAGCGATTGACGCGACCTTCGAAGAAAACGAAAAGCTCAAAAAGGAGAGCGAGACACTACGCGCCGATTACGACAAGACATTGGAAGAAATGAAATCGGAAAACGCCCGTATCGCCGCCAATGCAGCTATCGCCGCGCAGGAGCGTGCCGACGCGATCGTTTCGGAGGCGCAGGAACAGGCTCAGGCGATCGTAGCGTCTGCAAAGCGCGATGCGCTATATCAAAAAGAACAACTCAAAAACGAATACCGCGACAGCGTGAATACGCTTGCGGTTCAGATTACGGAAAAACTTCTCGAACGCGAAATAACGGACGAGGACAATTCCGAGCTTATAGAACAGGTTTTGTCGGATTGGGAGGATAATTGATGTCCGTTCGCAAGATCGAGATAACATCCGCAAAACCGCTTACTCAAAAAGAGACGGCGCGTATCGAAAAACTGTTCTCATCCAAGCATAAAGGTGAGAGCGTCGATTTTGCGTACAAGATCGACAAGTCTGTAATCGGCGGAATTCTCGTAGTAGACGGAGATAAATATTACGACGGCACGCTTCGCTCGCAAGTAGATAAAATAGACACCGACTATATCGCGGCAGGTAAATATGCCGAGTCCGAGATTTTGAAAGTCAGCGAGAAAAAGCGTGTCAAGCGCGTCACGAAAACAAAAAAGTCCGAAAACGCCGACAACGAGTTGTCTGCCGCAGACATCAAGCAAAAGGTCGACGCGGAACTTAAAAGCAGTGTCGATGGGTTTGAAAAAGCTTTCGACGTTCGTCACGCCGGCAGCGTCGAGTTTTGCGGCGACGGCGTGATACTGGTCAACGGACTTTCGCGCGCAGAATACGGCGAAATGCTGGTAGTCGAAAACGGCGCGCGGGCGATAGTATTAAGTCTCGAACAGGATAAGGTGGGTGCGATAGTCCTCGACGACGAGGACAAGGTGTCTGCGCATATGCTCGTAAAGACGACGGGAATGATAGTGTCCGTGCCGGTAGGCGATAGGCTTTTGGGCAGGGTCGTAAACCCTCTCGGAAAACCTATAGACGGAATGGGCGATTTCCGTTCGGAAAAGTACCGCCCGATAGAAGCGCCCGCACCGCCGATAAAGGACAGGGGTAAGGTGAACACGCCTTTATTGACGGGACTTCTTTCCGTCGACTCGATGATACCGATAGGGCGCGGTCAGCGAGAGCTTATAATAGGCGACAGGCAGACCGGCAAAACGTCGATAGCCGTAGATACGATAATCAATCAAAAAGGTAAGGACGTAATTTGCATTTACGTCGCCATAGGACAAAAATCCTCGTCGGTCGCGACGGTAGTGAACACTTTGACCGAACGCGGCGCTATGGATTACACCGTTGTCGTGTGCGCTACCGCGCACGACAGTGCGCCGCTTCAATATATAGCGCCGTATGCCGGGTGCGCCATTGCCGAAGAATTTATGTATTCGGGGAAGGACGTTTTGATCGTTTACGACGATCTTTCAAAGCACGCCGTTGCGTATCGCGCGATGAGCCTTCTTCTTAAACGTCCGCCCGGACGCGAGGCTTTTCCGGGCGACATATTTTATTTGCATTCACGGCTTCTCGAACGTGCCGCAAAATTATCGGACGAACTCGGCGGTGCCTCGATCACCGCGCTTCCGATAGTGGAGACCCTTGCCGGCGATATTTCGGCGTATATCCCGACGAACATAATTTCGATAACGGACGGTCAGATATATCTCGAAAGCGACCTGTTCAATGCGGGTGTGCGTCCGGCAATTAATGTCGGATTGTCTGTATCGCGTGTCGGATCGAGCGCGCAGACCAAAGCTATGCGAAAGGTTTCGGGCAAACTCAGGCTGGATTTGTCTCAGTATCGGGAACTCGCTGTGTTCGCGCAGTTCGGTGCCGATCTCGACGCGTCTACGGCAAGAATGCTTGAACAGGGGAAGCGCACTAACGAGATATTGAAGCAGGATGTACACGCTCCGATGGAAGCCGCGCACCAGATCGTTCTTTTGTATGTAACTACGAAAGAGCTTTTGCAAAACATTCCCGTTGCTCGGGTGACAGAGTTCAAAGACAAGTTCATAAAATATTTCGATATAAATAATTCCGATATTGTAAAGCACATCAAATCCGGCGGCGAGATCACTATGGATATGGGTATTCGCATCGAGGAAGCGGTAAACGATTATGCCGCGTATTTTTTGAAGGACGGATTGTCTAAAAACTCGGAATATAAGGTAAAGATCGAGCGTGCGGCATCCGATTCCGATACGGAGGACAGTAATAAATGAATAACCTGTCCGACATAAAACGTCGCATAGCATCGGTCAAACAGACACGGCAAATAACGGGCGCTATGGAGACGATTTCCGTGTCGAAAATGCGCAAATCGCTCGAAACGTACGAGAGCAGTCGTGAATATTTCGATATGCTGTCTGCTGTGGCCTGTGAAATTTTGAGCGGCGGAGTTATTCCCGAAGCGACAGGCGCGCCGACGGTAATCGTCATCGCGTCCGATAAAGGGTTATGCGGTTCGTTCAATCACGATGTACTGCGGCTTGCGGATGCCGAGATCGCAGACGACGCCGAGATAGTGTGTGTCGGACAGACGGTCTCGGAGCATTACGCGGGTCGGAACAATGTTAACCGTGATTTTGTCGGAGCAGTGTATTCGCCCGATTTCGTCTCGGCAAGACGCATTGCAGATTACGTGTACGGCATATTCGAGACGAAGAACTCACCGATAAAGATAATTTATACGAAGATGGTCTCGCACGCGGCGTGGCAACCCGTTTCGGTTTCGTTGTTCCCGCCTAAAAGGGATATGTACGCGGAAAAGTCTGGGCAAAAGTTTGAGTTTGAGCCGTCGCCGAGCGAAGTTCTCGAAAGGTTTATTCCGCTGTATATCGGGGGAAGTATTTACGGCGCGATTGTGTCAAGTGCGGCGGCAGAACACAGCGCGAGACGCGCGGCAATGTCCTCATCCACGAAAAACGCCGATGAGATGATAGCGGCGCTTTCGGTAGAATATAACCGAGCGCGGCAAAGCAAGGTCACGGAACAGATAACCGAGATAATCGGCTCTACGCAGGCGTTGTCCGTTCAAGGAGACAAAAAATGAAAAAAGAGGCTAATTGCGGTAGTGTATGCGTTGTTCTCGGTCCGGTAGTGGATGTAAAATTCGAGACGCAGTTGCCGAAAATATACGAAAAAGTTTTGATCGACACGGGAGAAGGTTTTGTCACGCTCGAAGTTATGAGCCATATTCCGCCGTCGACTGCGCGTTGCATTTCGCTCGAACCGAGCGAAGGCCTTATGCGCGGAATGAAAGCGTACGGAACGGGACATCCGATCTCCGTACCCGTCGGCGAGAGGGTTCTCGGCCGCGTTATGAACGTTTTGGGCGAACCTATAGACGGAAAAGGCGAGATCAACGCCGAAACACACAGGTCGATCCACCGTCGCGCACCCGAATTCTACGAACAAAAGCAGGGCGTTGAAATAATGGAAACGGGGATAAAGGTCATCGATCTTATCGCTCCGTATCTTAAAGGCGGAAAAATCGGACTGTTCGGCGGTGCAGGCGTCGGTAAAACCGTACTTATAATGGAACTTATTCATAATGTTGCCAAAGAACACTGCGGATATTCGATATTCACGGGTGTGGGCGAGCGTAGCCGCGAGGGGTTCGAGATGATAAGCGATATGACGGAAAGCGGCGTGCTTGACAAAACGGCGCTTGTGTTCGGACAGATGAACGAACCGCCTGGCTCGCGTATGCGTACGGCACTTACGGGACTTACCGTCGCCGAATATTTCCGCGACGAGATGAATAAGGATGTTTTGCTGTTTATAGATAATATTTACCGCTATATACAGGCCGGATCCGAAGTGTCTGCATTGCTTGGCAGACTGCCGTCGGCAGTCGGCTATCAACCGACGCTAGCTTCAGAACTCGGCGCGCTCGAAGAGCGTATCGCAACGACCAAAAACGGGTCTATCACATCGATACAGGCAGTTTACGTGCCTGCGGACGATCTTACCGATCCCGCGCCAGCCGCTATTTTCTCGCACCTCGATGCAACTACGGTGTTGAGCCGCAAGATAGTCGAGCAGGGCATTTATCCCGCAGTCGATCCGTTGCAATCTACCAGCCGAATACTCGAAAAATCGATACTCGGCGCAGAGCATTACAATGTGGCGCGCGCCGTCCAATCGACGCTTCAAAGATATAACGATCTCAGTGATATAATTTCCATACTCGGAATGGATGAACTGTCCGAAGAGGATAAAGCGCTCGTTCACCGCGCGCGTAAATTGCAACGCTTTTTTTCACAGCCGCTTTCCGTTGCAAAAGGTTTTACCGGAATGGAGGGACGGTATGTTCCGCTTAAAACCACGCTCGAATGTTTTTCGGCAATACTCAACGGGGAAGCTGACAAATATCCCGAATCGGCGTTCTTTATGGTCGGCGATCTCGACGAGGTCAAGGATAAGGCGTACAGTTGAACACATTCGCTTTGAAAATTCTTACGCCGATCGGCTCGTTCTATTCGGGCGAGGTCGGTTATCTATCGGTCGATACTCCCGACGGCAGAGTCGGTTTTTTACGCGGCGCGGCACCGCGCGTGTCGATTTTGTCGAGCGGAACGATAATTATAAAAACGTCTGTTATAGATATTAATATCATTTGCGGAGACGGAATGATAATCGTGAACACCGACGGCGTTGTTATATTGTCCGAAAAATGCAGATACGAAAGCGATGCGGAACGCGAAGAGCCGAGTATGGACGAGATAAATGCAAAGTCTATGACAGAGCATTCTACCATAAAAGCCGCGCGAACGAAAGCGGTTAAAAATCTGAGCGACAGAAGCGCGTCCGATTGACCGCAATATCCGTAACCTTTTCCGCCGCAGTCGCATAAACAATTACTGTTATGCAGACGGTAGTCGATTTATCAAGACTCAGACACAATATTAGATTGATCCGTGCGAAGACGGGCAACGGCTTTTGCGCTGTCGTCAAAGCCGATGCTTACGGTCACGGTTCGTCTGTCGCAAGCTATATAGAGCCGCTCGTCGATTGCTATATGGTGGCGTGCTACGATGAGGCGGCAAGCATTGTCGCGAGCGGCGTGCGTAAGCCGATATTGGTACTCGGCGGGGACGTGGGATTTGTTGTGCATAACAGGGATAAACAAATAATTCCTACGGTATGCTCGCTTCGGCAGCTGGAATTCATTGCGAATTGCGGCGTGAAAAATTTTTCGGTAGAGGTAGACACGGGAATGCACAGGCTCGGTGCGGACGAGAGCGAACTCGGTGCTATGATCGCGTTTATGACTACGAGAAATCTATCGTCGTGGTCGACGTATTCGCATATATACAACGGCGTTGCTTCGGCGCTCGATCAAGCCGATAAGTTCGATAGAATGACAAACGTATCCGTCTTGAACAGGCGCAGACACCTGTACAGTTCGGTGGCGCTGGATTTGCCGCAGGGCGTTCCTTTGTTCGATATGACGCGAAGCGGGATAGCAATGTACGGCTTTGCGAAAGGGTTGGACATTGCGCTCCGCGCGCGGGCTAAAATCATCTCGATTTCCGCTGTCGAGCGCGGAAACCGCGTCGGTTACGGCGATTATATTCTCGACAAAGACAGCGTTATCGCAACTGTTGCTTGCGGTTATGCCGACGGACTCAGACGATGCGACAAACAATTGTATTTGACCGTGCGAGGAGTAAAATGCAAGGTCGTCGGAGTCCCGTGTATGGATATGTGTATGATCGACGTTTCCGATGTGCGGTGTCGAGTGGGTGAATTCGCTTATTTGATACAAGATAAAGAGGATGTCGAATACCTTGCGAAATGTTACGGTACGATAGTCTACGAAATTCTGACGGGGTTTAACGGACGTGCGGAAAGAATCTATATGTGATAACGAAAAAAAGCGCTTGCGTGCTGAGCTGAAAGCTCGGCGCGATCGGCTTGCGGACAAGCCGCGTCTTTCGGCTCTCGCTTGCGACAGACTTATTCCGTTGTTATTCGGCAGCGTTATGGTATATGTTTCGATCGGTTCTGAGCTTGATACGTCGGCACTTATCGACAGGTTGTTTATGAATGCGGAAATTACGTTGTATGCGCCTTATACGGTAGACGGCGTGATTTATCCGTTGCGGCTCGTTAAATCCGGTAAACCCGACGGAATGGGAAACCTGCCGATCGAGTGTTATGATGGCGATGATTTTTCGGCGGTTTTCGGATCGAACGGGAATCGTATGCCGAAGATAGATTGTTGCATAACGCCCTTTCTCGGCATAAACGGAGACGGCTATCGCATAGGATACGGTAAGGGTTGTTACGACAGGTTTTTCGGCACCGCAAGCGTTGCCCGCAAGATAGGACTTGCGTTCGACTGTCAATTATGCGATTTTACGCCGGAAATTCGAGACGTGCCGCTCGATTGTTGCGTTTTCGATACTAAAGTGGTATACTTTGAACATAATGCGAGTGATTGCGGGTAAGTATAAAGGAAGAAAGCTGATCTCGCCGCACGGCGAGGTGCGCCCGACTACGGACGTTGTCAAGGGCAGTCTGTTTTCTATTCTTAATTCTATGGGCGTTACGGAAGACGCTCGTTGTCTCGACGTTTTCTGCGGTTCCGGCGGCGTCGGAATAGAGGCGCTGTCGCGCGGGGCGCGCTCATGCGTATTCGTCGACCGTGATACAGATAACGTCAAATCTAATCTGGACAAGCTCGGTCTCGATTGTCGAGTAGTTCGCGCCGAGTACAGGCGGGCGCTCAGATTGCTTCGCGGCGAAAGTTTCGATTTGATATTTTGCGATCCGCCGTATAAATCCGGTTATGCCGACGAGTGTGCCGAGCTGATTTTCAAATACGGCTTGCTCGATGAAAACGGAATAGCGATCATAGAACATAGCAGTGAAAATAGCTTGATATTCAAGCCGGAAAATTGTATAATAGAACGTAGAAATTTCGGTCTGACGGCATTGGAATTCATTAAACGAGGTGGCAATGAAAGCGATAATATCGGGAACATTTGATCCGTTCACACTCGGACACCGCGACCTCGTCGTCCGTGCGCTCGCTATTTACGGCTCGGCTACGGTGGCTGTTGCTCGGCAGACAGGGAAAAATGCCGCAGATACGGCTACGCGTATCGAAATTGCAAAAAAGTCGCTCGGCGGGCTTGAAAACGTAAGCGTAGTCGAATTTGACGGACTGCTGAGCGACTATGTGAAATCCGTCGGCGATTGCGTCATCATTCGCGGTTTGCGCGGCACGCGCGATTTCGAATATGAGCGAGATCTCGATAGAGCGTACAAGAAATTGTGCGGTGTGGAGACCGTGTACCTCTTGTCGCCTGCGGAGCTTGAACACGTGACATCGACTGCGGTACGAACGCTCGCAGGACTTAATGCGCCTATTGACGGGTACGTTGCGGCGGAAGCGATCGGTGCGATCGAAAAATTTTACGGCAATAAATAAGCAATAAGGAGTTGTATAATGCAAGAGCAGACGGACGTTCTCGATATTTTGGAGCAGTTGAAGGACGAGCTTAATGTGCCCGGCGGTTTCTTCTCGAAGAAGCCCGATATTGATTTGTGTTGCGATCTGTGCGACAAGCTGTCGCGTATGTTGCCCACTGCGTTGAAAGATGCGGAATATGTCAATCAGCGCCGTAAAGAGATTTTGGAAAATGCGGACGGCGCGGCTAAAAATACGCTTCGCGCCGCCGAAGAAAAGGCGAAAAAACTTGTTTCCGAAACCGAAATAGTGAAAAACGCGCAGATAGCCGCGCAACAGATCATAGAGAATGCGTATGCGCAATGCGATAATCTGATACTCCGTACCAAAACGCATCTCGACGGAATGTTCAAGGATATAGATAATTTCCTGTGTTCCACGCTTTCAGTAGTGCGCACAAACCGTGAGGAGCTTCGCGCCGTGCGCATAAACGGCAGTGATAACAACAGGATATAGTAACTAATCAAATTTACTTTCGGAGAAGATATGTTTGAAAAAATAAAGCCGATAATGACAGCGGAAGAGGTGCGCGCCGCCGAGCCGTTTTCGGCAGAACTCGTTCAGAAAAAAGCGACGGCGGAAAAACAGATTTCCGATATTTTGACGGGAAAGGACAAACGCAAGCTGTTTATAATCGGGCCGTGTTCCGCCGATAATGAGACTGCGGTGTGCGATTATGCTTGCCGGCTTGCCAAACTTGCCGACAAGATCAAAGAAAAGATATATATAGTAGTGCGTGTGTACACCAATAAACCCCGTACGCGCGGCGAGGGCTACAAAGGAATGTTTCACAGTCCCGACCCGCATAAAGATTCGACCGATATACAGTCGGGTATCTTGGCGCTTAGGAAAATGCATATCGGCGTAATCAGAGAAAGCGGGTTGTTTACCGCCGACGAGATGCTTTATCCCGATAATCAGGACTATATTGCGGACGTACTCGGATATATAGCGGTCGGGGCGCGCTCGTCTGAAAACCAGTTGCATCGTTTGGTTGCCAGCGGATTGGACGTTCCGGTAGGCGTGAAAAATCCTATGAACGGCAGTATGCGCGTATTGCTCGATTCCATATATGCTACCCAGATACAAAACGAGTTTAAGTACGTCAATCTTCAGGTAAAGACGAGCGGAAATCCAAAGTCGCACGCAATACTTCGCGGTGCGGTCGACGTGTACGGGAACAACATTCCCAATTATCATTACGAGGACGTTATGCGCCTGCGTGAAATGTATTTGGCGCAGGAACTGAAAAATCCGGCTGTGATTATAGATACCAACCATTCCAACAGCGGCAAACGCCATGAAGAACAGCCGCGCATAGTAAAAGAGGTGCTTGCCAACGCGCGAGACAGCGAAGAGTTTAACGAGTTGGTAAAAGGTTTCCTTGTCGAAAGCTATATCGAGAGCGGCAGTCAAAGTCCGTCGGGCGGCGAGTACGGCAAATCGATAACAGACCCCTGTCTCGGTTGGGCGGAAACGGAAAAGCTCCTGTTGCGCGCCGCAGATCAAATCAAGTAGATAACGCATTCGTATGCAGCACCGATAACTACGAAAAAAGAGTATTTCGCACGTATTCGGTCGATTTTACTGATAAACGGTTCGCAGGCGGTTTCGTATGTTATACTGCTTTTATCGGAGGTCGGTATGGCATTAGATCAATCGGGCGAACTTAAAAAACGGGCGTGGCTTGCCAAGCAACGGCTCAAAATGGGGTATTGGGAATCTGTCAGACGCGACGAGTGCGCGTCGGAGCAAGATGGCGGTGGTCGGCAAAGCACATCGGACGGCAGAATACAGATCAAGCGCGATTTTACGGCAGCTAAACGGATTTCGGCACTCGACGAGAAGATGTATCAAAAGGTGTGCGAGATACTTGATCGCGACGAGGCGACTATCAATCCGATCGGTCAGCTTATAGACGACGAGTTGTATAATAAACTCGATCCCGCCGCGCGCGGCAGATATATATTGGAATTATCGAATAAATTCCGCGAACTCAAAGACAGATATTATCGCGAGCGGACGGGCACTTAAAGGGAATTATGTACGCATTCGAAGAACTTAACGACATTCAAAAGCAGGCTGTACTCGATACGGAAGGCGCGGTGTTAGTCACTGCGGGCGCGGGTAGCGGCAAAACGAGATTATTGACGCACAGAATAGCGCATCTGATAAAAGAACTCGGTATCGCGCCGTATAACATCCTCGCAATCACGTTCACAAACAAGGCGGCGAACGAAATGCGCGAGCGGCTTTGCGGTATGATCGACGCGGAAGGAATATGGATATCGACGTTTCATTCCGCGTGTGTCAGGATTCTTCGACGCTACATAGACAAGATAGGTTTCGGAAAGAATTTCACTATTTACGGCGACGCGGAGACAAAATCCGTCGTCAAGCGTATTTTGAAAAAGAACGATTGCAACGACGATATGTTAAAGCGCGTA
Source organism: uncultured Christensenella sp. (assembly GCA_910577435.1). GTDB lineage: Bacteria > Bacillota > Clostridia > Christensenellales > Pumilibacteraceae > Anaerocaecibacter. The sequence goes on along the minus strand of CAJTLV010000010.1, from coordinate 6,452 downwards.
CTCGGCGAAATTTCCAACGCGAAGAATAAAGGCATTTCGCCGTCCGATTACGAGAGCGTATTCAAATTTTCACAGAACAGCGAGGTCATAGGCAGGGCGTATGCGGAGTATCAGGCGACGCTAAAAGCGAATAACGCGCTCGACTACGACGATCTTTTGATAAAGACGCTGGAACTTTTGCAAGGCGACGAGGAAGCGCGGGAGTATTATCAAAGCAAATTCAAGTATATTCACATCGACGAATTTCAGGATACTAATAAAATACAGTACGATATAGTAAAGATACTCGCAGGCAAACACGGCAATATTTTTGCCGTCGGCGACGAAGACCAGTGTATATATACTTGGCGTGGCGCGTCGATTTCAAACATTTTCGATTTTCAGCGCGATTTTCAATGCAGATTATATAAGCTCGAACAAAATTATCGATCCACGACTAACATATTAAACGTAGCCAACAAAATAATCAAGGGCAACAAAGAACGGCTCGATAAAAAGCTGTGGACGCAGAATGTCGGCGGAGAAAAGGTAGTTTGCTTCGGCGCCGCGACCGAAGGTTTCGAAGCGGATTATGTAGTTCGCACTATCTATGAATTGACGAGCGGCGGCGATTACGGCTATTCCGATTGCGCGGTACTGCTCAGACTGAATGCGTTGTCCCGTCCGTTCGAAGAGCGTTTTTTGCAGTACGGCGTTCCGCACAAGGTATACGGCGGCTTTAAGTTCTTTGACAGAAAAGAGGTAAAGGACGTGCTTGCATATGCGCGTATTGCCGTGAATCCCGACGATGACGAAGCGGCATTCCGCATAATAAATTTTCCAAAACGCGGTATAGGCGATACAACCGTCGAAAAGCTGAGGAGCTATACCGAAGACACCGGGAAGAGCGTGTTTTACGCTGTAACGCACGCCGACATACTGCCGTTTAACACTGCGCTCAAATCGAAGTTGACCGAATTCGGGAGCGTTCTTACGGCGTTGGCGGCTGCGGCGGAAGGCGATGTCGTCGGCTTTTTCAAGTTTTTGCTTTATAACGTTCTCGATGTCGTAAATTTGTTTTCGGACAACGACGATGACAGCGCGCGGCTCGAAAATCTATACGAACTTATCAATTCGGTGCGCGATTTTGCAAAGAACAATCCCGACGCTACGGTTTTCGACTATCTGCAAACGGTATCTTTGTACAGCGATACCGACGAGATTGATAACGACAACGTTGTTACGATAGCTACGGTTCACAGCGCAAAAGGGTTGGAGTTTCCCGTCGTATTCGTAGTGGGTTTGGAGGACGGAGTATTCCCGTCACTCAGGGTAAACGAGAATAATTCCGGGCATATGGAAGAAGAACGGCGGCTTATGTACGTAGCCGCGACACGTGCGAAAAAGCGACTGTACCTTACTTATGCCAAATCACGTTTTTTGTACGGTGATACAAAATATTCCATTCCGTCGCGCTTTTTAAGTGAGTGCGGACTTGTCGAGCGCAGTGCCGACAGTCGTGACGTATTCACTAACAGCCCGTCGCACGAGTATACGGGTGCAAATCGCGTCTACGGAGAAAGATACTGTTCATCGGATGATTACGGCAGACATACTGGCGGAACGAGGACAGCAAAAGACCCGTTGCCGTCGTTCGGCAATAGTTTCGGCGGCAGTTACAAAAGCGAGTACGGCAAAAAACAGGAACAAAAACCGAGCGGCGGCGTTGCGGACAAAATCGCCGTCGGCGTCACGGTTATGCACAAGCGTCTGGGCAAAGGCAAGGTTATCGGTCTCGAAGCATTGGGGGATACTACATATGCGAAGATCGATTTCGAACGCGGCGGCGTGATGCTTCTTGCCGCCGACGTCGCGCCGATAACTGTTATCGAGGATTGAAATGGACGAACAGAGAATGAGAGAACTCGTTGACACGCTCAACGATTATGCGTACAGATACTATGTATTGGACGAGCCGATTGTGTCCGATAAAGAATACGACAAGCTGTATGACGAGCTTGTCACGCTCGAAAAGACGAGCGGTATTGTGCTTTTCGATTCGCCGACAAAACGCGTAGGCGGCGAGCCACTTAAAGCGTTCGAAAGTCATACGCACCTGCACAGACTTTACAGCCTCGATAAATGCAACAGCTTCGACGAGCTTCGCGCGTGGTTCGAAAAGATCGATCAGACGCTGGGTTTTGCGCCGGAATGCACGCTCGAATACAAGCTCGACGGTTTGACCATATGCTTGACTTATCGCGACGGAAAGCTCGCTACGGGCGCTACGCGCGGCAACGGGGAGACGGGCGAGGATGTGACCGAGCAAGTGACTACGATTCGCTCAGTGCCGCTTACAATACCGTTTAAGGGCGTTATAGAGGCACAAGGCGAGGGAATTATGCGCATAAGCGCGCTCAATAAGTACAACGAAACGGCGGCGGTGCCGCTTAAAAATCCGCGTAACGGAGTGGCGGGCGCAATCCGCAATTTGGACGTTAAAGAGACGGCGAAACGCAATCTCGACGTGATGTTCTATAATATCAATTATTACGGCGGCGATGTAACTATGTCGCAGACAGAACAGATCGAGTTCTTGAAGAATAACCGTTTCAAGACGGGAATGTGTTTTGTTTCCGACGACATAGAAAAGATAATAGAGAAGATAAAATCGGTTGACCGCAACACCCTCGATTTTGCCATAGACGGAATGGTCGTGAAGGTCAATGACAATTCGGCGCGGCTTGCACTCGGTTATACCGATAAATTTCCCAAGTGGGCGATAGCGTATAAATTCGAGGCGGAAGAAACGACTACCGAACTTAAAGACGTTGTGTGGCAGGTCGGGCGCACGGGTAAACTTACGCCGCTCGCGTTGCTCGAGCCCGTCGAACTCTGCGGGGCGACGGTTCGGCGTGCCACGCTTAACAATTACGGCGACATATGCCGCAAGAACGTTACGATCGGATCGCGCGTGTTTATTCGTCGCAGTAACGACGTCATACCCGAAATTCTCGGTGTGGCGCAAAGCGGCGACAATCCGCAGGAGATCGAAAAGCCGACTGCTTGTCCCGTTTGCGGAAGCGGGCTTATCGAAG
>CAJTLV010000010.1:0-3365 GCA_910577435.1 uncultured Christensenella sp. | reverse complement strand
ATCCGTAAAAGTTCGGACAAAACAGGTTTGCTTATCGAAGAGGGCGCAAACCTGTTTTGTCCGAACTTTTACGGATGCAGGCAGCAGATAGTCGCGCGCATAGTTCAGTTTTGTTCCAAAGAGTGTATGGATATTGACGGCATAAGCATTAAGACCGCCGAGCAACTTTACGATATTCTTTCGGTGCGCTCCGCCGCCGAGTTATACGGGCTTACGGCGTCCGATCTCGAAAAGATAGACGGGTTCAAAGATAAGAAAATTTACAATTTTATAAATGCAGTTCAAAAATCGAAATCGGTCGATCTGGCGCATTTTATCGGCGCATTGTGTATAGATAACGTCGGACGTAAGACAGCTCGCGATCTTGCCGAGCGCTTTGGGTCTATGGACGCGCTTCGTGCCGCTACGGCGGAAGAACTTGTCGAAATTCCAGATATAGGCGAAGTCGTCGCGCAGTCCATTGTCGAATATTTCGAAAAGCACGGCGAAGTTGTCGACAGGTATAGAGATATAGGTATAGATCCGCATTACGAGAAAAAAGAGGGCGCGCTTACGGGGTTTAAATTCGTTCTTACGGGATCGCTCCCGACGCTTACGCGCGGCGAGGCGAAAAATATGATAGAACGTGCGGGCGGTATTGTTCAGTCGGGCGTGTCGAGCGCGACGGATATAGTCGTCGCGGGCGAAGCGGCAGGCTCCAAACTCGAAAAGGCACGCAAACTCGGTAAAAAAATTATAGACGAAAATGAACTTATCGATATGATAAACGCTTGAAATACCGCACGGTTTATGTTACAATATATAAGTAGAGGTGTTTATGAAAAGTATGACCGGTTACGGACGAGGCGTTGCTTCGCGCAACAACCGTACCGTTTCCGTAGAGATCAAATCGGTAAATAACAGATTTCTCGACATTGCTTGCAAGTTGCCGAAATCTCTTATGTATATCGACGACACCATTCAGAAAGCGGTCAGATCGTCGCTTTCGCGCGGGAGTGTCGACGTGTATTTTTCATACGACAACAAGTCCGATACTTCTAAGCAGGTGGAAATAGACGTTAAGCTCGCCGAGCAGTATGTCAACGCGGCTAAGGATCTGCGTGCGGCGTTTCGGCTTGAAGGCGATTATAACGTCACGGCATTGTTGAGAACACCCGACGTTGTATCGGTTACCGTTCCCGATGACGACCGAGAAGAGGTGATCGCGCTTACAAAACTCGCAACGAGCGAGGCGCTCGCCAAACTCGACGATATGAGGCTCGTCGAGGGAAAGAGCATATACGACGATTTGACTACGCTCGTTAATAATCTTCAAGCTTACCTCGATCTTGCCGTTGCCCGCGCTCCGAAAGTCGTTACCGAATATAAAAACAATCTTCGTGTGCGTATAAAAGAGCTTCTCGACGGAACGGATCCCGACGAGGCGCGCATAATGACGGAAGCGGCATTTTTTGCTGATAAAGCGGATATCAACGAAGAGATTTCCAGACTCGGTTCGCATATTTGCCAATTCAGGTCTATTTGTGCGGAAACGGGTGTTTCGCTCGGGCGTCGGCTTGATTTTCTCTCGCAGGAGATGGTGCGCGAGGTAAACACTATGGGCAGTAAGTCCAACGACATAACGCTTACCGGTTATGTGGTCGCGATGAAAAACGAAGTTGAAAAAATCAAGGAGCAAATAAGGAACGTAGAATAATGGATAAAGGATTGCTTGTAATTATTTCGGGTCCGTCGGGTGCGGGCAAAGGCACTATTTACCGTCGGGTGATCGATCGAACCGGTATGAAGCGCTCTATATCGGTAACCACGCGCAAACCGCGTCCCGGCGAGGTGGACGGAGTGGATTATCTGTTCCGAACTGAAGAAGAATATCATCAGATGATAGCGGACGGTGCGTTCTTGGAAACGGCGGCGGTGTATAAGAATTTTTACGGCACGCCCAAAGCTCCTGTTTTCGAGAATCTCGAAAACGGTAACGACGTTCTGTTCGAGGTGGATATTCACGGTGTGAAGTCGATCAAAAAATCCTATCCCGACGCTGTTGCGATTTTCGTTATGACGCCTGACTTCGAAACGTTGGAAAACAGACTCAGGGGACGAGGAACGGAAAGCGAGGACAGCATAAGAACAAGGCTTGGTTCGGCGCGCCACGAACTCGGCAAGTATGAGATGTTCGATTATATCGTGTTCAACGACGATATAGATACTGCGACAAACGAGGTGCTAGACATCATCACTGCAGAAAAAAGGCGCATAAAAAACAATATAAAGGCAATAACCGGACTGCTTGAAAAGTAATGAAGGTTACATATAAACGGTTTTAAGGAGAACAATATGTTAATAGATCCGCCCATCGACAAACTTGTTGAAAAAGTAGGAAACAAATACGCCACTGTCGGCGTTCTGTCAAAGCGTGCGCGTACGCTTATGGAAAAGCGTCACGATTATCTCGAACAGGAGAATGTAAATGCGGTGACGCTTGCGGCAAACGAAGTTGTGGAAGGCAAAGTAGAAGGTGTCAACGAAGGCTAATCCTCTCGATTGCGTCAAGGGGAAAACTGTTCTCATAGGCGTGTGCGGCGGCATAGCCGCATATAAGGTGTGTACTGCGGCGTCGCGGCTTGTTCAAGCGGGCGCCGATGTTCACGTGATGATGACAAAGAACGCTACCGAGTTTGTCACTCCGTTGACGTTCGAATCGCTCACGCACAACCGCGTAGTGGTCGATACGTTCGACAGAAATTTTACGTGGGAAGTGGAACACGTATCACTCGCAAAGAAGACGGATGTCGTGTTGATCGCACCCGCTACCGCAAACGTGATAGCAAAGCTCGCGTGCGGGATCGCAGACGATTTCCTTACAACTACCGTGCTTGCCTGTCGTTGCCCCGTTATTTTCGCGCCTGCTATGAACGGCGCTATGTTGAATAATAAGGCTACAAAGACAAATATAGCTACGTTGATATCGCGCGGCTTTCAAGCGGTGTACGGTGACAGCGGATACTTGGCGTGCGGGGATGTCGGCGACGGCAGAATGGCGGAGCCCGAAGTGCTTGCGGCGGCTGTTGCGAAAGAATTTTGCGTCGGAAATGATTTTGTCGGCAAGACGGTGCTTATAACCTCCGGAGCGACGCGTGCGATGGTGGATCCCGTTCGATTCTTGACAAATCGTTCGAGCGGTAAGATGGGTTATGCTCTTGCTATGCGCGCGTATGCTCGCGGCGCTCACATTATATTAGTTAAGGGGCATACGGATAAATTCGACTATCCCGACGCGTTTGAAGTGATCGGAGCGGAGACGACGCACGATATGCTGAATGCAGTCAAGGAGAACGCTGCGCGTGCGGACATTTATATTATGGCGG
>CAJTLV010000009.1 GCA_910577435.1 uncultured Christensenella sp. | reverse complement strand
CTTGTATATCTTTTCTGTAAAAATATGTCTTATTATCGTACTTTAGCCCAACCACGCCGCTGTTATCGTAGATAAAGCTTATTCCGTCGCTTTGGCTCAACAGTCTGCCGCTGCTATCGTATGTATATTGTGTAGTGTTTTTGCTTATACGCCGCCCCAATCCGTCGTATTCAAACGCATTGCCATCGTATCCTACAAGCTGTCTGCCTTTCTCCCACTCGCACGCTTTACCGCGATATGTTATTGGATTGCCGAGTTCGTCGTAATCGAAACTCTCGTTTCCATACGAAAGCAGTCTATCATCGTCGTAAGAGTAAAGAATATCGGCACTGTCAAGTTCTTCCAATAACCCCGTGTCTTTAAGCGTGAACGCGAACTCCCTCTTACTCAATATATTCCCGTTATTATCGTAAGAATACAACACCGTTTTACCGAGTTGTTTGTTATCCTCGCGAACAAGGCGGTCGAGCTTATCGTAAGTGTATCTTGCCGCGAGTTTCCCGTTCTCCAGTACCTCGGTTATATTGCCGCTCTCGTCATACTTATACTTACGGTTGTCCAAAAGAATATACTTTCCGTTGCGCATCTCTCCGTATCGTTCCGCGCTCGGCATATTCGTAGCGCGGTCGCCTACCTTGCGGTAAGTAATGTATTCTGCGGCAAACGGAGTGAGTTCCTCTTGCTCGCCTTCTTGGGTGACAGCGCAGATCTCTTTGCCGGTGTAACGCCCCAAACAATCCGACTGCGGCGACAATGCAATGTTATCCAACTTGATATAATCTAAATCTTTTGCAACGTTTTTCTTATATTTGTATTCGTAAACCGTATTTACATCGCCTATCGCAACAGTCTTGGTCGCCGTCTGCCCGTCGGAATTATAGGTATACTTTTCGGTTTGCACGCCGTTGGTTTTCACGAAATCAATACGGTCAAGCGCATCGTACTGTATCGTAGTTGTGACTTGAGATTCGCCTATCTTGCACTTACGGACTTCCTGTCTTTCGGCATCGTTATATTCTACCGATACTTGCGACATATCATTATAACTTGCGTTCGTAATTCTGCCGCGCTCGTCAGTTACGGTAGTAAACATATCTTCTACTTTCGCGTTACCGCTTGTTCGCTTCATATACTTTGCCGTAGCGGTTTTTCCGTCGCCGGAATAAGAATACGTAACATATGCATTATTCTTATCGTTGAGATACACTGCGGTCTTACGGCGTTTATGGTCGTATTCGTAGCGTACGGCGTTATTTCCGCTTTTAAGCTCGGTGACTTCGCCGCAGGTGTACGCCGTTTGCGTGCTGTTTTCCTCGCCGTCGTCCGTGCTTTGAGTTATACCCGTTACTCTGCCGTTAGAGTCGTAGCCGTATGCGAATTTACTGCCGTTAGAGAGCTTTTTCGATCTTACGGCATTCGTTCCCTGCGCATACTCGTATTCCGTTCTATTCTCGCCTGTTTCGTCTATTTCGGCTACGGTTTGTCCCTGTTCGTTATACTCCGTTTCCGTATAGAACTTCGACGAGCTGTCCAAAGTATTATACTTGCACGACTTTATGACGCGACCTTTTTCGTCGTATTCCGTTTCTTCTATCGCCTTGCCTTTTACTGCGTCGAACGTCCAAATTATTTCCTCGCCGGTTTCATTAACAACTTTAACATTAGCTTCGCCGCTCTCTGTGCGCACGACACTGCCTTGCGTATTGTAGAAATACTGCTTCATTACGTATGCGGTCGTAGAAGCGGGAGTTATCCCGTCGGGATATTGCGTTGTGACCGTTACATATTCGGCTATTACTTTTTGATCATCGTTATACTCGTATTCCGTAGTAGTCGTGCGGGTAGTATTTATGTCTATCTGCTCGCCGCTCAAAACCTGTTTTACGAGGTTATCCCACTTGTTCAGATCCGTACGGTTTTTCTCGCCCTCGACGAATGAGAACGACGAAAGCGGAGTTTTATCGAGCGTACTGTTTTTCGCATAGGTTATATGGTCCTTAACACCTTTTTCGTACTCGTGCTTTTCCGCCTGCGTTACCTTGCCGTTTTCTTCGAGATAGTATTGCGAAAGATTTCCGTTAGTATCAAAGCGGTAAGTTTCGGTTTTGGGCGCGCCATCCGACGTCGTTATAGCGGTTTGATTCGCCGTATAATTCACGGATAACGAGTAAAGCGTGTCCGTCCCGAAAACGGGATTTCCGTGCGAGATACTTCTTACCAAGCTCTTATAAGTTACATTTTCAAGGCTTGTTCCCTTGCCTTTATAGCTTATTTCCGCACGCACTTGTTCCGAGCTTTCTACGGAACGCAGTAAATCGTCGCATACGAGCGTTAATGTTTTTCCGTCCGCATATTTAACAGATTTGAGATTTTCGCCGTCATACCCGAACTTAGTTGTTTTGCCGCGCGCGTCGGTAATAGACGTAAGCCGACCTTTCGTATTATACTTGAACACGATGGCATTTTCTTTATAGTCATAGACGCGGCAGATGCGATTTTTATTATCCCGTTCTATCGCTACCGTATTTTCGTAACGGTCATAGATAATGACAAGATCGCCGTTTTCATTAAAGCCTTTTATTATTTCACCGTTCGTAATATAATTGACAGGCATTGACTTTTTTCGCAATGCGAGTTCTGCCATACTGTTTACATACTCTTTATAATATTGCACAATTTGCTTGATCGTCGTTTCCTTGTGCGCACGCATTAATTCCTTTTGTTCTTGTATCGCGGCGATCTTTACATTAAGATCGTTTTCCTGTTCGTCGAGCTGCAACGCATACAGATGCCATTGTCTGAACTGCTCCTTTATCTCTTTCCCGGTCATTTTCGGCTGACGGTTTTTTTGGTCTTCCGAAGCCCCGCTCGGCAATCCATTCCCTATATATACAGTACTGTCCTCAAACACTTTGCTCACATAATCGTTAACTAAATTCCGATTATTATTACTCATGAGGGCTAATAATTGATCCTTATATCCGCTATTGGAGTGCCGTACATACTCTGTCAACATCGCGTTCAACTCGTAAAAAGCGGAACGCAACGAGATCATTTGCTTTTCGCAAGTCGTAAACGACGGAATGATCATTGTGCAATCGAGATTCTTTGAAAGCTCACTCTCTTGCATAAGCAAATTTGCGTATTGCAATTGTTCGCTCTTGGTTAACGGTATATAATTGTTATTACTAATTATTCCGCTTTTTCGGTCATAGCCGAGAGCCTCGACAAATTTGATATACGATGCATTATCCAATTTTTCGAGAGAAATTTCTATGTCGTTACGCACTACCGTGTTGCCCGTAGCGCTGTCTACTACTACATATTCGCGCAAGAAATTCTCATACGAGAATATTCGCTCTTCGAGCTGCTTTATCTCGTCCTGTCTTTGCTCGAATAGGTCCGCGCCGTTTATGCCGTCGTATTTGGTAACGACCTTCAAGCCCATATCTGAAAGCTCTTCCTTGAAAACCTCGTTACCGTCGGAGTCGTGCAAAAACCCGTCGGGATCTACGGTTACGCTCGATTTATTTACAGACACTTTATTGTTATTATCGTCCACACGATAAAAATTCTCTATAAGCCCGTGCTTGTTACCGTATTTATCCGTATATACATAATTGGAGTTAAGCGCGCCGGTATCCGTTTTTTCCAGCTTTTCGTGCAAATTGAGCCGTATGTTTTTGCCGCAGCCGAAATCGTCGCCGCTTCTCTTGAATATGTGAGTAACGCCGTACGGTAAAGTAAGCCCCGCGCCGTCTACCGTTGCTATCTCCGTCGCAAATTCGCCGGTCGGGATATCGAGGATGCCGACCGCGTTATCACACAATTCTATTTCGCGCGTGCACGGTTTTATTTTGTCATTGGTAAGATACTCCACTTCGAGTATAGGCGGATTTGTCGTCATGGAAAATCTGAAATCGTCGTACATATTATATGCTTCGATCGTAATAGTAAAACTATTCGAATTGGTTAAGAAATCCGACGTTATATCGAGCACAAACTCCGAATCCGACGTATTGAAATACTTATAGTTTCCGTTTATCAGCAGCGCGCCTCTATTCGTGTTTGTAGGCGTCAATTTGAGTTTAACGCTCGTTACCCGATTTTTGAGAATGTTGAGCGAACTTTTATTCACGGTAAGTATAGTCTTGTATTCTGCGGAGCTTGTTCTATATGCTTGAATATCTTGATAAGACACATTATACCATGAAGAATATGAAATGCCCGAGCTTGAACTTGAATATATATTTCTGTATTGTGTTTGTTTTATTATTGCGTTTATACCGTCAGTAACTATCTGCGGATCTATGGTGACGGGAAACGCTCTATCGCCCGCATTGATCCATTCTCCATCCGCAACGACGGCGAAAGCGTAATTCCCGTCATCCGACGGCTCGAGCTCATAATATACCTCGTCGCTCGTTACGCCGTTCGCGTCGTACATATACGGCGCGGGGATAGCAAACTCCGTCTTTTCGTCCGAATACAGTTCTATGCGCGTATTGTCTTCCGAAAGCCGCATTTTAAGCCCTTTGGTGTTTAGCGCGAATAAATATCTGTATTCGTCGCTCTTTTCCTTGACTATAATGTTCTCTTTAAGCCCGTTGCCCTGTAAGCAGTATTCTATATCCGTCTCGGCTTCTGCGTTCTCGTACACGGCGCGGCTCGACGCTTTTTCCGCACGGTTTTCTATCCGCAACGTCGCCGACGTTTCCGTATGTTCCGCGTCGACCGAAAGAGCGCATTTCTCTACGGTAGGCTTTTTCCCGAGAAAGACCCAAGACACTTCTTTGTCTTTTTTGCTCATCCTGACCGATTTGTTTACATCCGCTTTGGATATTTCGGTCACACACGCGCCAGCTTTGGTCACGAACGCATCGCCGCGATCTTCGAGCGTGTTGTCGATGCGCTTCCACGCCTGCGCGTCCTCGTCGAAGTAGTTGGTCGGCTCCGCGCTTATGACGCTTTTTGCCGTGCCGTTATTGAGATAGTATAGCCGCGACTGCTCGTCCGTTTGCGCTTCGTCCTCGTACCGCACTGCGGGATCGTCTTGCATAACCGTTTGACGCACCGTCGATTCGTCCGCTACCGCGAGTTCTTGAGCTTTTTCTATAAGCTCGGGCGCCGAGTTCTCGACGGTTTCGGCATTCTTATCTTTCATTTTAATGGTTCCCATATTTTTGCTCCTTATGAGGTTTTTTATTGTAAATGGATCGTATTTATAAGTGAAAATTACTTGTACGACAATATAAGATCTTGCAACTGCTTGCGCGACGGCGCGCATTCTTTCTCGCCGCTTTTTTGTCCTACGGCAACGACCGCCATAAGGTCGTACCGATTATCTATACCGAGCAAGCGTTTGACCTGCGCGTCGCGGTTTAATACCTCGCCTATCCAACACGCACCCAATTCCAGCTCGGTAGCTTTTAACAGCATGTTTTGTATGCACGCGCCGATCGCCTGACAGTCTTTTATGTAGTGGTAGCTATCGAGCTTGTCCATAAACACGCAAACAAGGCAGTCTGCGCGACAAACAAAGTCTTCGTATACCGTGCACGCCGCAACTTTACGCAGTAATGCTTTATCCTGTTGAACTATTGCGAACCGCCACGGCTGACCGTTTTTGCCGCTCGGCGCAAGCGTTCCGGCTTGCAAAAGCTTTTTTATATTATCGGTTTCTACAGGATCAACCGTAAACTTGCGCACCGAACGGCGTTTTTTTATGATATCCGACATCAAGCTTTCTCCCCGTTCTGCGAAATACTTGTATTTTCCAAAGTCAACGCAATTATGTGAAGCCAAAAATTATCCGGCAATACCAGCTCTTTAAGCGTTTTATTTGCATTCAGCGCCGTTATGCTATGATGGAAATGCGCTATATGTTCCTCATTACCCGATGTCAGCATTTTACAATACGTGCTTATGTTCTCGGGCTTTTCCGTATCCAGCCAACAAGGCACGGCAGGACGCGACCAATCCACGAAAGAAATAGCTAATTCATCTACGCTTCCGTCATCGTACACCGCATCGAATACATCTTTTGTATTGCCCCAATACGCAAAACCCAAGATATGCAGTTTATCCGCGCACAACGCGATCGGCAAATGCTGCCCTTCGCACATCACATTATCTGCCGCGCCGAATTTAAAGCCGAACTCTATATCGTCAGACTCGTCCTGCGGAGATAACCTCAAATCGTTTTCGGCTATATATATCCCGTCTAAACCGATGTTATCGTTTACGCGCGGTTTTTTATCCGACACCAATCGGTGATTGAAGTAATCGCTCAAATCTATCTTATATTGCTTGCTCACAATTCACCTCTGCATATGATTGAATAAATTTTCTCTTCATACTCGTCTATTTCCGACAGTTTATGCCCTATCTTTTCCGTTTGTTCGGGCGTAAAAGTATATATTTTTTTCGCGTTCGTTTTCCAAATCGCCGACTGTAATACGTCGCATGCCGCAGTCAATTTATGTATTATCGCCGAATATTCCTCACTCTCGAACATATCGAGAGCAGCCAGCGTTTTGTAAAACCTATTTACTGACGTCCAATACTCGTGAATCTTTTTAATATTGTTTTTCAATGCTTCCGTATCGTCGTAAAACATCTTTCGCAGTTTTGCCAAATTATTTTTCGATGCCTCTCGGCTCGCTACGATCTCGCTTTTTGAAATATTTTGCCATATTTGCCGTATATCCGTTATGACGGGCAAGCCTCTTTTCTCTATAATGCGACAAGTATGACGTTTATTGTTTACGCCGCGAGAAAACATCTTGTCGCTTAATAATAAGTTACCGAGAGATATGGTTTTCTCTTTGTACGCCCAATCGTTGACATAATCGTGATCTACGACATTTACCTCATCCTTATCTAAGTCATATCCGTAAGCCAATATATAATGCGGGTCGTGTCGATACTTATATGTATCCGCCCGACTCTCCAAATAATAACAATCGACACCGACGATAACGGGATGTCCCGCCGCTATGTTTTTGCACAGTTTCCGTCTGTCGATCCTGCATTTGACTATCTTACAACCGAGCTTTTCCAACAGTTCTTTTTCGGGGTAAATGTCTTTATCTTCATATTCGAAATTATCTCGTATAAACGTAAACGCGTTAACAAGAATGTATTCCGCATCGATATCAAAGCACGACAACGCCGATATAAGCTGATGGTAATAGCAAGTACGAAAGAGGAATCTTTTAAACGGTTTTACTCCTTCTATCTTAAATTTTCGCATTTATTTTCTCCTTTACTGCATCGAGAACGTCGCCTGCGGTCTTCCAAGCAAACAAGCCCGATTCGTCTATATCGAAAGATATCCCAAACACTTCCTCGAGTTCTACGACCGCGCTCACAAATGACAAGCTGTCCAAGCTTAGCATTTTAAGTTCGCTCGTTTCCGAAATATCCTCGCGCAAGGCGCAGGCGTTTTGCAATATTTCCCATACCTTTTCTTTCATTATCGCACTTTCTTTCCGCTCGGCGTATGCGCTATGCCTTGCACTCGCTCGATCCTATCGGGCAGTACATGCGGATTCAATTTGCGCATCAAAGCTTTTCGCAGTTCGTTAGACGAAATATCGCCCGTATAGCGTAGCAGTATCGCCGTGCCGCTATCGCTTACTTCGCCGCTTACTATACACTCGTCCACACCCACGATCGAGCTTGCCGCCGCTTCGATCTCTTCCGGATACACGTTTATACCGCCGCGAATAAGCATGCCGTCGATGCGCCCGTCGATATACAAAAAACCGTCCCCGTCGAAATGCGCTCGGTCGCCCGTATGTAGCCAACCGCCTCGGAGCTTGTTTCGTGTCGCGTCCGCATCGGCAAAGTAGCCTTTCATCACGCATGGCGAACTGACGAGCAACTCACCGTCCCATATGCGCAACCGCACGTTCCCTATGGGTTTGCCAACGCTGCACGGACGGTTGCGGAACTCCGACGGCAACAGAGCGCTCACTCTTGGGCTGTGCTCGGTCAGTCCGTATACGTTATAAAACGCCGTGTCGGGAAACGCCGAAGTTATTTCCCGAGCCTCTTGCGCGTTTAACGGTTCGCCGCTTATTGCTCCGATCTTAATCAAAAGCTTTCCGTCCGAATTGGCGCGCGCCAACAGCCTATAAAGCGTAGGCGTAGCACATAAAACCTCTATGCCGTTCGCAATGCAGTACGATTTGAGCCGTCGCGGCATAAAAGCCTCTTCATAAAAGTGTATAGCCATCCCGTTGCAAAGCGCGTACAATAGCTCGCCGACAAGCACAGCTATATGCACGAGCGGTCTGGCGATGCATATTCGCCTCGCGCACTCCAAACGGAAATATGTCGATATGTATTCCAAAGCAGTGCATATATTCTCGTGAGTGAGCATAACGCCCTTGGGCTTGCCCGTAGTGCCGCTCGTAAAAATCACAAACGCCAAGTCTGAAATATCTTCACTGCTTTCTTGAATCAGCCATCGTATTTCTTCGCATTGCTGTTCGCCGTATTCGCTCGTTATAGGCACGGCAATGTCGCCTTCGGCAATGCAACGCAAAATGTCGAGCGCGTGCTTTTCGCGCGTATCGCTCTCGCACAGCCGCAGTTTTCTTTGCCCCGACGGCGCGTGCTCCAAACGCAACAGATCTGCATACGTCACCTGCGAACGCACAAACGCTACCCTATCCGCGAAAGGATGCATTTTATTTTTAAGATACTCCCACAGCGTCATATATGCTTCCCCGTCACGGCTACGAGATCTGCGAGCGTTTGCAATTGTTCGGGATCTAATTCGCTATCCGTAAATGCAAACCCGAATCGCTCTTCTATCTCGGCGATAAGCGCGACCAACGACAGGCTGTCCAGCCCGCTCTCTTTGAGCGGCTCCGTTTCGGACAACGAAGCGCCAGTAACTTCGGCGGCTATTTTCGATATCTTTTCCGTAAGTTTATGTTCGGTCATTTTTCAAAATCTCCGCAGCTCTTTTTTCCAATGCGATAACCGTTTTTAACCGTTCGCACAGATCGGCGCGTGCTTCCGCCTTGTCCGATTTCTCGCCTCTTTTATCTTTGATCTGTCGCAAGCGAACGTCAAAATACATTTTATCCAACAGCGCGATCTCCTCGTTCAGTGCTTGCGCAACTTTTTCGTTGAGGCGATAAAACCTTTCCATGCGCTTACGCGTCACGCGTAATATCCCAATAGCGGATTCCAGCTTTTCAAGCGCGAACGGGAAACGCACCGATTCGCAATTTTTCGCCACAAAAGAAGATGTAAGCATGTCCTCGACGTTAGCCGTCGTATCCGCCGAAGAGTACAAACACAGCGCGCCGTCGAACACTTCCGCAAACCGCGATTCCGAAAACTTGCCTGTAGAAAGCGGATACTCGTTGATCCATTCCATTCCGCCGTTAATGCACACATAATGATCCTCGCGCCACGACGAGCGCTTGAACTCGGTGAAAAACGCGGTATTTACTCGCATAAGACAAAGTACCTCGTCGGGCGTCTCGCGTATCGTTTCGATCGCCGCTTCGATAGAGCACGGGATATATTTGTGCGTCACTATTCCGTATTCCTCCGCTACGTCTTGCAGACGCGGCAAATACGAATAATACTGATAAGTCGCGCCGCTCGCAAAATCGTCGAGCACTCGCGCAAGCTCGGCGAACGCGCTTCCGTACAAAGCCGTCACGTCGTACGATCGATCGAGCCAAGCCAAAAAGTATTTTTCGACGCACGACAGCCCGAGCGTTTCGGACAATTCTTTTTTTGTTATCATGTCACACCTCGCGCAAGTAAGGCGTTGCGTCAAACGCGCATATCCTATCTCTTATGCCGCTTTGCCAAGCGTACTCTTTTTTATTTTCGTAATCGCACACGTACGGCTGAACATCTCCGCACGACTTTGCGATCTTTAAGATTGCGTCGTCCTCAAACACCTCGCCCACCTGCCGCAACACCGCGCCGAGACGATCTTCTATACCGAAAGCGCGTGCAATCAACGCTATATGCGGCAAATTCGTGTTTTCAGATACGCAAAGGTAATAGATATCCGCGAGCTTATACAAGTCCAGATCCTTGCCGCGCTTCGTCGCAAAATACAGCGCACTTTCTTTGTATTGGTGCATTACCAAATGTAAGAAAAACATTTCCGGCGTGAGAGTACGCATATCT
Organism: uncultured Christensenella sp.; assembly: GCA_910577435.1. Taxonomy (GTDB): domain Bacteria; phylum Bacillota; class Clostridia; order Christensenellales; family Pumilibacteraceae; genus Anaerocaecibacter. Next base: position 48,542 of record CAJTLV010000009.1, on the reverse strand, counting down.
ATCTTGCCGTTATACATTTTCGATGTACGTATCATCTCCTTCAGCAATCCCGCGCCGTCGGTCGGAGTATTGCCGAGCGAAAAATTTATGTCCGCCTCCGTAAACGGAAACTCGGAATCGCCCGTGCATTTTACGAACGGCGCGACCTCGCCTCGATTCATACGTCGACGGAGAATTTCCGCGCGCGTAAACGATTTGACCGTACCCGTATTTGGATCGTATACTCCCTGCTCATAGCCCGATTCTCTTAATACCGTCGATATCCCGTCTAGATCCTCGGGACGCGCCAAGATGTCTATGTCGTTGGATACGCGCTCTCCGTCCTCATACACATAATCGCCGATTATAGGAACGTTACAAAGCACGCTGCCCTTCAAGAACGCATGCGGGACGTTTTTGCCGTTTAATTTTTCGGACAGTTCGGCTATGGCGTTGCGCATGACCCGCACCTTACGTTTTTGCCGTTCCTTGATATCCCGTAAGACACATTCTATCCTTGACGGCAAATCCAATCCAGAAGCGACGGCTTTGGTATAGAACATCCCCGCGATTTTATGACACTGCAAAAACCCCGATATCTCCCACCAATTCGGATCGCCTACGGGCTTGTATCCTTTTAAAACTCTTACTATGTAATCCAAATCGTTCTTTGTCATTGCAAAATACCCTTTGCCCTCAATGTGTTTTTCACAGCTTCAAACGCCGTTTCGGGCGATCGCGATGTGTCCAAAACGGTAAATCTTTCACGCGCCGCAATCGACCTGAACTGCGCCGCGACCTTTACAAGCAGATTCTCGTCTAAATGACGGTCGCACTCGCTCGGGCGGCTTTTGATACGCTTTATGGCAAGCTGCGGCGACACGTACGCCAAAAACGCCGCATCGGGACGAAGCAAATTTTTCGCCGCTTGGAAAAACCATTTTTCATGCGTATACCCGCGCGCCAGCATATTCGCAAGCGACGTAAATACATATCTGTCGCATATGACAGTTTTGCCGTTTTCGAGCGCAGGCGCTATGATCTCATGCCCGTGCTGCACTCTGTCCGACATAGTAAGAAGTTGCACTGCGCGATAGTCTATATCCTCGTGATTTTCGCAATACATCATCTTTTGGAATAGCTTGGTCTTGCGAGACAGGTCGGTAGGCTGTTTTACGGTCAATACACTGTCCTCGCCGTTATGTTCCAGAAGCAGCTTTTCTGTAAGCGCGATCATTGTAGTTTTGCCCGCGCCGTCCGTGCCCTCAAACACTATAAGCTTCCCGACATACGGGTTATTTTTCAATTTCATTTTGCTTATGCCCTCTCAATACGATCTTTTGCGAAGCTCGATTTTCCGTAGTCGAAACACTTTTTTCGTCCGTTTCGTTCGCCTGTACGCTTTCCGCGATAGCGTTTATCAATTCCTTGCTCGCCTGCGTCGCGGTTATATCCTCCGGTTTTCTTTTAATGACGAATATCTTTTCGGCGACCGCGTAAAACGTAAGGCTCAAGCTGCTTGCCGTCAGCCATAAACGCATAAATGTATTGTCGAATACGATCTGTCGATCGCATAACTTTACATAGCAGAGCGTAAGCGCAAAACCGAGCACTATCGGCATAAACACTATAAAACGCGTTATGTCGGCGCTGTTTTTCGCTTTGCGCGCAAGCAGCTTTACAGGTATCTTGCACAGCGCGGTGCAAAGATTTATAACCAATGCGAGCAGAACGGTTTCCAAGCCGTACCGCTGCAATATAATAGCAAGCTCTTCCACTGCACCCTCCTACTCGGGAATATTTTGTATGTTGCGCTCGTCCAAGCGAAATAACAGAGATGAGTTTTCGCATCCGCACTGCACGACGGTTTCGGGGTATGATATTATCCTGTTATTCACTACCGTTCCCACCGTTCTATCCGCGAAAATACCGATGTCTGCCACATTGCGAATGATATTGCCGCTAATAATATTCTCGCGGCAGGCTTCCCCGATCGCGTATATCCCACAACCGCTTCTGCATTCCGATCTAACCATCAACACTTCCATCACGTTATTCGCTATAATGCAACTACTCGCCGAATGCTCCAAGAGCCGCGCGTTCCTACTCGTCGACGTCAATACGTTGCCCGTGATTTGACTGTTATTCGCATAGCTCCGCACGCTTCTGCCGCAAACCGTATGCGTGGCAAGTATCTTGTTGCCCTCGATAAGCGAGTACTCTCCGCGATTTTCCAAACCCACGCTCATTCCCGCCCATTCGCCTACGATGTTGTTAGCCTCGATAACCGAATACAAGCCGTCGTTTATAAACCCGTACGCATGCGCTTGTTCTCTTTCTCGACCCGTATTGTGCGAGCCGTTGGCTTTTATGTTATTTCCCACAAAACGCCCGAACCTACCGTTGGTATAAACGCCGACGGCTTTTTGCCTATCGCAGTTGCCTTTATTAGTCGCGTATATAAAGGTGTTTTGTATGGATATACTGTTTGCCAAATAATTATAAATTCCGTATATCTCGCATTCTTTTTCATACTCTTCAGCCCGACATTCCACGCGAATAATGCTATCCGACAACACAAGATTGTCCGCGCGCGTATCCATATGCGTATCCAAATTCCCATTGTTATAGATACCCGAGATATTCAGCTGTCTGTCCGAAACGATCTCCATTTGGCAGTTGTGTATTTGCAACCCGTGCGACGTATTGTATATAAGCGAAAACACCCGAGAACTGTGCTTTGGATTCTGTATATGAACGCGAATTTTAAGATTGCGAAATTGCACGTTCCTTGCCGACGGGTGAATAAAAAACAAGCTCCAATCACTCGTAGTACAGTCGTTAACGTTAACGTCTATCTCCGCATTGCCGCCGTCGATAATAATATCCGACCGCATTACGGTAACTATGCCTTTAACGCATAATTTACCCACCGTAAAGCTGTTGCTTTTATCTACGGTGAGCGATAGCCTTCCGGACAGTTCGATTCGCCTATCCGACGATTCGTTAATCAGCTTTTCTATTTCTTTTTGCATAGACCGCTCCTTTACCGAATTTTCTCGCTTAACACATCGGCTTTTGTGACATAGCCGAACACGATACACAATTGGAATATTTTTTCTTCGATATAATTTTTCAGTCTGTAATACCCGCTTTCGGAAAGCGGCAATCTCGTTAAGATCTCTTTGTCTTTAAGTCCTTTAATATACGACAGGTCGATCACATTCTTAATGAGCTCATTCTCTGTATCCAAAAGTTCGCATATACCTTTTTCTACGCTTTTCGCCCACGGCGGAACGTTGATACACAGATCGCCTCTGTATCGCTTTATTACAACACGCGAATCCCCGTTTATTACCGCGTCGCGAATTTTAGAGTATATTTTTAATAATTCTTTTAATTCAGGTTTAGTCATTTACCAAACTCCGTTTTTTGCGTCGGGCTAACAGGTGAGCCTTTTCTTGCACACAAGAAAAGGCTCACCTGTTCTCCTAACAGGTGAGCCTCTATTTATTCCGCGTATTTATTATAGCACGTGTTTCTCGTGATTTACTACCAAATTTTTAAGAAAAATATTTTTGATTGCTTCAAATACGTTCCAAAGCTTTTACGCAAGAAAGTTCTTATATTTACTACCTTTGCACTCATAACAACACCAAATATAAAAGCATCCATAAAATGTGTCACTGTCTTGAACAAGTGCGCCGCTGCGCGGCGCAGACAAGCGCACGCCTGAAACGAACGAACGGAACGAAAGATCGAACGCTCAAATTGTAATGCGAAAGACAGCAACAAAAAGCCTACCGCGCGAAGTAAAGCGGACGCCGCTGAACCGCTTGGCATCTCGCTTTATCTCTCGCGCAGCGGCAACGGCTTTTTCGTTTATTGCTATTCGCTGTCATTATCTTCTTTCGCGCTGTAAGCCGTTTATTAAGACTTCTTTATTATCTCCGCAACCGATAAAAAATACGGTACTGAATATAAGAATTAGACATAACATCAAAATCGTTATTTTTTTACCATTTGCTACTTTCATATTGCATTCCTTTTGATATAGTTAATAAAAAGAAAATCATAGTTCTGCAATTTCATCGAATATTTCTTGATTATTCAATTTCGACCAACCGCCAAAACGCTCGTTAAACGAAGTGAACAAACAATCCGCATTATAAAATGGATAATTACTACAATGAGTCTTAAACCTTTTTAATAGAGCAAAATATGTGTCTTTGTCATTTATCACTTTTTGATGCTGATTTGCACGCCACCCTTGTGTAGTTTCAAAGCCACTATACAAATCATTTAATTCTGGAACAATAAAGTTAATGACACCGCCAATACCCACGGCTTCGAATAAATTATGATCTTCTGATGGATTTTCGCATATCAGAATATGTAAGAATAAATGTTCCAAGTAATCGCAATAAACTATGTTTTTAGCTAACTGCCACTCAAATGGATTCTTCTTTGCAAAATTAGGATTAGACAGCATAATAGCGTGGTCTTCATATTTGTGATGCGCCACAAGCCCGTCTTTTGTTCGTGAACATTTTGGATTTTTATTCCACTATTTTGTCATATAGTCGCTTAAACCAATACCATATTTTCGTTGTAAATAATCACAGTACTCAATATATGTTAGGCCCTCGACTTTCTCATATTCTCGTATATTCATAAAAGTCTCCTTCTCAAATACAAATATGATTACAGCTTACCATAGAATATTCTATATGTCAAGTATTTACATAGAATTTTCTATATACTACTTCTATGGATTTACCGTTCGATGAAATATTGAGAGAATTTTTAATCAATAATAATCTTACGCAAACAGCATTTGCCAATATAGTTGGCATTAAGCAAAGTCAAGTGAGCGAATGGTTAAGCGGTAAAGCAAAACCGAGTTACGATATTCTAAAAAAAATGGCTTTGACATTTAACATATCAGCTGATTACTTCTTGGGAATAAAAGATTGCGAATAAACAATTCTGACCTAAGCAAAAATAGAGCTTAAATTTTCTTTTTTAGTTTGCTGTAAATTGTCCCCTTCTTTGGTGCGCTACGAATCCGGTGCCGATACTAAAAACCCCCATACGCAAAGCGTATGGGGGTTTTGGTAGGAATGAGTGGACTCGAACCACCGACCCCCACCTTATCAGGGTGGTGCTCTAACCTGCTGAGCTACATTCCTATATATTAACTTGTGTTGTCGGCACTTACGCGCCTTGTCGAACTATAACCCCCACCTTATAACCGCTTCGCGGTTGCTTCGTAACAGGGTGGTGCTTCTGCCTGCTGAGCTACATTCCTATATAGAATTTGGTGGAGATTAGCGGACTCGAACCGCTGACCCTCTGCTTGCAAAGCAGATGCTCTACCAACTGAGCTAAATCCCCGTATTGTCGGACGCTTATTATAATAACAAATTTGTCGGGTATTGTCAACCGTTTATGCGCCGTTTCGCACAATTTAAGGCACAAAAATCAAATTTTTATTCAATAATCATACGCACGACCATAACATAACAAGCGCCGTATACGACCGTAAAGTTAGTTCGAAAACCTTGTAATATTCGCCCGAATAGTGTATACTTGTTCTATGGAAAAAGACAGTCTCATAATTATCGACGGAAACTCACTTGCCAACCGCGCGTTCTACGCTATGACGGGTATGTCCACAGCGCGCGGCGAACCCGTCGGCGCGGTATACGGCTTTACGACAATGCTGTTAAAGCTGATCGAGGACTACCGTCCGAAATATATCGCCGCAACGTTCGACGTACACGCGCCGACGTTTCGCCACGAGCTTTCCTCGCTATACAAAGCGACACGCAAAGGAATGCCGCCCGATCTCGCCGTACAAATGGAATCAATCAAATCTCTGCTTGCCGCGATGGGCATTAAAATCTACGAGCTTGCAGGCTATGAGGCGGACGACATAATGGGCACGATCGCGCGCACCGATGTGTTCACTTATATCGTGACGGGCGACCGCGATACCGTTCAGCTGGTCGACGGCAGCACGCACGTTCTTCTGACCAAACGCGGAATTACGGATATAATCGAGGTCACGCCCGACAACGCGCACGAAATTTTCGGAGTTCCGACCGAGCGCGTCGTCGACTTCAAAGCGCTTGCGGGCGATAAATCCGACAACATTCCCGGTGTTGCCGGTATAGGCGAAAAATCGGCGCAGGAGCTGATTTCGGCATACGGCTCGCTCGACGGAGTGTATGAAAACATCGACAAAATCACGGGTTCGAAACACGACAAATTGCTCGCCGACAAGGACAATGCGTATCTATCATATAAGCTGGCAGTCATCGACCGCAACGTGCCGATAGACTTCTCTGTCGACGACTGCAAATTCGCATTCCCGTTCTCCGCCGCCGTGCGCGACGAATTCTCCAAACTCGAATTCAAATCGCTTTTGAAGCGCGACGAGCTGTTTGACAGCACACGCGACAAAACGCCTGATTTCACATCGGAAGTAAAACAAATGCCGCTCACTCCCGAAACACTGACGGAGCTCGTAAACGACTGCACAGCCGACAAAGTCGCCGTAATATTCCTACCCGACGGAATGCATCTCGCAGTAGATCGCACGACCGATTATTATGCGCCGATCACAAACGATCTTTTCGGGGTGTTCACGGAGAACAAATGCATCGAAGCAATCAAGCCGCTTTTTTCTCGGCATATAGTTACATTCGATTTGAAAGCGCTCTTGCATAAAGCCGCGCCCTCGCCCATTCCCGACGCGGACGACGTATCGGTTATGGGTTATCTTCTCGAATACAGACTGTCGCCGAAAACCGCAAGCGAACTTTTATCGTGCTACTCGGACTGCAAAGCCGAGCTTGCCGCACGCGGTATGACCGACCTGTACGAAAACATCGAAAAGCCGCTATTGTGCGTTCTGTTCGATATGGAGCGCGAGGGGTTTTGCATCGACCGCGACCGTTTGGACGAGATCGACAGGCATTTTTCGCGGTTGGAACAGGAAAGCGCTATGCGCATACGCACGATCTACGGCGGGGATTTCAATCTCAATTCGCCCAAACAGCTGGCAAAAGTGCTATTCGACGATTTGAAGATCCCCTATCCCGGCAAACCTCCCTACTCGACTAAGGCGGAAATACTGCAAAAGCTGGCGGGAGAATATGAAATAATAGACGAGATACTCAAATACAGATTCAATTCCAAGCTCAAATCGACTTTCATCGACGGACTGCGAAAAGCGCTCCGCCCCGACGGAACGGTTCACACTTCGTTCAATCAAACTACGACCTCGACGGGCAGATTGTCGTCGACCGACCCCAATCTGCAAAACATTCCGACCCGCACCGAAGAGGGCAAGCTGTTGCGCTCGCTGTTTATTCCGCGCAAAGGCAATGTGCTTGTCGACGCGGATTACAGTCAGATCGAACTGAAACTTCTCGCAAATTTTTCCGCCGATCCCAAGATGTGCGGCGCGTTCGTCGACGGGCAAGACATTCACAGCTCGACCGCGTCCGAAGTGTTCGGCGTCGCACCGGAAGACGTAACCCCGCTTATGCGGCGCGAGGCGAAAGCGGTCAACTTCGGTATAGTTTACGGAATAAGCAATTACGGCTTGTCGCAAAACATCAATATCCCGCCAAAAAAAGCGGACGAATATATCAAGCGCTACTTCGAGCGTTTTCCCGCAGTTAAAGCGTACCTCGACGGGCTTATCGAGAGCGCCAAAAAATGCGGCTACGCCGTCACGAAATTCGGCAGGCGACGGTCTATTCCCGAACTCAATTCGGCAAAGTATATCGAACGCAAGTTCGGTGAACGCGTGGCTATGAATATGCCGTTACAAGGCTCCGCCGCAGATATAATAAAAATCGCGATGATAAACGTACACAAAGCGCTCGACGGTATGAAGTCGCGGCTCATTCTGCAAGTCCACGACGAGCTGATAGTCGACACCCATCCGGACGAATTGGACGAAGTGCTTTCCATAGTCAAGACCGAAATGGAAAACGCAGTATCGCTGTCGGTGCCGCTCAACGTCGACGCTTCCGTCGGCAAGAACTGGATGGAATGCAAGTAAATGTGCGAAAGGTCGCGTAATACGCGGCGGCAGCGGCTCATTCGATCCGCATTCCCGATCATCAAGGACAGATTATGAAGTATAAGCGCAACGAGCGCGAACTCAAAGACAATAGCGGCACGGCGAAAGTCGTCGGGATCACAGGCGGTATCGCAAGCGGAAAAACTGTCGCGACGGACGCTTTGCGCGCGCACGGATACTTTGTTGTCGACGCAGACGAAGTATCGCGCGAACTCACCGCGCGGGGCGGAGACTGCGAGCGTGCGCTCGTCGGGCTTTTCCCCGACTGCACGGATAACGGCGTACTCGACAGACGCAAGCTCCGCGCACTCATTTCGCGCGACGTATCCGCACGTGACAGGCTCAACGCTTACACCCACCCGCTTATTTTATCTAAAATAACCGAACTCGTAACGCGCGCCGACCGACCCGTAGTTCTGTCCGCTCCGCTGTTGTTCGAAACGGCGCTCGGCAGACTTTGCGACTGCACGGTCTGCATAATTTGTCCGCGCGAAAAACGAATAGAACGCATTGCCGCCCGCGACGGTGTGTCGAGAGCCGACGCCGAAAAAATACTCGACGCGCAGATCGACGACAGCGTGCGCGCCACGCTCGCCGACTATTGCATTCCGTCCGACCGTGACATCGATGACTTTACGGAAGAGGTCGTCGAACTGTTCGACAGGCTGTTCGGTAGCGACTGACGTATACGCCGATTATCGAATATTTGCATTACTAATAATACAAATTACGGCGTATAATAACAGTATGGAAAAATCCCGTATTATAAAGAAGATCTGCGCCGCGCTGTTTATGTTCATTGCCGTCGCAACTGTCGTCGCGGCGGTTACTCTTTGCGCGGTGTTCCCAAATAAGTACGCAAACGAAATCAATACCGCCGCCGACGAGTTCGGACTGAACCGCGCGCTCGTCCGCTCGGTAGTCTGGGCGGAAAGCAAGTTCAACGCGAAAGCAACGTCGGAGAAAGGCGCGGCGGGACTTATGCAAATTATGCCCGACACATTCGACGACTGCGCTAATGCGCTCAGAATGAAAAACGCAGACATATACGACCGCAACGACAACCTGCGTTGCGGGTGCTATTACTTATCTCTGCTTATAGATAAATTCGACGGCGACGAACGCGCCGCAATTATGGCGTTTAACGCGGGCGAAGTCAATGCCCGAAAGTTTTTATCCGGCTCGGAAGTATTCCCTGAAACAGCGAAGTACGTCAAAAGCGTAGTCGCCGCCCGCAGGGTCTACGGGGTGTTTGACCGCGCCGAGTAATTTATACATCGACCTCTAATCAACGGAAAAGACCAACGACTGTATGCGCTCGGTCTTTTATAAGTTTGCATAAAATCAATTGCCGAAAAACTCCGCTATATCGGCGGCTATCTTGTCGGGGCAATCGACAAACGGCGAATGCCCGCAACGCGCGTACTCGAATACAGTAGCTTTTTCGCCGATAGCCTCGATATTATCCAATACCATTTGATTAGGCACTATTACATCCGAATCGGCAAGCGTCAGACCGACGGGGCATTTTATCTTTTTACAGCCGTGATCGGTCGGGGTGTACGGCGTGTCTTCGTCCGACATATTGAACACCGCAAGCGCCCAATCGGCGTCGACCAAACACCGTTGTTTGAACGTCTCCGAGTACAGCCGCTTTGATTCTTCTTTATCGGGCTTACCCACCGTGTGAATGGTCGCGTCGAATGCGGCATCGATAGCGTCGAACATCTTGCCTTCGATAGCGACAAGCATCGGACCGACTGCGGCGTTCTGCAAAAGCTCGGTCTTGTCTTTATAGCGACTTCCGTCGTCTTTGAACAGCGGATAACCTTTGCATCCTACGCCCTCGACGACGAACAGCTTTTTGACCTTGTCGGGATGACGCGCCGCAAGTTCCATAGCGACCCCGCCGCCCAGCGACCACCCGACGGTATATACGCTTTTAAGCCCCAAAGTGTCGAGAAACAACGCCAAATCGTCGGCAAGCTCGCCCAGCGTGTCGAACCTTCGGTTATACGTGCTGTCGCCGAATCCGCGCATATCGGGCGCTATACAGCGAAACCTGTCTTCGAGCCTGTCGTACAGATCTTTATAAAATACGCCCGACGAAAAATTGCCGTGTATGAGCAGTATCGGCTCGCCCGCTCCCACTTCGGTATACGCAAGCGTTTCCCCGCCGATAGATACGAACTTCTTTTTCAAATATTTACCCCCTCTTTGCGAACGAATATATGCGTTTATAATATCACATTACAACCGTATTGTCAATATGCGGTCAATAAACTATGGTGTACGGCGTAGGGTAAGTAGCAGAATCCGCCGAAAAAGAAAAAACGGCATTTTATAGCTACGCTTTGCCGCCTCTGTTCCCATCAATCGGTTGCCGCTACTACGTAAAAACGCCCCTTGCGGGCATCTTCACGTGGTAGCTCATACTCAACCGAAAACTGATTTTATCACACTAAATTGAAATTTATCGTTCTGTTTTTATAATTTATACCAAACATCAATTTCTTCGTATTATCATCTATATCAATATAATGCTTTTCAACTATAATTCAAAATAAATAAATTACATAGGTAAAACTACCAACTGACAGGGGCGCGTGTGCTTGTCTTAATATTAAAAATCGTAAACAATAACAACACCGTGTTCAAGAGAAAATTCAGCTGCTTGCCATAAAATAGAAAAAGCAAATTTTGCCAAAGACTCTGTATTATATGCCATATGTTTATGTGCTTCTTCTATTCCGTTTTCCTTGCTATATACCATATCAGCAGGATAACCTTCTGTTTTGCTCCACGAAATGATAGTATTTCTATCGGCATTCCACTCAAAAGAATTATATACTTTCAATTCTTCAAGAAGTAAACTACTTGTTGCCAAAATACTTTCCTCTGAATTTGGTAAAACATAATTAAACATTATATTCCTTTTAATAGGAAGCCACCAACCATTGCCATCAAATAAAGATAATTGAAAATCTTTCGTTTCAAGAAATTCTGATACAATAGGGTGTTTGTAAATATCAAAATTCTTAATAATTGTAGAAGGTACTTCTTTATTACTGTATTTTGAAGCAATGTAAAGTAATAAAGCATTTAAGGCATCCCAGTCTGGCTTATCTGTATAATATGGCGTAACCTCATAATCCTCATTCCATAATGGTACAGGATGTAAATTAAGACCTTTTACTATAGCATTTTGCCATTGGGTTACTAACTCTTGAATTTCTTGTAAAGAAAGTTCATCTTCACTATCTTGTTGCGGTCTTATTGTTCGGAAATCTATTCCATTAGCCTCGGCAAATTGTTGTGATACTGTTTTCCAATTACGCGCATAATAACGAATTAATGTCCCTGCATATATATCTAGTCCCATAACAATACTTTCTCCTTAATCTCAAATCATTTAGTCCTCTAAATTACTGTTTATCGCTTTATTAAGCAAACATATTATATCTCAATCACACAATTTTATCAAGCATATCAAACTGGCAAAACCGAACTTTAACACCACGACGAGTGTTTGATAATAACAAGCGCCGTTTCGCAACGCGTCAATAACCCGCCGAAACGAAAAGGAACGACCGACAAAACCGAAACGCCGAGCACCCAAAGGCAACGCCGATTAACCGCTTGGCGTTTTCCTTTGCGGCACGCTTGACAACATAACTTACAATAAACAAAAAACCCAAAACGTGATTCGTTTTAGGTTTGATTTGGTAGAGCGAGGAAGATTGCGTTTGAACACAATCGGAAATGCCGTTTAGGGCGTTTTGAACATCTTTTATGCTTATATCGTCCAAAACTACGTTGCTTCCGCCGCGAATATTGAAAAACACAGCGACGCGCCCGTCGTACACAATTACTTTTTTCACGAGAACATCGATTATGCGCTTTTGAAAGTCTTTGTCCGTATTATCGGTTTTAAGTATGCTGTCTACAAATTTGAGTATATCTTCCTTTGTCAGCTTATAGCCACGCTCCATTTCGAGCTTGACTTTTTGCGCATAAAGATCGTTTAGCAATACTTCATAGTCAGCCATTTTCTTTTCGATCGAGTTTCGTAATAGCGTACTTTGAGCCATTACAAATGAATCTGTAAGCTTTTCTACATCGGCTTGTATCGCGGCGATCTTTGCGTTTATGCTTTTCAGATTACTGTCGTCGGTGCGTTTATCGTAGTAAGCAAGAACGTCATTCACAATGGTATCCATATTTTCTTTATCGCTTAAAAAGTCAATTACGAAATATACAACAGTCTTTTCGAGCGCGTCCTTATTCTCGCGCTTTTTATCACACTTGCCGGTTTTCATTTTCTTGCAAGCATAGTAATAATACTTATCGCCGTTCCTGCTCGTACCGCCGTCCGACACCATTTTCGTGCCGCAGTGTCCGCAATATAGTTTGCCCGTCAATATATACGGAACTTTCGCAGTAGCTTCGCCTCCGGCAACGAATTTCTTTTCCGCAAGTTTATCCTGCACTTTTTGGAACAATGCTTTGTCAATTATCGCGGGATACACGGTTTTACATATCCTGCTTCCGAAAGTAAACTCGCCGATATACTTCGTATTTGTAAGCCAACACTCGAATGTTCTGAAAGTGAAAGGCTTGCCTTTTATCCTATACCCTTGCTCGTTGAGCTTCGCGGCTATTTCTTTCTTGGGAACTCCGGCGGCATACTGCTCGAAAATGTATCTGACTACTTCCGCTTGTTCTTCGTCAATCGCTACTTTATGAATAACGCCCTTACGCCCAACCTTATCCGTATCGACGAGTTTATATCCGTACATCAAATGCCCGCCGCAAAACGTTCCGTTTACCGCAGCCGTGTCCAAACCGTCTTTTACGCGTTTTGAAAGTCGCTTTGAATATTTCTCGGCATTCCATTCGAGGAACATCTCATAGAACTCACCGCCCTCGTCGTCGGAGATAGGCTCTAACGCCGAAAGCACCTTTATGCCGAACTTCTCTTTTAGCATTTCTTTGTACATAATGCTATCACGACGATTACGCGAGAACCTATCCATCATGTACACGATTATGTAACCGAACGCGCCGCTTTGTGCGTCTTTCATCATACGCTGAAAATCCGGACGCTTGTCGTTAGTGCCCGTCTTCGCTTTGTCGGAATATATGCCTATTACAGTGTAACCCTTACTGTCCGCAAACTCTTTGCAAGTCCGCACTTGCGATTCTATGCTTTGCTCATTTTGTCCGTGAGATGAAAACCGAGCATAAATTACGCAGTTATTATTCATAGTGTTGTTGCTCCTTGTGAATTGACTTTTGTCTGCCGACAAAACGCCGACGCAATTCAAGGGAATTGTCAAGGAATAAGGCGGCGATTATGCCTAACGGGAGATAAAAGCCGCCCCTTGACAATTCCCGTTTGCGGCGGCAAACCCAAACAGACAAAAGTCAATAGTATCGGAAAGTATATCACTTGGTATTTTCTATGTCAATCGTAACCTGTCCCGATATGTGGACAGGTGGGCAAAATTATTTCTTCTACTTGTTCAAGACAAGCGCACGTTTTACAGTCATTGGAAAATTTTTGCTGTTTTTCAGATAGGGTAAAAACGACGAGATTCAAAAAAACGCCTAAAATGCCGCCAAAACGGTTGAAGTAGATTGCGACGTAAAAGTAATCGACGAGAGACAATAAAGGTCGCAGAAGCCGAAATAAACCGCTTACAGCACGAAAGCAGATAAAGAGCGCGAGCACGGGTTACGTTATACGAAATCGCAAAAGGAAAAGCCAAACACGCTCGGAAGTGATGCAATCCAAATTAGTATGAATGCGAAATAGCAATCAACGCAAAAGCCATTGCCGCCGCGCGAGAGATAAAGCGAGATGCCAAGCGGTTCAGCGGCATCCGCTTTACTCCGCGCGGCTGGCTTTTCGTTGTTGCCTATCGCAAAGCTTTTCAGGCGCTCGATCGTTCGTTCGGATCGTTCGTTTCGGGCGTGCGCTTGTCTACGCCGCGCAGCGGCGTACTTGTATAAGACAAGCGCACGCTCAACAGTCAAACAGAGCTTATTTCATAACTAACAATATGTTTAAGGATTGTTCCAATTAAAGTAAAAAAGTTAGTAGATTATCTTATTCTTACGCCCAAGCATTTGCCGTATTTAATAAAATTCGTACTTAACATCTCCGAAGCTCGCGCAAACGGTGTCATAAGATAAGACAGTGTATGTATAAGAAGTTTTTGCCGTGAGCGTTGCGGTCTCTCCTGCAACAAGCGTAACCGTAGAAGAAGTCAATCCGGTAGTAACGCTCCCGTCGGAAGCGTAAACAGTACAGGTCATGCAAACGCGTATTGTTTCGTTTGTTTTATTACTGACAGTTACTTGCACCGTCGGCGAAAACCGATTGTCTACTACACGCCGCGACATTGACGGTTGTGAAACGACTTCGATTTTATTGCTTGCGCTGCCGTCAGAAACACGGCTAAATAGCACGATAAGAACTATCGCTATCGCAACGACCGCCACGCCGACGATTATCCATTTTTTCTTGTTGTTAGCGTTTTCAGCCATAAAAAATACCCTCCGAATAAGTTCTGAGAGAATTTTATCATAATGCATGTGGCGAAAAGAGTACAACCGTCACTTTTTTAGATCATCTTGATCTAAAAGTGTTTGAAAATCTTCAGCGTTAGTACGATTAGTGCATGGATGATAAGCATTAAATACCAATAGCGGTGTCGCTTTGAGGTAACTCTGTTTGCATATATACAACCCCAGTGGACTCGGTTCTTTTCGCTTTGATTGGACGTGCTTTATTTCATTTTGTGCAATATAATCTTTCATTATTTTTTTGAAAAAGTTATTGTACTCGTTTGCAAGAATAACAATATGCGGCTTGATTTCGAGAATTTGGTTACACAAGTATTTTTTAAAATCCTCGCAAAACTCATTCAATTTCTTTTTGTCGCAATGTGCCCCGCCGGGAGTTTTTTTGAGATTTATAACGGCGACATGCTCGAAAATATTATCATTTTCGGGAACTAGATATTCGAATTTAGCAAATATTTCTCTGATCCATTTCGCAAGCGGTCGATATGTGCTGTGAGGCATATTCCATTCGAACGTATATTTATCATTCGATTTTGTAAGATATTGTGTTAAGTCGTAGATATTATATCCTATAATATCATCACGCTTGCATTTCGGATCGAATTGTTCGCGAGCTTCGCGTAGTATTACCAAAATATGCGGATTGCCTTCGGCTTCCCACTTTTCCTCGCAAACAATACCGTCATTTACGAAGCATTCAAAGCATCGTGTTTGCCCATCTTTATCCGTATAATCCTTATCCGAATCCGAATAATATTTTCCGGAAGCTATTATTTCACCCGCCCACTCTTTTATTGTTTCTTTATCCATGATTAATCCCTCTAATATATAGAATATCATTCTTCGGTATTGTTGTCAACGACATCAATATCCGTTTTTGTTTCCGGTGCGTCATCAGGTTTTGCCTCTTTATCACACTCGTTAAGCTTCACAAACAGCTTGGCAAATATCAAAGCCCAGCTTAACGGGTCGTTTCTGTCCCGCAAACTCATATCGTCATTTTCGGTATCGAAATTAATATCGTAATCGGCAAGTATATCGGTCCAATTCTCGCTTTTATCGACGAGCATATTCGCCATTTGTAAAACGCTTGCGGTCTCTAAATCCGCACCGCTCGATTGTACGGCGTTTTTCAATCTGTATGCCGCTGCTATATCTTTAAGCCCAACCGTTGGATTATTAAAACAATATCCATAGCTTTTTGCACAATCCTTAAACACTGTAAACGGATTATGAGCATTGGCTGAAACGCTATGCACCAATAGAACACTGTCGCCGATAAAGCTACTTAATCTTTCAACCACATCTTTCAATGTAGGAGCTCCTATCAAATGTTCGGCACGAACACCGTATGCGCCGTAATTACCGCAATCGAATTGTATGTCTCGCGCGCCATATCCGTCTATTTCGACAAACGAATGATAATGCCCTTGTATTGCGCTTTTTTCGATTTTGACGGCGGCGACCTCGACTATTGCGTCGCGTTGAAGTGTAACGTCTATATCGTTTGCCGAATCATGCAACTCGCTTACCGTCGCAAAAGTAAGAATAGCAAAGCATTGTTTATTTATGTCGTACATATTTTAATCCTTGTAAAGTTTTTTCATTTCGTTGATATCGTCTTCAATTTGTTCGATAAGCGTTTGCGGAGACAGAACCTTGACGTACTTACCAAACTGTAAAATCCAAAATCGAATAGCGCGAACACTTGCTATTAAAGAGAATTTAAGATTGCCGTCGGAAAGTTCGGTAATTTGAACGTCCTTACCGAATTTATCAAGAACGAAATCGATCATATTTTCCGCGCCGTTAGCGGTAACAAATTCGACTCGTGTCGGCTCGTCATCGTATAAAAACGGCAGCCGATTGTTGATTTTGCCGAGATTTAATCCGTTTCCATGTTCTTTAATATTCGACAACGACTTAATAGGCGATTGCATAATGGAAAGATCGGAAATTTTATCGATTCTACAATAAACGATATTATCGTATTTATCGTAATTACACGCAAGATAGTAATGCTCGTTTTTCAAAAAAAGCTGATAGGGATTAACAAGCGATTTTTCGCTTTTGCGTGAGTGCAGCTTTTTATCCGTGCCGTAAGAGTTGTAAATAAATTCGACTTGTACTTTCTTTTCTATGGCTTCGCTAAGAAGTTCTATATTAAAGAAATACTCCCGACTTTCGTCCTTTTGCCAATCGTCCAAATTTACAACGTGCTTTGCGTAATTCTTAAAATACTTGCCACCCTCGCGCAAGAGCTTATCTATCAAGTCTTTGGTATGAGATTTGCAAATATTGCGATTGGACAATACCGAATCGATAAGAAGGCGAAGCTCGCCGGGCTCGAATTTTCGCACGGCAAGATAGCTCCCTAAATTGTCCGATACAATGTCATAACCCGCCTGCTGTAAAAACTCGATATTACGAGCAACCGCTTTACGCTCGCAGTCTATCCCATAAAGAACCTTTAACAGCGAAATAATATCGCCCTGTCTAAGCTTATGATCGCAATCCGAATAATCGGTCAAAATTTCAAGTATTCTCAAAATCAATAATTTCTTGGGCTCGTAGCTTTCCATTTCCTTAACCTCAATAAAATAATAGCATATGTCATGTACCGAAATCGGTACAATCTCATTGTATCACCCAAACATTGGAATATCAAGACATTTATAATAAATCTTCAGATTTTTCGAAAACCGCTTCAATTACCGCTTGACGCGAGTAATAAGCCTGCTCGCAAAAGTTACCGTCTACGACATATTTCCAAACGCCTCTTGTCTTATAAATTACGAACAAATGTCCTTTGATTTTTATGAACTGGTTGCCGTTCTTTGAGATTTTCCATTGTTTTTTAGTAAAATTTTCCTTCCTTGCTTGTCTATTTTTAAATTCCTGCTCGCGACGCTTAGCTTGTTCCACATCACCTTCCATCTTTCCGGCGCAGACGCATCCTACGTTAAGCGGTGAATACGATGGGTGATACATATGGTGAACATAACGAATAATCTGATATCCGCACATTTGACAAATACCGGTGGGCGCGCCCAAATCCGTAACACCGCCACATGTCCAACCGCTGTGCGGAACATCGTCCCTTTTCCAGAGATTATCACTTTTTTCCGCACTTGCGGCAGGGATGTCCGGTTTAGTTCCCGGTACGAATTCTGTTATGCTTATAGCCGGGATATCCGGTTTAATTTTCGGTTCTGCTTCATCTACATCTATAACCGGTTCATTCGGATTGATTTCGGGGTTAATTTTGCCGGTTAGCAAAGTTTCCGGTTGATTTTTACTACAATCAACTCTGATCAGTGGTAATGATTCATGCTTTGCCGTAAAATAACTTTTTGAAATATTTCGGGTACAGTTTGATTCAACAAATTTTACGGTATAGCTTTCTCTTTTTTCGTTATAGTCTATAATTCTTCCTTTTCCGAAAACATGGTGCTCCACCATCTCATCAACTTTCATCTCCGTTGTTTTCGAACCGATAAACGCAGTCTTGCTTGCAAAAGAGCAACTTTCCGACCGCAGTTCTTTCGAAATTTCGCCTACGCGACGATAGTTGGTTTCTCCTATTTCAAATAGAAATCTTGACGGCAATTTTTTGTCGCCCTTAATAGTCAGGCCCTCGCTATCCATTAAATACAGTCGTTCCTTGGCCCTTGTAATTGCAACATAACACAGCCTACGTTCTTCTTCCAAACCAAGTTTTTTTCTCTCTTCAATCGTCTTAGAAGAAGGAAAAATCTTTTCGGAAAACCCAACTACAAATACTACTGGAAATTCAAGCCCTTTTGCAGCATGAATAGTCATAAGCTTTACTGCTTCACCCTGTTTTTCTTCATTTTCACTTGATTGCAGAGCTATTTGTTGCAAAAATTCTTCCGCAGATAAATCTTCTCCCATGTTCCTTTCGAACTCGCTCGCAATCCTTTTAAATTCGGCAAGGTTGTCCAATCTCTCTTCGTCGCCTAGTTCGCGTATATATTGCTCGTATCCGGATTCGGCGCAAATTCTGTTGACAATTTCGGATATACGTAGACCGCGTATTTCTTTGCGCATTTTATTGATAAACGCAACGAAGCCGCTTGCTCCGCTGTTTCTAAAAACTTTATCGTTATGATGACCGGCAAGAGTAAAAAACAAACTATTATCTTCCGTATGTTGCAAAGTATTTCCGTCTTTTCTTAAATCTTCTAATAATGCAATTTTTGCTTTCCCTATCTTTCTTCTCGGAGTATTGACTATTCGTTTGAAAGCTAGATCGTCGTCAAATATTATAAGGCGCAAATAGGCCACGATATCCTGTATTTCCATACGGGAGTAAAATTTTACTCCACCATATATCTCGTACGGAATATTATATTCAACCAATTTCTTTTCAACCATACGTGATAAGAAGCCCGAACGATACAAAACTGCAAAATCCGAATAAGAAAGTCCCATCTCTTGTTTGATGTGCTTAATTTCGTTAACTATGCGATTAGTCTCTTCGTCGTCACTTTTTGAATGATAATGTACGACAGCCGCCCCGTCCGGTAACCGAGTATATAGATCCTTTTTAAGTCGTAGCTCGTTTTTATCGATCAAAGAGTTTGCGCATGCCAAAATTTGAGGAGTGGATCGATAATTGCGATTTAAAAAAATGGTTTGCGTAGGCTCATGATTTTTGTCGAAGTCTACAAGCAATTTAACGTCGGATCCACGCCATTCATAAATGTTCTGATCAGGATCGCCGACTATCATTATATTCTTATATACTCCGGATATTGTATCTATAAGCTCCATTTCACGACATGAACTGTCCTGAAACTCGTCCACCTGAATATAGTTCAATCGGTTTTGCCATCTTTCTCTCACTTCTTTATCATTTCTAAGTAGGTACAAAACAAAACTCAATAGATCGTGGAAGTCAAGCGCATAAATAGCTTTTTGACGTTGAAGAAATTCATCGAGTATTTTATCTTCATTACAAATTATACACGGCTCGGGATTGCACATTTTTGAAACGTAGCTTATATCGGACTTAAATATACCAATCTTTTTCAGCATATATTCAAAGTTGGCATAGTCCAATTTCAGATCGAATTTTTGATAAACATCTTCTAAAATAGCCTTCTGTTGATATGTGTCGATTATCTGAAAATTTTTTGTCAAAAACAATTTTTCGGGATTTTCTCTCAATATCCTTGTGCAAAAGCCATGATATGTACAAATTAGAGATGTGTCGTATTCGGAACCGATAAGCGATCGAATACGTTTGCGCATTTCTCCGGCGGCCTTGTTAGTAAATGTCACGCACAAAATATTCGCCGGATCTATACCGTATTCTTGAACTAAATAAGCATATCTGGAAACTAACAATTTGGTCTTTCCGCTTCCCGCTCCGGCAATAACACGAACATAACCCTCTGTGGTCGTTACTGCTTCACGCTGTTTTTCATTTAAGTCTTTGAATAAATCCATATTAATTACCGTTGATTGTCGTAAGTTCTAAAAATATTTTTGCCGAAGCTTCCGCATCGGCTAATGCGCGATGCGGATTCAAGCTAATTCCGAAGTGCTTGGCGACCGTATTTAGCTTATAATTTTCAACCTTGCCTTGCAATCTTTCTCTTGATAACAGATAAGTGTCGATTATATCGTTATTAAATTCTAATCCATATTGTTTGCCGTAATATCGTATGAATCCGTAGTCAAACAAAATATTATGCCCGACGATAGTGCAATCTCTCGAAAAATCGCAAAAGCGTTTTATCGCTTCTTTGACCGTTGGCGCGCCTTGCAATTCTTTTGAACTAATGCCTGTCAGCTCGGTTATCTCTTTGGGTATCGGCTCGGCGCAAGCAACGAAAGTCGAATACTTTTCCGTAATTCTTCCACGCTCGATTTTTACTGCGCCTATCTCGATAATATTGTCCGCTTTTTTGCCGTTGTGCCCATCGTTTAACCCTGTCGTTTCCAAATCAACTACTGCAAATTTTTCATGTAAAATATTCATATATCAAACTCCTTTCTATTTAGCATACACTATTAGCCGTACCGAAAATAGTACAGTTAAAGCTATCTCTGCATATACCGTATATATATTATAGAAGATAGACATGGCGTTACCCATATATCGCTATATATCTCTGCCGCATTTTAATGAAGTATTCAAAGACTGTGGATTGCGCACGTTCAAGTATCCGTCCGATTTCGGGATAGCTCAATCCAGCCATTCGACACTCCAACGCGAGCTTCATATTATCCGTAAGATTAAGGTTTTCTACTATCTCGTCGCAGTGTGTATAATCGTCAGTGTTTTCTTCTCTCATCTCAATCAACGGTTCGTTCTCTGCTGTTATATTGTCTATGTCGGTATGACGGTAATAATCTCTCGTATCACGGTTTATGAGTTTCATCATCTTTCTGATGCAAACTGTCCTTACCGTAATTACTTTGCCTTTCTTGCTGTACCCTATAATGTCATTTATATGCTCTCCGTAATGTTCGCAAAGATATAAAGCTCCTTCGTGTACCAAATCGTATCCGTCGCTGAATACGTGGTTTATATCGTTTTTGTGCTTTATGTCTGCGTATAAATCGGCATATATCTTTTGCATACGGTTTCCCATATAGCTTATTAGAAATCGTGTTTGTAAAAAAGCTAATAATTCCGATATTGCTATTACGTTATTCGGATTTATTTCTTCTTGGAGAACATCGAAATTAAGAATCCTGTTATTGCTCATTTCAGTTCACCTCGTCGAATTCGTCGATATGTATCTTGTTCTCGTAGAACAATCCGAACTCGAAATACAGTTTATCGTCTTTGTCGCGGAGTAACGGGAGTGTATCTTGCGTTATCTTGCCGCACCTTGTAATAGCTACCGTAATCGTTTCGTAGACGAACGAAATATCTACGATGTTGAATATTATCTCATATTCACCATCATCAAAACTGAATTCATTGAGATAGTATTTATTTGCACTTGTTTCTTTCATTTTGGATTTACCTCCGAATTTATATTGCCTTTTCGGCAACAACAAACAAGGCACAGGTAAAAGTTGAAAGACGAGCACATTGCAAATACCGTTAGACCGATGTCAACGACCAAAGCGAAAAAATTTGCATACAAAGAAAAAGTCAAATCTATTACGAACCTGACTTAATGCTTACTTCGACACTGCAGCAAAATTTTTCGCGCGTTGACATCGGCTTTTAGCTGTGCTAACCACCACAGCCGAAAAGGCAATAAATTCGGAGAGCACGAAAAATCTTTTGGGTAAAACAAAAGACAGCAAGCATTGTACTTACTGTCTTTCGAATATCGCCCCTGCAACACCGTTCACAAAGATATACTTTGCTGTGTTCAAACGCGACCGTGTTTGGTAGCGGCAACTGGATTCGAACCAGTGACCAATCGGGTATGAACCGAGTACTCTAGCCAGCTGAGCTATGCCGCCGTAAGTTACAAGTAAGATTATAACAAACTTTTCGAAAGATTGCAAGGATTTTTACGGTATTTTTACATTCCCGATCAATTTCATTTTTCTTTCAGTCTTCGTCACAGCGTTCCACAGACGTTATGAACGGGTAATTTTCCATTATCTCTTTGAGACGCGCCGACGAGAACTCCTTATCCGTCAGCAACATTGCGCTGTAACTTATCCCGTCTCCGTCGCGCTTCATAGTAAGATGTTTGAACCGCTCTACGCCGAACAGAGTTTTTACGGTATCCGTAGACTCAGCCGTGTCGTCGAATCTGATTTGCAAACGGTAGAATCTTTTGCTTCTGAAAAGCTTGAAGTTGGAATGCAGTAAACACTGCACCGCGATCAACAGCAGCGTCGACGCCGCCGCAACTATATACATTCCCCCGCCTGCGGCAAGTCCAACGCCCGCAGTCGCCCACACGCCCGCCGCAGTCGTCAGTCCGCGTATTTCGTTATGCCTGTAAACTATTATTCCCGCACCAAGAAAGCCTATGCCGGAAATGACCTGCGCCGCGATACGTGCCGCGTCATACGATTGAACGTCCGCGAACGCGTACTTTGACACCACCATAACGAGCGCCGCGCCCACGCACACTATCGTGTGAGTTCGAATACCCGCCTCTTTCGCGCGGAATTTACGCTCCAAGCCTATTGCGAAACCGAGCACCAAAGCAATCGCTATCCCGATAAGCCCGTTACATTCGTATAAAAATCTTTCCCACGTCATAAATGCGAGTCTCTCTTTTTTATTTTGGAATTCACACGATCGCCCCGAAAGAGTATATGCAATTTCATACCGAAATAGAAAATCGACATATCGCTCGTCGCTATCGATTTTATTATATTTCGAATATCTTGGCAAGCCGTGCAAAATCGGCCTTCGGCTTATGATCCGCGTCGAGCAAGCCGTTTACTTCCTGCTGAACGTCCGTAAGCTGGGTGTAGCAGTAACCTTGAAACGGACATTCTTTAATTCCATTCATAAGATTTTCGAGCCGACCGTAAAGCTCGTCTATATCGGTTGCACCCTTGCCGTATCCCCAATTATCGCCGACGGCGCACGACGATATTGCAATTCCGCCGAATTCGGTAAACAGCACCGGCTGTCCGCCGTAACTGTTACCGTGACACATCAGCTTTCTGCCCTGCGGGTAAACGGAATCGAAATTCTCGGCACGGTACTTATCGAGGAAATCACGACTGTCATACGCATAGTCGTGTATAGCCGTTATGTCCGAAACATCCACGTTCTCCCAACCGTCGTTAGTCGAGACCAACCGCGACGGATCTATGGCTTTAGTCAAATAATACAGCGACGCGGCAAAACTCTGTTGCATACCGTCGGTGAGTATTTTGCGAACGCCCCAACTCTCGTTGAGCGGAACATAACAAACGACGCTTGTAAACACACGCGCCGCCTTGACTATTTCCTGCCATTCGGCGGTAATACCCGCTATTTCTTCCGCACAAAAATTATATGCGGACGGCATTTCGCACCACGTCAAAAAACCCATTTCGTCGGCGTAATAATAGAAATACGGATCTTCGAGTTTTTGATGTTTGCGCGCGCCGTTAAACCCCATCGCCTTTGCGGCGGTAATATCCGCTTTTATATCTTCGACGGACGGCGGAGTAGTTCCGCTCACCCGCCAATATCCCTGATCGAGTATCAGGCGCTGATACAACCGTCTGTTGTTGAGCGTTATTTGTCCGCTCCCGTCGATCGAGATCTTGCGCATTCCGAACCGTGTGTGCGCCGTGTCGATCTTCGCACCGTCTTTATACAGCGTCAAGTCTATGTAGTACAGCTTTGGAGAATCGGGCGTCCAATACGTTACCTCGTCGACAAAATCTTTTTCCATCAATCCTACCGAATAGCGCGTATGTTTGCCGTCAAGCGAAAATCTCACTTTTTTTACGCGCCTGCCGTCGAACGACACGTCAAGTTCGATCTCGTCCGCAATCCCGTACAAAGTGATGATCTCGCCGTCGAAAGACAGCTTGTCTATATCCGGCGTTACCGTAAAACTTTCGACGCAGTCCGCATCGAAATACTCTATCCAAACGCTTTGCCAAATACCTGTCGACGGGATGTAAAAGCACATAAATCTTTTACCCGTCCAACTCTGTTTGCCGCGCGGGATCGTGGGATCGTCTGGGTCGAAACATCTTACTACTATAGTATTGTCGCCCGCCTCGATCAAATCCGTTATATCGACGTTAAACGGCGAATATGCGCCTCTGTGAGTAGTCGCATATTTACCGTTGATCCACACGTCGGTTATATAATCCGCGCCGTTAAAGCACAAAAGCGCCCGTTTACCGGCGAGTGTTTTACCGATTTTGAAAATTCGACGGTACCAAACGGTATTATGTCTTTCGCTTTCGTTTATTCCGCTCGCCTCGTATTCATAGCAAAACGGAACGTTGATTTTACGACCGAGCGCGATATTGCCGCCGCACAGTCCGCGCTTTATTCCGTCCGCACCATCGTCGAAATCGAACTCCCATTCGCCGTTGAGCGGCGTCCACTCGTCCCGACGAAACTGCGGTCTGGGGTATTCTGTCCTATTATACTTCATAAGTTGCATCCTCCGAAGGTGCGTTTACGGGAATAGACAAAGTCTATCATATCGATTCGCGAAAAGTCAAGCGTAAATTTATTATGCATCGAATAACAAATGCAACGGCAAATAAAAATATTGTCACGGTTTACCGTTTACTCCGATCCTTCAAGTTTGCGCGTCTGATCGGCTATACGGAGCGCCTCGATCATTTTGTCTAAATCGCCGTTCATAAACTCATCGATATTGTACAGCGTAAACCCTATGCGGTGATCCGTGACCCGTCCTTGCGGAAAATTGTATGTGCGAATGCGCTCGCTGCGGTCGCCTGTGCCGACCTGTCCCTTACGAAGCGACGCATACTCCTCGTCCTTCTGCCCCTGATAATAGTCGTACAGTTTGGTCGCGAGCACCTGCATCGCACGCTCTTTGTTTTTCGTCTGACTGCGCTGATCCTGACACGTGACTACAATGCCCGTCGGAAAATGCGTTATGCGTATCGCGGAATCGGTTTTATTGATGTGCTGACCGCCAGCGCCGCTCGCCCTGAACGTATCTATCTTTATGTCTTTTTCGTTGATTTCGACGTCGACCGTTTCCGCTTCGGGCAAAACCGCGACGGTGACTGTCGATGTATGGACGCGCCCCTGCGTTTCGGTGACGGGTACGCGCTGAACGCGATGAACGCCGCTCTCGAACTTCAAGAACGAAAAAACGTCCTTGCCGCTCACACCGAAAGTCGCTTCTTTGACCCCGCCGAGTTCCGTCTCGTTGAGCGTCACGTCCTCGACCTGCCAGCGCTTACGCTCGGCGAACATTTTATACATTCTGCAAAGTTCGGCGGCAAAAAGCGCCGCTTCCTCTCCGCCTGCGGCGGGACGTATTTCGAGCACCGCGTTCTTGCCGTCGTTGGGGTCTTTGGGCAAAAGCATAATTTTAAGCTCGGACTCTATCGTCTCGATCTCTTCTTCCAAAGCCGCGCTCTCCTCTTTCGCGAGCAATACAAACTCTTGGTCGTCGGATTTCTGCATTTCTATTGCGTCGCGGTAGTCCGACGTCGCCTTTTTTAGTTGTTCGTATTTTTCGACTATCGGGGCAAGCTCCGCACGTTCGCGGCAAAGCTCAGCCCATACTTTGTTATCGGCGATGAGCGTCGGATCCTGTACTTTTTCTTCGAGCGCGGCGAACCGCGCCTCTATCGCGTCGAGCTTTTCTGTCTTTATTTCTCGCATACTACTATCCTGTCCTTACCGTCGAGGTCTTTAATTATTCGGCACTTGCCTAAATTTCCGAACAGTTTAATAACGTCCGCCGCTTGGTCATATCCGACTTCCGCCATAACCGCGCCGTGTTCCGTTAAAAACCCGTCCGCACGTTCGGCTATTATCCGATAAAACCGCAAACCGTCCTCTCCGCCGTCGAGCGCAATGTGCGGTTGCGCGGTCACTTGCGGCGCAAGCGAACTTATTTCGCCCGTCCGTATATACGGAGGATTGGTCACTATAAGATCGTATTTGCCCGAAAGCCCGTCGAACATATCCGACTGTACGACCTCCGCGCCCAACCCCTTGAGATTTTGCCTCGCTATTTCGAGCGCACGTTCGGATACATCGCTCGCAGTCACCTGCGCGGACGTGTTGCGCGCGATATACGCCGCAATGCATCCCGATCCCGTGCAAAGATCGAGTACGTTTCCGCCGCCGAGCGCGATTATGAATTTAACCGCCTCGCCCGCAAGCACCTCCGTCTCGAATCGCGGAATGAGAACGTCCGTAGATACTTTTATCTTGACGCCGCAAAAATCGGTGTTTCCCAAAATGTAATCAAGCGGTTCGCCGGCGAGCAACCTGTCCGCATACTCGTCGGCTCGCTTTACTACGCCCGTCTTGACGCGCGATACGGTATCAAGCTCTCCGCGCTTCTTGCCTAGCAATTCACAGTATATCCAGTCCGCATCCTGCGGGTTCTCACACAACCGCTCCGCGAGTTTTTTGCGTTCGACGGCAAAATCACGTTCGTAAAAATCGATCGTTTGCTTGTTCTCGTCACCGTCAAGCTCCAACACCGCATTGAACGCCGCAATTGCACACTCCGCCATACTGTCGTCGGGCAGTGCCGTCGACAGCTTTTGCAACGCAAGTCCGGGCGCACGGATCGCGTTTGTAAACTTATTGTCGGGCAACATCGCGAGTCCGCGCAACACTTCATACGATACGCCGGCTATCAAAGGAAGCAAGCACAACCGCACAAGCAGCGAAAAGAAAAAGTTCCCGAACAGCCACTCGTACCCCCACGTGTTCTCGATCGCCTTGAATGCCCAGTTGAGCAGTGCGTAAAGCAATATCGCTATCACCACGACAAAAAACAGAAATGTCGTGCCGCAACGGTTATGCTTGGTCGAACAGCTTTGCACATTTTCGACGGTCAGCGGCAGTCCGCGCTCGTAGCAATTGATAGTACGGTGTTCCGCGCCGTGATACATAAACGTGCGCTTTATATCCGGCATAAGCCTGACGAGCGCGAGGTACGCGATAAACACTATTAGACGGGTCACACCCTCTATGATCGAAACGACAAGCACATTCTCGTAGTGTCCCCACTCCCTGATCGCCCAACCGACGAAATACGGAATGCCTATAAACAATCCGACGGCGAGCACCACGCCCAAAATGACCGCAATGACCGTCGACGTCTTGGACGGAGCTTCATCTTCGGGCGAACTGACTTCTGCGGATTTGAGCGTCGCGTTCATACCGACGACAAGCGAATCTACGAACGAGATCACGCCGCGCACGATAGGCACTTTCCTCGCCTTGCTCGGCTTTTTGAGCCGTTCGGTCTTGACCTCGATCTCACCGTCTGGCGCACGCACTGCCATTGCGGTAGAGCTCGCACCGCGCATCATTACGCCTTCCAAAAGCGCTTGACCGCCGATAAACGTCCTCCGCGTTTTTTTGCTCGTGTCGTAGCTATTGTCTTTTTGCTTTTTTTCTTTCACGTTTCGTCCTTTTCGGAAAATAAAAAGTCGAAGCAATTTATACTTCGACAAAAAAATAGCGGACGAATAAAACGCCCGCCTGACAATTTTACGCTATTTACCGGACTTTCCCGAACGCTCGTTGAAACGCGCGATACGTCCGCCGGTCTCCGCCTGCTTCTGCTTGCCCGTATAGAACGGATGGCACTTAGAACAAATATCCACCTTGACCACGTCGCCTTTCTGCGTCGAGCCGGTGACAAACGTCGCGCCGCACGCGCATACGACGTTTACTTCGTGATAATCGGGATGTATACCTTTCTTCATAGTGAATTGACCTCTTTTATTGACTTAGCTTAACAATTATACAACGTTAAACTCTGTTTGTCAAGCGTTTGATATAAAGTAAATGAACGAGTAATCGGAAATATAACGATCCGAACGCAACGCTTCGCCGTATTTATCGTTTCGTGCCATTCTGCCATAATGGTTTTTCTATTCCTTATTTCGATTAACCGTATCTCCTGCGCGCGCTATCACATACACATCTCCACCACGAAAAAGCACCGCTGTGCGGTGCTTTTTCGTGGTGGAGCGATAGTAACCTAAAACGAATTTTTTAATCATCAAAATAAAAGATATTCGGAACACTGTTACAACCAAATTTTTTTATCGCCATTCTATACATTGCTTTTGCGTGTATCCTATCGTGCCATATAAATCGCCGTAATAATTTTTTCAGCGACCATAATTCTTTGTAACTACCCTCTAAAACTTTATTTTCCAAAAAGTTCTGTTGCTTTTCCACCAAAGCAAAACCGCGTTCGCGACAGCTCAAAATATCTCCGTCGTTATCGCAAGCAACGCCAATTTCTCCGAAATAATAATCGTTGACGTTTTTTGTATGTTCATACATTTCTTGTGCCGTTCTCGGCACTGCCCCGTAAAATGTTTTTCTTTGCGGCAAACAACTTATATTTTTTGACGGAATTGCATTGTATAATATAAGAAAATCGTTAGCGGATTTTAATGCAAGGGATTTCAAAATCTCGTATTGCGAAATTGTCATAGACAATGTTTCGGTATGGAAAATAGCGTCACTATCGGCATCGCAAATATTCAAATCCGATACTTTTTCCTCTGCTATTTCTATTTTGACTTCTTCCTTGGGACAGTTTATGCCGCTCCAACGGATAAAGGATTTTATTTCCTGCGGCATTTTGAGTTTTGCTATATCAACGGACTTTCCACGCGTAAACGCACCTAAATATTCGGTCGAATACAGAAGACTATCGTCTCCGTTATGTTCCCAAAAACACTTAGTTTTCAAAATTACACTCCTAATATTATTATTTTCATTATAGCAAAATCAAAAACAAAAGTCAAATAGCACTGTGGCGGGTGCTTGTATATAACAAGCGCCCGCCGAAACGAAAAGGAACGACCGACAAAACCGCAACGCCGAGCGAGCAAAGGCGTCGCCGCCGAACCACTTGGCGATCGCCTTTGTGTTTTCGCTCGGCGGCGTTCTTGCGGCTATTTGTCGTGTTCGGTATTTTTCGTTTTAAGGACTTAATTTTTAACTGCTCATGTGCTTGTTATATAGAGCGAAAAATATTTTCGAGATACTTTCTCTGTCGTAGGGTGAAAATTTATATTAGTTATTGCGGAAAGCAACTCTTCTTTGTCTTTCGTGGTTGGAGCGTAAACGAAAGCGCACTTTTTTGCAAGGGTAAAATGCACTGCTACGTAGCCCTTGCAAAAAAGAGTGTTCAAGTCCATAAGCGTTATAACTTTTGCGCTTCCGTTTTGTCCGCTCCCGCCGAAAGGTAAATAAAAAATACAATTCAAAAGGAGTTTTGAAAAATGCAAACAGCAGTAATCTATTGTCGCTATTCGTCGGAAAGCCAAACCGAGCAAAGTATTGACGGTCAGTTGCGCGTATGTACGGAGTACGCCAAGAGCCGAGATATACTTATACTCGACACCTACATAGACCGCGCTATGACGGGTACGAACGACAACCGCCCCGACTTTCGCCGTATGATTAAAGACAGCGCAAAGCGGACATTCAACATTGTACTTGTTTACAAATTCGACCGTTTCAGTCGTAACAAATACGAAACGGCTATGCACAAGAAAACGCTGAAAGACAACGGCGTTAAAGTGGTATCCGCTACCGAGTTTGTACCCGACACGCCCGAAGGCATTATCTTTGAAAGTATGCTCGAAGGCTATACCGAGTATTACAGCGCAGAACTTTCGCAGAAGATACGGCGCGGCAATAATGAAAGCCGCCGTAAAGGCAACTTGACGGGCGGTAAAATACCGTACGGCTATAAAAACGAAAACAAAAAAGCCGTAATCATACCCGAAGAAGCCGAGATAGTAAGATACATTTACGAGCAGTATTCCATAGGCGTATATGTTAAAGATATAATCGCCGAACTCAATAGCAAAGGTCTTTTACATAAAGGCAAACCGTTTGCAAAGAATACCGTTTACGGCATACTCGGCAACGAAAGATATTCGGGCATATACCGACACAACGGCGAAGTGTTCGACAATATCTATCCGCAAATCGTACCGAACGAAACATTTGCTATTGTACGCGATAAAGTAAACGCAAACAAATTCGGCAAGCGCAGCGAAACCGTAACGTATTTATTAAAGGACAAAATAAAGTGCGGTTACTGTGGTAAGTCTATCATCGGAGATAACGGCACAGCCAAGAACGGCGAAAGAGAGTATTATTACACTTGTTGCGGTCGCAAAAAGAAAACTACCGACTGTAAAAAGTCCGCTATTCGTAAAGACGTACTCGAAAAGATAATACTTGAAAATGTCATAGAGCAAATACAAAAAGCGAATAGTCTTGATTTTATAGTAAACGGCTTAATGCAAGAGCAAGAACGCCAAGCGCAAGCGAATATCGTTTTGAACTTGCTACTCAAAGAGCAACGCCAAACGGAAAACGCCATACAAAATATTATGACCGCTATTGAAAACGGCGGAACGACTAATACGGTTATGAAACGGTTGCGCGAACTCGAAACCCGTCAAGCCGAGTTAGAACGGCAAATCTTAATCGAGAAAAGCAAAACCGCCATACAACTGACCGAAGCGCAGATAAAAGACTTTTACACGCAAGCGTTGGCGTTAGAACCGAAACTGCTCATAAACTACCTTGTAAAGCAAATAACGCTTTACGACGATAGAATAGAAATAGAATATAACAGTCCCATAAAACAAAGTCCCGACAATGATAATCGGGGCTTTTTAATTTGCTCGAAAACGGTTAAACTGTCTTTCAAAGTACCGTTTCGTGTAAATCTTATGCAATACGAATTTGAGATAGAGATGTATGTATAAAGATATATAATCACGGCTATTTATTCCACATTCCGCTTGACGTGAGCCTCGCAGGGGCGTGTATATAGGCAAATAAGGGCGAAACGCGCAACCCGACCGATTAAATAAATCTGTCGGGTTTTGGTTTGCCTTTGGCGCGATAGCCTAACACGCCCCTTTCTCACGTCAAGCGGCTTTCGCGGCATAAACCGCCGTTTATGCGTGATTGATAAGATTTACCGCCTAACACCCGAAAAGCGTTACAGCGGCAATATAACAGCGTTATACGGCACTATGTGAAACGATAAACGGCAAAGAAAAAACCTAAAACTATTCTCACAAAAGGAGTTCGTTTTAGGTTTGGACTGGTGGAGATGATCGGAATCGAACCGATTTCCGACGCGGATATGCGGGGACATCTACAAGTTTAGTTTATTGCTCGTTTGTCCGCGCGCGAACCGCAGTAAACAAAGGTGCGCGCACGCAAGGTCTTTTGCCTCGCACGGTCCGACCGAACCGCACGACGGAGCCTATCGTTTAATTAAGCCCGATCTCCCGCCGACAGGTAGCGAGTTCGAACTTGCAACTTGATTAAGCTGCGAGCGCCATAGCGGGAGCTGCGGCGGGAGCCGCAAACTTCAACACTTTGGCATTTTCCTTTTTGTTGGCAATTAAAGCCTTTTGCGTTTTTAGGTAGCCGACCCTACCACTTGCTTTCCTTCGCAAGCCCCGCGCCGTCGAAGCCTGTACATCCCCATACGCACCGACATAAATCGGTGCAAGCGACAAGCGGCGTCGCATTAATGATTATACCACTCCGCTCCGCGCATTATTAAACTAACGGTAGCCTATTTAGGGCTATTCCGTCGAAACGCGCGGGAAACAGCGCAATCGACACTACTTGTCGAGACTGTTCAGCTCGGCGGTGAGCTTGCGGATGTTGTCGCGTTCCAGCTCGATAAGCTCGGTAAGAACGTTGAAATACTCGACGTCCGCCTCATCGGGTTTGGTCTGATTAACATAAGAGCCGAGCAATGACGACTGCGAACGTTCACGGCGTTTTTCGAGATTTTCGATCTCTTTCTCGCTTTCTGCGATTGCTTTTTTAAGGTTGCTTTTTTTAGACATTATTTTTCACCTCAAAGTGTTTTAATACATTGAATGGTAAGGTCATAACGGGCTTTGAGCGTTGCGAACAGCGCGGTAGCGGCCGCGTCGATAACGGTCTTGCCGCGAAGCGACTCCGTCAACGCAGACGCGCTTTCGTAAAGATCGGTGAGCGACAGATTGAGTCCCACGCCTTTGAGCGTATGTGCGGCGCGGAACGCAAGTTCCGCATCGCCGGTATCGAGCGCACCCTCCAACATACCGAACGTCGGATCGTCGGGCAGTTTGTTCAAAAACTTGATAAGCCTGTCGTCCGAACGCAAGCGGTTGAACGCTTCTTCGTAATTGCCGCCGATAGCTGCATAACATTCACGTACCGTCATAATAACCTCCCGTTATCTCGCTGTTTTCTCGTCATCTGCGTCACCGTACCGCGAAGCCTGACGCTTACCGTCGCGTTCTATATCGGTAGAATTCCGAAGCAACGTCGACATAGACTCATCGTAAAAACGGTAACCGCACTTGCCGTCGCGTTTTACCGCATAAGCGGCAGCATCGGCTTTGCAAAACAATGCATCGTAATCGGAGCCTCTGTCGTCCGAACTGATGCATCCCATACTTACGCTTATCTTTCTGCCGTCGTATTCGGCGGTCAAACAATCGAAAATACGCTTGACCTGCGCCTCCTCGTTCTTTCCGCACTCCATAAATATAAAGAACTCGTCTCCGCCCATACGCGCCGAAATATCACGGCTACGGGTACTGCGCCGAATGCGGTTGGCAAGCTCCATTATTACCTTATCGCCGTAAAGATGCCCGTACTTGTCGTTTATCTCTTTGAGATTATCGAGATCGAAGAACACGAGCATATACCGCTTGCCGTGATGTCTGGCAAGAATGTCGTTTATACTGCGTCTCGCCGCCTCATGGTTCAAAAGCCCCGTCTTGGCGTCTCTGTTGGCGCGATCCTCTACCGCCTGCATATTCTTGACTTCTTCGTTAACGTCGATTATCTTACCTATAACTCCGCCGAAGTCGTGTTCGCTGTCGTTCCACAGCGCCTTAGCGACAACTTTGTACCACTTTTTCTCCCCGTCCATATTGAGAAGATACTGCTCGGTCACGACCGAATTGTCGAGCGTGGTGCGATGGAGCTTCTCTATAAAATCGTTAAACGCATCGGCGGGAAAATGCGAACACCAACGCGCGTCTTCCGCAGGATTGGGTATATTGCAAGGAAGCCCGAATTTTTCCGCGCACCAGTCCGGAAGTTTGAGCATTGCGGGAACGGGTATATATTCGAACACTATCTCGCGCGATATATCGGCGAGATATTTATTCTTCATCTGTTCATACTGCAACAGTTGAAAAGTTCTGTTCGGAGCTTCGCCGTCGCTGCCGATTATTCGGCTTACGTCCTCGCGTATATTGTCCTCCGTCGCGTGTCCGAACGAGATCACGCCCAGTTCCTTTTTCAGTTCTTCCGCTTCGTCCTTCAAGCATTCCAAAAGAATCGGATTGAACGCGCCGCACTCCCCGTTCAATATCATTTCGAGCGCGGCGTCGGGTTCGAAAGGCGGCTTGTACACGCGCTTACTTGTCAGCGCATCGTAAACGTCCGCGAGTGACACCACCTGCGCGGCGATCGGTATATCGTCGCCTGCCAAGCCGTCGGGGTATCCCTTGCCGTCATATCGCTCGTGATGCCAGCGACATATCTGATAAGTTATCTTAACTAGCTGTTCGGTTTTATGGAACGGTAAATTTTCGAGCATATTCGCGCCTTCTATCGTGTGGCGCTTCATTATCTCGAACTCTTCCGGTGTGAACCGTCCCGGCTTATTGAGTATTTCCGACGGTATAGAGATCTTACCTATATCGTGCAACGCCGACGCCTGCGAGATGAGACGAATATCCTTTGCCGAGAGTTTGTACTTTCCCGTCTTTTTTACTATCGCTTTAAGCAGAATGTTAGTTATTGCGTGAACGTGCAATACGTGCAACCCGCTTTCGCCGTTACGAAACTCGACGATATGCGACAGTATCTCTATCATCAAGCTGTTGTCTTTTTCACGCTCGTATACCTGAGAAAAAAGTTTTTCCGACAGCTCGTTCTGTTTGAGCGAAAACATATAATTGCTGTTTACGCGGTGCTTGACGGTACGCTCGTCGAACGGACGGCTGATATAATCTATTGCGCCGAGATCGTATGCGCGGTCTATATACGCACCGCCGCTCTCCGCCGAGATCATAATTACGGGAATGGACTTGATCCAGCCCTTGCGGTTCATCATAGCGAGAACTTCGAACCCGTCCATTTCGGGCATAACTATATCGAGCAGCATAAGAGCTATCTCGGATTCGTGTTCGAGCAAGACTTCCATCGCTTTCTGACCGTTTTCCGCTTCGAGTATTTCGAACTCGTCGGACAGCATATCCATAAGCAGATCGCGGTTGAAATCGGAATCGTCGACTATTAAAATTTTTCTTTTAATTTCGTCCATATTTTTTCACGCGGAGATTAGTTCGGCAAATTTATACGATATGTCTCCGTGTACAATTATATCACAATTTTCGGCTGTTAGCAAGCACTTATATATAATTTAACTGTCTATTGTGTCCCGTCTACGGCCGCAATGCGCTTGACTATCCGCACGTAAAATATTATAATTATCTTGCAGTATGAAAAATTACTATAAAATATTGAATGTAAAACAGACCGCGACGGACAACGAAATCAAAACAAGTTACCGTCAGCTGGCAAAGCGTTTTCACCCCGACGTCAATCCCGGAAACACCGACGCCGCACGCAAGTTCGCCGACATCAACGAAGCGTATAACGTGCTGTCCGATTCCGCACGCCGCGCCGCATTCGATACGCAACTCAGACAAGAAGCGATAAAAGCGCAAGCCCAAGCTGCGGCACAAGCACGCGCACGCGCCGGTTACGCGAGAAGCGGAAAGCAGATCATTCTTACGGAAGCGCAACTTACGGCACAGATACAAGCGCAGGTACAATATCAAGTCCAGTCGCAACTTACCGCCGTCCGCGATTCCGCGTACAAAGAAGGCTATAATTCCAGTTACGTCGCAGGTTATAACAGCACCGCAAAAAACATTTCCTCGCTTAACGGTAAGCTTGCCCTGCTTGCACACGAAAACGACAGACTCAAAAAGAACGCCGAAACGGATAAAGCCGAACGCGCGGAAATCGAACAAGAGCTGTTCGACCGCGACCGTCTGTTGGCGCAAAACGCAGACAGACTGCACGTATTGGAGACGCAACTGCAATGGATGCGCCGCGCTACGGCTACGGCGTCGGCCGATCCGCTCGGCGCAATGATGAGCAATATCGGAGATCGCGCCGCAGAACTTTCGAAAGAGATCGCGAAAGACGACGTTAAAATAGAAATACCCACGGACGGCTCGGCGCTCATTCAACATACGCGCCGCAAACAGATAAAAGAAGAACTCGACGCGCTTGACTTGACGCTTAAAAAACTCTCTAAGGAACTTGCCGAGATAGACGCAAATAACGCGCGCAAAAAGAAACTCGCCGAAATAGAGGAATTTTTGTCGTCCGCCGAAACTCACGCCGCCGACTGGGCCAAGAAACTGCGCGCCGACAGACGGCTGGCAAAGCCTACACTGTACGGCACACTCGGCGTACTCATTTGGGCGACCGACGACGAGATAGCTTCGGCATACGAAAAACTGAATGCCAAATACTCCGCCAAAACCGGCGCAGACAGCGCCGCACGCCTGCAAAAAATCCGCGACGCATATTCGGTGATCGGCAACCCCAAACGCCGCAAGGAGTACAATGCGTCGATAGGTTGCACGGACGCGAAAATAGAACACGAGCGCAAGCTCATAAAAGAAAACGAAGGGCTTCAATCGCGGTACCGCAACAGCCTTGCCGGGAAAGCGTGGTGGGTACGTTTCGACGAGCTGTCGTCTATGTCGCTCGCAGGTGACGCAGACGCGCAAAACGCGCTCGGCGAACTGTATTACAACGGACAAAACATCGACCGCGATCCGTCGCAAGCCGTATATTGGTTTAGGGAAGCGTTCCTACACTCCCATCACCCAGATGCTACATACAATCTCGGACTGTGTTATCTCAACGGCGACGGAGTTCACCCCAACAAAATAATCGCCAATTCGCTCTTTCGACAAGCCGAAATATTAGGTTGCAAAAAATCCAAACCGACAGACTGACGTCGGCCTGTCGCACCGTACTACATCGACCGCCGATCGGCTCCGACGTTTTCCGTCGGAGTTTTTTCGTGTAGTTTCGCACGCCGTTCGATACTAATTGTGAAATTTTTCCTTATAATACTTGATAATCGAACATTTATATGTTAAACTGTATTCACAGTGTTGAATAATCAACATATGTAAAGGAGTTACTAACGATGAATAACGATTACATAATTTACACAGATGCATCCGCAGACGTCGATCTGTCCGTATCGCAAAGCGAGGACATCGGCTTTGTCGAAATGCCGTGCGAATCGGACGGCAAAATATTCGTATGCACAGGCACGGACGACGACGCCAAAATCAAGCGGTTC
This sequence comes from uncultured Christensenella sp., assembly GCA_910577435.1. Taxonomy (GTDB): domain Bacteria; phylum Bacillota; class Clostridia; order Christensenellales; family Pumilibacteraceae; genus Anaerocaecibacter. The sequence goes on along the minus strand of CAJTLV010000009.1, from coordinate 11,807 downwards.
TACGCAGATATACGCACGGGCGATCTTCCCAAAACGACGCAGATTACGCCGTTCCAATACGAAGAGATTTTCGAACCGCTCCTTGCGCAAGGCAAGAGCGTGCTGTATCTTTCGCTGTCGAGCGGACTGTCGTCCACTTTCGAATCGGCCAAACTCGCGGCGGAAACGCTCAACGCAAAATACGAAAACGCCAAGTTCTACCCCATCGACTCCATCGCGGCAACAGGCGGCTTGGGCATAATAGTAGAACGAATGATACAAAACCGCAATAAAGGTTTGACCGTCGAAGAAAACCGCGACGATCTGGAACAGTTCAAACACCGTCATTACACGACTTGCTACGTCGACGACCTGAAACACCTGCATCGCGGCGGGCGCATCGGAGCGGCGACGGCGGCAATCGGTTCGGTACTCAAAATCAAACCTATAATACGCATAATGGACGACGGCACTATTGCCAACATAGACAAGTGTCGCGGCGAGCGCAAGGCAATCGCATACCTTGCCGAAATGTACGCCAAAATGTGCGATACATCGGTAGACGCGCCCGTATACGTCAGTGACGCCGACAACGCCGAACTCGCGGAAATGCTCGCCGAAGAAGTCAAAAAGATCAATCCGAACGCAGTCATTCGCCGCAGAATGCTCTCGCCTATCATCGGCACCCATCTCGGTCCCGAATCCGTGCTCATAGCATTTGTAAGGAAATAAAACGAAACAAAAAAATATCCCTTGCCTTTCGGTAAGGGATATTTTTATTGCGCAATAACACTATACCTCAGTGACTGTGAACGTTATTGTGGGACTGCATTTAAATCCGACGATCGCAATATAGTATGTCGTTCCCGCAGTGAGCGTGTGCGACCAATTGAAAGCACCCGATTTCAAATCTTTCCAACTGTCGTCGGCAACCGAATCGGAATTGCCTACAAAAACGTACAGATCGGTATCATAAGCGGTATCAGGCGTGTAAATCCTGTATGTGCCGTCAGTAACGGGCGTAAAGCTGTACCAAACCGCGTCGGATACGTCGTTGGTTCTGTTTGAAGATTTTACCGAAGCGGTGACGCTCGCATCGAGCATCAAACCGATGGCGCTATCCCTGCTCTCGGCCGTCGCATCGGGATTATGCACGGAAAATGCGAATTCGGACGAGCCGCTCGTTCCAGAAAACACTTCGAGATAGTACGTGACGCCTCCCGACACCGATACGACCGTATCGAAACCTCCGCCGCTCGTGTCGGGCGAGAGTGCATTGTTGCTTGCCCACTCGTACAATCTGAAATCGGGATCGCCGGTAAAAGAACCGGTCGTCGCGATAGTATACGAACCGTCGATTGCGGGCGTAAATTTATACCAGCGACATTCTCCGCTCGAAAGCGACAGCACATACGCGTGTTCCGTAACGAGCAGTATTGCGTCGTCGCGAGACTCTCCCGTAGGCATACCGTCGGTTATCTCGATCTTGCCGGAACTTACTCCGGTATATGCCGCATATATCTCGAAATAATACTTTCTGCCTTTGATAAGCGGAACGGTATACTCGCCGTCGGCGGTATTTTCCGGCGTTAGCTGTCTGTGTTCGCTGTCATAAATGTACAACATCGGATATCCGCTAATATCGGTAAGCCTTACTATATAATCCCGCGTCGCCTGCGCGGTGAATTCGTACACTTCGGAAGAACCGTAAATTTGACTGAATATGCCCACCCGATTTACGGCGGCTGCAACCGTCGGCAGATAGGCAATAATACTTTCCGTCATTACAGAGAACGAACCGTCCGTGACGTTGGAACGTTGCAAAACGATATAATAAGTTTTATCTTTTTCCATATGCACGGTATCGGCAGTGTAGCCGCTACCGTCGCCGTAAATATTGATATTTTTCCACACACCGTCTTTGATGTAAATTTTCGTGCCCGACGGGTTAGCGGACACCGAATATACGCCCGATTCGAAAGGCGTAAACTTGAATACGATATTGAGATTCGTTCCTAACACCGTCCAATAGTCTGAAGTGAAATTGTACAAATCGCCCACAGCGACGGGCTCGGCAGAATGGATCAACGCAGACATTTCCGAGTCAGCGACCATTAACGAGCAAGAGCATTCGGAATGTACGCCGTACGCCTTGATAACCAAGTAATACGTATTCCCCGCCGACATATTGACTTTGACGTCAAAACCGGCTAAACTCGTATCTTCGTCTATAAGTTCTCCGACTGCGTTGTAGATCTTCAAATCGGGATCGCCCGAATATTCCAACGTCATTACGCAATACGCGCCGCCGACGTTCGGAGTGAATTTATAGTACGCGTCGCCCGATTCGAAATTAACAAGGTAACCGACGTTTGCCGAAACGGCAACGGCTGTTATGAACGACGAACCCATTTCCTCGTTAGCGTCCGTCACGTATACCGAGAATGCACTTTCCGCATCGGCCTTACTTATGCGAATGTAATAATTTTCGTCGGGATCGAGAGACAGCTCCAATGTTTTCTCGCCGAACGCAGAATTCTGCGTGCTCTCGACTACGTATCCGTCCGAATCGAGTATCGCTATACTGTCGCCGGGATTGGTCGAACCTTCCGTAAATACACGCAAATCAAACGAATAGTCGTGGACGTATGCAAAATAAAAGTCTCTTCCGTAGTCGTTTCTGTCGAAATACGCGACCGAATTAAACGCGAGATTTACTACTGTGTTCATCGATATTGCAATCGCAGTATCGCGCGTAAAGTTGCCGTACGACACGGCAAACTCGCCGTTCCCGGCCCCGTTGTCTATCACTCCTGCGCGAATGGTATACTTATATCCGCTCTGCAAGAACACGATCTTGGTAAGTTTTCGTCCGCTACGGAATTCCTCTATTTCGTCGACATAGACATTCCCGTCGTTACCGGTAACGTAGAAATCATAATTTACACCGATGCTTATCTCATACGCCATAACGTAATTGCCGGAAAACTCCGGCTCGAACGTCATATGATACGGCTGTCCGTAGGCGACCGCGAAAGTCGCTTTATCGCCGATATCGATTCGTTCGGGATTGTCTGACGTGCCTGCCGAAATTGCGTCGATCCTGAACGAAGTCATAGCGGTATTGTATTCCGAGTTCGTTATCACGAACAGATATTCGCCGCCGTTTTTGCAAGCAAACATACCGCTCTCGGAATAACTTCCGAAATTCTTAACGTCTATTAAGCTACCCGTAGATTTATCATACAGCGCATATTCGATAAATGAATAATGGTACGACTCGACACTGAGTTCGAAATATTTGTCATAGCTTGAAAAAGTATAATAAACACTGCTTAGAGACGGTATTTCCGTTCGGTACGATTTACCGAACGTGAGCAAAGCCGGACTGTCCGCCGAGCCGTTCTTTATCCCCGACACGCAAATCGATAAATCAGAATACGATGCGTCGAAATACAGTTCCAATTTGTAATACGAATTTTGATCGAGTCCTTTAATGTTAATCACATCACCGTCGGTAAGGATACCGACGTTTTGCAAGTTACTGCCGTATGACGACAAAACCGATACTTCGCAACGCACTCCGTCGGATCCGCCGAGCGAAACCTCAAAATCGGCATAGTCTTGCGTATAGAACGAGACATAAAGATTTTCATACGCCGTGCTTGACGGAAGATCCGTGAAATTACCGAGTTCGACATTAACGGGGTTGTCGATAGTGCCTACGCCCGAATCTCCGCTTACCGAACTGTAAAATGAGTATTCGAATGAAAGTTTTGATCTGCCGTCGGTGGCTTGACCTATCACAATGATGCCGTAGCGCCGGCCTTCACGAACATTGAATGTAAACGATCTGTCAGCAATTTCTTTATAATTGTCGAAAACATCATATGTACCATAAGTATCGTACATATAGTAAATATCGCCGTAATCATCGACGGCTACGGAAATATCCGTATATGCGGAGTTTTGATAATTATCTACGTATATTGTCACCGTGCCGTTGCCGCTTGCAACGTAAGTGCTGTAAACAATGCCGTATTTTATCTCGTCGTCGTTTGGATACACGCTGTTTACGAGTTCTATATCGGCGGAGCCGCTCGATTTAATTCTGCCGGCTCTGTCCAAGTTGCTGTTAAATTCATTGCCCATACCGACCACGCTGCCCAAAACGGACATCACGACCGCTACGATAACGCACGCAAACGTACCGAGACAGGTCGCCAAAATATGCAGGATCTTTACCGGTTTATTATATATGAAGGGCGCAAGCGACGGACGGTCGAGTTCCGGTTTATACGTACCGAGCATAACACCGAAGTAAACAGTCATTATGAAGTTGACGATAAACAGACCGATACCGCCCAATCTCGCGGAAATAAGTCTGCCGAACCCTACCGCATAGTTCATAATGTTCACATACGTAACGACACACGTGGCGGCAATGATAAGCGAAACCAACGCGGACAGAACGGAGAACGTCAAATACCCTTTGAGTACGGATTTATCATAGTGGAATACGTGAGTTACCGCAAAAAGTATATAGCCGATGAATAGAAGCGTATACATTATATACGCGGCGGACGCAATGCGCAACACACCCTCGACTGCGCCTCTATTGATCAGATCGCTTTCACCTGTGAATAGCGTGGCTATACCGGTAAGCCCGCCCTGACTCACGGTCATACTCGTTATATGATGCGTAAACGACAGGAACGGCACAAACAGGAGGATTATACCGAGAATGACGGCAAGCGCACTGCCCGCCGACGGCAAAGCCTGACGCACCTTGCCGCCCGTCGTTGCGGCAAGTCCCTGCGGCTTGTAATTCTTTTTAGTTATCGGCTCGGCATAAACCGGTGCGGCAGACTGCGCACTCGCACCGACGCCGCACATCGGATCGGTCGGAATGGGTGCGATTTCATTGGACATTGCGTGGACAAGCTCCGCATCCGTTATCGACGCGCCGCACAAATTACAAAACTTATATTCGATAGGACGCTTTGCGCCGCAGTTCTGACAAATCTTCGCATTATCCGGTTCTGCGGGAATGGGCGCGATCTCTTTGGCGGTTGCGCGAACAAACTCCGCGTCCGTTATCGACGCGCCGCACAAATTACAGAACTTGTACTCAGGCGGACGCTTCGCGCCGCAACTCGGACACAGCTTGGCGTTGGGCTCTTCGCTTTTCTCGGTTTTCAACTTGGGTCGAGCCTTTGACTTCGGCTTTACCGCCGTCGGTTTTTCGGAGTCGGACGGTTTATCCGTTGCGATAGGCTTTTCGCCTACTTTCGTGCCGCAAATTTTGCAAAACTTCAAGTCGGCAGTAAGTTCCGCGCCGCACCCGATGCAAACAATTTTTTCTCGCTCGGCAGATTCGGTTTGACAAGACTGTTCCGCCGCGTCGGTATCGACAACACCTGTTTTTTCAAGATTGGCACCGCACTTATAGCAGAATCTCACGCCGTCGGGAAGTTCCGCCCCGCATTCTTTGCAACGCATATCATACCTCCCAGTCCATATGTGTATATAATATAACACAACTTACAAAAAAAAGTCAACTATATTCCGTTCTCCGTTCACATACCGCCTCATAACCGAAACGGCTTAACCGTCTCCGAAATACGAAAAACGCAAAAAGCCGCAGGCGGTATGCCTGCGGCTTTTACGGTGTGAACAAAATTATTTGAGTTCGACGGTTGCGCCGACTTCTTTGAACTTGTTCGCCATTTCTTCGGCTTCAGCCTTGCTGACGCCTTCCTTGATGGTGGAAGGAGCGCCGTCGACGAGCGCTTTTGCCTCGCCGAGACCGAGCGAAGTGATTTCGCGAACGACCTTGATGACCGGGATCTTGTTCGGGCCGACGTCTTTGAGGATGACGTTGAACTCGGTCTGCTCTTCCGCTGCGGGAGCGGCCGCGCCTGCTGCGGGAGCGGCAACAGCCATAGCCGCAGCCGATACGCCGAATTTTTCCTCGATTTTCTTTACGAGATCGTTAAGCTCCAAAACCGTCATTTTCTCGATTTCTTCGAGCATCTTGTCCAAATCTGCCATTATAATTCTCCTTTGGGGCATTCATACGCCCGTTATTTTTATTTAAGCGATTACGTCGCCGCACGACCGAATATGCTCGGTATGATTTTCGAATCCGTTGTTACACTTTCGACGCGTTCCGTTACGCGCTCTTCTTTTTTGCGATTTCGCTGAGCGCGACGGCGAGCGAACGCATAGGGCTGGTGAGCAAGCCCAACAGCTGACCGACGAGTACGGGCTTTTCGGGAATGCTTGCAAGCGCCTTGATGCCGTCCGCGTCGAACTTCTTACCCTCGACCATACCGCATTTGACGGTCATCGGTGTCTTGCCTGCGTACTCGGAGAGTATGCGGCAGGGCGCGATGGGATCTTCGCCGCCGAATGCCGCCGCAGTCGGACCTTCGAAGTATTCGTCATAGCCGGTGTTGCCGGTAGCTTCGAACGCACGCGACAGGGCGCTGTTCTTGATTACGCGGTACTCGACGCCCGCTTCGCGAAGCGCTTTACGCATCGCGGTGTCCTGTGCTACGTTTATTCCGCGATAGTCGACCAGAACGACGGACGAAGAGCCTTCGATCTTCGCCTGAACTTCTGCCGCATACGCTTTGCGCTGTTCGATATTATTCTTGGACATTATTACCTCCTTAAAGAATAAAAGATTATTGACGTTTGTAAAAAATTTAAGCGGCGCTTATCGAGAGCGCCGCTTAAAACCCGCGTGAAAACACGCATTGAAGTTTTTACCGCGCCTCGACAAGTCGGCATAATGCCGTTTAAGTTTCCGCTTGTTGTCTTAGGCTATTAAAATAATTGATTTTGATTACAGTTTGACGTTGACTTTCAAGCCGGGACCCATTGCGGGTGCCACGTAAACGCTCCTGAGGTACGTACCCTTAGCCGCCGCAGGCTTCGCCTTGACGATGGCTTCCATAAGCGTGTCGAAGTTCTCTTTGAGCTTTTCCGCACCGAAACTCTTTTTGCCGATGATGCAGTGGACGATTGCCGTCTTGTCGACGCGGTACTCGACCTTACCCGCTTTGGTGTCGGCGATCGCTTTCGCGATGTCTTGCGTGATCGTGCCGGACTTGGGACTGGGCATTAAACCGCGCGGTCCGAGTATTCTCGCTACTCTGCCGAGCTGACCCATCATATCGGGCGAAGTGATGACCACGTCGAAGTCGAGATAGTTCTCGTTCTGTATCTTTGCGATGATCTCTTCCGCGCCGACGATGTCTGCGCCCGCTTTCTCCGCGATGTCCGCTTTGTCGCCTTTGGCGATGACAAGCACGCGAACCGACTTACCGGTGCCGTGCGGCAGAACGACCGTTCCGCGCACCTGCTGATCCGCCTGACGGGGATCAATGCCGAGTTTGACGTGCGCTTCTATTGTCTCATCGAACTTAGCCGTAGCTATCTCGCCTATCTTGTCGAACGCTTCCGCCGTGTCGTATACCTTACCGCGCTCGACGGCGGCGGCGGCGGCTATATATCTCTTACCGTGTTTCATATCAGCCCTCCACTACAACGCCCATAGAGCGAGCCGTGCCTGCGATCATAGACATAGCCTGTTCGAGCGACGACGCGTTGAGATCCGCCATTTTGAGCTTGGCGATTTCTTCGATCTGTGCTTTTGTGATTTTGGCGACCTTATCGCGATTGGGCTTCGCGGATGCCGATTCGATTCCGCACGCCTTCTTGATAAGAACGGCTGCCGGCGGAGATTTGAGAATGAACGTGAACGAACGGTCGGAATAAATGCTCATCACGACGGGGATTATAAGCCCCACTTCGTCCTTCGTGCGCTCGTTGAATTCTTTTACGAATCCGGCGATGTTGATACCGTGCGGACCTAAGCTCGATCCGACAGGCGGTCCCGGCGTTGCTTTGCCGGCGGGAAGCTGTAACTTGACTACAGCTTGCAGTTTCTTTGCCATTGCTTTTCTCCTTGTAAATTTATTTTGGACAGACGACGTAAGTGACGCGAACGGAGTTACATCGGCGATTTTCGTGAGACGAGCACAATACGGTGGCTCGCGCTACAGGCGCGGCGGATTGCGGCACGCATCTCGGAAATCGACGGCAAGAACGTCGCAGGAACTTATTCGTATGTCCGATTACAATCGCGGTACATTCGAGCCGTAGCTCTCCCGTTCAGTAACAGTATAATGTATTACGCATCGATCTTTTCGATCTGATATGTGTCGAGTTCTGCGGGCGTCATTCTGCCGAACATATTGATGTCGACCATACACTTGCCCGTCGTCGTATTGATGCTCTTGATCTCGCCCGTCATATCGGTGAGCGGACCGTTCATAACGCGAATGTTGTCGCCGACTGCGAAATCGGTCTTGACGGTGACCTTTTCGAGTTGCATACGCCGTATCTCTTCGTCGGTGAGCGGTGTAGGCTTACCCTGCGGTCCGACAAAGCCGGTAACTCCGCGCGTACCCGTGATCAAGTGCCACATATCGCGGGTATATATCATTTTGACAAGTACGTATGAGGGAAACATTCTGCGGTGTACGATCTTACGCTTGCCGTTCTTCTCCTCTACGATGTCTTCCATAGGAATACGAATATCGATAAGTCTGTCCTCGATATTGTTCTTTTGGAACGCGGTTTCGAGATTGACTTTAACGAGGTTTTCATAACCCGAATAGGTGTGCAAAATAAACCACTGTGCTTCGGGAAGTTCTTCGTTTGTCATAGCAACATTCCTCCGCCGATCGATTTGATTCCGACGGTCACCGCCGACATAACGGCAGCGGCGGTTTCCGTATCGCGCGGCAAGCCGCTTACGAGAAGTTCGTAAAGGTATCCGAACAGACTGTCGAACGCCATTAAAACAAGCAAGAATATGATTGTGACCAAAAGAACGACGCCGGTCTGTTTGAGAACCTTCGTGAACGACGGCCAAGTGACTTTTTTAAGTTCGGAGAAGAAATCCTTGAACCAGCGTTTTACCTTGCCCGGTTCTTTCTTTTTCTCCTTTTTTTTGTCCTTAGACTGTTTCACGTCGGACTTGTCCGGCTTGTTTTTTTCGACAACCTCTTCTTCGGCTGTGTTGTCAGTCTTTTTTGCCATTTTATTTGGCTTCCTTGTGGACCGTGTGCTTTTTGCAGAAACGGCAATACTTTTTGAGTTCGATCCTGTCGGGATCGTTCTTCTTGTTCTTTGTCGTATCGTAATTGCGTTGCTTGCACTCGGTGCATTCAAGCGTTATTCTGACGTTCTTCGGTTCCATACCCGCCTCCAAAAGCAAAGTAAATAATTGTTCCCGTAACCTTCGATTGCCGCAGTCCGACAAAATTTAAGCCGAGAATAAAACACCGCCTACACGGTGTTTTATAAAGATTATCATATAATTATATTGCTTGTCAAGCGTTTGAGCGGAAGATATTAAATTTAATATTGCGCAATCAGATCTTTACCAACAATTTGGTGCCGTCGCTCGACGGGTCGCACGCTTCGAGCGCGGCGGGCACATCGTCGAAAGATATTATCTTTTCTACGAGAAGATCGACGGATACCGTACGGTTGGCGAGCATATTGATCGCCGACGGGTAGTTCTTTCCGCAGTCGGTCACGGTGACGAGATCGAGATTTTTCTCTACGAAAGTACCGAGATCGCACTTTAAGTCGTTGCTGTTCAGTCTGCCGACAAGAGCCACTCGCCCGTTTTTGCTAGTATAATCGAAAACATTTCGAAGGGGCATTGTAGACGAAAGAATGTAAGCGCACGCGTCAGCCATATGCCCGCCGGTAAGACTCATTATTTTTTTATTGACGTCTTCCGTGACCGTATTGACCGTATAGTACACGCCCACTTTACGCGCTATATCGAGCATATCCTCGCGCATATCCACCACGATCGGCACCGCCTGATAATACATAGCGACCTGAGCGAGAATTATTCCGATAACGGTAGCGCCGACAATGACGAAATGCTCGCCTTTTTCGATGTTCAACTTAGACAGTACGTTGATCGCGATCGCCGTATGCTCCGTAAATACGGCTTCCTCGTCTTTAAGTCTGTCGGGGATGGCGTACACGTCGTCCGCAGACACGACCGAAAAATCGGACAGGAACCCGTCCTCGCGTACACCGAACACCGACGGCTTGTCGCAATCGTAATATCGTCCGTCCTTGCACGCTTTACATCCGTGACAGCTCGACTGAGGATACGACACTACGCGGTTTCCGCGCGCAAGTCCCGACACCTCCGAACCCACTTCGGACACAAACCCTACGCTCTGCCGTACCGGAATGATCGGATATTCTACGGGGATATTACCCATAAAAACGGACAGGTCTGTCGTCGAAATCCCGCACATTCTGTTTTTCAGTTTAACGCAATGCTCCCCTACCGGCATAGCGTCCAGCTCGTCGAGCGTAACTGTATGCGGAGAATGAATTCTGTACGCCTTCATAATACACATATTATACCACATTCCGCGCGCGATATCAAGCACTTTGCATTAAAAGTGAAAACCCGTTTCGGCATATACAAACCGACTGATATCGAGCTTTCGTATATGTAAAAAGCCGATTTCTCGGCTTTTCAATGACGCTTGATTTCGCGTCGTTGTCTTTACGGAAGAAAAACTCGCTTACTTGTCCTCGTTTACGGGCAGGACGGTCGACGGGTCGACGTATTTTCCGTCCTTCATAAGTTCGAGATGCAGGTGCGCGCCCGTGTTTAACTCGGACATCATACTGTTCGATGTTACGCCGAGCTTGTCGCCCGCCTTTACCTCGTCGCCGACCTTGACCGCGATATCGTCGCCGAGTGATTTATACACCGAGACATATCCGTCGTCGTGCGTGACGGTCACGACGTTGCCGTCGAGTGTCGTGTGCATATCTACCGCAGTGACCTTGCCGTCGCGTATGGCAACAACGTTGCCTTCGCCGACGAAATCTATCGCGGGATGTACCTTCCACACTTCGAGCGTATCCCAGTATACGAGCTTGTCGTATGCGTAGTCGAGACCGACGCTCGCGCCCGTCATCGGCATAACGATTGTCGGATCGGTATTGACGATGGGGGGATCGTCATCGATCGGTCCGTCGACGGGTTTGGAGTCGGGCAGCGTCAACACTACCGACAGCACGATAACTACGGCAACGACGATCGCCGAACCCGTGATGATGAGGGCTTGCGCATGCCGCTTGAAGAAGTTTTTCTTTTTCTCTTTTGTTCCGGACTGATAGGTTTTCATATTTGTTTCCTCCGTAACCCTGATTATTGCCAATGTTCGGCGGCTTATACATACAAAACAAAAAATTTCAATAACTGCCTTCGAGCACGGGCGCGCCTATGCTCACCCGCCCCGCGCGACACGCCGCCATCAAGTTGTAATCCGCGTCGACGGACGCCGCGACGCGCGGACTGTATGCGTAAACGACGAGCAGATCGTCCGTACGCTCGCTTCGCACGACGGTTGCGCACAGTCTGTCGAGCGCGTCGTACATAGCGGCCTCATCGCCGTAAAAATCGGCGCGGTAACTGCCGACGGGCGGATAGCATACGCCGCCTATGTTTTCTGTAACGGCGTTGTTTTCGTAAGCGTAAAGTTCGCCCACGCCGCAAAGCGGACTGAACCATACTGCGGTCGCCACAGCGCCGACCAAAAACAAACACAATGCCGCAAAAAGTTTTTTCACGGAAATGATTATTGACGAAACGCGAAAAATTATGCACGAAAAAGCGCCCGCCGTTTTATCATATCTCCACAGAAATTTACGGATATGTTGCTGAATTCAGAAATCAGGCGTGGTGTTAAGCTACGCCT
>CAJTLV010000008.1:48156-107541 GCA_910577435.1 uncultured Christensenella sp. | reverse complement strand
CACATAACTTGAACTCTGCGCTATACTTTTTGAATGTTTGTCCTTTCTTTGCCATAAAAATGCACCTCCATTAGTTTGTCTAACTTTTGGGGTGCATTTCACTAAGCAAACATTTACGGCATAACGAAACGCAATCACATTCGGACAGGCTTGTCTGTTCACACCCACCACAGCGCTTCGGTGCGCGGTGCACGGATAATGACCTTCTTCATAAACTCTATCGCTTTGTCTAGACCTTCCGTTTGCGTCATCAAGCTGTCCTCGTGCTCGATGGACAGATATCCGTCGTAACCGATAACGCGCAACGCCGACACCATATCTTTCCAAAGCTTTTCGTCCGAGCCGTAACCGACCGTACGGAATATCCAACTGCGCTGGTTTTCAAACGAATACGGCTTGGTGTCGAGAACGCCGTTGACTGCCGTATTGTATTTGTCTATCGCGGTGTCCTTTGCGTGGAACCAGAACAGCGCATCGCCCAACTTCTTTATAGCCGCGACGGGGTCGATGCCCTGCCACAAAAGGTGCGACGGATCGAAGTTCGCGCCGATACCTTCACCCGCCGCCGCGCGGAGTTTAAGCAGCGTTTCGGGATTGTACACGCAAAACCCGGGGTGCATTTCGAAACATATCCGAACGCCCGCCGACGCCGCGCATTTTGCCTTTTCCGTCCAATACGGGATAAGCACGTCGTTCCACTGATATTCGAGAACGTCCCGATATTCGTTGGGCCAAGCGCAAGTCACCCAATTAGGCATATCGCCTTTGCCGTCGCTCGGACAGCCCGAAAACGTGATTATGTTTTTTACTCCGAGCTTGGGCGCGACCTCGATTGCCGCATCAAGCTCTTCGTCCGCCGTTTTCGCCAACTGTTTTTGCGGGTGAACGGGATTGCCGTGAACGGACAGCGCCGCTATCTCGATGCCGTGTTTATTAAACAGTGCTTTAAGTTCGTCGCGCTTTTTCGCGCTGTCTTTCAGTTCGATAATATCGGCGTGCGCTTTCCCGGGATAGCCTCCCGCGCCCAACTCCATACCGTCGACGCCTCTGTCTTTAAGGTATTTCAGCGCGCCGTCGAGCGGCATATTGCCGAATACGGGCGAAAAAACCGACAGTTTCATTTACTTTTCCTCCTCGAAATAAACGGGTTTGCCCGTCTTTGCCGACTCGTAGATCGCATCGAGTATGCGCGTGACGCACGCCGCCTGCTCGGGCAAAACGGTGAGTTTGCCTTTGCCGCGTATCGCGTCGATAAACGTCTTTGCTTCGATAACCTCCGGTCCTACCTTCTCGCCGTCGAAAAACGCGACTCCGCCCGATCCGAAATCGGGTGTCGTTATATACTGTCTGCCGTTGTTTACGCCGTTGATGCGCAGTTTTCCGTCGGCGTAAATATTCGCGCCCGCCTTCGTGCCGCAAAGCATAGTTTGCGCTTCCGCGGGGTCGTCGTGGTTGAGCGCCCAGCTCGCGTCGAGCGATATCGTCGCGCCGTCCTCCATTACAATAAACCCGAACGCGCTATCCTCGACGGTGAACTTATCGGGATCCCAATCGCCCCACGCGTTGCCCGTTTCGCGCTGATCGTTAAGTTTGTGATACGTCGTGCCGACAGCGTACTTGGGCTTGTAATTGTTCATCGCGTACAACGTGAGATCGAGAGAGTGCGTTCCTATATCGATAAGCGGACCGCCGCCCTGCTTTTCCTCGTCGAGGAACACGCCCCACGTCGGCACGGCGCGGCGGCGAATAGCCTTTGCGCGCGCAAAGTACACCTCGCCGAAAGTGCCCTTGTCCGCTTCCGCTTTCATATACTGCACTTCGGGGCGGTAACGATTTTGATAACCTATCGTGAGCAGTTTGCCGCTTCGCTTTTGCGCCGCCAACATCGCTTGCGCTTCCTTATAGTTTATTGCCATAGGCTTTTCGCAAATGACGTTTTTGCACATATCGAGCGCGGCGACGGTGATTTCACTGTGCGAGCAGTTGGGGGTGCAAACGCACACCGCATCCAACGGCTCTTTTAACAGATCGCGGTAATCGACAAATACTTTACCTTTCCCGCCCGCATAGTCGGCGTTGGCTTTTACGGCTCGTTCCTCTATAATGTCGCAGAACGCGCAAAGCTCCACCTCGTCGCCCAACTTCTTATAAGCGGGCATATGCTTGTTATTGGCTATCCCGCCGCAACCTATAATGCCGAATTTGAGTTTTTTCATTTTTTACCTCCGAATCGATTTATGCATATTCGCGTATGAACGCGCAACAACGCTTTAAGTAGTCGGCAATCGGCATATCTGTTTTTTCTATTTCGAGTACCGCCCACTCAGCGCCTATTTGCTTGCTTTTTTCAAGCACTTCTTTTAAGTGCGCCCGTCCTTCGCCTGCGACGGGATTTACCGCTTCCGCGTTTTCGCCCAATTCCTTGACGTGTACGAGCGAAATTTTATCGCGATGTTTTTCGATGAACGCGCACGCGTCGACATTTGCCGCCGCCAGCCAAAACACGTCCGGCTCGAGCGTCAAACCGTCTACGCGCGCCGCAAGTTCCGTCACTCTGTCCGCGCCGCCGTTAAACTCGTGCGCGTGGTTGTGATAACCGAGCGCAATCCCGCAAACTCGAAGTTGCGCTTCGATGCTCGGAAGCTCGGCAACCGTTTTTTCGAACTCATCGGGCTTATCGAGCGCCTTCCACGGCACTACGATATTGCTTATACCGAGTTTCAACACCGTCGGCAATTGCTCGTGTATGTTTTCCGTACCGATATGCGCGGAAAACGCAATCAAGCCGTATTTATCGAGTAGCTTTTTAAGTTCGTCTGCGGATTTATCGTAAAAACCCGCAAACTCCACGCCATCGAACCCCGCATCCGCTATTATCTCGAACGCCTTTTCGAGCCCGTGTTCCGCAATATAATCGCGTAACGAATATAACTGTACGCCTGTTTTCATAAAGGTCTCCTATCTTTTTGCGCGCTATTTGCCGCGCCGCCGCCCGTATCACGCGACGAATGCGGTTTTATTTATATTCGAGCGGCTCGACGCACGGACACTCGACGGGCTTACCTATCGGGAATGCGGGTGCCAGCCAATTAACGGCGTTGACGAGGATTTTGCGCACGTACTCGTTGTGATAGGACGGATTACTTTCGTGCCCCGGTTGGAAGTAGAAAATTTTGCCCTTGCCGCGAGTGTACGTTACGCCGCTCCTGAACACCTCGCCGCCGGCAAACCAACCTATAAATACAAGTTCCTCGGGTGCGGGTATATCGAAGTGTTCGCCGTACATTTCCTCGACTTCGAGTTCGATATGTTCGGGCAGCCCCGCCGCTATCGGGTGCGCGGGCGCGCTCACCCACAACCGTTCGCGATCGTTGTCACGCCATTTAAGCGTACATGCGGTGCCGAGCAGTCTGCGGAACGGCTTACTCATATGTGCCGAGTGTAAAAACATAACGCCCATACCGCACTGTACGCGCTTGACAATCTTTTCGACGAGCGCGTCCGATACGTTCTCGTGCATACAGTGCCCCCACCAAACAAGCACGTCGGTGTCGTTAAGTATTTCGTCGGTAAGCATACTGCCGTCGTCGCCGTCGTCCTGCCACACTGCGGTCGTATCAAACCCCGCACCGTCAAAAAGTTCCTTTAACGTCCGATGTATGCCGTGAGGATGTCGATTGACCACCTCGGGGTTTTCTCTATGCGATTTTCCGTGTTCCGAAAAAACGGTTACTTTCATTACGGTTATGACCTCTCCTTATACAATAATTTTTATTTTTCGTCGATTTTGAGTTCTTTTAAGTTCACGGATCCGTGCGATTTTGCCGAGCGTGCCGCCGCTTCCATAATCTTCAATACCGTCATAACTTGATCGTGCGTTATCGTCATAGGCAAGCCGTTTACGACTGCGTTGTAAAACTCGTTGTAAAAAGCATATTCCTCGGGATAAACGCGGTGCAGATCTTCGACGGTAAGCGAATCCGCGGTGCGATACGCCATCGTCTTTGTAAAACCGTTGCCCGCCTTTATGCCGGCGATCTTGCGCTCGGTCGAAAATATAGGTTTAACGACCTTGCCGTTGAGATCCCAATCCTCAATTACGGCAGTGCCGTTTTCGCCGTACGCGATCCAGCGCGGCGTTTTGATATAACAGTCGGTATCGACGACTATCTCCATCACGGTTTGCGGATAATCGAGTATCAATTTGAACCCGTCGTCCACATCGAAGCCTTGCGCGAACGAGTACGAACAGTAAATACTGTCGGGCGCGCCGCCGAACATCACGACCGCTTGATCTATAAGATGCACGCCCCAATCGAGCATCATACCGCCGCCCTTTTCTTTGAACTTGCGCCAATCCCCGGGCACGCCGTTGCCACCCTGAACGCGCGACTCTATGCGCAATATTTTGCCTATACCGCTCCCGTCGCCGACGACGCCTTTATCGTAAAGCTCTTTTATCGTCAAAAAGTCCGCGTCCCACCGCCTGTTTTGATGAACGGCGAAAACTATTCCGTTCCTTTTCGCACAGTCCGTCATTTCGGCAAATTCCGCACTCGTCGGCGCGACGGGTTTTTCGCATATCACGTGCTTGCCCGCCGCCGCGAAATATTTTAAGTATTCGCCGTGCACGTCGTTGGGCGTGGCTATAAGGACCGCGTCGACGTTCGGGTCGGACGCTATATCTTCTTTGGTACGGTACGCGTCGCAGCTCGCTATCCCGTTTTGCTTTGCCACACCGTATCGGGATTTATCCGTATCGTAAATGGCGCATACCTCGAATTTATCCGTTTCGGCAAGACGTGAAGCATGATAACCGCCCATACCGCCGTAACCGATTATTGCGATTTTTAATTTTCTCATAATTTTCCCTTCAATCGCTTGAACTCCCCATTCGTTTGGTTTATAATTTACTCAACCGACATTGCTTCGGCTTCGTTAGGTACAATATAGCACGACGATAAGCGATTTTCTACTAAATATTAAACAACTTATTCTCAAATATTGCGGTTATAAATATGGATACGGCGGTTTACGAATCCGATAGAACGCGGATAAATTATATCCAAACATGGCGCGGCTCGACAAAAGCCCTGCCGCACTATCATCAGTCGGTAGAGATTGTCATTGCGCTGACCGACGGAGTTTATGCGCGTGTCAACGACAGCGAGCGCACGCTGTCCGCGCGCGAAATATGTATAGCCGACTGCTTCGATATACACTCGTCGGATTCGCACGGCGACAACGTGTATGTTTTGATCATACCCAAAGAATACCTGACGGACTACTTGGCTATCAAACAAAAAAAACACATCTCCTCGCCCTTCATTGACGACCCGGAAATATGCGAAAAAATAATCGCTTGCACGGAAGCTTTGCTTAACGACGATCCGTCGCCGCTCACTCAACGCGGTTACGCCAATACCGTTATGGGACTTGTGTGCGAAACGTGCGGACTGTCAGACAGCGCCAACGCCAATATTTCCGTAATGCAAGCCGTACTCGATTACTTGGAAGACCACTCGGACGAGGACATAAACCTCGATACGTTGTCTCGCCGATTCGGATACAGCAAATATTATTTCTCCCGCCTGTTCAACGACTTTTTCAAATTCAATCTCAACGAGTATCTCGCGCGAGTGCGGATAAAGAATTTTCTCTCTGCTATGAAAAGCGACCCGTCCGCCGATATTATCGGCACGGCGCTTAACTGCGGTTTTAATTCGCAACAAACTTTTTATCGGTGTTTTACAAAATACTACGGCGTCCCGCCCAAAGAATACTTGATCGACCCCCAAAAAATCAATTGACGACCGTCATCGCCGAAAATTTCCGCGCCCAAATTGTCTTGAAGTATGTTTTGCTCTGATTCTGCCTATACACAAATATCTTAAACACATTACAAAAAGTCTTTGACGTTTTGGCAATACAGTCTATCGCTAAGAAAAAAATGTATTACATCAATATCGCCTAAATCCATAACATTCTCACTAATATTCTCATTCTTCATAAAATAGCTCCGAACGAACATATGGTTCAACTCGGAGCCACTTGGCGGAGCGGGTGGGATTCGAACCCACGAGCCCTTGCGGACTACCTGATTTCGAGTCAGGCCCGTTATGACCACTTCGATACCGCTCCTTGTTCTATGATACGTCGGATTTCGGCGTATATTTGCGACCGTTAGGTCTGGTCGAAGTGGCGAGACTCGAACTCGCGGCCTCATGGTCCCAAACCATGCGCGCTACCAACTGCGCTACACCTCGATACCGGAAACATTGTGCGGCCGTATACATTTCCCGTCCCGCCGTCTCCGTAGTGGAGCGGAAAACGGGAATCGAACCCGCAACCTTCAGCTTGGGAAGCTACTGCTCTACCATTGAGCCATTTCCGCACTTTTATCGGGGTTTTATTATATCATCTTCTATCGGTGTTGTCAAATTGTTTTTTATCGATTTTTGATTTTATTGAATTTCATACGGTAATCCTCTTGATCGGAATCATATTCCGTCCCCGATTTACAAAACAATAATTCGAATCTGACGGATACGAATCGTATGTTTGTGATACATCGCTCATATCGACATAAATAAAAACGGCGTTTGAGGTGCATTTCACATTGATAAAAAGCGAGGAAATTTAATTGCGGTTCCCCTTGCTTTTTTGTTGTGATTTTGCTATACTTTTTCTAGAATAAACGGTAATTCGGCGAGACAAGTGTGAAAATGGAAGAAAAAGCGTTGGCAGTAATCGACATTCAAAACGACATTACTAAAAACTACAAAGAAATAATCGACAATATCAATTCCGCTATCGATTGGGCTGTTGCGCACGATATTCACGTTGTCTATATCAAACATAACAACTTATCGGCAGGAACTCGAACTTTTAAGCCCGATACTCGCGGAGCGGAATTAGTACCCGATATGAAAATCGTGTCGGAAAATATATTTGTTAAAAGCAAGGGCAACGCATTGACGAGTGAAGCATTTGCCGCTTTTATAAGTGAGAACGGCATAAAAGAGTTTTATGTGGCAGGTGCGGACGCAGTTGCTTGCGTAAAATCAACTTGCTATAATATGGCAAAGAACGGCTATAAAGTTCACGTTCTGTCAAACTGTATTACCAGTTACGACAAAAAGAAAATTCCGGAAATGTTAGACTACTATGAGCGAAACGGTTGCAGTATTGAAACATTGAATTAGTTATATTTCAATTTATCGTTCTAAACTTAAAAAGTATAGCGCACTACTTCGTAAATACAGTAGTGCGCTATTTGTTTGTTCACGAAATATATATAACAGACCCCGTTCCCACCGTTGTTTTTTATCTGTGACACTTTACTAAAAGCAAATTCTCCCCGTCCTTGAATCCACGCTCGTAGCGCGCCTGCCAGACCCCGTGATATGTACAACCGCGATTTTTCGGCTGACGGTTTTCGTCGAACAAATCGAGTTCGTCACCGTCCCAAATCGCGATCAGTTTATCGCACCGCTTGATAATATACTGCGACGTCGAGTTATATACTGACATATAGTCGGGTATTACGTTGCACACGACCGTTTGCGCCAAGAGCAACCGCAACCGCATTTCGTCATCCGCAGTGTAGTTTACGTGATGTTCGAGAGCGTCCTGCTTGACGAATTTCAAGTAATCGTCGTATTCCATAGGCAACGCCGCTTTTGTAGTCAAACCCAGCTCGTTGGCGCACTCGGCGATGAGCTGATCTGCGCCGTAAGCGTATCCCGTCAAAACTATAACGCGATAATCTCTGTCGTAGTCTTTAAGTATTTTTATTATCTTACTTTTCAAATCGGACGGTTTTTCTTTGAAGAATCTATGCCCTATCCCACCTATAACAAGATCGGGTTTGCGTCCCATTCTGTAATTGTATACGTGAATATTGTTACCGAGTTTTTTGAGCATCGGAATAATATTCTCTATCATAAGCTCGTCTTTGGACTTATTTTCATCGCTTAAAAGCTCATACGGCACGAGACATTTATGCAATTTCAAACGGTTGCGTTCCTCTATCGAGTGATAATCGACGCCTTCTTCGCCGTATTTCCAACCGAGTGCAATCTTTTCTTTGACCCAGCGCAAATGCTCTTCACGGCAAAGAAACCCGAAATTATCCGAACCGTACTCGCCGAAAACCGACGTTTTGAAATCGTCGATGACCGGATAATCAAGGTCCTTACTGCTGTAAAAACAGTTTATCAATTCGAGCTTGTACGCGTAAGATTTCGCCTGTTCGATATTTGACACTTTGAATTCGAGCGGCAGTTTTGCGAAATCTTCGGAGATGCGCTCGCCTGAGAACTTTTTGCATCGTTCGTTATATCCTGCGTGGATCGCTTTCGCAAAGTCGCACAGATTTATAAAGTTATCGTCAGAAGCATACAGTTTGACGCGTTTTTCTTTCTTCTTTTCTTCCGCGTCCGCTTCGAGTACGAGCGACGACACGATAAACACTTTGTCGCTGTTCTCTTTGCACTTCTCTTTCGTTCCGACGAATCCGGAGAACTCGCCGCTCTGGATTTTTCCGAAACTCTTATTTATGCGCGTCTTATTGTTCTCATCCTTAATAGTCGCCGAATCGAAAACGTAATTGCACGAGATTCTATCATTCGATATTTTGAATGAAACATCCCACGCTATGGGATCGCGCTTACTCGCCTTGCCGTAGGCGAGCCTATCCCAACATTGAAGTTCGTCGCACAGAATAAGCAAGTACGCGAGCGGGTGTTCGTCCATTGCTATAGGATGCTTGTTCGGCGCGTCATACTTATTGAAACTGTTGTGAAGGAGTATAGCCGTGAACACGTCGAGACGCGGCAGATCTATACGGAAATCGGGGGCGGCGAACAACTGACGCGCGAGTATGACCGCGCTGAAATACCCGTGATCCATAAAATACGGCGCGTCGACTATTCGGTCATACAGTTTTTTATGTACCGTTTTTTCGTCGTAGCCCTCGCGGAGTTTAAGTCCGTATGCGAGAAGCGCGTTTATGTCATCGAATTTCCGATCCGTTCTCAACCCGTCCGATATTTTTTCCTTAGTCTTTTCGTCTATCGCAAGAAATTTATCGAGATTGCCGAACGATACGAACGGATTGTCGGGCGATTCCCGCCACAACTCGTTAGTGTACGTCTTTATCTGCTCGTGGGCGAGCTGGAACGGGTATCCGATGTCGTGAAACAGCGCGACAAGCCCCCATAACCGAAGAAACGTGCAAGCGGCTCTGCCGTCGTCGCTCAATCCGTAAAACTCGTTGAACACCCGTCTATACTCGCCGTCGTTTGCATATATGGCAAGACCGAGTGCGAAAACGTACACCGAGTGCGAATAGTGGTCGCGGTGTTTTTCCAAAAGCTCGCCCGAATGGTATTCGTGATCGGACAGCGTTTCCAATAATTTTTTGGTGTTTTCGTATCCCTCGCCGAACAGCTTGAATATCTCGCTGAAACAGAAGTATACGACAAAAGCGTCCTCTTTGCGCCCTCCGTTCAAAAACGTGCGCAACGCTTTATGAAAGCACATTTCGTCGCTGTCCGCGTTCTCCGGCGACGCCGCCGTAAGATCGAGTATATCAAAAAAGTTTTTAGTCAATTCGTGCAATGATTTCATATGCGTTCTTCTCCGTGTATTTTTTTACGTATTATATCACATATTTACGCAAATTTCAATGCTATGCGCAAAATCTTTTGTGACTTTCACGGCGCTTTTCGATTCAAATAAAAAGCGCGAACCGTTAAATCGATCCGCACTTTCCGATAGATATGCCGAAAGTAAATATGCGTATTATACTCCGAAGTGTTCTTTCAGTTTTGCGAGCGGAGTAAGTCCGACAAGTCTTGATATCTGCTTGCCGCCGTCGAACAGGACGAGCGTCGGGATGCTCGATATTCCGTACTCGGCTACGAGTTCTTGACACGCAGTCTCATCCACGTCGATCTTTATGAGATTTACGTCGGTCGTACTTTCGAGCTGCTCGACGATGGGCGCTTGCGAGCGGCACGGGCCGCACCAGCCCGCCCAAAAGTCGACTACCGTCTTACCGCTCGAAACGAGCTTATCGAATTCCGATTTTGAGGGATTGTGTGATACCATAATATTATCTCCTTTTTTGATATAGTATTTGCTTAAAATATGAATTTATTTTTACAGATCGGCAAGTTCTTTCGCCGCCGCGAGATAGATCTCGTAATTTTTGAACAACTGCGCTATCGGAAAATTCTCGTCGGCGCGGTGCATATTTATGTCGAGATCGACGGGCGTACATCCGAACGCGACGGCATTGGGAAGCTCCCGCGCATACGTGCCGCCGCCCGTTTGAAGAGGCGGGGTGTTATCGCCCGTTATTCTGCGGTACACATCCAGTAGCGCGCGAATGAGCGGCGCGTCCTCGTCGATATACAAATTCTCGTGGTAGTCCAGCACTTCTACCGCGCAACCGAGCTTGCTCTCGATATTCTTCTTTACGAAATCGGGCGTGACGCCGAGCGGCAGACGGAAGTCTATGATAAGTTCGAGTTTGTCGCCGTTCATCGCGGCTTGCGACATACACATCGTCAGATCGCCGCTCTTCGGATCGTCGACGTAGATCCCGAGTTTTGCGGCGGCAAGCGGCGTGCAAAGATAATCATAGACGTTTTTCAAATGCTTCGAACCGATAACGCCGTTATACGCGGCGAGCAGACCGAGCGTTTTCCAAAGCGCGCTGTCGCCTTTTTCGGGAGTGGACGCGTGTTCGGCAGTGCCGCGCGCGGCGATCGCCGTTCCTCCTCTTCCGTTCTCTATTTCGAAATCGGAAAAGCCGGCGCCCATCGATATGATAACGTCTGCGGCGGGCGACATTTTGAATACATCGGCAGTAACACTGCCGCCGCACGCCTTTTCGAGCGCCGAAATAAGCGCGCCGCCTTTTACGAGATCGATCACCGATCTGTCGGGGAGCGCGTTGCGGCATTCCGCACCCGATATAGCCGAGATATTCGATGCGAGCGCCTTATCTTCGAAAACGAGCCGCATATGCGAAATACCCTTTTCGCTGTTTATTATAGGAAACTCCGAGTCGGGAACGAACGACATAACCGGTATCTCGCCGCCGACTTCGACATAGTGACGAATGCACGAACTGCCGCGCTCTTCGTCCGCGCCTACGATAAGACGGACTCGGCGTTTGAGCTTGACTCCGCTATCTTTCAGTTCTTTGAGCGCGTGCAGGCACACGACGACCGAACCTTTATCGTCGCCTACTCCTCTGCCGTACACTTTGCCGCCCTCTTCGACCATTTTGAACGGCGGAGTCGCCCAGCCGTTGCCTGCGGGGACTACGTCGAGATGCGCCAGAATGCCGATACATTCCTTACCGCTACCCACTTCGGCGTAAGCGCAATAGTTGTCTATATTCTTCGCTTCGAGTCCGAATGAATGCGCCTTATCCACGAACCATTCGAGCGCGCGCTTGCACTCTATGCCGTAAGGCGCGTCTGCCGTCGGCTCGCCGTACACGCTCGGAATAGCGACTATTTCGCCGAGATCGTCGAGAATTGCTTTTTCGTTCATTAAAATCTCCTTGCCGCGAAATCTTTTTACTTGCGTTTTGACCGCAAAAGATTTATACTTGTGATATCGGTAATATTTTAACACCGCGATATTTTATTGTCAAGCCAAACGGAGGATTATATGGTTCGCACCAGATTCGCACCCAGCCCGACGGGGTATCTTCATATAGGCGGTTTACGCACCGCGCTCTATGCATATCTGTTCGCCAAGAAGAACGGCGGCAAATTCATTCTGCGCATAGAGGACACCGATCAGACCCGCGAGGTAAAGGGCGCTGTGGACATAATAATTTCGGCGCTGGATAAAGCGGGTATGCACTATGACGAAGGCCCTATCGTGGGCGGCGACTACGGTCCGTACATACAGTCGGAGCGCAAAGCGATATATCTCGAATACGCCGAAAAACTGGTCGAGAGCGGCGACGCGTACTGCTGTTTCTGTTCGAAAGAACGACTCGAAGACATTCACAAAGCGGGCGCTACAAAGTATGACAAGCACTGCCTTTCGCTGTCGAAAGCGGAAGTGAAAGAGCGGATTGCGCGCGGCGAGCCGTACGTAATAAGACAGAACATTCCCGAACACGGCACATCCACGTATCACGACGAGGTATTCGGCGACGTGACCGTCGACTTCAAAGACTTGGAAGATAATATCCTTATCAAGTCGGACGGAATGCCGACGTACAACTTCGCAAACGTCATCGACGACCACCTGATGGGCATAACGCACTGCATTCGCGGCGTGGAGTATTTGATGTCCACGCCCAAGTACAATCTTCTGTACGACGCGCTCGGTTGGGATCGTCCCGTGTACATTCACCTGCAACCGATAATGCGCGACGCCAACCACAAGCTCAGCAAACGCGACGGCGACGCAGGTTTCGAGGATTTCCTGAATAAGGGTTTCCTGCCTCACGCCATAGTCAACTATATCGCCCTGCTCGGTTGGAATCCCAAAGACAATCGCGAAAAGCTGTCTATGGACGAGCTTATCGACTGCTTCTCCATAGACGGACTTCAAAAGTCTTCGTCCATATTCGACGAAACGAAAATGCGCTGGCTCAACTCGCTGTACGTCAAAGAACTGCCCGCAAAAGAGTTTCACAAACTCGCCAAACCCTACTACAACAAGCTGTTCCCCAAAAGAAAGATCGATTACAAATACCTGTCCGAGCTGTTGCAGTCGCGCGTCGAAATCCTGTCCGACATAGCCGAGCGCGCGGCGTTCCTCGACGCGTTCGACGAAAAAGCGGACAAGCCGTTCGACTTTACGCTGTTCGCCAATAAGAAGTGGAAAACGGACGAGAATATGGCGCGCGAACTTATAGACGAGTGTATCGCTATAACGAAAGCGGACGCGCTCACAGACCGCCTGTCCGACAGTCTCAACGCACTCGCCGAAAAACGCGGACTCAAAAAAGGTCAGGTGCTGTGGATATACCGAATCGCGCTCACGGGAGCGGCGGCGACGCCCGGCGGCGGCGAAGAAATGATAAAACTGTTCGGCAAAGACGAAGCGGTCAAACGTCTCGAAAAGGTGAAGCAGGCGTTGAATTAATCGGGAATTGCAGACAGACTGCAATGTTTAATTAAACTATCATATAAAATTCGGAGGTCATAATGTCAACAAAGAAACAGGTAAACACGACAGACGCGCCGGCGGCGATCGGACCTTACTCGCAGGCGATACTCACCGAAGGACTGCTGTTCGCGTCGGGACAGATCCCGATAAACCCCGCGACGGGCAATATAGAAAGCGACGACGTCGCGGCGCAGACCGAACAGGTGCTTAAAAACATCGGCGCGGTACTCGCCGAGTGCGGACTTACCTATTCCGACGTATTAAAGACGACCGTGTTCCTAACCGATCTCAACGACTTCGCCACCGTCAACGGCATTTACGGGGAATACTTCAAACAGCCATACCCCGCGCGCTCGTGCGTGCAGGTGGGAGCGCTACCCAAAGCCGCAAAGGTAGAAATAGAGTTCGTCGCAAAGACTTGACAAACATTTTATTCGGTGATAATATTATATTGTTATGGCAAAGTCTAACATTTCGACAGTAAAAAAGATCATAGTCGTTTCTATGGCGATACTGCTCGTCGTGCTTATCGTCGCGCTTATCGTCAACCTTGTGAAACTCGGCGCGGTCAACAACCGCCGCGACAAGCTCGCCGAGCAAGCCGCATTTCTGGATCGAGTCATCGATGAAAACGGCAAAGTGCTCGATTACTGCGGCTCGTCCGAATTCGTCGAGGACTATGCGCGCTATTATCTCGATATGGTAAAGCGCGGCGAAATAATCATCGAAGTCAAGTAAAAACGGGCGCGCCGTGCGGTGCGCCTTTTGTTTTCTCGATTATCTTATTCAAGGAGTAATTATGCGCGCGGCAATAGACATAGGTTCGAATTCGGTTCGGCTCGCAATATCGAACGGCGTTCGCCGTTCGGTAATAACAAAACTCGCCGACGGACTGACGGCGACGGGCAGGCTGTCGCAAAACGGAGTGCGCGCCACGCTGGACGCGCTTAAAGCGTTCGCCGCAGAATGCGGTGCGTGCGAAAGCGTACTCGCGTTCGCTACGGAAGCGGTGCGGAGCGCCGCCGACGGCGCGGAGTTTTGCGCGGCGGTCAAGAACGAAACGGGCATTGACGTGCGCGTTCTTTCGCCCGCCGAAGAAGCGGAATTCGCACTGCGCGGCGCAGTCAAACCGAGCGGCGCAGTGACCGTCTGCGATCTCGGCGGCGGAAGTATGGAACTTATCTCCGCAAGCGACGGCAAAACGCCCGACTTCGTAAAAAGTCTGCCGCTCGGCGTTGTCGTACTCAAAAACAAATTCGACGGCAACTACCGCGCGGCGATAGACAGTGCGCCGACGCTCGTCGAAGCTTACGGCGAGATCAAGCCGTACCCGCTTGTTCTCATCGGCGGAAGCGCTTGCACGATCGCCGCCGCAATGCTGAATATTAACGTTTACGACGCTGAAAAAATAAACGGCGCGCATTTCACCGCCCGCGAACTCGATGACATTATGCCCGTACTTTTGAGCAATAAGCTGTCCACTCTCCGCCCCGTCGTGAAAAACCGCGCCGACACCGCGCCATACGGCGCGATCATTTTCCAAGCGCTTATCAATCACATCGGCGCGACTGATTTCTACGTGTCGGACAGCGGTAATTTGGAAGCGGCGCTTTTATAATCCGGCACGCGCTTACCGCGTCGGTCAAATCGAGACGTTTCGAATCACGCACTCCGTCTCGATCGGACTTCGATTTCCGATTCACAATTAAAAAGAGCCTTACGGCTCTTTTTATTGCATTTTTCTTTTGAGAGCGGACAAGTTTTTGATCGGCTCGAACGGATCGCGGTTGCGGTTAAGCATCTCTTCGGCGAGGTTTTTATACGCGATGCCGCCCGTCGACGTGGGATCGAACTGCGTTATCGGCATACCGAACGACGGCGCTTCCGCAAGCCGTATGCTGCGCGGAATACGCGTCGCAAATGCTTTCTTGCCGAAAAAGTGTGTTATCTCTTCCGCAACGTTATTGACAAGGTTGGTGCGTGAACTGAACATCGTAACTACCACGCCCTCTATTTCGAGCGAATGGTTGAGAATTTTTTTTGTCAGCTTGATAGTGTTCATCAGCTGGCTCAACCCCTCGAGCGCGAAATACTCGCCCTGCATAGGTATGAGAATGGAATCGGCGGCAGTGAGCGCATTGAGCGTCAAAAGCCCTATAAACGGCGGACAGTCGATGAATATGTAATCGTATTCGTCCTTGATCGGCGCAAGTGCGCGTTTGAGCAAATGCTCTCGATTGGCAAAACTGACAAGCTCTACCTCCGCGCCCGCGAGATCTATGTTCGAGGGAATAATATCCAAGCCGTCTACGCAGGTCGGAAGTATCGCCTCCTTCGCGGTGCAGTCGCCCACGACCAAGCTGTACACCGAGCGCTTGACTTTGTGCTTTTCTATACCCAGTCCGCTTGACGCGTTGCCCTGCGGGTCGTTGTCTATAATAAGCACGCGCTTACCGAACGCCGCAAAGTATGCCGCGAGATTGATGCACGTCGTCGTCTTGCCGACGCCGCCTTTTTGGTTAGCAATCGCTATCGTTTTTGACATAATCGCTCTCTCTTGTGGATGTATTTTCGTTAAAAATTATATTCTCGGCGCCGTCGGGATTTTCCGCGTCCGCCGTCGAATTCGGTTGCATTTCGTCGATAGACGCTTCGTCGGTTACCGCCGCATACGCCGCCGTGACATCGAGTTCGGGCAGATATTCGAGCGGCTTGCGGTTATAATCTTCGTAAATGGCAACCGCCGCCGAGTAAGCGCGACGCGCCATATCCGCCTTGCGCTCGTTTTTTGGCAATGACTTGTCCGAATAAATGGGATCGCCTATGCGTATGTCGGCTCGCGGCAGTCCGAACAGCTTGCGCAATCCCTTCGGTTCGCGAAAACAGTAAAACATAGGCACTACGGGAACGTCGAGCATATCCGCGTAATAGAACGCGCCCTCTTTATACGGACGCGGCTTTTCATACCGGATCCACATCGTTTGCTCGGCATAGAAGTGGATCGCCGCACCGCGCGACGCAACGTATTTCAGTTCGTCGTTAAACGCTCGCACGCCTTTGACCGAACAGGGCAACGGGATCATCGTGGCGATTTTGAGAATGCCGCCGCCGAGCGTATTTTTGCAATTGAACGGCGCGGCGACGATATACTGTTTTTTGAACCCCAGCGCTCGTCTGGTCAGCGCCGCGTCGACGTATCCGACGTGGTTGGACGTGGTTATGAACGCGCCTTTCAGGTTTTTGAGCTTTTTCCTGTCCTTAACGCGCCAAGCGCCGTATACGATCCCGCCGAGCAAGTATCCGCCGAGCAATTTGAATATGAACGCCGTTATCCCGTGACCGATATTCCAAAACGGGTTTTTCCTGTGCGAGTATTTATAAGTTCCGTCGGTCTTGGCGCTGTTTTCATAGTTGATAGGCTCGGTCTTTACGTTGAACAGTCGCCGCCGTTCGAGTTCGGACAGGAAGCGTCGGTATATATCCCTGTTCATACCGCCCGATTTTTCTATCTCCGCGACGGTCGAATCGTACAGCTCCTGCGGGATTTCGCCCTCGTCCAGCGATTGACGTAAAAATTTAAGATACTTAGCGGTGTTCATAGCAAGGGTGGTTAAATCGCGAACTTGTTCTTACCCTTGTTGAGCAGTATTGTCCGTCGTTCGGTCGGTCTCAGCATTCGTTCGGGCGCTACGTCGAGTGTCACTTTGCCGCTCGTGCGGTTGTCTATTATTATCTCTATCTTCGAACCCGATTTATAGCGCACTTCCAATTCGCCCGTCGCAAGAGTGATCGAACATCTGAAATCTTCGAATATCCCGAAATCGGGCGCGATCGAAATTTCGCGCGCGCCGTTTTTCACATTGATACCGCCGAACAGCGAAATTATCTCGGTAATTACCTGCGCCTGGTAACTCTGGCACTTGGTGCCGTATCCGCCGAAATCCTCGCCCAATGTCGAGCATCCGTCTTCGGCGGCAACCGCATAACGCGACGTGAATCGCGAAAGCGCCGCGTCGCGTTTGTCAAGCTTACACAACGCTTCGATGACCGCCCATTCCATATACGGCGATGCGTTCTGGACAGCCGACAAAAGCCGAGCCACAGACTCCTTGCGCTCGTCCGGAACAAGTTCCGCAAGCACGATGAGCGCATTCGCACGGTCGTCGAGCGCGTCGCCCTGCGACGAGTAACCGAGACCGTTCCAACAGCTCTCGATATAATCGGCGATGTTTTCCATTCGATCTTCGAACGTCTCGTCATACTCGCTGTCGCCTATCTCTCTTCCCACATCGCGCATAAACTTGCACGCCGAATAGTACAGCGCGTTCTCGACGAGCGGTTCGTCTATGTTGTACAGATTGTCGTACCACCTGCGGTTTCCGTCGCGGAGCGCCACCCCGTGTTCGGTCATATCCCACAGCATCAAATATTCGCACAGCTTACCGTACGCGCCGTCGAACAATTCTCGGCTGTTCTCGAAGTTGCGGTATTGCGCGAACAGTCCGTACTCGGACAGCGCAAGCAGTCCGTGTGCCGGAATATCGACGGGTACATTGCCCGGTACGCAACTCAAAAGCACGTCGCCGTCCGCTGTCGCCAGTATATCGTCGATGACCTTTCTGACGATCTTCCCCGCGCCGTCATACGAAAGATACAGCGCGCGCGCCGCTATCGAGCTGTCGCCCAACCACATTGTGCGCTCGCGCTCGGGCGTATCCATTATCGTCGAACCCAAGCACGCGTAAAGTGTGTTCTTCGCCTTGTCGAATAACGTATTCAGCCGATCGCTGTCCGTCTTTACAAAGCAGTTGGGATCCGTCGCGTAGCCGAGTTCGCGATAACCGAGCTTCAACACCTTGACGGTGCGCGGCATCGAGAATATAAGCTTTTCGCCCGTCATAGGCAACAATCCCTCGAATACGTTTAACGTCGGTTTTGTGATATACTCGATCGTGTGCGCGCGATAAACGCTGTTCTCGTCGCCGAACGTTCCGCCGCAGTCGCTGCGATCGGTGAAAATCTCTATTTTTTCCTGACCGTTGCCCGTCACTTCCATATACGGCGTGACGCGCGACATCTTGGGCAGGGTTATGGTATACGTATCGCCGTGAAACTGATCGCACGATTTTTTATACTTGCCGATCACCGGCTGCGCCGAAAATCTGTACATCGGCAACGGTCGGGGCAACAATGCTCCGATATATCCGTCCGGATATGCGTCGAGTTCTTTCGCAGGCTGGAACAGCGACGAACGGAACGCCGGATCGCGGTGGTTTTGTATCTGTCCCTCGCGAGACGCGTCGTACAGAATATCGCGACCCGCGCAGTAACTGTTATTGGCGTGCGGCGTCACGTATGCGGGATTCTCGTAAGCGGAGAAAGTTCCGTCGCTGAAAATATTCAGGTCGGGGCATTCGAAAATAAAGCCCGCTCGCCCGCTCGGCACGAGATCACGCCCGCCGTTGCCGAAATATCTCGCATAAACGACGATAACGTTATCGCCCTTCGAGAGGTACTTCGAAATGTCGAACTCGTCGTAGTACGCGTTCACCGAGCGCGCAAACCCGCCCTGCCAAACGACGGCATTGTCGTTGACGAACAGATAATACTGCGTGTCGCACGCGGCGCGGCACAGCGCGCGTGACGGCGGCTTATCGACGAACGATACGATACGGCGGAAAATCACGTCCGAATCTTT
The DNA here is from genome assembly GCA_910577435.1 of uncultured Christensenella sp. Lineage (GTDB taxonomy): Bacteria > Bacillota > Clostridia > Christensenellales > Pumilibacteraceae > Anaerocaecibacter. The sequence continues at coordinate 88,688 of CAJTLV010000008.1, read as the reverse complement.
GCCGAATATTTCATTCGACCATATCCATTTTGATTTGCCGAACAATATTGCCGGCTCTTCCGTTTTTTCCATAATAGCTTCCCCGATCAAAACCGTTATACCCGTTGACGGGTATACTTTATTAGTTTACCACATTTCCCGCCTTTTTGCAATAGACGCAACCCGTTTTTTTATTATGTTTTACTTTTATTTCCGTCAGACTCGAATATTAGTCCCACGCAATGTATAAAACGCGGAGCATTCGAGATTTTATGCTGAACAGCTATTCCTATTGTCAAAAGCACGAGACGGAAATCGGAAATCAAATTCGCGCAAAGAACGCTGAAATAAATTTTATTTCGGCGTTCTGAATATTCACCGAAAATCAAAATTTATTGTGTACGTTTGAATGTTCCCAGCAACGCTTTTTTCGAATCGTCTATACGATAGCTTTCGCGCGCCTTTTGTATCGCTTTGTTATGAACGAATTTAGGAAACGTTTTCGATTCTATCAGCGGCAATGTTTTGTCGTACTGTTTGACAAGCGCTTCGGCGAGCATCCACGCCGCCGCCATATCCACATAATACTTTCCGAACTCTATCGTTTGCAACCGATCGAGCGCGAAATCTATTCTATCCGCCGTCAAGCAATAATTCATTAAATAAATTATGTATGTGCGCACTTCGTACTCGCCCGCCGCCGTTCCGAGATAATCGAAATCGGCAAGAAAAGTATCGACGTCCGTCCAATCGAGCATTGGCACGACGCAGTCCACGTGCGCCCACGACCCGAACAGCGGTATCAACTTTTTAAGATACTCGCGCGTCGCGGCATAATCGCCCTTGCGCGCCGCCACACAACCTGCGAATAAAACGACATCGTATGTCTTTTCCGTATCGGCGAAGAAATCGGTCAGTATATCGTCGCGGCGGGAAATGTCCGCTTGTTTAGCTAGCTTTTTGATCACAGGCGTGCGCACGCCCAGCGTCGGATAAGTGCTGTTGACTATTTTGCTGTTGAAATCGTCGTACTTACCGTCGCGGTTGGCGTTGAGATAAGCGACGCATTCTTCATAAGTTTCAAACATAATGCTCCTTCAATGATCGACGAATATTATCCCGCAACGTACTTCATAAGCGACTTGACGCTGTCGAATACGACGATAGGCGACTTGACGGCGCTAAGCACGCCGCCGAATTTTTCGAATCCCTCGCGAATATCGTCTATCTTTTCGAACTCTATTTTCGCACCCGACCTAAGCAGTGTGACGGTTACGGCGTTCATATCGGCGGCGAGATTTTTGATAAGTCCGACGTTGGCGAGATTCTTTATCTCTATCGGAACGCTTTCGTAAGCGTCTTTGAGTTCGTTAAACAACTCGTCGCGCTCATCGGCAGAATGCAATGACGATATGCGTCGGTAAAGCTCTACGCGCACCGCCGCGTCGCAATAGTCTTTGGGTATCACCGCAGTAAAATCCACTTTCATAGTCGGATCTTTGTGCGTGCGCACAGCCGCGCCTTTTATCTCCGCTACGGCTTCGCTCAGCAACTTGCAGTACATCGAATATCCTACGCTCGCGATATGCCCGTGCTGTTCCGCGCCGAACACGTTGCCGACGCCGCGAATACGCATATCCTGTTCGGCTATTTTTACGCCGCTGCCCAGCTCGGTGTACCGCGCGACGGCGGTAAGCCGTTCCATCGCCTGCGGCGTAAGCCGCGACTCGTCGCCGTAGGTAAAATACACCTGCGCGACGCGGTCGGAACGTCCTACACGGCCTTTTAACTGATACATCTGACTGAGCCCCATATGCTCCGCACCGTAAACAAGCATAGTGTTGGCGTTGGGTATATCTATCCCGTTCTCTATAATCGTAGTCGCGATCAGAAGATCGGATTTTCGCTCGGCGAAGTTTTCCACCGCCGCCGTAAGCTGTTTCTTCTCCATCTGCCCGTGCGCGTAAGCTATTTTAATATCGGGCATAAGCGATTGAAGCCTGCCCGCATACTCTGCGATTCCCGGCGCACCGTAGCCCTGAACGTAATTGTACACAATAAACGCCTGTCCGCCGCGCGACACCTCGCGCGTGACCGCGTCGACTGCGAGCGCGTCCGAATATTCCGTGACATATACCTGCGCGGGCAATCTGCCCGTCGGAGGGGTCTCCAACATCGACACGTCGCGCATTCCGCTGAGCGCCATATGCAGTGTGCGCGGAATTGGCGTTGCGGACAGAGTAAGAACGTTGATATCCGTTTTTAAGTTTTTGATCTTTTCCTTATCCGACACGCCGAATTTCTGTTCCTCGTCGAGAACGAGCAGTTCCAAACGCTTGAACTTGACCTTATTGCCGAGCAATTTATGCGTGCCGCACACGATATCTATCGACCCGTCCTCCAAGCCTTTGAGCGTTTTCACCTCGTCGCCTTCCGCACGCGAAAACGCCGCGACGCGCACGCCGAACTTTTCCATACGCTCTTTCGTGTTGCGGTAATGTTGATGGCACAGCACCGTCGTCGGCGATAAAAACGCGACCTGACCGCCCTCCGATATGACCTTGAACGCGACGCGAAGCGCGACTTCCGTCTTGCCGAATCCGACGTCGCCGCATATAAGCCTGTCCATTATCTTGCCGCGCGTCAAATCGTCGATACACGCGTCGATAGCCGCAAGTTGATCGACGGTCTCGCTGTAAGGAAAATCGGCGGCAAACTCGTCGCATAGCGCGCTGTCCTTGCCGTACACTCTGCCCGTCGCCGACTCGCGCCGCGCGTACAGTTCCATCAGATCGAACGCCATCGCTTTGAGCCGCGACTTTACCTTCGTCTTGGTGCGTTCGAATTCCGCCCCGCCGAGTTTATTCAGTTTGGGCGGAGAATCGGTAAAATCGTACTTGCTCAGCCTGCCCATATTTTCGACCGGCACGAACAGTTCGTCGCCGCCCGCATACTTGACCGTTATGTAATCGCGCTCGTAGCCGCCGAAATCGACCGCGCCCACCGCCTCGCAAATGCCTATGCCGTGCGCTTCGTGAACGACGTAATCACCCGGTTTGGGCAGTTCTTTTATGCCCGTTCGCCTTATAGCCTCAAACGGATCGCGTTTCATTCCGACGTTGCGCATTCCGATAACAACTACGTTGGCATCGAAAAAAACGCCGCCGTCGGCTGTCGGGAAAATATATTCGACGTCGAAACAGTCGTGCTCTTCGAGCGCCTTTCTTACGTCGGCGGCGATACACACCCTATACCCGCGCGAGCGCCAACCCGCAATATCGTCCGCGAGCGCCGAAAAGTTTCTGCCGTATGTCGGAAGATCGAGACTTTTGAATTTGTAAACCGCGTCGGGCGAGAAAAATCTGTTATTGCTGTCTATCGAATGAAAACAAAGCACGGCTTTGCGCGCCGACGGAGTATCCGCTAAATTCTTTTCCGCACAGCTCGGCGCTTCGCCCGCCTCGATCAGGCGCTTTGCGCGCGATATATGTTCGCGGTAAGCGAACACGCAGTTATCGTAAACGCTCTTCGCGTCCTCTATGATTATCGGAAGATCGCAGAACCTGTCGAGCGTAGTATGAGGGAACAGTGAAACGAGCGTCTGTTCTCCGTCGACGGGCGCTCCGCCCGAAACGCGCAGGCGCTCCGCCATACGGTGTTCTATGGGTATGCCCGCAACGCCTTTACGCCGCTCGCCCGCCTCGATAAGTTTTTCGATAGCGTCCGACCGATCGCAAACGACGGTTTCCGTCGCGGGATATGCGACGAACCTGTCCAGCTTTTCGCCGCCGCTCTGCGTCGATATATCGAGCGTGCGTATCGAATCGCACTCGTACCCGAAAAATTCGATTCGCGCCGCCTCGCCGCAAGGCGCGCATATATCTATAATATCTCCGCGCACGGCGAACCGCCCCGCCTCGTCGACGTGTCCCGAACGAGTGTACCCCGCCGCGATCAGCCTTGCCGTCACATCCGACGTTCTGTATTTTCCGCCGCGCACAAACTCGACTGCGCCGCCCGCATAGTCCTCGCGCTTGGGCAATAATTGCATAAGCGCTTCTGCCGTAGTAACTACGACCTTGCACTCGCCGCGCGCTATGCGGTAGAGCGCGCGCGTGCGCCTGCCGTCGCGGTCCGCGCCCGACACGAGCAGAACGTTGTTCTTGGGCAAAAGCAATTCCGCCGACGGAAAACGCAACGACAGCTCGACGAACGCCGTCCGCGCGGACAGCACGTCGGCGCATACATATACGAAAGAATCGAGCGCACAGCAAAAAAGCCGCGCATCCGATTTCGTCAATCCGAATATCGAAGTGCGCGTTCCGCTCTTTACGTCCGATACGGCCTTACCGAACGCCCCGCCGTCGGACGCTAAAATTTCGCCTATGGTCAACATACAATTCAGTCGATAACGCAGGATAATCTACATCTACGCGGGTCGGATAATACGAAACGGCGCGATGCGTAAATCATTCCGAATTAAATTTTCACCGTCAGTTCCTGCCACGCCTCGCCTTTTATCCACTTGCAAACGAAATCCGTCGAAACGGAAAAAACATCGGGCAGTTTTTGCGCGTCGGTCGCGGTGATCTTGGACAGCACGTAATCGGCGAGGTTCATATAATCGGGCTTGAACCCTATGCCTATGCGCACACGCGCAAACTCCGTCGAGCCGAGCGCGCCCACGATGTCGCGCATTCCGTTATGCGTGCCCGCAGAACCGGATAGCCGGGCGCGAACGGTGCCGACGGCAAGCTCGATGTCGTCGTACAGCACGAGTATATCTTTCGGCGCGATTTTATAAAACCGTGCGAAATACTCGACGGCGTCGCCCGATCTGTTCATATACGTGAGCGGCTTTACGAGCAAAACTCGACTGTCGCCCACTCCGGTATCCGAAACGAGCGCATTGTTCTTTTGCGCAAAATCTGACGCACGCAAACGCTCGGCTACATCGTCGAGCGCAAGAAAGCCTATATTGTGGTAAGTCCGCTCGTACTCCTTTCCGTAGTTACCGAGTCCGACGATCAGTTTCACGTCAATCGATGACGGCATTGAGCTTTTCGACAAGCTCGTCTACGTCGTTGCCGTGTACCGCCGCCGCTTCGCGGACGGTCTCTCCGCGCGAAATAGGGCAACCGAGACAGTGCATTCCCATATCGAAAAATACCTGTTGGACTTTTTCATTGCCGGGCGCAAGGCACAGAACGTCGTAAATAGTCATATCCGCAGTTACTTTGTCAGCCATGATTTAATCTCCTTTATCGGGTTTAGTATACCCGTTTTTACTGTTTTTGTCAACGCTTGCGGCGCTGTTGCTCGTTTATTACCGTATAATCCAAGTCATAGTTACGCCCTATCCGTCTCTTCGGCGTATTTCAGCTTAAACCTGAAAACCGTACCTTTACCGACTTCCGACCGCACGTCGTACTGCGCGCCGTGCGCGTCGAGTATATTTTTACATATGGTCAAGCCGAGACCCGATCCGACGGTCGTGCGCTTTGTCTGTGTCGCGCGATAGTATTTTTCCCACACGCTGTCGATCTCTTCGGGAGAAATGCCCTTTCCGTGATCGCCCACCTCTACGGTAGCGCCGCCGTCCGCCGACTTGACCGCAACAGTGACTATGTTATCGTCGCCGCGATAGTTTACCGCATTGCCTATCAGGTTGTACAGAACTTGTTTAATGCGCGATGCGTCGCATTCCGCATATACGTTGCCGTCGATATCGCACTCGAACTTAATTCCGTCGCGCTCTGTGAAAATATCGAACTGCGCAACGACGGCACGGGCGAGCTTGGACATATTCACGCGCTCGTATTCGAAATCGACTACGCCCGACTGCAACTTCGAAAGATTGAGAAAATCGTCGGCAAGCACGTTGAGTCTGTCCGCCTCGTCGATTATAACGTCTACCGTTTTGGCGCGCTTTTTCTCGTCCAGCGGCATATCTCGCAGCATTTCGGCGTATGCGCGTATCATAGTGAGCGGCGTTCTTATGTCGTGCGACACGTTGGCTATCACGTCTCGTTGCAGTTCTTCGGTGCTTACTATCGCGGCCTTTGCGGAATTGAGCGCCGCCGCCAATATCTCATACTCGTCACAACCGCCGCCCGAAAACACGACACTGTAATCTCCGTCGGCGAGTTTTTTGGCTTTGCCCGAGATCTCGACGATATTCTTGGTCTGGTAACGCGCAATTACGATCGCAACCGCAACCGCGAGAGTGAGAACTACGATCGAGCATAACACAAGCGCGTAAATTACTATCAACGTTTGCGAATCCAACAGATGATATGGTTTGATTATAAACAAAAACGCCCGATCCTCGCCTTGAGGCTCGGCAGTGCCGGCCGTGTCGTTGCCGCCCGATACGGTATTTATACTGCCGTAGCACAGGAACGTGCCTATATCCGACTTTACTTTTATTACATTGCCGTCGCTGTCGAACAACGCGTCGAAATTTATTGCGCTCAATACTTCGCTGAACAGCTCGGTCACCTCGCTAGTACTGTTTCCAAGCGTATCTATCGAAAAAAGCATCGAGTAATCTTCGTCCGCGCCGCCCGTGAACACGACTACGGCTACGTTTTCGCGCCGCGCATAGTCTTTCATTCTCGTTTTGTACAGCGCCATACTCTTGTCGTCTATTCTGTCGGGAAACACGGCTGTCGCGTCTATTCCCGTGTTAGACAACTCGCGCGCCTGCATCGGCTCGTAAATCCCGAACAGGAAAATAAAGAACAGCGACCACAACAGCGCCAATATGACGATCGCGTATACGCAAAGACTGAATACCGTCAGCCACTTTATGGATCGGAACGCAATTTTGTCCTTATGCGTCCGCACCGCTGCGCCGCCCGATTCCGCTTCTGCCGCAACCGCGTCGGACTTTGCGCTCTTCGTAAGTTTATTTTTGCCGTGCGATTTCATACAGTCAATTATATACCGATTCAGCCCGTTTGTCAATTACAGACCGCGCGCAAAATACCGACATACGTCATACGCGAACATATCGGCGCATAAAGCAAGCGTCCGAGATTGCTCTCGGACGCTTCTTCTTCGGTAAAATGTACATGGGCAAAACCCTTATACCCTATCAATTGTTTTCCGTCGGTTTCGCAGTGCGCCGTTTTTCTTTATTGGCTTTTCTGCATTCGGGACAACGTGCCGGATCGTGGAACCCTTTCTCGGCGTAGAACTCCTGTTCACCCGCCGTGAAAGTGAATTCCTTGCCGCAATCCTTACAAGTCAAAACCTTGTCTGTCATATGCCGTGAAATTCACTCCTTTTGATATTCAACTTTCAAAAATGCCGACAGACGCGGAATACCGATGGTGTAAGCTATTCTCAAAACTTGTATCATAATTATACGCTTATATATTATTTTTGTCAATCAAATAACGCCGTCACCGCCGTTGCTTTTTCAAAATTCGAACGAGCCTTAAAAGTCCGAGCCGCGACATATCCGTTCCTACAAGACAGCAATCGTCAAACTGCCGACACGCCGAAAATCCGCGTTCGTGTTCGAAGTACGGGCTGTCCGCATATTTTTGCATAGTGTGAACGGGCGGCGGGCGCTTTACGGAAAACCCAGCCGCGCACAAAGCGTCGGCACGCGCACGGACGAGCGCATATGCCGCCGCGTCGCCGTCTGTTGGACGCACTACCGAGTCGCACGCCGTACACAGTGCCGCGAGGTTGCTTTTACATAGCGCCACCACTTTGTCCGCCTCGTCGAGAAGCGCACAATCAAGCGCGGCGACGACGTTGTGCATTTTGTAATCGTGATTTTCGCCATAGGAGAACTCCGCGCGGCAAAACCCGCGCGCGGCTTTTCTGTCGCGCGCGTCCGCGATCAGAACCCCGCCGCCGCCGCCCAATCGCTTTACGAACGACATCACTCCGTAATCGGCGAGCGCGCCGCACGGCTTGTTTTTGTACGTTCCGCCGAGCGCGTCGGTCGCGATCTCTATCGTAGGCACGTCGAACGCTTTGCACAACGGCACGAGCTTGTCGTAATCGGCGACGGAACCGAATGCGTCGGCGATCACCGCCGCCGCCGGCGGTTTGTTTTGCAATTTCGCCCAAACGAGCGCCGTCTCCAACGCCGCTTCGGACACGCACCGCGTCATCGGATCGCAATCGATAAATACGGGGATCGCGCCCGCGTGCTCTACCGTCGCTATATGCGAATAGAACGTATACGTCGGCACAAACACATACGCCCCCGCCGTCACGCCGCACAAATACAGCGCCGCGTGTAGCGCACCGTCCGCCGAGCTTGTAGCAATCGCCGAACGCCCCGTTATTTGCGACATACGATCTTCGAGCCGCGATACGTAATCGACGCCGCCGAGCGCATCAGCCATCGCGCCCGCCGCGCCGCCGCGTCTGTCGATAATAACCATACCGATAGTATGCGCAGCCGCGCGTTCATTTAATTGTCTCGGTACGCCGAACTTTGAGTTCCGCGCATATTCGACCGCACGCCGAGTTTATTCTTTCGGTTTTCTGCGCTTTTTCCTCACGTCAAACAGCCTGAACGCAACGACGGTCATATCGTCGCGCGGCACGTCGCCCGAAATTTTGAGCGCGCGCTCCAATATCTCGGTCGCAGTCTTTTCGGGATTGAGCGGCGCGAGTCCGTTTATGAACTGCGGCAGTTCATCGCCGTCGAAACAGTCGCCGACGCCGTCGGTAACGAGAATGAGCATTTGTCCGGGATATAATTTCTTGGTAACGGTATACGGGCGCATTTCGTCAAGCACGCCTATCGGAAGCGAACTGCCTTCAATACGCAATACGGTGTCCGCCGTCTTTATGTAGCAGGGCGGCGATCCGAGTTTGATAATATCGACTGCGGCGGTATCGAGATCGCACACTGCCACGTCCGCCGCCGAATAGCTCTCGCCGCTCGGCAGCTTCAAAAACCGATTGACCCCCGACAGCACCGACTGCGAATCGAACCCCGCACGGTAAAAACATTCGATAAGCTCGACCGCAGCGCCCGAACCGTTTCCCGCCGTCTCGCCCGCGCCCATACCGTCGCAAAGCGCGACGAGAAACCTATCGCCTATCCGCTCGAACACATAGCTGTCGCCGCTCACTCCGCCCGTCTTGCTCACGCCCGCGCGCGCGTATACAGCCTCGAACGACGGACGGGTTTTAAGCGTCGCAACGCTCCACCCCGCCGCCTGAGTGCGTTCTATCGCGTTTACGGCATACTCGCGCTTTAAGCACCTCGACACGGATCGGCGTATTACGTCCTCGTTCGCGTCCGCAGTCCGCACGACCGCAGTCACGCCGTCGCGCGTCACGAAAGTCTCCGCGCACTCGACGCCCGATGCGTTCAGCTCGAACGTTATCCTGTCCTCCGCCGATCCGTCGAACCCGACGGGAAGCGCCTGCGCCTCGCCCAACTCGCCGAGTACGTCCTTTATCGCACGCAGGCGTTCTACGACCACCGACTTCGCTCGTGCGTCGCCGCGCCCTTCTATCTCGCGCTCGCGGGCGAGTTCGGTTATCGCGCCCGCCGCATTCATCACTTCGGGCGTGCGCGCGCATTTAGCAGCGAAAAACTGCGGCATTCCCGCAATAAGCGGCTTGCCGCCGTATGCAAGCTCGGCTACCGAACGGAACGCGTCGCTTGCGGCGGCGCGGTCGCAGACGTTTCTGTTCCGGCAATACGGGCATATCTTTTCGGCCAGCCCGTCGCCGAGCGCACCGAAATCGGGCGCCGGCGGATCGATGGAGTTCATCAACCGCGCGGTCTCGTCGAAAACCGACGCGAGCGCCAGCATTTTATTGCCGGCGTCCGCCTTGATTCGGTTTATGTAATGGCGCACCGCAAGCCGCGACGACCCCGCAAAATCGAAATACGCCGTCACGGCTTTCACCGCGCGACGCGGCAGAACGCACAGCGGCACGGCCCCCGAAGCAAGCATTACAGCGTTCCACCCCACCTCTATCGCCGACGTGCCGAACAGCGTCGTCACTGCGGAAAACGCGCCTATCCCTATGATCGCGACGGCAGGGCGCGGCAAAGCGCGAAACACGGCTACTACTCCCGCGCATACGATAAACGCCACCGCCGCGCCCGTTCCGAACCCGAACGCCAAGCCGAAGCCGAGCGCCACGCCGCCCGCAAGTACCTCGCGCGTGCCTATCACGCCGAGAACGAGCAAGACGAAATACAGCACGCTCAGACCTATATTGAATCCGTCGACCGACGCCGCCGAACACGCAAGTCCCAATACGAACATCACGGCGCACATCGACGCGCAATCGATCACCGATAACCGAGACGAAAACGCCTTGACTGCCGCAGACGCGGCGTACCGAGCAAAATAATAGAATACTAGCGATACGAAACCGGACAGCGCCGCAGTGAACGGCTGTCGGAAAAGCACCGACAGCCCCGCTTCCGTAACGAGCGCTATGACGGATACAGCCACTTTGAACGGGGTGCCGGCAAACCTCCGAAATTTCAATCCCAAAAACCACCGCACGGCGACAAGCACGAAAACCGCGCCCGCAAGGTACAGCCGCCACACCTCGAACGTGAACAGATACGAACACAGCACGTACATAGCCGACGTTACGACAACGACAATCCCGCCCGTAGCGAAATCCATAAGCGCGCAAAACATCGCCGACCCGAACGGCTCTATTCCGTACAGCCTGCCGCCGCAACAGATCACAACCAAAACCGCCGCCGAAATAACGACGGCGGGTCTTACAGTCCTTTTCATATTCCCGTTTTACCATATCCGCCGCCGCCTATTTTGTCGCCCTTTGACGGAAAACGACGATGTTCTGCGGTTATACTCGTCGCGGCACGCTCCGCAAAGCCTAGCAGTATAAACCGCTAGGGTAATATGAATATCGATTCAGCGTAATAAAATTACCCTATCGGTATATTATAATATAGCAGAAGTGTAAATTATTATGTTGGATTTATTGGACGGTAAAGAATTATACGGCAAGGTCGACTCCTTGAGAGCGGAAAGAGGCTGGACTATTTACGAACTCGCGAAGCAAGCGGGTGTTTCGCCTACGACCATTTACAATTGGCGCGACAGAGGATCTTCTCCCACGCTGTCTCTTTTAGACGCGATATGCTCCGCTTTCGAAATAACGGTTATCGATTTTCTTTTGAACGAGGACGAAATATCGGCGCTTACGGAAGAGCAACACGAACTTATGCGCTTGTGGAATACCCTTTCGAGCGACAAGAAAAAGTCGATATTAAACCTTATGAGATCTATGTGACCGAACGGAAATATCCGGTATTCGTATATTAATAATCTATTCGATCGCCTTTTCGCGCAAACGCGCTTACGTGCGGAATGCAAAACAATATCATTTTACCCTGAAATCAATACGAATCAAAAAAGTATGTTTTCGTTGTATTTCGTTATTTTTTGTTGCATTCCGCATTTACACGTGTTATAATGTCGTAATAGAAACTATTCGGTCGAATTTATTCGAAAAGGAGTCTGCCGATGGATAAAAAGATGGAGATCCTATTGGTCGAGGACGACCAGAACGACTGCAAAACCTTGATGTGCGAAATAGACAACGCACCCGACGCCTTTATGCTTATAGGCGTGACAAACAACGCGTCGCGGGCTTTCAGATACGTCATAGACACTTGCCCCGACGTAGTCATACTCGATTTGGAGTTGCATCACGGAGGCGGAGACGGACTCGAATTTCTCAAACAATTGAAAGATGCCCGCATTGCGCGCCCGCCGTTCATACTCGTAACAACAAACAACATAAGTCCCGTAACTCACAGCATTGCACGCGATTTCGGCGCCGACTTTATAATGACGAAGAACCAAGAAGGCTATTCGGCAAAATCGGTCATAGATTTCCTCAAAGCCGCCAAAAACACGATAATCAACCGCAAAGTAATCGGGATCGACGACGGCGGCGACGTATCGCCCACGCAAAAAGCCAAAAGGATACAACGCCGCATTTGCGTAGAGTTGAACAATATCGGCATAAGCACAAAATCTCTCGGATACAAATACCTTATCGACGCCATTACTATGGTAATCGCCGATCCGAGCGTGCGGTTTTGCGACAGGATTTCGGAATCGTACAAAAAATCGTCGTCCAGCGTAGAACGCGCTATGCAAAACTCGATCAACCGCGCTTGGAAAATGACAGATACCGACGACTTGTTCAGATGCTATACTGCCAAGATCAATTCCGACAGGGGCGTTCCCACTCTCAACGAATTGATCTTCTTCTATGCAAGGAAAATTACAAACGACTTATAAGAAAAGAGCCGCATTGTTATGCGGCTCGATTGCGTATTACTGACGCGGCCAAAGATTCAAGAGCCAATGCCAAAAGCTATTCCACATAACGGCAACCTCCTTTTTCTTCGATTATAGAATTTCTCGGCGAAAATCTAAATTCGTATTGAGGCGTTGCTTTTATTACATATTTTTGTAATAATTGATGTTTTTATGTTGTCTCTCATATGCACACTAGTTAAATACACTTGTTTATTTATCGGCAGTATATACGGTTTTTTCAGACTTGCGAAAATAAAGCTACGCCCGATAAATATAATCGATATACCCGCAGCCGTCGTTCTCGCTACTGTGTTGTATTACTCTACGGTAAAGTTTCGTCCGCTTATTCCGTTGATATTCTTGGCGCTTACCTGCCTGTATACATTTATCCGCTACCGAAAGAAGCCGATCGACGACGTAGTGGCCTGCACCGTATCTTGCGGCATAACGGTAATGGCTACTGCTTTCGCCTTTGTCCTATCCATACCGTTTTCGTTTTTGCTATACAAATATGTTTCGAACGCAACCGTGCGAGACGTAATTACTCTTTTAATCAGCGATGCATTTCAGTTATTGTTTGTATTTTCGATATACAAAATAAAAAGATTCAAAAGCGGAATATCGATAAGCGACAACGACGGCAGTATCGACATACTTTTATTGATAAGCATTCTGAGCATATTTTTTATGACGTTTTTATATGCCGACGAGATCTCGAATATAACAACCCAAGTAATTTTCGTTACATTTATATTCTGCGGTTTGACTTCCATCATTTTGTGGAAAAAACACATCAACGACAAATATAAAAAACAGATACATAAGCGCAACGAAGAGATATACGAGCAAAGAATTACCGCATACGAAAAAGAGCGCGACGAGTTGATAAAACACAACGCCGAACTTTCTAAAATAATCCACCGCGACAATAAACTGATCCCGGCCATTACAGATACGGTAAACGAGATCGTTTCGGATATGGACGGCGACGAAAGACTGAGCGAGCTTTCCGATCGGCTAAACGCGCTTTACACCGAACGGAACGAATTGATAAATTCGTATCAAAACGACATAGACGACATTCCGAAAACGGACGTAATAGCGCTGGACGCGGCTCTGCATTTCATAGCGTCGAAAGCCGTTCAAAACCGCATAGTGCGAACGGTGTCGGTCGGGCGCGACTGTATACCGCCGCTTCTCGACGCAATTCCCGATATGACCGACTTGACTACCGTTATATGCGATCTGGGCGAAAACGCCGTTATCTCCGCGCGGGGCGTTGCCGACGGAAAAATATCCATAGTTATAAAGCCGAACTCAACCGGCAGCCCGTCCGTCTGTTTTTACGACAACGGAGCGCCGTTCGACGACAAAGTAATCACCGCTATGGGCAGGCGGCGCATAACCACGCATAAAGACAGCGGCGGAAGCGGCATAGGTCTAATGACGATGTTCGAAATATTGAATAAGTACAATGCGAGCTACCGTATGAGCGAATACCCCGACAAAAGCGCTTATTCGAAATGCGTCGAGATAACGTTCGACGGCAAACACGAATTCGAGATCGTGAGCGCGCGCAATAATGTCAAAAAGATATGTCAAATGCGCGGTGACGTCGATTATAAAAAACTCCCGATCGAGTCGATCGAAAAGTCGGATACGCACTGTAACCGCACGCTGTAAGCATAGCGACGGGTCTGCTCGGTAACGGAATCCTATCTCTCTTTGCGGAACTTCGGGCAATGCGGTCAAGCCGCCGCTTCTATGCGTCCTATCTTGTTCGCTTTGAGTTTCGCGTTCCACAACCCGTCGTTGGCGAACTGTACGCAGTACATAGGCACGCCCTCGTATTCCTCGCCGTAAACGCACAGATATACGTCGTATGTTCCGCTGTGCACGTCGAAGTCGAACGAACAGTCGTAGTTTCGGCCGCCGACAAACTCCGCTACGTCTTGCGAATACACCGCAGTCCCGTCCCCGTCCGCTAAAATTATTTTTGCGCGCTTGGTTCTGTTCAGATTGCCGAACCCGACGTTTTCAAGCGTCAATCCGATTCGGAGCGCGTCCGCGTTATCCGAATACTCGAATACCGAATTCGTCAATACGAATCTGTATCCCAAGTGATTGTCTATGTATGTAAACGCCGTAGCGCCGTAATACTTTTCGTCGTCGCCGCATTCCGCAGTGTACGTGCTGTTTTTCCATTTATCGATGACTTGATTGTTCCACTCGATGTTCAGATAGCTCAAATCGAGTTTATTCATTTCCGGCAGGCACACCTCTATATCGTGAAAATTGCTCGACGGAATAACCACCTCGCCGCCGTAAGGCAAATGCGCCGTCTGCGCGCTCAAAAATTCGACTTCCCTCTCCCTGTCCGTATAAGTGCCGAGATCGTTTGCCGAGCCGAGATAACCGTCGTTATAAAGTCCGACACGATACGCCCTTTCGGTTTCGGCTATCGAATACCCGTCTATATCGCCGATCGTTATACCGAGATAATCGTAAATCATTTTAGGCGTTCTGACAAGGACGGGAACGCTTTCTGTATTCGTTAAATACGCATCGATTATCGGCGTTATATATTCGGCAGTCGCGACGGCGCTCGAATGCATCTCGCCCCAAGGCCCGATCAGTCCCGCCTCCACAGCCGTCACGGTGTTGCCGTAACGCTCGATGATCGGACACACCTGCCCGATATGCTGCAACATCGTCTGTAAATTCGGTTCTTTGTCTTTGCTCCCGCCGTAAGACGGATCGTAAGCAAACCTGACGATCGCGTTCTTATCACGCGATCTTAAATACGACAGGATATCTTCGAACCCGTCGAGCGCGGCTTGCGTCAGTAGTTTATCCCCGTCGCCGTTCACCGCGCCCGAAAACGCGCTTATGTCTATGCGCAAATGATAAATCTGCGTCGCCGCGTTGACGATGTTCTTGTTGTAGGACATACCGCTTTCCGTTGCCTTGACATACATCGGGCGGTAAAACCCTTGATCGGGATTGCTTACTGCGGCTGTGCTTTCCTCGTAATTAAGCGGTTGAACATAGCTCCGCGCCGCGCCGTTGCAACCCGTTAAGATCATACACGCAAGCGCGGTCGGCAATGCCGTTACAGTCAAAATCTTCTTCTTAATATCCATAACCCGCATATTATATTACCCTTTATCCGCTACGATTATTTCCGCGACGTTTTCAAAATCTTCGCTTTTTTGTATCTCGAAGTACGGGCAACTCATAGTTCCATTATACAGCAAAAGCAAAATTTTTTCAAGCGTATGGCGTAGCACCGAAAAGCGGCACGGCAAAGAATGCCCGAATAATCAAGCGCGCGCCGATACCGAAAATTTCGTCGGGCGATTCCGCAATCGCAGTAGCAAAAAGCATTGCGGACTCGTCGCTGTTTATTAAGGTATTATTTCAGTACCAGCGCTTTCTTGGGACAGAAATCGGAACATTTACCGCATCTTATGCACTTATCGTGATTTATTACGGGAGCGTCGAATCCGTTTTGCGACAGTGCGCCGACAGGACACACTTTGACGGCGGGACAAGAATGGTTTTGCGGACAATTGTCCTTGATCAAATTAAGTGTTTTTATCATATTCTCTCCTTTATATTGAATAACGGTATTGTAACAAAAATAATATATTTGCGCAAGTGCATAAAATAGATAACTTCGATCCGTTGCAAACGATCGCACTAAACATAAACAAAGATCGAACTACCGTAATTTGTTTTTATCGCCCCATTCGCACATACCGTCTAATATAGGCATTAAGGATTTACCGCGCTCGGATAGACTGTATTCTACTTTGGGCGGTATTTGCGGATATTCCTTGCGTATAATAAGCCCGTCGTTTTCCAATTCTTTGAGAGACAAGCTCAAAGTCTTATAAGAAATGCCTTTTATATATCTCTGTAACTCATTATACCTGACAACATTAAATTCCATTAAAGTATAGAGTATAGTCATCTTATACTTCCCGCTTATCAGCGATAAAGTATAACTGAAACCCGTCTCGCATAATTTCTCGGAAGCAATACACCTTGTCTTTTCGTTTTCCATAGCAATCACCTTTTACGCTATACTTTTTGTTAGTATCGCACTTTATTGTGCGTACTTGACAAAATAATCATACCATAATACACTGTATATTGTCAAGGCTGTCAAGTTAAAAAATATCGGAAACAGCCGAAAGGAGTTTTTATGAGAGCGGAACTTAAAGAGTATCAGGCAGTCGAAGCGGCGGCAATGAATTTTGTCAAAAGCGTTGCGGAAGGCGATAGCAAATACGCAAAAAAGTTATTTATTGACGAAGCGGTATTGTTCGGTTATTTGGACGGCGAACTCGAACACGGTTCGATACGGCAATTCTACCACAACGTAGATACCGTCGGCGGCGACAAGAATTTCAAGGCGCGTATTGACGTTATTGCTTTGGAAGAAACACTTGCGGTTGTGCGCGTTTTGGAAGAAAGTTGGGGCAATCGCATAGATTTTACCGACTATCTTTTGCTTTTGAAAATGAACGGCGAATGGAAATGCGTCGCAAAAGCGTATAACCAAAATTCAAACACGATTAAAAAATAAGGAGATTGTATTATGGGTAAGAAAATTATAGTCGTTACCGGCAGTCCGAGAAAGAACGGCAACAGTTTTGCTATGACGGACGCATTTATTAAAGCGGCGCAAGCCAAAGGGCATACAATTACAAGATTCGACGCGGCATTAAAGAAAGTAAGCGGTTGCCGCGCTTGCGAAACTTGTTTTAAGTCGGGTAAAGCGTGTTCGTTTGACGACGATTTCAATGTTATTGCACCGGAAATCGAAAAGGCGGACGTCATAGTGTTTACTACCCCCGTATATTGGTATTCTTTCCCCGCACAGATCAAGGGCGTAATAGACAGGCTGTTTTCATTCTGCGTTGCGGGTAAAGATATTTCGGGTAAACAATGTGCGCTCATAGCGTGTTGCGAAGAGAACGATATGTCCGTGATGGACGGCGTTCGCATTCCCTATGAAAGAAGTATTGCTCTGTTAAAATGGAAATCTATCGGGGAAGTGCTTATACCCGACGTATTAAATGTAGGCGATATAAATAAAACGGACGGGTGTCAAAAAGCCGCCGCACTTGCGGAAAAACTATAAATTCGGTTTGATTCGGCACTGCGGCGGGTGCTTGTATAAACAAGCGCGCCGTGTCGCTGAGCAATCAAGCACCCGCCGCTTTCGATATGACCGAACGACAAAACCGAAACGCCGAGCGACCGAAGGCGTCGCCGCTGAACCGCTTGGCGATCGCCTTTGTGTTCTCTCGGCGGCGTTATGTCTTTCCTTTGCTTATCTTCATAACAAAAAAGCACCGCTATACGGTGCATTTTCGTGGTGGAGCAGTCGTAACCTAAAACGAATAAATAATTTATTTGTTAAAGATAGTGCTTAATGGTCTTATCACTCCAAATATGCACTTCGATATATCGTTCGGGTCCGAACTCACCATCCTTATTCCATTCTTGCGGTAGTCCGTATTTTTTGATAATTCCCAATATTTCGTCGTATAAGTAAAGTCTTTTTCTATATTCTTTTCCGTCGTTAATACGAGAACTGAATGTCGGGTGGGAATCTCCGTATGTAAATGACAATGTCGACAAATCAAAATCTTCTATCGGTATTCTTATAAACGCACTATTCTCATACCAAGATGCTAACCAATCACATTTTTCTATAACCATATAGTGTGGGGCGTTTCTTTCTATCTTTCCGCCCTTTTTCAAAAATTCATTCCGCAAAATGCTTTCATAGTACAGTCTATTTTCCATATAGTCATCTTGACGTTTTGCGCAAAACGAATTAGGATCGGTTATTTTTCTTTGGGCAATAATAGCTTTGGCTTGTTCAATCGGTATATCGGACAAGTTCATAAACGGTTTATAGTTTTTATCGAAATAGTGATATAAATCCATAGCAATGTCATTATAACAGTCTTACGTTAATTTTGCAAGAAAAATGTTTGGCACTTTGGCGGGGGCTAGGTATATAACAAATGCGCCGCTTCGCGGCTTTGGTTATGCACCCGCCGCAACGAAACGACCGAACGACGAAGCCGCAACGCCGAGCGGACAAAGGCGTCGCCGCTGAACCGCTTGGCGTTTGCCTTTGTGTTCTCGCTCGGCGGCGTTATGTCTTTCATTTGCATATCCCCACAACAAAAAAGCACCGCTATACGGTGCATTTTCGTGGTGGGCAATGGGGGGTTCGAACCCTCGACTTCCACCATGTGAAGGTGGCACTCTCCCGCTGAGTTAATTGCCCGCTGTTTTCGATTCGACATTACGTCGTGATTGTTATTTTATCACGGTCGACGACTTATGTCAAGCATTTTGTACAAAATGCGCTCTGCCCCGCCGCCCGACAAAAAACGGGCGTTTTGCCCGTTTTTTGCTTATTATTTAATTTGATCATATCTCGCGAAGCTTGTTCCCTATGAACGATATTCCCACTGCGCCGCACCCCGTATGCGCGCCGATGACGGGGCCTATCCAACCGATCTCGCCCTCGCAATCCGGTCTGACAGCTTTTGCTCGACAGAGCATTTCCTCCGCGTATTCACTGTCGGCGGACGCGATATAAAACTTATGCGGAACTTCGGCACTGTCGCTTTTGAGCTTATCCGCCATAAAAGCCATTGCCTTAGGCACTCCGCGAATTTTGTGCGTAACGGTCAAGCCGCCTACTTTGTTTATAAATATTATAGGTTTAATATTGAGCGCCGTGCCTATATATGCCGCAGGTCCCGACACTCTGCCGCCGCGTTTTAAGTGCATAAGGTCGACTGGCATAAACCAAGTCTGAATATGCGAAACGAAGTCTTCGAGTTGTTTCGCAGCGTCGACGACCGGCACGCCCTCATTTCTCAGCCGTTCTGCCTCATCGACGACGTGACGCACAGCTATGGTCGCGCCCAGCGAATCGACTACGCAAATCGTTCTCCCCGTCTTTTCGGACACGGTCTGCGCGGCGTGGACGGCGCTCGCATTGGTACTCGACAACCCGGACGAAAGCGTTATGTAAAGAATATCGTCGGAATATTTCTCTGCGAGCATTGTAAAAAACTCTTCGTGTTCCGCGATATTTATTTGAGACGTTGTCGGCATTTTGCCGGCGCGAATTTCGTCATAAAACGCTTTATATTCCGCGTCGCTCGAAAACTCGTCGGGAAAAGCGTCGTCGCCTATCGTATAGACAAGCGGTCTGTATTCAATGCCGCGCGCTTTCAGTTCACTTCTGTAAATATCGCAAGAAGTATCTGTTGCAAGTATGAAACCCACGTTATACACCTCCGAAATTTACCGCTATTGTACCACACTCGACAAAATTTGCATAGCATTTTAAGGGACTTTATCGAAATTCACACCGATTTTTTATAAATCGACGCCGAAAACGGCTAATTTCGGCATACTCCCGAATTCCGCACGTTTTTCCACCATTCCCGACCTTTCACGCAACGGGTTCTACGAATTTCGTCAAAAAGAGACGAAAAACGATAAAAGCACCCTTTTTACACACGTATATTCGGCTTGTGTTAGTATCGCGAAAATGCTAAAATATGAGTATATTCGCCACAGTAAAGGAGACAACAAAAGTATGAAAATTCGGGTTATGATATGCGACGACAACGAGGAATTCGTAGCGGGAGCGCGCACGCATTTTGCCGCGTCGGACAAGATAGAATTGGTCGAAACGGCAAAGAACGGGGCGGAAGCGCTCGAACGTTTGGACATCGCGCGTCCCGATGTGCTTTTGCTCGATCTCGTTATGCCGACGCTCGACGGGTTTTCGGTACTCGAACGCGTCGACAAAGGCAATATGAAGATTATCGTCGTGTCCGCGCTTTCTCAAGACGCGTTCATTTCCAAAGCGATGGGACTCGGCGCGGACTTTTATATGATGAAACCCGTTTCGTTCTCCGTTCTGGACGAACGCATAATAGAGGCGGTCAATACCAAACGTCCCTCCGCCAAGAACCGCTCGATGGACGAAAAGATAAGCAATATTTTCATCACCGTCGGCATTCCCGCGCATATCAAATGTTATCAGTATCTGCGCGAGGCGATAAAAATGACAATAGACAGCCCCGAAATAATAAACTCCATAACCAAACGGCTATATCCGGAAGTTGCCGAACATTTCAATACAAGTCCGAGCAAAGTGGAGCGCGCCATCCGTCACGCGATCGAAGTCGCTTGGAATCGCGGCAAAATCGAAAACATCAATACGCTGTTCGGCGTGCGCGTCTACAACCATAACGAAAAACCGACCAACGGCGAATTTATCGCACTCGTCGCCGATAAAATGTTGCTCGAAAGCGTATGACATTCGGACAAGCCGCAAATAATCGTGTAACGTCAAGCGCGGATCTCTCCGCGCTTTTCTTTTCGGCCCGTTCGGGCGCTATTCGTCTTTCTCGTCCATATCCCCGTCAAAACGTTCGATCGGTCTATGCCCGATTATTTTCATCACGAGTTCGGGCGCACGCGAAAATGTTTGAAGCGGAAAAAATACGAATTCGGGCGATGCGCCGACAAGCGCGGTCGTTCCGAGCGAGTAATAACCGAAATCGCATACAACCATACAGTCGAGCAAAGTCGCGCCGACACTGTAAAGCAATTCTTTCAACGCCGAAATCTCGGCAGTAAACTCGGATATGTTCGGGAACGCTCCGCCGCCGCGTCGCGCGGTCAGTACGTATTTCGCGCTGTATTTACATACCGACCCGACTACGGCGGCGCGATCGACGAATTCTTTCGTATCGTGACGTTCTAACGCGATCAAGCCGAACTCGCCGTCGAGAAACACCGCATATGTACAATCGTCGTCACTGCCGACGAACATAGAGATCATAAGGCTCGCCAGATCGAAGTGCGACGGCATACGAACTTCGCCCGCTTCGTCGCGCATACCGATAATCGGAAGCAATCCGAGAAGTCTCGCCGCATTCTCGGTCATCGACGGAATTTTCACCAGCTCGGAAAACGGCGCGCGTATAGCGCCCAGCAGGCTACCGAACTTGTCGAGCAGTGCGTGCGCTATCGGATTGGTGTCCTTGCGCGGAACGGCGTTGGACAGCAACAGTTCCAATATCTCTATATCGCTGAACGACGTTAAATCGGAATCCCGACGCGCCGATTCTCTCAAACGCGCTCGATGACCCGCGTGAATGTTTCTCTTCTTAATACCCGACTTTTTCGCAGGCGCGCTTTTCTGACGCGGGAAAACGACGGATCCGCCTTTCTCTTTATCCGTTTTGCCCACCGTTTCGGTCAGTGACCGTTCGAAATCGGCAATGCGTTTAAGCCGCTCGCGTTCGGCGACGGCGCGATAGGATTCGTCGGCGTCCGACGCGGAAATCGTCGCCGCCGACTCGTCTTTAATATTATCCACGCCGTCGGAGCTATCTCCGCCGCGCGATTTGTCTATATCATTTTCGTCGCGCTTCATCATTTCGCCGCGTAACGCAAATCACATACGCCTTGCAAGCAATTTTATAAAATCGCTCAACAATTGCCTATCACGCTTATCGAGCGATGCATAACACTCATTCAGTTCTGCGCTCATATAATTCTCCCCACCGATAACCGTACCCGTAATCAACTTGGCAATGTCGCATTTGAGTACGTTTGAAATCTCGGCAAGAGTGTCGAGACTGATCTTAGTAACTCCGCGCTCTATTTGACTTACATAACCTACCGATACGTCGAGTTTCTCTGCGAGGTTTTCCTGCGTCAATCCGCGTCTATTCCTTTCGGCTTTGATCCTGCCGCCTATCAATTTATAATCGATATTCATATTGCCTATTTTAGAACAGTCATAGATTAAAATGAAGAAATTAATCGCTGTAATTTAAGTTATAAGTATTATAATATCTTTTTTTATTTGAAATTATGCGGAAATAGTATTTCCGGATCCCGCTGCAAAAAACAAAAATCTCAAAAAAAGCGGCAAATCGCTTTACAAACGAGCCTCTTTATGATAAACTTAATAATGCAATTTATGGGGATATAGCTCAGTTGGTAGAGCGATGCGTTCGCAACGCATAGGTCATGGGTTCGAGTCCCACTATCTCCACCACCTAAAAAGCACGGTATGTACAACATATTGTGCTTTTTAGTTTGCTCATGTTCGGGTATATAGTTGTCGAGCGTGTGGGAAAACTGTGGATTATCATCATTCGGCACTAGCACGCCGACGGTATGAGCGCGACGGCGCAGGCTTCTCCCGTCCGCGCTCATACCGTCGGCGTGCTGTGCGATTTTACGCCGTGCGTAATACTCGCGGTTGTATTCCTTGCGTTTTTCGGCGTTATTTCGCTTCCACAGCGCGGAAGCGCCGTACATGTGCTTGTACTCATAATCGGTCATTTCGTCGGTTTTAGGCGCGTTTTTGCCCCTTGTACGCCGTTCTTGCCTTTCCATGCCATAAAAGCGCGTGCAATCTATTTCACCGTAACGCTCAATAATGGGCAATATATCGCCTTTGAGCTTGAAAAGCCGCTTGCCGAGCCGTTGCAAGTAATGCAACACGTTACTTTGCGTTATGCCCATAAACTCGGCTATCTCGACGTTATCGAAGCCGCGCATGTACAGCTCATAGAACTGCAACATTTTCGGGTACTGCTTCAACAGCTTGCATACTTGAGTTATGTAAATCTCGGTGTTGTCGGGCGTTGCCGCTTCGGGTTCGTCGGCGGTCAAAATGTCGGCAACACATACGCCGTCATTATCGCGCTTACTGCGCTTGCCATATATCGGCGCGTCTATGCTCGTGTATCGCACTTTGTAATCGCCCGAAAGCATTTTTCGGTTATTGTTGTATAAATAAGCGTAACCGCCGTCGCAGACGTACTCAAACGATTTGTAAACGAATTGCGACATTGTTTTACCGCTGTTCACGGGCGTTTGCTCGGACAGCTTGAAGCACTCTAAATCAGCGTATACGCCGTTTATCATGTCTTGCTCGAGGCCTTGATATTGCTCGAATTTTCGGGCGTAATTGTACGCCATTCGCCGTATGCGGTCAAGGTTGTCAAAGTACCATTCATTCCACGCCGCTATATCGCCGTTGCGTATCTGCTCGCACTGTTCGGCTGTCGTTTTCCAGCCGTGCCAAAAGTCCTTGTTTGCCATATGTTCACCGTCCTTTTGATGTAGATTTAACGTCATTGACGTTACGGACAGTATATATCGTCATTGACGTTAAGTCAAGCATTTTAACGTCATGTACGTTAAAATATACGTAATCTCTTTTAGGTGGTGTTTATGATTACTAATGAGCAAATTCGGGCTAAACTCGTTGCGGCTATTCGTAATAGCGGTCTAACGCAAACCGAGATTGCAAAACGTGTCGGCATTATTCAATCGTCAATCGGGCAATACCTTTCGGGTAGAGCTATGCCAGCGGTGGACACGCTCGCAAACCTTTGCGACGTGCTCGACCTTGACGCTAACGACATTCTTTGCATACACGAGTACGCCGAGCCGAAAAAGACGGTTACGGTATCTAACAGCTTCAACAACAATTCGGGCAAAATCGACTTTAAGGCATAGCACTTTTTCCCTTACTTTGTCTTTGTTATATTTATATATTTGTCTGACAAAAACAACAATTTTATGCCGTTATTCGTGGTAACGGCATAACCGCGCCCGATTTTCGGGCGTTGCTCCTTCGCTCACAAGCGTTTCCGTTAGTCGCGCTCGCTCGTGGGCGGAGTAACTAAGAGAGCGTAAGGCACATAGTGCGCTTACGCTCTCGGGTGGTAATTATCGGTGTTGTCGGGTGTTCGGCGTTTTACTTGTCAACGGTCGCTTTTTATCTCCCGTTAGGCATAAAGCCGCGACCCCTACGGGGCAAGCCGTTGACAAGTAAAAGCGCATTGGTTAATCATGTCCGCTGTTGCCGTTTCGGTATGTATTATTTCGCAACATACATTCGTATGCACGTTCGTATGCTATGTACTGCTGTATCGGTATAAGACCTTGCCACACAAGGTGCTGAAAGGCTATACCGTCTTCGGCGGCTTGCCGTATTTGCGCAAAGCGGTTATATGGCGAATAGTCTATTGTGTGCGTGAGTTCGCGCAAATAGTCGCTGTCCGATACCTTGAAATCGGCTTGCGTGTAATGGTATTTCCGCGACTGTCCGCGCTGGGCGAGATAGCCGACATCATGGAGCGCGTACAAGTACCAATCGCCGAATTTTGACGAGCGGAACATGATACACCCGAGCGGTTTGCCGTCAGGTTTTGTCGGGTCGAGCTCGGTCAAATAGTCTTGTACTTGGTCGGTATTTATCGTGCCGTTCGGTATGATTAACAAGTGCTTATGCTTCTTTGTTTCGTCGTCTTCGGGCAAGTGTTCGATAAAGGCGTAAAACTCGATTTTTCGCGTTATTACAAGCTCGTCGAGCTTTGCCGTCAAGTAGTCTTCCGTGTTGTAACTGATAGTGCTAAACGGTTTGCTTGTCCTCATGTCGGCGTGTCCTTTTTTGCGGTGCTGGTCGCGCATTTCGCGCTAATGATTGCGTTTTGCACGAGTAGTCGAACGTATTCCGATACAGTCATGCCGAGCCGTTGCGCAGTGTTGTATAGATATTCGAAATCGCTTGCGGTAAGCCGAAGAGCGACTTGTCGTGTCTTATTCTCGGTCAGCATTTTCGCCCCCTTGCGGTAAACGGGTTCGAGTCCCACTATCTCCACCAAATCAAAATAATCCGAACTCAATCATAGTAACACGTGAATGGTTCGGATTTTCTTTTTATTTCGGCAAATCATAACAAACAAGTCCAAGCATTACCGCTTGGACTTGTTTGTTAAAAAATCATTTTTTCGTTATCGCTGAAAGTGTATTCATACTGTTTATCTCCGTTTTTGTCGGTAATTTCGCGGATACGGAATTCGCCCGACTTACCGTCGATTGCATATTTAACTTTAATTTCCGCTTTGTTTTCTACGACTTCGCGTTCTACGATATATTTGCCTTTCGACGTGCCTTTTCTGAATTCAAGTTCGTATTCGGTTTCGACTTTACCGTCTTTGTCTTCCGTTTCAAATTCGACTGCGGTCTGTTCCAACAGTTCGCCGCCCACATAGATGGAATAGACGTATTCTGTTTCGGTTTCGCCGTTTTCAACCGAATATTCCTGTTCCATTTGGATGTAGGAAGTCTTGTCTTGTTTATTAGCGTAGGCGCGGATTTTCAATTCCGTTTCCGATTCGTCCTTTTCGTTTTCTTCCGAGCGTTCGCCTTCGAGATAATAGTCCGCACCGTCGATTGTCATTACGCCGACAAGTTTATATTCCCGCTCGTCATCGTCAAAATCGTCTTGCAGTAAAGTTTCGGTATAATACATCAAATAGGAAATCGTGTTCCCATTCAAGTCTTTTCCCGTTATCGTCATTTTCGTATCATAAGGATAGCGGCTATCGGTGTTTTTTTCGGCAGCAGTCGATATGATTTCTTCGCCGAGAAAGCTGTCGAGCGCAGTAAAATATTCGTTAAATCTTTCCGCTTGCCGTTTGGCTTCGTCTTCCGATTTGTCGGTGGTTGTATAAGCGATAGCATTAACCGCAGAGAAAGATTTGACCGCGCTTGCGGGCATACTGCTTCCCAACAATCTTACGCCGGATACTGCGCCCATTCCGTAAACGTCTTCTGCCGAAAGATTTAAGCGTGTGGGATTAAACGGTTTGTTCCTTCCGAAAGGTAACGTAAACGACAATATTAAAATCAAACAAACTACAACCGACGCAAACGCGGTAAACAACCAAATCGTTTTACGCTTATTTTTTGCAATTACAGCTGTATTGCCTTGCGTATAAACTTCCGAATTTTGTTCGGTATCATAAGGCAACAGGTTTTCTGCCCGTGCCGCAGTTTTGATTTTATCAAGCGGATCGGGCGCAAACCGGTCTGATTCCTTTTTAAGTTCTTTTTCTATGTCTATTCGTTTCATTTTAACAGCCTTCTTTTTCCAAAGCGGTACGCATTTTAGAAAGTGCGTTCTGATATTTCCAAGTAACGGTAGGTATCGGCATATCGATCATTTTAGCTATTTCTTTCCGTTTATAACCGCAAGCGGTTACAAGCATTAAAATCGAAAACTCATCGTCGGATAACAGCCGTTTTGCCAAGTCTGTCAACTCGCCGTATGTATCGGGTTCGCTCACCCCGAAAAGGGAAACGTTTTCGTATTCGTCAACCGATTGTTCCCGCATACGGACTTTTTTAATGTTTATAGCTTCGTTCTTTGCTATTTTAATTATCCAAGCGGAAGCGTTCGTGCCGAGCGCATACCCTTGTATGTTTTTTAATACGCGCATATACGTTGTCTGCATTACGTCTTCCGCAAGGGCTTTGTCGCGCAGTATAGAAAGTGCCACATAGTAAACGGACTTCCGCGTCCGATTGTAAATTTCATCAAACGCGGAAGCATCGCCGTTTATAAATTTTTTTATAAATTTATCGAGTGCCACTTTTTATCTCCGAATTTTCGGTATCGTAATTATACCAAATGTTCAAGTGTTCGTCAAACGTAAAACTTAATCGAATACCTGCTTGCTTCCGTCGCTGTAAGAATATTCGTATCGTTTATCTCCGTTTTTGTCGGTAATTTCGCGGATACGGAATTCGCCCGACTTACCGTCGATTGCATATTTAACTTTAATTTCCGCTTTGTTTTCTACGACTTCGCGTTCTACGATATATTTGCCTTTCGACGTGCCTTTTCTGAATTCAAGTTCGTATTCGGTTTCGACTTTACCGTCTTTGTCTTCCGTTTCAAATTCGACTGCGGTCTGTTCCAACAGTTCGCCGCCCACATAGATGGAATAGACGTATTCTGTTTCGGTTTCGCCGTTTTCAACCGAATATTCCTGTTCCATTTGGATGTAGGAAGTCTTGTCTTGTTTATTAGCGTAGGCGCGGATTTTCAATTCCGTTTCCGATTCGTCCTTTTCGTTTTCTTCCGAGCGTTCGCCTTCGAGATAATAGTCCGCACCGTCGATTGTCATTACGCCGGTAAGCTGATATTCGCTTTCAGTTTCTTCGTTTTCGTCGGTAGTATTTGTTTTTACAAGCGTTTCGGTATAGTACATTGTGTACGTTACCGTCGCGCCGTTAAAGTCTTTTCCGTTTACCGTCATTTTCGTTTCGTAGTCGTAACTGCTGTCCGTATTTGCTACGGTAGTAGTGGATACTACGTCATCGCCGAGAAAGCTGTCGAGCGCGGTAAAATATTCGTTGAACTTTTCCGACTGTTCTTTGACTTCGTTTTCCGAAGTGTCTGCGACAGCGGACGCCAACTTAACTCCGCAAGTGCGCGTTTTTGCAGCAGCATTAACTGCAGAGAAAGACTTGACTGCGCTTGCAGGCATATTGCTTCCCAACAATCTTACGCTGGATACCGCACCCATTCCGTAAACGTCGTTGGGTGAAGTTAAAGCGATTGTCTTGCCTTTGTTCGGATTTCCGCACGCCGCCAACGCCATAGTCGCTGCCATAGTTAAACACAAACCAACCAATAAAAATTTCTTTTTCACCGTTTTTACCTCCTCGGTGTATATTCAAGAGCTTTTTGCCCTTTCACTATATACAACAAAGCAAGCATACGATTTGTTGGTGAAATTAAAAATTTTTTTTATAAAATCAAAAAAACGTAAGCGCCGTCGATATAATTTTCTTTTGCGACTGACTAAATCTTTTTTTTATGATGAACTATATAGTAACACCTTTCAAAACTGTTATCGTCAACTTCGATTACTTTTAATCTATTCTTTTTGATAGGCTCGGCAACGAGTTTTTGCGGTAATACGGCAACTCCGATATTATGTTCCGCGCAAGCTATCAACGCCTGATTGCTTGCAGACTCTATAACGGGGGTTATCGTCATACCGTTTGTGGATAATACGCTATCCAACAAATCTCTCGATGCGCTTCCGTGTTCTCGCAATAGAGTATCAGTTTTTTTTATTAATGTAAAGCATACGCGTCGAGCCGCTTTACCTTTTAACAATATCTCGTTTTGAATTTTATTTAATATCGAAAGCGATATTTTATTTTCATCCGATATTTTTTTGAATTTTCTATGCAATATCGCGGCAGTTTAGGCATATTATTATGATAACGCGATAGATGCCTCCGAACTTTTGCATATCGCAAACACCATACTGCAATTTTCGGTTCGGGGACAAAAATATATAATATAGGAGATATATTTTATGGAAAAGAACACTACGACCACAGCCGCACCCGCAACACCCGCGCCGACGGCAGAAGAGCTTTGCGGCTCGGTTAACATCCTTGACACCACACATCTCAGGAACCTCGTCGATGACCTTTCAAAACTTTACAGCACATCTGTTTGCACAAAAGTTGCGAGAGACACGAAAATCGCGTCGGAGAAACGTCTTATCGAAGCGATCCGTGCCAATCTCGATCGCTACGAGGGATAACCCACCGTTTCCATAACGGCGCGATAACCGCCATATCAAAGCTCGAACACAGTTCAGTGTTTGAGCTTTTTTATTATCTACGTCGGTTTTTCGTTTGTTTTAGCGCTTTCGACATCCGCTTATTTATATCATACCGCTTGGAAAATACTGTCGCTTGCGGTATCATATCGACTATGTAAAAACCGAATCCCGAAGGAATGGTCATTGCGCATAAGCCGAAGATCGCAAGTAACTGTGAGAATAATAAAGATAGAATTCGGTTCTGTCTGTTTTTGCATTGAATAATTCTTTTGCGTTTGCTATAATAAATCGAAAACTATTGCAGTCGATGGGAGAACACGATGTCGAAACCGTCAAAAAACACACTGAGAAGTCCGCTTAAAGAAAGAGGGGTGGACGGAGCTATACGCAGTCGGTATGCGGAAGATAAAATGATCGTCGATTTTCACTTTACGGATAGCACCATACTTCCAGATACGGTAAATTTCAGTGAAAAAACCGTAGTGGATTTCGTAGCGCGATCCTATTATAAAAGTTGCCTGACATTATTAAATCAAGTGAACAAATACGAACCGAGCGACAGGTACAGACAAATGGACGACTGCGCCTACCGATACTTGCCCGCTATGTTTTGTTTCAGACATTACCTCGAATTGAAATTAAAATATCTGTATATGTTCTACGCTGACGAATCGTTTAACGTAAACAGCCATTCTCTTTCCGAACTGCTTGAAGAGCTTAAAGAAAAAGGCTTTGACGGCGACGTATTCGACAAACCCGTCGCATATGTGGAATCTTTGGAAAACTCTCACGGCAACGGCGACTTTTATTTCCGATATCTGTTGAACAAAAATCTCGAATGCCCCGACTCATTGGAGATCCCGATGTTCGAACTGTCCGACATCCGACAGTTCATTACCGATATAGAACACTACGCCGCGCAAGCGCAGGATAAAATACTTCGGCGGCGGCGAATGACGGGAACGCGAAATTTAATGCTAATTTAATGATCTACAACCGAGAAATATCGCATAGCGAACGCGGAGGGCTTCGACGAAAGCGTAGAAAAACTGCCCTACTGCGTGACGGGCGTTAATCCGACGGCGCGACGTGTCGCGAGCGGAAGCGACGGTATAGGAATGGACACTTATACCGAAAAGCATACTCCCGCTCTCTTTGCGCTTACGTCGAGGTTACTGCCAGCTGTCCGCAAGCGGCGTTTATATCCGAACCGAACTGAGTGCGCACGGAAACACTCAAACCCGCACGTTCCAAAATATTGCGGAACTTTATAATTCGACGCCTGTCGCTTGCAACAAACAACTCGGCGGGTGCGCGGTTATACGGGATCAAATCGATATGGTATAGCCGTTTATACCGCTTATGCTTATCGATGAGATCTATTAGCGCACGGGCTTGCGCATCGCCGTCGTTCACACCGCGCAACATAACATAAGCAAGGAACACGCGGCGGTTGGTCGCCGCGATATGCCCGTCCAGTGCGCCAAGCACATCGGCAATATCGTATTTATCGTTCACCGGCATTATCGTGCGACGGAGATCGTCCGTAGGCGCGTGCAACGAGAATGCGATATTCACATTCGGAAATTCGGCCGTCATACGCTTTATGCCCGTCGCTATCCCCACCGTCGATACCGTCAGCCTTCGTTGCGACAGTCCGAACAGTTGCGGGTCGATCAACACGCGCAATGCCGTAAATATTTCGGGATTAAGCAAAGGCTCGCCCATACCCATAAACGACACGCTGTCCAATGTTTTCCCCTCTAAAAGAAAGGTCAACAATTGATCGGTGATCTCGTCGGCGGAAAGATTGCGTTTAAACCCCATTCCGCCCGTAGCGCAAAACTTACAGCCGCACGCGCACCCGCACTGCGACGAAACGCAAAAAGAGTGCCAGCCCTTTTTGTATTCGAGCGCCACCGCCTCGACGGCATATCCGTCGGGCGCGCGAAACAATACTTTTTGCGTTTGTTTCGACAGGTCGTGCGTGACTGCCGTAAATCCGACCGTATACTCGCCGAGTTCGGCTTTAAGCGCATTGCGCAGGCTCGCGGGCAGTTGCGTCATATCTTCGTAACGCCTCGCTTTTTGTTTGAAAATCGCATCGGTAATTTGTCCGAATCTGTATTCGGGGTATCCGAGATCGTTTACGATCCGTCTCATAACTTCGTATTTTGTCATTATCGACTCTCTTATTTGCGAGTGACTAATCTAATCTGTAGGGGTTAATCACTCGTAGGACAGCCGATCTGCAAGTCGCCCGCAGTTCTTGATCAAGTCGGGACGACCAATCGGCTCTTTATAGCAAAACGTGATTGAATCTTTCTTTTTCTATGCAAATTCTCATTTCGCACCTCCTTTGAAATTATACGGTTTCGAGAAAATAAAAACGGACCGCGAGAAACAATCTCACAGTCCGTCGATCAACGCATTTATTTACAAACGCCGGTTCATTCGGTTATCGGTGAATATGTATTTCTCGCACAATGATAAAACCGAACTTCGTTCGACCTCCATACCATATTGTAGCAAGAAACAATGCGCATTTTTACCTCGAAAAGTTTTGACACAAAACCCGACGACTTTCGTCGCGTAGCTTTCAAACATTATATCAGTTATCATCTCGTATGTCAACCGTATTTTCCGTTGACAGGCGCGGCTTTATTTACCGCGCAATATAAAAGCCGTCTGTCGACGGCTTTTGACTTTACGATTTTTTCTTTTTCTGCTTGTTCGGCGGGATAACGGTAGTTTTCTCCGACTTGAATATCGCGACGCATTTGTCCTTGACAGTGCCGTCGAACGGCTTATACGTCATAAGATCGATATATCCGCCCTTAGGCACGGCGGGGGTGTAATCGCTGCCCGAATTGTTGACTACGACATATACGCGTTCTTTGCTGGCGACGCGCTCGAAAAACATCACGCCGTGTTCCGCGTCCAGCGCGTTGTAAGCGCCGTGCGCGAATATGTCGCGCTCGTTAGTTCTCACCGCGCCCAAGCATTTATAGAATTTCAGAAGCTGTTTGTCGCCGTCGCCCCACATATGGCATTTGCGGTTGAACGGATCTTCGAACCCTTCCATACCGATCTCGTCGCCGTAATAGATGCACGGGATTCCGGGCAGAGTGTATTGCAATGCCGCCGCCATCTTGACGAGCCGCGTCGCTTCCTCGCGGTCGGTCAGAACGGCTTTCGCCTTGTCGTCACGCGTATAAACACTATCGTAATGCCCGAGTACCGTCATAAGCCGCGCGGTATCGTGATTGCCGAGAACGTTCATAAGGCTGTCGACGGTACGCTTGGGATAATTATTTATAATGAATCCGACTGTGTTATTCAGTCTGCCGCTGTCGCCGCACCGCACGAAATTAAGTATATCCTCTTTGAACGGATAGTTGGTCACGCTGTCCAGCTTGCCGCTTGCGAGGAAGTTGCGCTTTGTTCCGTCCGACTGCAAAGTCGTCGCATCGTGGAATACCTCGCCGTAAACGAGCGCGTCTCCGTTTTCGCGCCGCGCCGCCGCGACTGCGTGTTCTATAAACGCGTCGGGCAACTGCTCGCACACATCGAGCTTCCAACCCGCGATACCCAAACGCGTATACGTGCGGATAACGCCCTCGTGTCCCGTAATGAACTCGTCGAAAAACACGTTGCCCGCGTCGGTACTCGGCATTATGTCGATGTTATAACGGCAGTCGTAGTTTGTCGGCCAATCGGTGAATTTGTACCACCCGTAATAGGGCGATTTTACCGATTGACACGCGCCGATGCTGTCGTATGTACCGGCACGGTTAAAGTAAATGCTGTCGTCGCCCGTATGCGAAAACACGCCGTCGACGATTATCTTTATATTGCGCTTATTCGCCTTTTTGATTAGGTCTTTCAGGTCGTCGATAGTGCCGAAGTCGCTGTCGACGCACATATAATTACCTACGTCGTACTTGTGGTTGGAATGCGCCTCGAATATGGGCGTCAGGTAAATACAGGTAACACCCAGATTTTTGAGATATGTAAGTTTTTTGGCTATGCCTTTCAGGTTGCCGCCGAAAAAGTCGATATTCTCGACTTTGCCGTTTTCGTCGGCGCGGTATTCGGGTATTCCGCCCCAATCCTCGCGGTAGTTCGCATAAGCCTTTGTACGGTTGCGCTCGCCGCCGATAAAGAATCTGTCGGGCATTATCTCATACATAACGCCGCCGTCGAACGCAGTCGGCGCATACCCGTCCGCAACTACCGTAAGTTGCCAATCGCCGCCCTTACCGAGCAATGCGTTGAGGTCTACGTCGCTCCCCACGCGGTAAAGCTGTTCTTCGTTCTGAATATCGAAATGATAATAGTACACACCCGCAGAAGTGACCTTTATCGTCAGCGAATACGTATACTCGTTATCCTCGTCGGTAACGAGATTCATCGCGTACCGTACCGGATTTTCGCCGTCTTTGGTGAGTACGACGAACACTTCCGACGGATTTTGCGGCCGCGTAAATCGAAGCGTGAGCGTTATCGGCTCGTCGACGACAGCCGCACCCGTAGGCGTTTTGCAATCCACACTGTTTGGAAAAAACGTTACTTGCCTTTTCATATTGTGTCTCCTTATCCGCAATTTTATATGCGTTCCCTATACGGATATGTTACCATATTTTGTCACAATTGTCAACAGTGAATTTATATTACTCTTTTTCGGTAAGCCATTCGTGAAGCACGCCCGTGCGCGCGGGCGCGAAAACTCCGAATCCGCGTTCCGATTTGAGCCGCGCCGCCGCGCTCGCAAACTTGTTTATATCGGTAAACCAGCCGAGAACCATTCCGCCCGACCCAGTCATATTAACGATTGCACCCGCCGCTTTCAGCTTTTCGGCACACGTTTTTATCCCGACGTTCAGCGCGCACGCAGGCTCGAACAGGGCATTCCCGAAATACCGCACGGACTGTTCATCGCCGCCCAACAGGCACTCGCAAAGCCTGTCCGTATCGCTCGCCTTGCCGCTTCCGCCTTGTCTGTCGAACTCTGCATAACACTCGCGCGTCGACACGCCGCCGTCCATAAGTCCGATCGCGAACAGCGGCAGTTTATTTTCGATAAAGAACAGATCGTCGCCCGTTCCGCGCACACGCGCAAGTCCGCCCGTCAGCATAAACGGCACGTCCGAACCTATCGACAGCGCGGTCTTTCGCATATCCACGCCGCGAGCGGGCAAGCGGTAAAATACGTCGAGAGCGCGCAATACCGCCGCGCCGTCGGCAGACGATCCGCCGAGTCCGGCTCCGATCGGGATACCCTTTTCTATAACTATGTCCCAACCGCCGAAGCCGAGCGCGTTACGCACGGCTTTCGCCGCTCGGTAAGCGGTGTTGTCCGACTCCGAAATACCCGTCGCGTTGACAAATGCCACGTGTATCTCATCGTCGCCGCGCTCGGTGACGGTCACCGTGTCGTATGCGTCGAGCGACGTCATAACGCTGTCAATCTCGTGCATTCCGCTGCGCACGCCCGTAATGTTGAGCGACAGATTAGCTTTGCAAAACGCCTTTAATCTCAAACTTCTGTTCATAACGATATTATATCGCGTCGCGCCGCCGTTGTCAACACTACCGTCCGCCCTATCCCGCTTGGCGAACTTTCCGCGAAGACTAAATAGATAAGGCAATATGCCCTAATTACGTCGCATACAGTCTTACGGTTACGAATTATAATTTGCGCATTAAAAAAGCGGCTTGCACAGCCGCTTTTCGATATTTACTTGCCACAGAAATTTATCAGACGCTCGCCGCCCGAATAGGGCGCTTCGACATTTGCGTTCTGCTCGGTCACGCGATCGGGAGAACAGCCGAGTGCGCGCGCCGCCTGCCACAGCGTTTCGCCGGGCTTTGCTATGTGAACGATGATCGTCGCGTCGGGGCGCGCGATTTCCGCGCCGCGCTTTACCGTTTCGACGATCGTCACTTTCTCGCAAGAGCCGAGCCGAACGGTGAACGCAGTCTCCGCCTTTATATCGAACACCGACTCGCGCCGTACTTTAACGCTTACATCTGTCACGACCGCCGTAGCGCGCACGTTTTCGGCGCCGGTATGTATGCCGAGCGGCATAGAGAACGGCAAACGGAACGCTATCGAATCGACGGCATTGCTTTCGGCGTTATAGTACACTATGTCGCCGCCGACCAAGCCCTCTACGGTGACGCGCCCGTCGTCGGCGTGCGCGTCGGTAACGGTACAGAACTCGCCCTTGACGCACAGAACGTTGTCGGCGGCGAGTCTATCCTGTGCGAGCGCGATCTGACCGTCTACGCTGTCCGTCACCGTCGTCTGCGGCTCGAACTCGCACGCCGTCACCTGAACGGTCGTCGTTTCCAACTCGCTGTCCGCACAAAACACGTCTACCGCGACTTCGGCGGTTGCCGTCCTCACGACCGTGCCGTCGATGCTGAGCGTGACCGACAGCTCGAGTCTGTTCTCTTCTCCGTCGGAAACGAAAGTCGCCGAGCTGTCCGTTACGCAAACATTGGCGTATGCGACGTCGCCCACGTCCGCTCCCGGCGCGGATATACTTTTTACGAACGGCGTTACCACTCTGAGCGGCGTCGCGAGTCCGTCCGCCGTTTCGGCAACGGCAGACGAATACACACAGCCTGAAATTTTGATTTCGTCCGCGCCGCTTTCGACGGTATTTATTACCGCACGGCTCGTGACGCACAGAACGTCTGTCGCCTTTACGTCCGTAACGGCGTCTGTTATGTAAACTACTTCGGACGGCTCGCCTATAACCGTGCCGTAACCGATAGTCTTTCTTTCGGTATAAATACCGCTGTCGTCGGGAATGACGGTTTCGCAATCGCAGTGTATCGCCGCATCGAGTACAGTGTCGACGACCGCGACCATCTTGACTCCGCCGCCGTCCGCCGTCGCTTCGCAGTTTACTACGTCCGCTATTATCTGCGGATTGAGTCCTACGGTTACCTTCGGCGATGTTATCTTATCCGAAAACTCGGCAACCGTCGATATACACTCCGTCTTGCCCGCAGCGAAAACGAGGCAGTCGAACCGTACTTTTCCGGCATACCGCACCTCGCCCGTAAACACCTCGCTCGGCCGCGCGCACGCCGTCGCCGAAACGGATAAAACCTTGCAGTCCTTATCGATAGGTTGTCTCGCCTCGACCACTGCCTGACCGCGCGCTATTTGTATGATTTCGTCGCTTTTGATTTTGTTGTTATCGGGCATAACCGCCTCCTTACGTTTCATTACGCTTTTATCATATTCGGCGGTTGCTTCCGATATTACACAATATTCGTCGTTTTCTGTCGCAAAAATTATCTTCGGCGCATTACATATATATTATAGCGCCTAACTCCGCATTACTATGCGATCGATATTACTATGTCGCCGCAGATCACATCCGAGTACGAAAACGACACCAGCTCGCCCGCCCCCGATCGAAAGGTGAATACCGACGGGAAAGTATCGGCTATCGTTCCGCTCAACTGTACCGTTTTTTTCCGCCCCTTGTTTACCGAGACAGAAAGCGCCTTGCCTTTCAATCCGACGATGTTGCGTTTTACTTCTTCTATGTTAAGTGTGCGTGTTCTCATATCCCGATTATTGCCGCTTTTGACGTAAAAGATACCTTGCTCCGATCAAGTTTGCCATCAAGTCGCATTCTGACCGCACCCGTTCGAAAAAAGCGAAAAATTTTCAAATATGGGCGCCAAACAGTTTACAAACAACTCAAAAACGCATATAATATGTGCGCAAGAGACCGCGCGAAATACTCGCGCAAGCGTCGAACCGATTTTAATTATCTTACGGAGATAAATCGTTTATGAAGAAACAGGAAAAAAGCAAGACCGCCGAACGCCCCGTATGGGTACTGTGCCCGCGTTGCGAGCTTAACTATATGCAAAAGCCCGAAAAGTATTGCGACGTGTGCAAAGCCGAACTCGGTATGGGCGATCCGTCCATTCTCCTGCCCGACGAAGAGGAAGCGCAGGTCGAACGCCTCTGCCCCGTCTGCCGCGTCAATCTTTTGGGCGAGGACGAGGACGTATGCTTCGAGTGCAAAAAGGATATGGAAGCTAAGGAGAAAGAATCGAGCGAGCTTTCCGAAGACGACGTGACCGACGATTGGGAACCGTTCGACGACGAGGAAGAGGAAGAGATCCCCGACGGTATGCAGGAAATACTGCTCGAAGACGAGGAAGAGGAGGAAGAGGAAGAAGAAATCGAATCGGTCTCCGACGAACCCGACGACTTCGACTTCAACGTCGACCCCAACGATTTCGTCGAGGACGACGAAGAGGAAGAAGAGAACTGAAACCGACCCCTTGTTTTTAACTCTTCGACAGACATATCGAAAATAAGAAAACGCTACTATATCGGTAGCGTTTTTTCTTTTGACATTACTCGGACAAATATCGTAATACTTTAACCGAACTTCCGCTATCTCAGTTCCGTATCGTTTCGTCCGCCTTTATTACCGCGCGATCGAATGTGACGAGACCGTTTATCTCCTCTTCGACGTCGCTCAACTGCGTGTACACGCACGCCGACAGTCCGCGCGCTTTAAGCGGTTCTATCTCGTCGCTGTATAGTCTTTTTATGGCGGCGTTGAGCGCCGTCTTATCCGAAAAATGCTTATAACCGAACTTCTTATCGGGCGCATAGACGTGTCCGTCTACGGCGAGCGCGTACCCGCCGAACTCGCTTATGACCGTCGGGCGGTCGTCGTCGGGCATATATTGCTTTTTGAAGTACGTATGCAACGAA
This sequence comes from uncultured Christensenella sp., assembly GCA_910577435.1. GTDB lineage: Bacteria > Bacillota > Clostridia > Christensenellales > Pumilibacteraceae > Anaerocaecibacter. Next base: position 51,099 of record CAJTLV010000008.1, on the reverse strand, counting down.
CAAAGTTCGCCGCCGCAATCGTGCCATCCGCTAGCCGAATCTATGACCCGCGTCGGATCGAGCGTTTTCAGTTCTTTTGTAAGTTCCGCTCCGTCGAACTGCCCCCAACCCTCGTTGAACAACGTCCACATACAGATACTCGGAAATTCGGACAGCGCGTCGACAGTTTCTTTCATTTCCAGTCGGAAGGCGGCGCGCCCTGCTTCGTCTTGGCGTCCGAACGCGCCGTACTTGCCGTCGTTCAGTTTCCTGCCCAAAAACGGCAGGGCGGCAACTGTCGAAAACTTATATTTACCGCCGCCGTTGACAATATCCTGCCAAACGATAAGCCCCAGCCTGTCGCACATCTCATACCAGATCGCAGGCTCGATTTTCGCGTGCTTTCGCACTCCGTTGAAACAGAGCGACTTGACCAGCCGCAAATCGTCCTCGAACGCCGCATAACTCTTCGGCGTATACAGTCCGTCCGAATAGTACCCCTGATCGAGTACCGCGTCGACAAAGTACGGCTCTCCGTTCAGCCGCAGTCGTTTCTTACCCGCGCCGCCGTCGCCTATATCGAACGTGCGCATTGCAAAATACGTGCGCACCTCGTCGTCGCCGCATTTTATACGCGCGTGATAGAGCGTCGGACTTTCGGGCGACCACAACTGCGGGTCTTTTATCTCTATCTCCGCGACCGCTTTACCGCCGTTCTCCTCTGTCGGCGCAGCCGTCACCGTCTGCCCCGTTTCTTCGACGGTCACGACGCATTCACCGCCCGCATCTATCTCGAACCGCACTTTGCGCACATCCGCAGTCGTTTTGACCCGTTCGATATGCACCGTCGGCACGCTTTCCAGCCACACCGTCTGCCAAATGCCGCTCGTATCGGTGTACCAAATTCCGGACGGCTTGCGGCTCTGCTTGCCGCGCGCGCCGCCGCGCTCGATCACGTCGTCCTTGACGCGTACCTCTATAACGTTATCGCCGTCGGTAAGCGCGTCTGTGATGTCCGCCGCGAACGGCGTATACCCGCCGACGTGACGGCAAACAGGCGTTCCGTTAATAAAAACTTCCGCCTCGTCGTCGACTGCGCCGAAATGCAGTATCACCCGACCGACGTTAAACCCGTCGGGGATAGCGAACGTCCGCGAGTACTTCATCACCTCGCCGCGTTTGCGTTTGAATCCTTTCACGCCGGATAGCGCCGTTTCGGGCGAGTAAGGCACGGTTATCTCGCAGTCCGCGCCGCCGCCGACAAACCGCCACGCGCCGTTAAGGCACAGATAGCTGTCGCGCACCGCTTGCGGGCGCGGATATTCGGGAAGCGGCGGATCGCCCTGTTCGTACTTCGTCGGAAGCGATACCGTGTTTCCGCGCGTTTTCCAAAAGAAGAACAGCGGAACGAATATAAGCAACGTCAATGCCGCCGCTACTATAAATATTTCGGGCGACGGAACTGCGGTTAACGCGCCGCTGTCGGGGTCGATATATGTCGCGCCCGAACTCGCGTTTATCGCCTGTCCTATCATCGGACCGATAAACATCGGGAGCAGTACGTAGAATATCAGGCGCACGCCTTGCAACTTGCCCGCCTGTTCTTCGGGCGTGCGGTCGCGGATCATCGCGCCGACCAGCGCGAGTATCATTATGTATCCGTAGATCATTACGACGGCAGTCACTATGCAAAGCACGATTAGTCCGACCGTGCCGACTCCGAGCGCGCATTTTGCGACGATGTAGAACGCGACAAGCCCCGCTGTCATAAGCGCCGTCACTATCGCCGTCGCCGCCGTCTTACTGCGTTTGTCGGTGAACCGTCCGGTAACGATGACAGCCGCCGCCGCGAGCAGGATCACAGTACCCAACACTATCGAATATTGCAACACGTCGAAACCGAGATACTCCTGCATAAATATGATAATGTACGGCATAAACACTTGCGTAGCTATCCCGTACACGCCCATTACCGCAAACAGCAGATACAGCTTTTTATTGTTCTTGACCGTCGACGGACGGAAGCCGTATATGACTTCGCCGAAGTAGTTTCGACGGTTGGGCATAAGTCGCGGCGAATCCTTGATAAAGAACAACCCGAACACGCCCGACGCGCTTATTATCCCGCCGAGCAATAAGAACATTCCGCCGTAGCCTATCGCGTCGACGATCATTCCAAACCCGCCCGCAACGACAAGCATTCCGATGAGCGGCAATGCGGAAATCACGCTCTCCGTCTTTCCGCGATTAGCGGGCGACGTGTTGTCGGTCACCCACGCATTGAACGCCGCGTCGTTCGCCGTCGAACCGAAAAACGTCATTACACAGTCCATCGCAACGACGATCGCAATGGTTACGGCAATTGCTTTATCTGCGTCGGCAATGCGGAAAGCATTCGAAATATTTTCTGTCGTTATCGCGGCGAACACCATCACCGTCACGCCCCAGATTATATAGCCGACGGAAATGAAGTGCCGACGGTTGCCCGCGCGGTCGGTAACCGCGCCCATCAAAAGGGTGGTTACGGTCGCCGCAACGCCCGACAGCTGAACCATAAGCGTTACGCCCGCCGTGTCTTTGGCTATCGTGTTGTACACGAACAGATTGAAATACATATTCTCGACAGACCACGCGATCTGCCCGATAAGACCGAACACCAACAGAACAGTCCACATTCTCCGCGCCGTGATACTATTGCTCATAACCGCTCCCTAAAAAAATAGGTCGCGGCAAGATACCGCAACCCAACCTTCGATAAGTATACATTATAATCGAGCCGCTGTCAATACTCTCCCGAAAAAATTCATCGGCGCAATATTCCGACGCGTCATTGTTTTCATATATTATTAACGCATCACGCCCTTACGGGGGTTTTGGAGTTACCGGACAGACTCGATGTGTTTTTGTTTTACAAAAACACCCACTTCGCGGCACAGCCGCTCGCGCGCTCCCTGCAAACAGCGC
>CAJTLV010000008.1:0-48058 GCA_910577435.1 uncultured Christensenella sp. | reverse complement strand
TCCGCATTAATGCAAAAACCCCCTTGCGGGGGTTTTGGAGCTACTGGGCGGACTCGATGTGTTTTTGTTTTACAAAAACACCCACTTCGCGGCACAGCCGCTCGCGCGCTCCCTGCAAACAGCGCACCGCGCTGTTTGCTCTTCGGTCGCGTCTTCGGTTCTCGTCCGCATTAATGCAAAAACCCCCTTGCGGGGGTTTTGGAGCTACTGGGCGGACTCGAACCGCCGACCTGCTGATTACGAATGGTCGAAGATAACCATTTTAAGCCCAAAACACCCCTTATATTGTGCCAAATTAAGGGTATTTAGAATAAAAATCTCATCATACCCATTGCATACCCTTTTAAGCACAATATTCCCATATTTAACCCGTCAGGATCTTGGCGGGTTTTATTCTTTCTCTCATCATATTCACTTCTATATCTACCATACTCACAGCTTGTCACGCTTCGCTATTGCCAAACGTTATTCGCGCTTCCGTGTGATATTGTTAATCGAGTGTATTCGGCGTTACCTTTCATAAACTACAATCATTATCTCTCTTCCCACTATGAGCATTACACGTTGCTTGTCTTGACGAGGTGCGCGCTGGCGCGCGCACCGACAAGCTATTTCGAGTTCCGACTAGCCTAACGGCGCACGTGAAACGGGGCGCGCAAGCTTACCGCCCCGTTTCACGTGCGCCGTAATATCCATTTAAGACAACCATTCGTATTTTTCGCAACGAAAAAACGACCGCTTTCGCAGTTCGGATACACATTTTCATCTCTGTGACACGCTATATCGCGTTCTCGTCGACAAGTCCGATATCGATTACCTCTTGTTCCTCGACAGATTGCTTACGAATTATCTTTGTTTCCGTTCTGCACATAATGTCCGGACGAACAATATACCGTTTCATCTTTCGCTTGCACGTTATATTAAAAAACATCAACATATCATTCTCGCGAAACCGTCCTTCGAACTCCGTCGGAATATGCCTACTGTAAAAAACCTTTTCGCCCTTTTCCATATACCGCAACATTTTATATGTATAATCCGCCATTGCTTTCGAATCCGCGCTCATCGCTTCGGAAATGTCCTCATACTCGTTTATCCCGAAATCCCTTTCGAATTCCGTGTTGGCTTTGAAGAAATGCCACTGATGATTTTTCTCACTATAATTTTTTCTATCCTCAATCTCACCGACTTGCTGTCCTTCCGGTATATAAAAAAATCCGTGAAAATGAAGTCTACCGTTTTCTTCCCCGTGTTCAAAAACCCCCATAATGCGCCAATATTTACGAACGGCTAAATTACGAAACTTATTAAGCAGTCTCTTTCGGAACTGCTGTTCGTTCTTAAACTTATCATCACTATATGTAATAGTCCACCAAGCCGTCCACTGTATTTGATCTTTCTTCCGATAAAATCTTCTCTTTCGTCCGCTATACGCCGCCGAAGAATTATACATCTTTCGCTGTATGAATTCGGGACACGTCTCTGTTTCTTTCTTATCGTCATAATCATAACCTTCATAAAATAACTTTTCAAGCTGAACTTCCAGCATATCCCGTACAATAGGATCTCTAAGCTCTGCACGCTTATACTTCTTTCGATATTCTGCATAATGGAAATCAAATAAATCGTCCCACCGTGTACGTTTGTGCAACTCTCGTTCCCCGTTATATTTGTTTTCACCCGGAATGTACGCAACGTAGTTACTGCCTGCCCAATAATATTTATACGTACCTACCTTTCGACTGTTCTCATCAACGAGCTGACACGTCAAACGCTTTTTTGGAACATCTGATTTTTCGCGCATTTCGTCGCGAGTGGGCAATTTTACTCCATTCTCACGAGCAACATCTTCAAGCTGGCTCAAAAACATTTCCCGCCCGTTGAAATGTTTTTTTCTAAAAATACAGATATATCTGTTTATAAATCGCTGTATACGCTGCGTTCCCCACGTGCATTTCTTCAAACTTTCTTGATCTTCTTCAACTATATTCTGCCGAACCTTCGGCGGTTCTGTCATATGTGCTTTCCGCACTGATTTCGGCAATGACGGAAATATATAATTCAAATACGGATCGGAAATAAACTCCAATCCGTCAGGTATTTTGCTTTGCATATTTTACTCCTTAAACTATTGACTTTTAATGCAGATTGTTGTATACTGTTCACAAGGTAGCGAACTCAACCGAAATCGGTTGTTTACGTCGGAGCATATATGCGCCCGACCCCGCAGGCAAGAAGTGATTGCGATCACTTCTTTTTCTTTGTCCTTTTGCGAATTCCCGTATGTATCAAAACGCGGTCTCTGTCTCTATTGCTAAGCTCCGCGCGCGGCTTATCTTCCGGAAATACATCCCGATCGTCAATGTCCAACGGTTTGCCGGACATTCGATTCTTATCAAAGCGTTGAAAATCAACGCCCGTGCGATTCGGAAGATCATAGCGCTCGTGATTTATTTCCACAAGCGCTCTGTCTGCATTTTTATCGTTCTCATCGAACTTCTTTATCGTCTTGAGCTTAGATACCGTCACCTTCGTGCCGTTCTCACGCACCACAACATAATCGCGCTGCTTCTTAGGTTCTCTATCTATGTACTTTGTTTCACCACGATATACCTTGCCGACATACTGCTTTTCTTTGGTTGCTTTTTCCGCCTTCTTGCGAATGATTATAGCTATCTGCTGTGGAGTATATTCTCGTTTGTCTGCCATTACACCTTACCTCGTTTAGCTGCCAACACAGCCTTTATTTTTCACGAAATACTTTACGAGCTTCTACCCGCTTTGCTTTACGCACGGCACGAGCTTCTGCTCGCTTTACCCGACGTTCGGCACGACGAGCCTTAATGTCCTGCCAAAACTTTTCCCATCGATAGCGCTTATATTCGCGTTCCAATTCGCGCTCCGATCTTGCCCAATCCTTAGTCAGGCTGTGCGCGATCTTCTTCATCGTTCGCTCCGGAACATAATCCGACTTGTCCAACATCAAGGAAAAAGAATAAAAATAACGATTCATACACTCGTCTTTTAAGTCCGCTCTGTGATAGTCCATTACACACTCCTTTTATCGTAAAATCCAGTCGGCAGTTCATCATCAAACTGTCGCAAAAATTTAATATATCCGTCCAGCGTCTCGACCGTCGGTTCGGATAAGTTATAATCAATATCTTCTCCGAAATGCCCGGCGTAAAACTTCGGTTTACAGCTACGACTGTCATAAGACGCGAACACGTTGTAATTTGCTTCTACAATGCTTTCCTCATAACAGGATTTGTCTTTCTTTCCGCTCGCCATATAGCGGTCGAACAGCGGCGCATTGTCTATATGCCGTATTAGCCACTGCAAGCGGCAGGGACGGTTGTACTCGTTGAGCCTTATGTTAAGATAAACGATCTCTATAAACCCCGCCAACTCGCGTATATTGACATCGATCAACATCGGGCGTTGCGTATCAAGCCATATATCAAGGTTATTATGCCCGTGTTGTTCATACCACCGCGACTGCCAATCGGGGAAGAACCTGCTCATACGACTGTTCAAATACTTCTGGGCTTCGGTAATGAATATCGCTTCATAGGGTATGTTAAAATGAACGTCGACTTTATTGTTTGAAAAACCAAGCCTATACGGATTGATCCGACGGCAGGCTCGCGGAGTATATCCAAATTTCCGCAAAGATATATCGTAATTCGCCGACACACAATGTTGCGGAATAGTCGCTATCCCCGTGAACCCGCTCCGGATCTTTAGGATAAGCTCATTCTGCATTGCTCGGTTACGCTGTCTATCAAACGCAACGAGATTAGCCATATGCGTTATGAAACACGTCTTGCCATAACGCGGCGGTGCAAAAACTATTGTTATCATTTCCCGTCCCCGTCACGTCGTTTAGCTATACAGTCTACAAGCCAATAAACAAACCTGAACGGCAAAGACAGCACTGTGACTACCCCCTTACCGATCACAGTCGCGACAGATATAACGACGTTTATACCGTTCGGAAGCACCGCGACTATGACTATGAGTACTACTATAAGCGCGATCCCGCCGATGAGCCACCACACCCACGCGGGGGTCTCGCCGTCGATCCAGCCAACAGGATCTTTACTGCCCGTCTGCTTGTTGTCCACCACGCCGAGATCATACACCTTGCCGTCGGTCTCGAACCTCAACCGCAGCACCGTTACATCGCTTACCATTGTCATTTTGCATTCGGCGTCGTCGACAAACACAGTTCCGACAAGCCCGAACGCAAAGCCCTTCCACAGATCGTCGCCGCCCTTCGCCGTGACTTGCGTTTCATAGAAGTTAAGCACCCACTCAGTCTTTGAAAATGCCGTAATTGCGTCATCTTTGATCTTCATTCCGTCGTTCTTCTTATCCGCAAGAAACTCCGACGTCTTTTGTATCCGCTTCCACTCATACGTATTCCCGACGGATATATTTCCACCGCCGGGATTAAACACTTTATCCGACGCTTTGACGGTGATTGGATCGTGCTTTGTCGGCGTGCCGTACTTATAATCGTAAAACGTATTGAAACTGTGATTAGCGTGATAAATATTCGCGCAGTACATACACGACACGTTCTGCTCATCGAACTGCACCGTCGCACTCATAAGCCTATCTATGGGCTTGTCCGTATCGAACGCGACAAAGTGAGCCGACGTCACCGCGCCCGTCACTCCGCCCCAATTAAGTGTCACTCCGTCGCGGTAATTGACATATCCGACATACTTGTCCGTAATCTCTATCGTCTCGATTTCCGTACAAGCATAGCTCACTACGCCGTTGACCGTCATAGCCGTATAACCTTTATTAACAGGTATCGACGTATCGCTTATATTATTGCCCCCGGAAGCTGGGTCATCGTAATCGCTATCCCACGCACGGAATATACAGATAATATCATAATAACGCAAGGAATCCGACCTGACCGTAAAATCATCGACAACATACTTTTCAAGCGTACCATTCGAGCTTATGCGCCGCAGTGTGTAATCATTTGGAGAATAACTGTCGCCGACAGTCGTGCTAATTCGTATCGCTGTTGCCGACAGATCTTTAACCGCAGCGCTAGGACGGTAAACATAAATAAGCAGTTCCCCGTCTATACTCTCGGCAATGTTAATCACTTCGAGCGTACCGTTCTTTCCGTCGGCAGGGTATAGCGCAGTATCGAAAGTCTCGTCAATACACAGGTCATCGAGAACGTCCGTATACTCCGGCGCGGCAAAAGCGGACGGAACACTCCGACCGCTTAATATTCCGATCACCATTAAGATTATGGCAATGACTGTGTGTGTTATCATATAATGCTTCCGCAGTTTATTTGTCATATCACGCCGCCCTGCGATCTCGCACAACCTTTATGACGACAGCTATTACCGATACTGCGAAAATGCCGATGATCGGGCCGAGTATGTACCACATATTTTTATCCCACCACGTTACGGGACGATCGGTCGTCTCGATTGCCGACAGTCTTGCATAAACAGCTACATCGCCCGTAAGTTTGTCCATTGGATCTACAATAACAGAGTACCCTGCGTCCTTGTACCACCCGCCAAACACAACGCCGTCGACGTCTACATCATACAGATAATCGCCTATATTCTTGCCGAGTGGAACGAACTTCGTCACAACATCGTCACCTATGTAATATGTCAATGCAACAAGTTGCGCTATATTCGAACCGGCATTAAACGCCGTTATTTTTGCGGTTCCCGCAAGAGAACTCCCGACATTGCCGAGCGCTCGTATGCGAAACGTATGCTCACCTTCTTCGAGATTGTAATCATTAAGATTCAATTCGGCATCGTCAACCGTCGCAAGCAAACTATCCCCGTCAAACACAGCAAAACCGTTTTCGGCTACATTGTTATATTCCCAAGTCAAATTGCCGTCAAAAAGGCGAACGTCGGTCGGCGCAGCCATTTTCGAAATCGAAAACCCTTTCGTCGAATAGTTGCGAAGCACCGGAACGCTCAATACTTCTGTTGCTCCACCGGTTGAAGCCACAGACAGCGCATAGGCGTTATGTGTAAAGAATACGGCGTAATCTCCTACTGAATCCACAAAAGGCAATTTAGTTAAATCGCAATAGACATAATCGTCGTCTTCGCTGAAAGCAGAAGGATAATACTCCATTCCGCTTGACAAGTTATAATTATAACGACTGATCATCGGTGCGGATAGATAAAAAAATTTGCCGTTATAATTCGCTTTGCCGATCTTAACGTCAATCAAATCGGAATAAATTTCGACTATTTCGTCCGGAACAGAATCCAGAGAACACTTGCCTATTTTCAATGTCGTACCCTCTATCTCAAACGTGTCAGGCGAATCCGTTGCGTCTACATAAAACGAATAATAGACAGTATCGCTGTCAAGATAACTGTCATATGCAAGAGATTTCGCTTCGATTCGGAACACGGCGGAATTTCCGCTCGCAAAAGATTCGGAGAAAAACTTCATTATATCTTCGCGAGTAATTATAAGCGAGTGTTCGGATACGGCAGGATAATTACTCTCGATCGCTCCGTACGAAAATGTTCTGTACAACTTTTTCTCGCCATAAGTCGTACCCCAACCGTGTGTAAATTGTTCGCTTATATAAACAGTACACTCTTTCCCGTGTACAGCCGCCGCGTTTCCGCCGTAGTAAAGATCGATATAAATTCCCGTGTCGTTATTCACGTACTTACTTTCAAGCATAGATATTCTTGGCGCATTGCACCGCTGAATATCCGTTGAATACACAGTATCATCGCTATCGTGTTGAATACCCGCACTGCTCGATTTCACTTTCGTTACCGCTTCTGTCATTTCGACTGAATTATCTCCGTCAACCAACTTGTCCAACTCGGTCTGAGCCATTCCGAACCACTGTTTGAACCGATTGACGTTCTTGAATCCGTTCGTTGCCCAACCGAAGAACCCCACGAGCGCCGCCATCACGATAACCACCACTAACGAAGTGATCAGATCTTTTGCACTTTTTCTCATTCTATCCTCCGACGTAGGTCGTCACCCGTTTATTCTTTATTTGGTAGCGGCTCTTGTTTACCGTCCTCGCCGCCAACGGACTCATTGCAATAACTTTAAGGAATATTTGTCTCTATTTTGCTGTTCTATCACCCCCTAAACAGTCAAGCCCAACGCGTATTTCTTATTCGCAATCTCGATGAGCTTGGATATGACCGCTTTATCCGGCGATGTTTCGAATCGAAGCGGAGCAACGTATTCCTCGCCGTCTTCGACATCCTTGTCATAAGCATAATAAGTAAGCCCAGATGTAAGGCGGTTCGTCGCACTGTCTCTGCGTTTGAAAGCACGCACCGAAAACTGAGCCTCGTCTTTTTCTCCGAATACGATATTCAACATCGTGTACGCACTCACGTCGGCAAAACCGTCGCTATCCTTGCCCGGCTTTACGCGAACTTTCACTTCTACGCCGCGAAGCACACCGTGAACGTAATAATCCGCATATCGCTTCCCGCCCTTCACCGTGACTTTACGGGATATGTACAGATCCGGAATAATCGTGTACTTGCCTTTCTCTTCCCCGTTCTCGTCATATTCGATAGTTGCGTTTTTGCGGCCATTCTCCGCCGCTTCCATTTCTGCCGACGCTACCGATTCTTCCGCCAACGTCTGAGCCTGTTTAAGTCTGTCCTTGCTTTCTTCTTTCATTTCTTCTTTCTCCTTTTGGAAATATTTTTGCCCGATTCGGCGATAGCACACCGTTTATTTGCTTCCGAGCCTACACTCGGTTATAGCCAATGCCCCTTTCGGGGCAGTACAAGGAAATGAACGCCCGTTATGCCGATAGCACAGCAATTACTTCACTTACGACCATTTCTCGATTTTCTGTCTGCCGCTGCGTCGCGTATGCCCGCCATTACCCCGCGCGCACTCACGTCACCCATACTGGCAAGCTGTTTGTTCGTCGAAATAAAATCCTTGACTACTTGTTTGCCGTCCTCGTCGTACTGCTCATACATCTGATATACCTGCACACCAATGCAATACGACGAAGAAAATTTACTGTCTTTGCGCTCGTGATGATAAACGTATCGATCTACAAGCAATCGCTTATAATTATTTCCCGAACTTTTTACCTCTCTTGAATCCGTTGCGAAACGATCCCTTGTTTTCCGCGCTCACGGGAACTCTTGCCCCTGCCTTTGCAGCTCCATACCCAAGTCCGGCATTGTATGCCGCTTTTTGACCCGTTACACAATTCGCCGGAGATTGAGCAGCGTTCGGCGCGGGCGTTATCGTCTGATCGTTGCCGCTTAACGCATTTAGCCGAAACGCAGCCCAATTGCGCTGCCCTTGCGATAAATTCGGATCGTTAATGCGGTTCTTAAAATAGTCGCATTTCTGATTATCCGAAAACGTCTGCTTTTCCGTTTGATTATTTTTTGCCATTTTTTCCTCCTTTACGCTTTTGCGTTTATTGTAAATTGCATTATAATTTTCTTCGCCAATATTGGCGATCTGCCTATCTTTATCCGACAATACGTATTTTGTATCACCGATAAAGCATTGACCCGAACTGTGCAAATAAGAGAGCGCTTCTTCCCGATCGTACCCGTAATAATCGCGCAACCTTTTTTCTGCTTCTTGCAAACTAACCAATTTAGTTTTCTCCATTTTTACCTCCCGCGTATCGCCGCCGCGTTATTGATAATTTATTTCACCGCTCTCGTCGGACTTCGGCGCAGACAATGCTTCGAGATCCGCGAGCTTCTGTTTAAGCTCCGCGATTTTCGCTTCCGCTTGCAATACTTGATCGCAAACATACTTAACTGAACATCCGATGAACCGTAAATACTGCATTCCCGAATTCGCGGGGAAATTTACAGACTTGATCCAATAATCTTTCTGTTGCGATGTCGCAACAGCTTTTTCGTCTGCTTTCCCGCTCGATTTTTCCTGTTGCGACGTCGCAACAAGTTTTTCCTTGTACGCCCGGATTGCTTTGATCGTCATTTCCGGCGTGATCTCTTTTCGCTCTTCCGGCGTTAACGGCAGAAGCTCTACGAGCTGCGACCAACTGTACGCCGACCACTCCTGCTTTAATCCGTTCTCGCCGTCGCCGAACTCGTCCACAATGTTCATATACCGGCTGACTTGCGATTTGTCCAGATCGAAATTCTTTTCGCATTCGCGAAAGAATACATAGCTACACAAGTAACAAGAAATTGTTCCGTCATCGCTTTTACACGGACTTACCCAGCCCGGATCGGTGCAGTAAACGTCACTTTCGTACAGACGTTTAAGTTCGAGACCGAGCGCATACTTCGATGCGCCGATACCCGACATCGCGCGCTTTACTTCCGTAATTAACTGCGCATAGTACCCGCGTTCTTCCGCAAGCTCTTCGGCGGTAAAATTCCGATATGTAATGTGATCTTCTCTGAAATCTATCATAATTTGTCTCCTTGTGTGCCCACTTTCCTTATCTCTTTTTTAACGAAAGAATATTTTTCACAAAAATCAAAAACAGCATCTTTCAAATAACATCGAACTTCAAGACTACATTGATCGATAATGTCAAACACTGTATCTATTGCGCTTAAAATATAAAGCACAATATGTTCACGTGGATAATCTCTGTTTTTAATTTTTAATGTTCTCGAATTTCCTTTTGGATCATTAAATACCAAAACATTAATCATATCTGAAATGTCAGTCTCATTGAGTGAAACATGATTTTGCACTTGTTTCCCAAATAAATCGAAAAACTTATTTACCAATAATTCTTCAAGTTGTAATTCTCGTTCCATTTCCGTTTACTCCTTGTTTTTTGATTTTATCAGATTAAAATAAGTCCCCATATGCCGAACAATTTATATATTCCCCACGCATATAATCCCAAAAGTCCGACACATAGAATAATAGTAAGAATAAGCAACAGTTTTTTCATAACTATTTATAAAGAGACATAATTATAGGTATTATCGCCGCAACAAGCGCGACAAAACTATTGCACACTATTGAAGTAATTACTACTGGATTCATATTTATCTCCTTTGATTTTTGATTTGTAGTATGAAAAATTAATACTACCACCTTATTATAGTCATAATTATTCATACTGTCAAGACATTTAGTAATAATTTTTGATACAATTTAATTATGAATACTATTTTCACAAAAAATTTGCAAAATCTTATAGAGTCAAGCGGCAAAACACAAAATCAAATTTCTAAGGAATTAAATATCGCACGACAACAATTGTCGAATTGGAAAACAGGATATATTGAACCAAATCTCGACAATTTAATTACTATCGCACAATATTTCAATGTTTCAATAGACTATCTACTTGGACGTGAAACAGATTTCAATGTTGAACACCAATATAACCCGCCAACCGAACTGCCAAACAAAGCCGTCGCGTTCGCCAACGAGTACAGCGAACTGATTGACGACGGGAATTTCCAAAACATTGCGAAACTTTGCCGCGACATCACGCCGGAGCTACGCGCCTTAGCTCTCGGCTATCTCGTCGGATTGCTTCAAAACAACGGCGTAAACACCAAAAAAATACTCGGATATTAAAGGAAGAAATAATGATAAATGTGCTTAAAAAGGTATTCGGAATATTTACAGACGAAGGTTTAGACATTAAATATAAAATAACATCGATTATCGGTATAATAATAAGATACATAGCATTCGGCTTTCTATGTAAATCACTAATAAACGAATTAGGTCTTACTGTCGGAATAATTACTTCCATTTGTTCGTTCATACTAAACTACTTAATAGAAAAACCATTACACTATTTAACATTTACCGAAACAGGGATTTTCTATTCAAGAGGAAGCAACTACGCATTGGGAAGTATATTATACACTTTATTTTATTTAATCAACTGCGCCGGAATTTTTATCATAATGTGGTTTTATAGTAATTGGATATATTACATCTGCTTAGCAGCCTATACGCTTTTAATACTTATCCTTCGCGGCATAGTATTTCTAATCCGAGATAAATAAATAGATAACATTGAATTTCATTCTCCCATAGCGTATAATTCCCCCTACTACATTTAAGGGGGATTTACCTATGAGAGACTTTATTGCACACCACGCAAAAATCGCGACCAATGCCGTCGATAAAATCGACGTCGCAATATCGGAGATTAAACAAGCGCTTAAATCGATCGTCGGGATCTTACGCGCTTACGACGATTTCGACACGGCTATTCCCGTCGTTTACGAATACGCGGATACAGGCAATGGGTTTGATGATACATTGGAGCTTGTAAACCAAATGATTATCAAACTGAATATAAAAGGCTCGGTGAGGATAAGACCGAACGGTCTGATCGAGCTACGCACACCCGCTTTCGGTTCGATTTACGGACGAACTATCCCCGAACTCGAACGAAAGCTCACCGCCAAAATAAAGGAGAAAAAACAACAAACCAAACAAAAGAAATCGAAAGTTCCTACCTTGTCGGAGTTCTACAACGACATCTATCTTCCGAAGAAACAACAAACGGTAACGCCGAATACATTGCGTTCGATCAACCGCTCATTCAATATGGTCATTGACGGAGGATTGGATATTCCGCTCGACAAGTTCAAAGCCGCAGACATCGAGAAATTTTTATTGACTATCGAAAAAACACGCACGCGACAAGTTGTTCGATGTTTTTTGAACAATCTGCTCGGTTATGCCAAGCAACTGGAAATCACCGATCGAAACGCCTGCGACAACGTGTCTAAGGTAAAGCACATAGAGCAAAAAGGCGAGGCGTTGAGCTTCGACGAGCAAAAGAACTTTTTCAAAACGCTTTATGCAGCCGCCAATATTCCGATAAACAAAAAGCTATATTACACTTTCGTCTATCTCACGGGAACGCGCCGCAGTGAAGCGATCGCCGTTCGGACTATCGACGTTGATTTCGAAAAGAACGTCTTACATATTCCCGGCACTAAAACAAGAACGTCCGATAGAGACATTCCGCTATTTCCGCTGGCGAAAGCGCTACTTCAAAAGATAACGCCGACGGCACAAGGAAGATTCTTTACACTCGAACAAGCCAAAGCAACACAGGTGATAAAAAAAGTCACGACCGAACATCACCTGCACGAGCTGCGGCATACGTTCGGAACGATCGCAGTCTGTGTAAAAAAGCTCGACGCGAAAACGGTCGCGATGTTTATGGGTCACGCCGACGCGACGATGACGCTCAACATTTATACACACCCCGAACAGCTCGACAAGGCGCTTTTCTTCGACGGCAGTATTTCGGACAATGTAAAGCTCGAACGGCTGCGGAGACAATACGATGAAGTTCTGCAAATCATTACCGACTTCCTTGACGGCGTACCCACCACCGTACCCAATTTTTAACCGATATACACAGCTCCGAAGACATTTCGAACGCGCCGAAAGGAATTTTCGGACATAGAAAAACGCCGATTCCAGATTTAGTAACCCTGAAACCGACGTTTTGGAGCTACTGGGCGGACTCGAACCGCCGACCTGCTGATTACGAATCAGCTGCTCTACCAACTGAGCCACAGTAGCATAATACCTATTCATTAGTTTTGCGCTTTGCGACTGTTCAGCGGTCAGCCTGTTCAACCGAGCCACAGCAGCATAGATTGCATCTGTCAATCTAACAGTCGACGCTTGATATTATATCACACAACGACCGAATTGGCAAATGTTTGAGCATAGATTTTTCCCTTGATTTTCTTTTTACCCGCCGATCGGCATTACTGTCAATGTCTCGACGCTTTCGTCAAGATCTACATTCAAAAACGCCGCGAGTCTTTTTATCTCCGCCGAAATCTTGCGTATATCGTCGCTCGTCGGCGTATATTCTTTTTCGAACCATATATTTTTCACCGTCAACTTGTCTTTCTTCTTCGACAGCGTGGGTTCTATACGTCCTATAAATCTGCTACCGATCAGTATTGGCAGCACATAATAGCCGAACTTACGTTTCGCGGCGGGGGTGTACACCTCCCAGCTGTATTCGAAATCGAAAACGTCTTTTACCGTCTTTCTGTCCCAAATGATATTATCCAGCGGCGCAACGAACACGGCGCGGTCGTCGGCAGCTTTTTCGAAAAATCTCTCGTCGCCCGTATTTATGTAATACTCGCCATTAACGCCGTCGACCTGCACCGCCGTCAATTGTCCGTTATCGGCAAGCCTGTTCAAAACTTTTCTGCGCCGCTCGCCGTTCTCCGTATACGCGCCCAACCAAGCACCGCCGTTAGTCCACCTCGCCGCGCCGACAGACGCGATCCGTCTTTTTACATACCAATCTTCAAACTCTTCAAAACGGTCAAACGCATTCTCGTCCGGATTTATTCCGAGCAGACGCTCCGTCGTATCGAAAGCCTTAACTACTCCCTTTTTGTAAGCGACGGTCAGTCTGCCGCAGTTCCAGAGATATTCACAGCACACGCCCGCGACTTTGGACGGCCCCCAACCGCCGTTCCCCGTGCTTTGCGACGGGATGTCCGTGACAAGCGTTTTGCCGTGCTTGTCTATATAATCGTACACCTCTTCCATAAAGTTATGGCAGTCGCGCTGATTGCGCCATTCCATTGTCAAACCGTACTGATCGGTCATAGCCTTGCGCACAAACGCGAATTTCGAAAATTCATCCGTGCGATAAACGCACATCATTTTATCCCAGCCGTCGACCAGAACCCTTCTTTCATACAATGCGGCGGCCAAGTCGTTGCGCGTTATATTGCCGTTCCGCGAAAAGCATACAAGTTCGGCATTGCGACCGACTACATTGAGCGGGTCGAACTGCACCGAGCGGATACGCGAAAATATCGCGTCGAGCGCCGCGTCGGCGTTCAATGCGAAAAATTCGCCGAACCCGTGATAATTGACGAAAAACTCACGCATCTGCGCTTTATCGACCCGCATATTTTCTCCCTTGCGATTTATTATAAAAAACTCGGACAATATGTCCGAGTATAACTGCAATTACAGTGCCGTTCGTCTGCCCAGTGCCTGCGAGAGCGTTACCGCGTCGGCGTATTCGAGTTCCGAACCCATAGAAATTCCCTGTGCGATACGCGTCACCTTGACGCCGAGCGGCTTGATGAGCCGCGCGAGATACACCGCCGTCGCCTCGCCCTCCACATCGGGATTGGTCGCGATAATTACCTCTTCCACACCGTCGAGCCGACCGACAAGCGATTTTATGTTCAGATCGTCGGGCGTTCGGTTGTCCATAGGCGACAGCGTGCCGTGAAGAACGTGATATACGCCGTCGAACGCGCCGGAATTTTCTATCGCGGCGATATCTTTGGGATAAGACACGACGCATATCTGTTTTTTCTGCCTCGTCCTGCAAAAATCGCATACGTCTGCGTCTGTAAAGTTACCGCAAACGTCACACAGACGAACATTTTCTTTAACGTCGCGAAGCGCCGCGCAGAACGCGTTCACTTCGTCGTCGGACATATCGATGACCGCATACGCATAGCGTAGCGCCGTCTTTCTGCCGACGCTCGGCAATGCCGAAAAACGGCTCGCAAGCACGGCTATGCTCTGGATCTCTTTCATTCGTTAAAATCGATTTAGAACATTCCGCCCAGCTGATTGAGCGGACTGTTTTTGACAAGTTCGTCGGCATTGGCATAAGCCTCGTTCGCCGCCGCCGTAATGAGATCTTCGAGCATTTCCACGTCGTCGGGATCGACGACTTCGGGCTTGATCTCGACGGAAATAAAGCGTTTACTGCCCGAAATGGTCACAGTGACCGCGCCGCCGCCGGCAGTACCGGTCACGCGCGCGTTTTCAAGTTCTTCTTTGGCTTGATTCATCTGCTCCTGCAACTTCTGCGCCTGGCGCATCATCTGTTGCATATTCATTCCGCCACCGCCGCCGTAGCCGCCGAATTTTCCCATATCCGATCCTCCCGAAAACGGTTACGCCGAAAAGACGCCCGTCGTTAATTCGAATTAAGTTGTTTGCGTGTTAAGTTTTATTCCCAAAGATCTTTGTATCTGCTTTCGTAGAACGTCGCGTACTTGTCGAGATTGTACGAGAGAACGTTGCTCTCCCACTTCGAATACGCGGCGTTTTCCCGCGATGTTGTGAGCGGCGCTTTGATGACGTCGAAATACGTTTCTACCTTGCCGGGCGTGGTGTAATCGTAGAGATTGACCGAGCCGACTTCGACAGTCGAAGCAAAGTACATAATGTGCACGCCGTAATCGGTGACGACGGGCGTGTAATAGACCTGCCCGACTTCGAGATTGTCGCGCATATAGCGCGCACCGTCGGCAAACTCTTGCATATACTTCTCGCTCTCGTCGGCGTTGAGTTTATACTTTACGACATAACCTTTATTATTGCCGAACGCGCCGGAATCGGTATTGTACTTATAAATAAGATCGTCGAACATCAGGTCGGCACGCTCCGAATTGCCTTCCAACGGGAGCATTTTGGCGCGGATCTCGTCAAGCACCTGCGCGACGCTCATCGGGCGCGTCTTGTCGTCTTCTCCCGCCACGTGCGGATAACACACAATGCCCGAAACAAGCCTGTCGCGGAATTCTTCTATCTGGTCTTTGGTCACGTTGAGCCTTGCCTTATAATCGGCTAGCGCGGCTTTCTGATCGTCCGAGAACGGCAGAAGAATGTGCTTAACATAGAAGTGATTGTTGTTGGGATGGTAAAGAACAGTCGTCGAACCGTCCGACATTGCGGTGTCATACGCGGAAATATCGTTTGTGTAGGTGCTGCGTTGCTGATTGAGCGTATCGGTATACGACTTTATGACGTCGTTGTCGCTGACTTCGGAGTTTTCCGTAAGATATGTCTGCATCTGCGTTATTTTCTGGGAGCGTTCGAGCGCTTTGCCGGAAATATAGTACATATAATGCGTATCGCAGAGTATAGGGTAAACCATCTCGATACCCTGCGTCGCGATGACCTCGTTTATGCGCTCGTCGTCTTCGGCGAACTTGGCCTTATCTTCGGCGGTGAGGCGGAAATCGTCTTTGACTCGGTTCTTTATGAGCGCTATAAACCGATTAACAGCCTCTCTTTCGAGCGAGCGCCGTTCGCTGTCGCCGTGCATTCCGGGATAACGCGACAGTTCCGGCTCCCAGACTTCGGTATCTTTGACATCTTCGCTGTCATCCTCGTCGTCGGGTTTAACGGGATACGTGGTATCCGTACTCACGTCGCTGTCGCCCGAAGTGGAAATTTGCGGTTTGTCGCGCGATTCGAGGATCTGATTCTGAATGGATATAAGGTTGCTGTCTATTGCGGAATAGATGCGTTTTTTGACGGCGTTCGTCTCGGTCAAGCCCCATTCGACTATGCCCGCGTCGATAAGCGCGTCCACTTCATTTATTACGAGTTCGAGATTGACGAGCATTTCTATCGCGTATTTATACATCGCCTGTGCAGACGAAAACGACTGTTGCAAAGAGCTTGCGTTGTTATAAACGTACTCTACGAGATCGCGCTTGTAAATAGTCTTTTCGGTTGTCGTGTAAGTCTTGGGCGTGACGTGAGTTTCACCGTCGTCGTCAACTTCGACAAGGCTGTTATTTATAGTGTACGATCCGACCGTCGCCGCAACCTGACGGTAGTCGCGCTCCGTATCGTGAACGAAAAACGAACAGCCGCACAGCATAGTGGCTGCCATAACCATAGATATTATACATAACGAAATGCGTTTTAACACAAGTGACACCTATACCTATTAAATGTTGTCTGTTAATTATAACAATTATAATAAAGAAAATCAAACGTTTTAATGTGTTTTTTCCGTTTTGACGATTTTTTATTCAATGCCGATACATTATGCCGTTTCCCACTTTCATTATCTGTACTTCCGAACATAACCGAAACATCGCAATAAAAAAACCCCTTTCGGGGAATTTTTACTCTCTGTTGTATTTTTCGACGAGGCGGCGTATCGTCTCGGTCTTTTCTCTCCATACGGGTTCAGAGCGCCAAGCCCAGTTTCCGCCGAGCGTCGACGGGATATTCATTCGCGCCGACGTAGGCAGATCCAAAAAATCCTGCATCGGAATGATGACCGTGTTCGCGCGCGACGAGAACAGCCTCTCGATAATTTCCGCCGTTATCTCCCCGCCGTAATAGCCCAGCGTGCGCCGCACGAGATCTTTCTGCCCGTCGTCGTTCGCTTCGAACCAGCCGCGCGTAGTATCGTTGTCGTGCGTACCCGTATAGGCGACGCAGTTCTCGTTATAATTGGTATAATAGAAATCGTTATATGGATTACCGTCGAACGAGAATTGCATTATCTTCATACCGGGAAAACCCGTCGCACGCACCAGCTCGCGCACGCAGTCGTGCAGTTCGCCCAAGTCCTCCGCGATGATAGCGGGGTGATCCAGCCTTTCGTTTATGATATTGAAAAATTCGAGTCCCGGACCCGTCACCCATTCTCCGACGCGAGCGTCCGCTCGGCCTGCGGGAATGACGTAGTAATCGGCAAACGCACGGAAATGGTCGATACGCACGACGTCGTACAGTTTCAACGCCATCGACATTCGCATTATCCACCATTCGTAACCGGTACTTTTCATATATTCCCAGTCGTATATGGGATTGCCCCATAACTGTCCGTCGGCGGAGAAATAATCGGGCGGAACTCCCGCAACGACCTTGCGCGACAGATCGTCGTTAAGCAGGAACTGTTTGGGATTGCTCCAAACTTCGACGGAATCATATGCAACATATATGGGCATATCGCCGACTATCTTTATCCCTTTGCCGTTGGCGTAGGCTTTGAGCGCGCTCCACTGCTTGAAAAATTCGTACTGCAAAAACTTGTGAAATTCGGCGGCGCGTTCGAACTTTTTCATACTCGCCGTGCGGTATTTATATCTGTCCTCCCACGTCTCCCACGCCTGCATTCCGTGAGCTTCCTTGATAGCCATAAACAGTGCGTAATCGTCCAGCCAGAAAGCGTTCTCCATTTTGAACGCTTCATAGTCTTCGGGCGGAGTCTTGGCAAACCTGCGAAACGCTTTTTTAAGAGTTGCGTACCGCTCGAAATACACAGCGGCATAGTCTACGGGCGCAACGGCATACTCCGCCGCCTCGTCGGGTTTCAATAATCCCTCGTCGATCAGCGTGTCTATATCGATAAAGTACGGGTTGCCCGCGACTGCCGACGGCGACTGATACGGCGAATCGCCGTATGAGGTCGGGCAAAGCGGCAAGACCTGCCACAGCGACAGCTTGGCGTCCGCCATAAAATCGACAAACTCATACGCCGCTCTGCCGAGAGAGCCTATGCCGCGACTGTTCGGCAACGACGAAATGTGCATCAATACTCCTGCTTTACGTTCCATAAAACACCTCTTCCCATATGTGTATGTTGTATTAATAAGTATAGCATACTTTATAAAAAATTACAATGTTTTTCGACACAATTCGGAATTTACCCGAACCGCAAAACATATCGAACGCTCAATCCCCGTTCCGCGCCGCAACGTTACTTAACGACTATTCCGCCGAGCTTTGGCATCGGTACGCCGAACGCCTTTACGGCGGCGCGGAGATCTTGCGGCACGACAAACTTTTCATTAGTCGAATTCACGTCGAAATATTTGATTCTGACTCCGCCGACATTACCTATGTACGGTTCGCCGTTCCTGAACACTATTTTGCACTTGACCGTCTTTCCGTTCACAACGGTCGTGCCCGCAAAAGTTTCGGTCTCCGCCTTGCCTATACGCACGTCGACCGTCATATCCGCGAAAAAGTCGCAACGGTACGATAGAAAGGGCATTTCGTCCAGCCGCCGATACTGTTGCCTGTCCGTTTCGACGATATTCTCTCCGTCTGAAAAAAGCGAACGTTTTTTTCCGACGACACAAAACGTATAACGCTTGCCGTTGTCGAACGCCGTGTATTGCATAAAACTCATCGGCATTGCGGCGCGCATTGCCAAATACCAGACGACCAGCACAATAATGACGGCTATTCCGCCGAGCATAGCGCCCACCCGAATGCCCCCGTCGAAAATCATAGCGACGACGAGCAACGCGACCGCGCACATTCCGAGTATGAAATACGCGACGAGCTGCGGTATCTTTATCGTAAACACGTCGTTATATACGCACCTAATCCGCTCCGCCCGCGCTCTGAGTTCGGCTTGAAACCGTTCGCGCTTGCCCTGCGGCGGCTGCTGTGTCCTTTCGCCGTCGGTCATAAATTTATTTCTCGATCTCGTCGGGGTATACGCCCGTAAAACACGCCTCGCAATGCTCGCACGCTTTAAGTCCTATGCGTTCGAACGCCTCGACGGGCAGATAACCGAGCGTGTCCGCGCCGATCTGTTTTCTTATTTCCTCGACGCTCATTCTCGCGGCGATGAGCTGTTTGCGGTCGGGAATGTCCGAACCGAACTTGCAGTGCCACAAAAATGGCGGAGACGCAATGCGCATATGCACGGACTTGGCGCCGCCGTCTTTGATAAGACGTATGAGATTGGCGCTTGTCGTTCCGCGCACGATCGAGTCGTCCACTATTACAACGTCTTTACCCTTTATCGCGCCGCGTAACGGATTGAGCTTGATCGAAACCGCTTCGTACCGTTCTTCGGACGTGCCGCGAATAAACGTTCTGCCGACATACGAATTTTTGAAAAGTCCGTCGCCGTAAGGAATGCCGCTTTCATACGAATAACCGAGCGCGAAATGCAGTCCGGAGCTGGGTACGCCGAACACCATATCCGCCTTTACGGGGTGCGCCTTAAACAGTTCCCTGCCTATATCTATACGCGCTTGATACACGTTGTTCCCGTCGAGCATCGAATCGGGGCGGGCAAAGTACACGTATTCGAATATACAGTGAGCGGGCGATTTGCTTACGCCGTCGGTCATATGCGACACGCCCGTTTCGTCGATCTTTATAAGTTCGCCGGGAAGAACGTCGCACACTTTTTCCGCCTTGATCACGTCGAACGCCGCCGTCTCCGACGCGACGAACCAGCGGTTGCCGCGCTTGCCTACCGACAACGGACGCACGCCGAAAGAATCGCGGAACGCTATCAGTTTTTTGGGACTCATCAGCACCGCCGAAAACGCGCCTTTAAGCCGCAGCATCGTGTCGTACACCGCCGCTTCGGCGCTGGGCAGTTTAGTGCGTGCGACGGCTATCATATTCATTATCACTTCGGCGTGCGACGACGACTGAAATATCGCGCCGCGCTGTTCGAGTTCGGAACGCAGTTCGTCATAGTTGGTAAGATGTCCGTCCATAGCGAGCGTTATCGTGCCCTTGCAGTACCGCGACATAATGGGCGGTATCGCGTCGTTCTCGTCGCCGCCGTAATGCACGTGACCCACGCCGATCTTGCCTTTCAAAGTTGCGAGATTGTCCCTATTGAACACCTCGTTTACAAGTCCCTTGTTCTTTACCGAATACAGCTTTACATAGTCGTTCGTGACTATCCCGCAACTCTCCTGTCCGCGATGCTGCAGAGTATATAAGCCGTGATAAATGTCTATCGCGACGTTGCCGCCGTCGTAATCGTATGCGGCCATTACGCCGCAATCAACTTTATTGCCCACTTGCGTCCTCCGATGTAGAGAATTATTGCACGAATATTCTAACACATCGGACTGTCCGACGCAAGTAAATTAAGATAATTGGCTTTTTCGCACTACGATTTCCCGATCATCCCCGCTGCCGCGCGGTGACGGTAAACGTCGTCGGATCGAACGCGAACGCGATGTTACCGCCGCCGGGCCAATTATGCTGCAACGTGCCGCGATAAACTACGATCTCCACTTCGTCGTTCGGCTTGATCGCCGCCAAAGCATTGTTGTAATCGAGTAGCGATGAGATCTCCCGACCGTTTACGGATGCGATCTTGTCGTACAACTTGAATCCGTCGTCTCCGCCGTCGTCGGGCGCTTGCGTAACGTAAACTATCGTACTCCCGTCGTTTTTGGCGGCACTGCCCACCGTTACGCCCAGATCCACGCGTCCTATGACGGTGCCGTATTCTATAAGATCGCTCACCAGCGCGCACGCCGTTTCGGAAGGAATGGCAAAGCAAATACCCTCTACCTCCTCGTCCGACGTTTTGGCATTTACCACACCGACAAGATGTCCTTTCATATTGAACAGCCCGCCGCCCGAATTGCCGGGATTGATTGCGGTATCCGTCTGCAACAAAGTCATAGTGTAATTATCGATGACTATCGACCGCTCTTTCGCAGACAGTATGCCCTTAGTGACCGTTCCGCCGAGCGAGCCGAGCGGATTTCCTATCGCGATCAGTTCGTCTCCCACTTGCAAATCGCTGCTTTTTCCCCACGTCGCGACGTTGAGCGTTTTGGTCTCTTCTATGAACACGACGGCAATATCCCCGTCCGCATCGGCTGCGATAAGCTCCGCGTCGTAGTTCGCGCCCGAACGCAAAGTCACCGTTATTTCGTTCGCGCCCGAAATGACGTGATTGTTAGTCACGATATAATATCCCGTATATCCGCTGTTGTGTCCGACGATCACACCGCTGCCCGCGCCCGACGTCACATACTGCGAACCCCACACGGTACGCACGCTCTCCGTCCGTATCTCCACTACGGAGTCCGCGACGGCGCCGACAAGTTCCGATGTCAGACTGTACGTCGTAGAATCGTCCGCAATATACATTTTGACCGTTCTGCCGGCAACGGTCTCTCCGCTCTTTCCGAAATAGTACGATCCGACACCGACGCCCGTTACAAGCACCGCGACGCAACATATCGTAAGAATTATCAACGCAAAATTAGGCCTCTTGACTGCCTTGTCACCATTCGAATTACTCATCGCACCACCGCTTATTATGTTTGCCGAAACCGCCGACTTACGCCCGCAATCCCACAATTGTGTTTATATTATACGATCGGTCATTGACCGACAAATGGGCGAACCGTGTCGCGAGGCGTAAAATTTCTGCCGAAGTACGACCGAATAAAAATTGTGTTACATATTTTTACACGCGTTTTACATATTATACGGAGCTGTCTACTATATACAGTTCGGACAGTGCGCGCGTATACGCGACATATTTTTCGGCATTCGACATCTCTCCGCAGGCAAAGACGCGCTCGTACTCCATTCCCTTGCACTCGCGAACGGTGTACAAAAGCTCGGCAGGCACGATCCCGACGAGAGCGTCGCGGGTACGAACGTCGCGCTCCGAATATATGACGGCGATACGATCGTCGCCGCCGCCTTGCACTGCCGATTTCAGTTCGGCAAGGCTTGCCGCGCGTACCGTTCCGCCCGTAAGACCGAGCGACGTTACGTTCATACCGAGCAGACCGTTCACGTATTCCGTTATCTCGCGTGCATTGCGGTAATTCTCGTTGAGCGCATAATGCTCGATATTCCACATACCGTCAAGTTCTTCGAACCTGCCGACGCCGCATTCCGTGATCTGCTGATTTTCGTCGCCGTAGACGTTGACCGTCGCCCGTGTGCATTCCGCCAACAGCCTGTACTCGTTGGGAAAGTAATCCTGCCCCTCGTCGATGAACAGCGCGCCGTCGAATGCGGGTTTGCCGAGTATATAGCAATATGCGGTGAGCAAAAGATACAGCTTGCACTTGGAATTTCCGCCGCCGAGACGGGGAATAAACGGAAACCTGTTGAGGTCGACCGAAACGACGGGCGCGGTCGGTTTTTTGTCCGGTCCGGAATATCCGAAACTGCGCGCGCGCGCGACTTCGTCCTCGTAAGCGCGAATATGTGCGCGGTAAGCGGAAAGCCGTTCGGAATACGCCTTTTTCGTGGGGGCGAGCGCGGTTATCAGTTTGCGCTTTACGCCGTCGCCGTAACACAGCTTTGCCGTTTCTTCGCCTATTCCGTCGTCGCCGATCGTCTCTGCCGCCGCAAGAAGCCGCCTGGCCGACGGTTTTATGCCGCGAAGAGACAGAATGAGTTCGAGATACAGTTCCGACATTGTGAGTCTGCGCGCGGCGTTGATCATCAAATCGTCTACGACGGGCTGAATGTGTTCTATATACCGACGGCTCGGCGAGATTATGACCGCCTTGTCGAGGTCGAGTTTTTTATTGAAACCCAAATATTCGAGACGTTGAAGAATGATCATCGTCTTGCCGCAACCAGCGCAACCCGTCACTACGCAGTTCTCGTCGGCGGGACGAGTAATGATGGCGTTCTGGTTGGCTTGTATCGTGGGAATGATGTCGGTCAGGCGCTTGTCGCCGCGCTTTACTTTGAGCATATGCGCAAGGAATTTGTCGTACACCACCCCGCCCGTCGCCGACGAATAATCCTGAAACACCGCCTCCAGCTTACCGCCGCGAATGTCGAACTTACGCCTGAATACGACTTTATATTTGTATCCGCCGCACTCTATCTCGCCGTTCTCGAACCTGTCGTAAATGCGGTTGCCGAGCGGCGAATTGTGCGAATACACTATTATTCTGTCTTTATGGAATATAACGTTTGCACCGACATAAATATCGGTCTCGCTCTCCGTGAGCGGCGCGCCCGTGTCGGCGAGCGAACGCGCGCGCGTCATCGACGGAGTATCTATCCGCGTGTTTTCCGCCAAAGGCACCAGCTTCATTCGCGCAAAATACGGCGTATCCAAACTTGCTCTCAGTATGCGTGCGACCTGCTTTTGCCCGTCGTGGCGGAACTTGTCGGTGCGGTACTCCTCCACATCGCGCTCGTCGTATATGTCGACGGTGCGATATGCGAACCCGTCGTTTTCCAACAGTTCTATCTGTTCGCGGATAAGCTCCAAAGTGCGCGCGAGGTGTTCGGTCTCTTCGGCTATCTCTTCGGCATTGAAATTATCGCTCTCGAAAAAATCCATAATTTTAATTATAACATCGACTGTCGATAATTGCAAGCCGATTCAAAGCGGATTTATTGTCTTGTTTTGCCGCCGCAGTCATTCAATTCCGCACCGATTCTCAATTAAATTACGAAAACGCTTGAAATCGTCGGCATAAAGTGTTACAATATATACCGATAAAAGACGATAAATTGAAGGATGCGGGTATAATGGTTAAAATAATTACTTTCAAATGCGGCAAATGCGGCAACGAACATATGTTTAAGATAGGCACCAAAGATCTCGCCACTTTGCAGGACGCGGTAGACAGAGTTCCCGAACGCGACGCGGGCAAACTGCTCGACGCGGTCAACCGTATGCTTATGAATAAAAACGAAGCTCAGCGCACGTC
This sequence comes from uncultured Christensenella sp., assembly GCA_910577435.1. GTDB lineage: Bacteria > Bacillota > Clostridia > Christensenellales > Pumilibacteraceae > Anaerocaecibacter. Next base: position 23,843 of record CAJTLV010000008.1, on the reverse strand, counting down.
GTTTATGATGAACAATGCCGACGCGCTGTCGATGATCAACTACGAGATGCTCGGAGCGTCCATCAACCTGTTCGAGGCTGAAGACATAAAGGACATTTACTCGAAATACAACGACGTGCAAATAGAAAAGCTCAACACAAGTATGGCACGGTGGGAGGACGCGAAGAACGCCGAAGGCTTTATAGCGTTCGACGCCATTTATTACTGCCGCAAGTGTAAAAAGCTCGTTCAGGGTACGTACCTTAAAGTTCGATCCATCGAGGACCGAAAAGAGCGCGTGTACCTATTCACACAAAAATGCAAAACGTGCGGCAACGAGCTTCAACTCGTCAACGACGCGAATATGGGTTATATGTTCGAGGGAGTGACCACCCGCGCGCCATGCCCTTCCTGCGGCGGCGACAAACTCGTCGTGTCCGACGTTCGCTTCCTTCCGTAAGCGACACGTTATACGAACAATGCAAAGTAAAATCTCTCGGTAGCAACCGAGAGATTTTTGATTTCTTCATAAAATAAGAGACTGCGAAAATCTATTTCTTTTTCATAGGCTTGTATCCGACTGCGGCAGTCGGTTTTTTACCCGCGTTAGCCTGTTCGGACACGGGCGGCGGCGTAAGCTCTTCTTTTTGTTTTTTTCCGTCTATGCTATGTAACGGCGGGACGGTCGCAACGGGCGTTCCCTCTTTCCGCACAAACACGGGCTCGTCTTTTACGATCTTGTCCCCGCCTTCATCGCGCCGTTCGGCTGTTTGCGACAGCGCGGTATAGACATACGGGGCGTTCTCGATCGCGTCGGTCCCGACTTCGCGTGCGGCAAGTCGCTCGTTGTAAAGCGCATAATATTTATCGACCAGATCGAACAGCTTATCTACCGCATCGCACATATACTCGCCCGTATAAGTATCCCACAGCGGGTCGGCTTCCTCTACATATTTCTCGCCCAGATCGTCCATACCGTTTCTGGACATCAGTTCGGTGAGCGCGTCCTCTCTGTCCATAAGCGCGTCGACCGATTTTTTTGCGGGTTTTGCGATCCGCAATATCTCGTTAAGCCGATCGTCAGACTGATCGTCATCGTCATCGTCGTCGTCGACTATCGCGTCGGCGTCGGGGGTGACGGACGGCGTGCCGACATCGGCGTTCGCAGATTTGTTTTTATTGATACGGAGTATCACTTTGTTCAAGACCGAACCGACAATGATCCCCGCCGCAATAAGCACGCCGCCGACGATCATAAGCTCGGTATTCTCACTCTCGCCGCCGCTTATCATCAATATCATACCCGTGATTGCTCCGCCGAATATGATGAGCGGCACCAACGCCGTCAAACAACCCTTATTTTTCATTACCACCTCCGATTCGGCGATACCGACTCGCCGAAAACCGAAAGACCCGCCGAACTTGCGACGGGTCATTGCGTATTATTTCGATTCGAATACGGTGAACGACAGCGGCGCAACATCCAATCCCGTCTTTTTGGGTTTCGCCGCTTTGCCTATGTTAAACAGAACGGGCGCTTTAGGATTTACGACGACAGGAACGCTCTGCTTGACTTTGAGCGGATTGACTACGCATATAAGCCCGCCGCGCCTGTATACAAGCGGTTCGCCGCCCTTTGCGTGCGCCACTTCGAAATCGCGCGACGTAAATTCGGCGCGGCTCTTACGAAACGCCAACAGCTCTTTAATAAAATTAAGTAACGATTTTTTATCCTTTAACTGTGCGACTACGTTGACGGCTTTATCGATCTCGGTCGGCAAAAATGTTCTTTCGGCGTTCGAAAACCCCGCATTCTTCGTCATATCCCACTGCATAGGCGTGCGCGAACCCGTCCGCGCAAACCCACACTCGACCGACGGCAGATCTTTTATATATTTCATTCCGATTTCATCGCCGTAATAAATAAACGGCACGCCCGGCAAAGTGAACAGCGTCGAATAAATGAGTTTGAGTTGTTCGTGCGTGTAGTTGGGCGCAAGTCGTGGCGTATCGTGATTACAGCTGATGAGCGCGAAATATCCGTCGTCCTTTATCTTGTCGTACCATTCGCAAAAGCCCTGAGCGAACTTGCCCGCGTCACCGCGTCCGTTTATGTCGAAATAGCTGTAAACGTCGGGTTCTTCTTCGCCGCGAACGAGAAGATTGTACGGATTGCCGTGATGATCGAGCATAAAATCCGCGTGGAATCCCGCGCGTATGGACTGTGCGTTCGACCATTCGGATACGAGTACCGTATCGGGATACTCCTTGTCGAGCATTGCGCGTATGTCCTTCCACACTTCGCTCGTCGCCGGTTTTTCGCCCTGTTCCCCGTCGTTTTTGACAAGCGAGTCCGCCATATCGACGCGGAAGCCGTCACAGCCGCGATCGAGCCAAAACCTCATAACGCCTTTGAGCCACTCGCGCGTTTTCTTTGCCGCGTCCGACTTGTACGACATCTGCCACGACGGGTCGTCGACGCGGTTAAAGCCGTAATTGAGCGACGGCTGTGTCGAGTAGAAATTTACTATATAATTGCCTTTGCGGTTGTGTCTGCCCGAAATCGCCTTGAAACCTTGCGGAAAATCCCATTCGCCGCGCGTCCATATAAACCTGTCGCTAAGCTCGTTTTCCGTCGGCTCCGCGCTTTTCAAAAAGTCGGCGTTCTGCTCGGAAGTATGTCCCGGTACAAGATCGAGAATGACTTTCATTCCTTTTGCGTGCGCAGTCTTTATGAATTCGTCGAAATCTTCTTCTGTTCCGAACCGCTCGGACACCTTGAAATAATCGCGAACGTCGTAGCCGCCGTCCATAAACGGCGAATCGTAATGCGGATTAAGCCATATGGCGTTGCAACCGAGCGACTTTATATAATCGAGCTTACCCGTTATTCCCTTGAAATCGCCGTAACCGTCGCCGTTCGAGTCCATAAACGAGTTGGGATAAATCTCATAGAAAACAGCCGATTTGAGCCAAGTGCAATTCATTTACATATCCTCCGTCGAATTACGCCTTTTCGTCATTTTCCGTCGATACGGACTCCGCCGCAGTATCTTCCGCCGCAGTATCTTCCGCCGCATTGTTTTCCGCAGTCTTGGCTTTTTTCGCCGCGGCGTTCGCGCGTATGATCTTCGAACCGGTCACGATACCTCCCGCTATAAGACCCGCCGCGACTACGCAGAGATAAATGATCCAGATGTTGAACGACACGGTTTTGCGGCGCATAACGGGCGGTAAAACCTTTCGCACCGACTGCGACACGAACGTCGTGTCGTAATAGTCGGTGATGGTATCGTTGACCTTTTCGACAAGCGCTACGGTCTGCTCTTCGATAGCCTTGAACATTTTGACTGCGTTATCTATATGCTCGCTGTCCGTCGGAGTTTCGTCGGTTATCTTGCCGAGACGCATATCTATGCTGTTGAGCGTGTTTGCATAATCCATTTCCGTCTTTTTATATTCGGTCAGCTGGGTTTGCAACGCGATATATTCTTTATCGTTGGTCGTGATGACAGTCATTCCGCCGTCGGGCGAAATTATGCTTTCCGTTTTCTGCGACCAGTTTTTAAGTTGAGTTTCGAGTTTTTCGATCAACGCGCCCAAGCTCGTCATCTCACCTTCGAGCCGCTTCTTGCTCTCTTGAAGCGCTATCTTGGCGGATTTCTTGTCTCGGAACACGCTGTTCGTCAAAATATAGTTGTCCACTATCGTGTAATTGAGCGTCAATAATTCGAGTTTGCTTTTGAGCGTGGTAAACGTCTCATTATTGACGGTCGAAACAAAGGAAGGCGCTTCTTCGAGCAGAATATCGATATACGCCGATACGGGCGCGAGACTGCGCGTGTACAGATCGTATATATCGGTAAACTCGAGGAACGAGTTTGCGGACAGATTGAACGCGTCCGTCGAGAACGCTCCTATTACGGTATAACGACGCTTAAACTCTTCCACATACGCCGCCACCGTCTCGTCGAGCAAAAGAGTAGCTTCGCTGTCAGACAATCCGAGTCTTTGCGGTTCGGAAAGTATGATATTGAACCGCGTGGAAAACATTTCATAGTTACGAAGCGTGTTTATCGCAGACTGATCGCCGTCGGCTGCGGCGGCGGACAGCTTGACGTATTCGTCGGTCAACTCGCCCTCGACACGCATATAATCGCGAAGAGAGGTGATGTCCGCGATCTTGTCTTGGAGATTTGCCGCCTTTACGGCGTTGTCGAGTACCGTCGTCGAAATGACAGTACTCATATCGAACGTACCGCCGTTGGGATCCTGCCCCTTTTCGATACCGTCGTAAATAAATTCGATCGAGGTCTGGGCGACGTTTTCGGATTTATAGAAAACCTTGATCGGCAAAACCACCACCGATGCGGCTACTGCAAGTATCAGCGCGTACACTATCATACGCAACCAACCTTTCTTAAAGAAGTGTCCTACCTTTTTGAACGTAAGACCTTCCTCATACTCGTCCTCTTCGTATTCATACGGGATTTTGCTGGTATTCATTCTGTCTCCTTTGTTGAATATTAAACGGGCAATCGTGCTTTACATTAAAGCTCCCGATCTAAGTTCTGTTATATAGTATATCACCGTTCGGCTGTTAAATCAACAAATTACGAATATTTTATGCCGAATCTTTGCTGTTCACCCACCGAAATCGGGTGTATACGCGGCGTCTGCCGACGAAAAATCCTGTATATATCCTCGCGTAAAACCGAGCTTGACGGCGTGCTCTACAACAAGTTTATATTCCAGCCGCTTCAGTCGCTCGGCAGGCACGCCTATGCCGTTTGGCGTAAACTGACTCATAAGCGACAGCACGGTGTCCGTGCCCAGTTCCGCCGCTATAAAGTCGAGTATCTTCACGGAATCTGCGGCACAGTTCGGCAAGACCAAATGCCTGACGACAAGTCCGCGCTTTAATATTTTTCCGTCTTTTCCCTCAGTCCATTCGTCCGCTATGCTTTTTCGCATCAGTTTTACCGCACGCGACGCGTATTCGAAATAATCGGGCGCGGCGGAAAATTTTAGGGCGTTGTTTGCGTCCTTATATTTGAAGTCGGTAAGGAAAACGTCGGTAAACGCCGCCGCGCGACGCACTCCGTCCTCCGTCTCGTACCCCGACGTATTATAAATGATAGAGCGATCAACCTTGCAAAACGGAAGTGCGCGCTCGATCGCACCTATATAATGAGAGGGCGTTACGAGATCCGCCGCTCCTTCAAGTCCGTCGAGCAGCGCGGCAAGTTCTTCGTCTCCGTACTCCGCGCCCGCCGCCGCGCGGCTTATCGCATAGTTCTGGCAGTATGAACAGCGCAAATTGCACCCGCCGAAAAACACTGCGGACAACCGTCCCAAGCACGGCTCTTCATACGAAAACGGCACAATCGTCTTGGCTACGCGCGCTTTTATCCCTCCGCCGCAAAATCCGATCGCGCGTTCGCGGTCGACGCCGCAACGTCTCGGACAATCGTTGCATACATTCATTACCGATTTACTCTCGCTTATCTTCGTAATTATCAAGCACTCTTGATGGCGCGCAATACCGTTTTTCGAACGGTACCGAAAGATAGATCTTCGTCCATCCAGAACGTGACAAGCGGCATCTTAGCCGACTTGCAGATCATAGCTACCTTTGCGTCTCTGTCGCGGCGGTCGGCGCGCTTGTGCGAGCTGTCGTTCAGTTCGACCAGTAATTTCGGCTCGAACGTATCGCGATCGACAAAGCAGTAGTCGCACATACGGAAAAGCTCGTTGCGGTATGTATTGTTCGTCTTTTTATCGATGACAGACGCCAAACACACCTGCGGCACGACCTCGTACTTGTCCGGCTCGATCGACCTCAAAGTGAGCAAAAAATCATACTCCGCGCGCGATATGATCGTTCCCTTCCTAACGTACTTCGAGTCGAGCCTGACTTTTTCCTTCGGTCGGTAGATAAGTCCGAACATACAGAAAAAAGACGTGACAAACCCGACAAGCGTCATAATCCAGAACAGTCCGTTAGAGAACGCCCTGAATACAGGCATCAAACTGAACGTGAATAGCGTAAGTCCGACAAAAAATAATATTATAAGTAAATATTTTCCGAGTTTTTTCATAAACCGATTTATTGCGACGCCTATCGCCCGCCCGCAGTTTGCGCTCTCTCCGCATCGCTCGGCGCCGCGAAACCGACACGGATATTTTATTCTCTCTTCTATTAAATTAATTGCGGCGCAAATATGTTGCACCGCAATTTAATTTATCTTTCGTATTATTATATGCCGATATTATTCTTCGGACGACTGCCCGGCAAACTCTTCGTTTTCCCCGCGCGAAACATTTTCTCTGCGGTCGCGGTTCTTGGGGATGATTACCACGCAACGGTAAGGCTCCTTCCCTTCCGACGATGTTATGACGCGGTTGTCGTCGTTTAGCGCAAAATGCACGGTGCGCCTGTCCGCACGCTCCATCGGTTCCAGCTTTATCTTGCGATGACGGCGCACGCACTCGTCCGCCTTGCGCCGCGCCATCGCCGATAGCGAGGCTTGCCGGCGTTCGCGATAACCGTTGCAGTCGACCGTGATGTTGACTTTACTCTTTTCGGCGCGCGCGCCCGTCTCCGCGAGATACGCGAGCGCGGACAGCGTTTCGCCGTGCCTGCCGATTATGAGCGAATCGTCTCCCTCCGACGCAGCTATTGCTATCGTACCGTCGTCGGACGTCTCGAACGTCACGCCGTCGAACCCCATACGCTCGATACAGCCCTTGATAAACTCGAATGCGTGCGCCCGCGCCGTTGCGCTTTCCTCGCGCGACGGCTTTCTTTCTTCCGTCTTTTCCTTCGGGTCGTCGGAATTTTCGGGTTTTTGCTTTTTTGCCTTCTCTGCCTTTTCGGGTTTTTGAATCGGCTTGTCCGTCTTTTCGGTTTTATTAGTCTGCGGCTTGCCTGCGGAGGGTTTTTCCGTCTTTTCCTTTTTTTCCGCAGAATTTTTTGCGAGTTTGCCGGCAGGTTGCGCATTTTCCTTATTGACCGGCGCTTTCGGCTCTTCCGATCCGCGCTCGGATTTCCGCTCCGACTTTTTGTCTGCGGACGCGGCGGAATTTTCGGCTTCCGCGTCGGCGTCGACGGTCAATTTTACTTTCGCTTTTCGAAAAAGACCGCCCTGCTCGATAACTTCGACGGTCACTTCGTCGAGACGCACGCCGAGCTGTTCCAGTCCTTGATTTATCGCGTCCTGAACCTTTTTTGCGGTTACTTCGACAGATCTCACGATTCACTTCCTTTGCCTTACGGCTTATTTTTTCTTTTTCGTCGGTTTCGGGTCAGCGGAGTTTACGCTCATAAGATCGCGCGGATCGGGGCGTGCGCTCTGCTTGACCACACGCACCGAACGGTCGTCGTTCTTCTTGTTCCTCTTCTCTTCGTCGGCGACTGGTTTGTTTTGCTTTTTGGCGGCTTTGAGTTCTTCTGCCGTCGGCGGAACGGGTTTTGCGCCCGCATTGGGGTTAGCGCCCTTGACGTAGTGGATTATAGGCGATTTATCGGACGAATACGCGCGCGTACTGCCCGTCGATATTCCGTAATAGCGCGAGCGTTTGTGCTTGTTCATCAGTTTGATTATGCCCGTAAACGCGAAGTTGAAGAACAACGTGCACGCGCTGTTCGTCACCATATAAAGCGTGAATATCGACGCGTACTGTATAGCGAACACAGCCATCATTACGGGCATTATGAACATCATTACTTTCATACTTGTGGCAACGCCGCCTTTCTCGTTGACCTGCCCCGCTTTTTTCTGCTGGTACGTCGACAAAAGTTGCGAACCGACCGAGAGCAAAACGACAAGTATGGGCAACACGAGATAACCGTTGGTACGGCTCGCGGCCTCGTCGCTCAACAGCTTGCCCATTACCTTATTATACATACCTTCGGACACTATCGCACTGCTCTGCTCGTCCGTCAATCCGTGTCCCGACGTGTATTTACCTATCGATTTGCCGAAAGTACCCCAATCGAGTATTGCCTTGTCGCCCCACGGCACGTCCGCCGCCCAAACGTTCTTTATCCAAAGGAACGACGTCTGAACCTTTTTACAGTTATGCAGTTCGAAGTCGGCGGCAAGTCCGTTTTCTTCTTTGAACTTTTGAGTAAACTCATCGTCGATACCGTAGTAATACATCTGATACACAACGCTCTGCCCGATTTCCGTAGCGCGATCGCTCGAACCGCCGGCGCTTTCCACCTGTTCCGTCGCATAGGTGTACTCGTCGTACATAGTGATGTATTCCTTAAACGTCATATACTGCGCAACGGTCTGCATCGAAAGCCACAGCGTGATGAATACGACCAACGTGACTATCATAGGCAGGCACGACGAGAAGTAGCTGTAACCCTCTTTGCGGTTAAGCTCCATCTGCTTTTGCGAGAATGCCTGTTTGTCGTCGCCGTACTGTTTTTGAAGTTTTTCTAAGGTCGGTTTGAGCCGCTCCGTTATTTTTTGGTTCTTGTTGAGCTTGTACCGCTGAAAGAAATCGAGCGGTGATAAAATGAGTTTCAACAGCACCGTAAACAGCACGATTCTCCAGCCGTAATCGGCGACGAAATCGAACACGTTCAAAATGAGCAAGTGCCACATCTTGCCCGGAGCGACGATATTCGGCGCGATCGCCGTCGCCTGACCGATTAGGGCCGTTATTGTGTTCAGAAAAGCCATTTCATATCTCCGTACGGGTTGTCGGGAACGGGATCGAAACCGCCCGTCGCCCAAGGCACGCACCGCAGTATCCGCCCCGTGCCCAATATTATACCCGCGATCACGCCGAACTTTTTTATAGCTTCGACCATATATGTCGAACAGCTCGGTGTGTAAATGCAAACGTCCGGCGTGAGCGGCGATATGCACTTCTTATAGAAGTACACAAGTCCCAGAAACAACCACCGAAACGTGAGTATGCTTTTGATTATCCGCTTGGTTTTGCGCTTCATCTCATCAATCCCGCGCGGCGGAACAGCCTGTCCACCTCGCCGTCGAGTTCGCAAAAGTCCTTGCCCGCCGCCGTTGTGTTGGCTACGATTATCGCCTGGCACCCGCCGAGCCGAGCCAGCTTGCCGCCGACCGACGCGCGCAGTCTGCGCTTTACCTTGTTCCTGACGACCGCCTTACCTACTTTGTTCGATACGGAAAAACCCACCCGCGCTGTTCGCGAGGGTGTGTAAATCAAAACAAGATCGGCTTCGCCGACGCGCTTACCGTGCCGATAAACGTATGCGAACGACCCGTGCTTATTGAGCCTGTGCGCTTTATCAAGCAATTACTTTCCGAGCGGCTTGGGCGTAAGGTTCTTTCTGCCCTTGTTGCGGCGACGGGAAAGGGTGCGTCTGCCGCCCTGCGTTTTCATTCTCTGACGAAAACCGTGTACTTTGCGCTGTGCGCGCTTTTTGGGTTGATAAGTTCTTTTCATAACGTACTCCGTATAAGCGGCTACTTCGACCGCATATCATATACCGTCAATTATACAGGAATTAAACCGCCAAGTCAAGGAAATTGGACAAGGTAATTATTAAGGAATGATTAAGAATCGTGCAACGATACGGAAGTCGACCGTTCCGATCGACGCTTTTACCGTTCGAAATATACGCTCGGCCGTTACGCATCTTTAAGGCGAAGCGTCGTACCGACGGCAAAGGGACATTCCGAATTACTTATTGAGATTGTTCCTTTCGGGGTGCATTATCGCGGCGTGCAGGCGGGCGAACGCGAACGGCGCTATCCCGTTCATATATTCTATAACGCCTTTCATATCCTCGCGTTTGGTCTTGCCGTCGGCGGGACACGGATTCTTTACAGTCGGCAGACCGTTGTCGCGCACGAACGCGGCGGTCTCCTTTTCGCGCACATACAACAACGGGCGAATAAGTTTGATTCCCGATCGGTCGAGGTAAGACGACGGGGCGAGCGCGTTCAGCCTGCCCTCGAAGATCACTCCGAGCAAAAACGTTTCCACCGTATCGTCGGCGTTGTGACCGAGTGCGAGTACGTTATACCCTATCTCGTTCAGTTTGTTGTCCAGCGCGCCGCGCCTCATTTTCGCACACAGCGAACACGGGTTTTTCTCTTTCCGCGCCTCGAACACTATGGGCGCTATTTCGGTTTTTACTATATGGTACGGCACATCGAGTTGTTTGCACAGCTCGATCATAGGCGCAAAATCGGCGCCCGCGCCCGGATCGATCGTTACCGCGCACAGCTCGAACTTGGCGGGACAAAATTTGCGGTACGACGCAAGAGCGCACAAAAGCGCGACCGAATCCTTGCCGCCGGACAGCCCGACGGCTATCCTGTCGCCGTCCGCTATTAATCGAAAGTCCGCGTCGCATCGACGCGTCATCGAAAGCAGTTGTTGAAGTTTCATATATTATAAATGTTTTTCGGTCTGTCCGCGAGGTATTGGATCGCTTTATTCTTCTTTTTCGCCGCTCTCCTGCACTGTTATCTGCACTTCGGCGACGCGCTTGGGCGTGGATCGGGTTACGACTATATGCAAGTTGTTGTAATCGAAACTCTCGCCCGCGACGGGGATCTTTTCCATCTGCTCGGTGACCCACCCGCCTACCGACGACGATTCGAATTCTTCGCGAATATCGAGACCCAGATAGTCGAACACATCGAGGAGCGCGGCGTTGCCGTTTATGACGTAAACGTTATCGCCCGTCTTTTTGATAAACTCCTCTATCTCGTCGTGTTCGTCGTATATCTCGCCGACGAGCTCTTCGAGAATGTCTTCCATAGTTATGATACCGCTCGTGCCGCCGTACTCGTCGACGACGATCGCCATATGGATCTTACTCTTTTGCATCATTCGGAGCGCGGCGGATATTTTCATATTCGCCGACAGACACACCGTGTTCTGAATGCACTTTTTGAAATCTGTCGCGCCATCCATATGCGCGATGAGAAAATCTTTTTCGTGGATTATTCCTATCACCGTATCTATGGTGCCGCTGTATACCGGCATACGCGAATACCCGTTATCGCGGAAAAGCTGTGCGACTTTCTCCATCGTAGTATCTTCGGCGATGGCGACCACGCCGACGCGGTGAACCATTATGTCGCCCACGTCCAGATCTTCGAACTCTATCGCCGAACGTATCAACTCGGATTCGTGTTCGTCTATACCGCCTTCGCTGTGCGCCGTTTCTACGTAAGTGAGCAGTTCGTCTTCGGTAATTCCGGGCGCTTTTTTGAACTTGAATACTTTAAGCAGCAGTTTGCGCCACTGCGAGAATATCCAAGTAAGCGGAAAGAATACGATCTCCAAAAACCATATCATGTTGCAAAATGCGTGGACCATTCCTTCGGGGTGTTCTTTGGCGAGCGTCTTGGGCGTTATCTCTCCGAAGATCAGCACCGCGACGGTCATCACTATCGTAGAAATCGTGACCGCAGTCGCCTCTTCGACAGTAAGCACGCGCACGAAAAACATCGTCGCAAGCGACGACGCCACTATATTTACGATATTGTTTCCGATAAGTATAGTCGTGATCAACTTATCGTAAGAGTCTATCATTTTGCCCGCGCGCTTCGCCCATTTGACCCCCGCCGCCTCTAAGGTGTGCAGCCGAACTCGGCTCACCGTTGTAAACGACGTTTCCGCAGAAGAGAAAAATCCCGACAGTACCACGAGAACGATTAGCGCAATTAAGATACCTATACTATATGGGTCCATTTGCAGACCGACAATCTCCCTGATTTATAATGATTGAAAGTATTATAGCATACGATTTACTATATGTCAAGCGCACAAGGCTCTTGCTACTATAATGTGTAGAACGCATTAAAGTATTTCGCCGATTTTACCGTTCAACTGATTTACAAACCCCGCAATCGGCGTTTTGTTGATGAGAATAAGATTTTCGGGCGCGCCGCGATAGTACCCGATAAACGCCGCCGCAGGATACACCGTGAGCGACGTGCCGCCGACGATGAGCATATCTGCTTTCATTATCTCGCTTACGGCGCGCTCCGTTTCAATTTGCGGGAGCGGTTCGCCGTAAAGCACGACATCTGGTTTTATTATTCCGCCGCAAGCGCATTTGGGAACGTTCGGCGCCGTTTTCAATATGTCCGCAAGCGAATATCTTCTGCCACAGTGCGTACATACGTTGCGCAAAGTCGATCCGTGCAGTTCATAAACTTTCTTCGATCCCGCCGCCTGATGCAAGCCGTCGATGTTTTGCGTAACGACAGCCGAAAGTTTGCCCGCCTTTTCCCATTCTGCGAGTTTTATGTGCGCGGCGTTCGGCTTTGCCGACGTGCAGATCATCTTGTCAAAATAGAATTTATAGAACTTTTCGGTATGCGCGTAAAAGTAATCGGCGGATAATATCGTTTCGGGCGGTTCGTCGTACTTTTGATTGTACAACCCGTCCACACTGCGAAAATCTGGAATGCCGCTCTCCGTCGACACGCCCGCCCCGCCGAAAAACACTATGCGTTTGGCACTATCCGCTCGCTCGCGGTATTCTTCGAGCGTCATATCCTCACCTCTTCCGTTCGGACAGCATTTCCACCGCGTTCGCTATCTGCGACGGTTCGTCGACGATAATATCGGGATCGAGCTTTTCGAGTACGGCGCGATCGCGGAATCCCCACGTCACGGCAACGACGGGCAAGCCCGCATTTTTCGCCGTCTCGATATCGGTCTCGCCGTCTCCTACGAATACGGCGTTACCCTTTTGCGCGCCGAGCGCGGCGAGCGCCGCATTAACGCCGTCGGGCGACGGCTTGGGCCGTATCGTATCCGACGTACCGACTACGAAATCGACCTGCGGAAAATATTCGGCTTTGAGCGCCTGCGCCGCACCGTCGTACTTGTTCGTCACGACCGCAAGTTTTATTCCTCGCGCTTTGAGCGTTGCAAGCGCATTTTCCGCTCCGTCGTACAGCGCCGTGTTGTCCGCGTTATGCTCGTCGTAATACTCGGTGAATTTTTTAAGACATTCGTCGAACATTTCGTCGCGGTCGTAATCTTTATCCTTGTCGACTTCGCCCGTCGTGACGAACGCGAGCGCGCGCTCGATGAGCTTTCCCACACCGTTCCCCACAAAGTCGCGCACTCTTTCTATCGGCACGGATCGCAATCCGAGCGCGCTCAGCGCGTAATTCGTCGCCGCAGTCAGATCGTCCAGCGTATCGAGGAGAGTTCCGTCGAGATCGAAAATTACCGCTTTTATTTTCATTTAAGCAACGCCAAAATCTCGTCGGCGTGCGCCGCCGCTCCGCCGGGCGTCCATACGCTCGCTATACCGAACCTCTCCGCGCCCGCAATATCGCTCGATTTGTCGTCGCCTATCATCACCGATTCCGATTTGTCCAGATCGAATTTATCGAAAAGTATTTCGAAATATGCGGGATCGGGCTTGCGGCAACCGTGTTCGGAGCTTAAAAGCATTCCGTCGAACGCGCCTTGCAATCCGCATTCTTGTATCTCGTCCCGCGTGAACGCCGCTTGCGCATTGCTCAATAAATACGTATTCGCTCCGCGCGAACGAAGTTCGACGAGCAATTCTTTCGCTCCGTCGAACGGTCGAAGCACACGCCGCGACGCGCGGCGCATAATGCACAGCGCTTCCGCCGCCTGCTCGCGCGTCAGCTTGCCGCCCACACTGCGCGCAATACTCTCGAACTGTGTCACGCAGTCGCATTCGGGAAAAAGAAACTTCTTCTCGGCGGCGGCGCGCTCGTTAAACAGTTTCCAATATCTGTCGAACTCGTCCATAAGTCTGCGCCAATCGGTCTTGATCCCGTGCGCGCCGAAGTATGCGACAACGGGCGTCCAGGTCTGCTCGCAGTGTTCGTCGGTGTCCGCCTCGATAAGCGTATTATACAGATCGAAAATAAAATTCTTCATCGTATTTCAATTATACACAAGATCGGGAACTTTTGCAATAGTTTACCGCAATATCCGACAAATTAAAAGCGCGGCACAGAGGGTATAGCTCCGTAAACCGCGCCCGAATTTTTACAGATTATATGTAATTTACGATTGACAGCAAAAAGTTATGAATTTGATGCCGAGTATATCGGAAAGAATTACTTTCCCGTTGCTGATCAGCGCCACATATTGCGCGCCGACAAAGTAAATTTCGCCGCACACTACTCGAAGTTGACCGTCGATAGACAGCGAGATCTCCAACTTTACCTGCTTTCCTATGTTCTCGGCGAGAACCTGCCGCCACGACCCGACATTGCCCTGAGAATTGAAATCGGGCATATTTTCGGGTATGTTTACATCGCACACGGGTATTTTTTCCATATTTTTAATGACCTCCTCGTCACTTGATTAAATAAATTAAAGAATCAGGTGCTGAAATAGCTGTTCGCCGGATTGTAGAAACAATGATCGCCTATGCGTATTTGAAAATATCCGTTGTTGTTGGGAAAGTTATTTCGGCACGTCGGCGAATACGGGTTGAAAAACCACAGCGCGTCGATAAGATCGGGCAGTCTCCCGCCGTTTATTGCCCACTCCGCGATCGCGTAATGCTCCGCGTCGGGCAGTATGTAATATATGCTCTGCGGTTGGTCCGTCGCGCACTCGAACTGACGCGGCGCGAATATCACGTCGGTTATCGTGTTGTACCTGCCGTATTCGCCCTGCGTCTGATTTACTCGGTTCATAATAACGGACGCAACCGCCTGCATTCCCACCGTGCCTTCGCCGCCCGCTTCACACTTTATCAGTCGCGCCAAAAGTTCCAATTCGTCCATACATACTATTTATGCGCGTTTGTAAAATGGCGTTACTTTATAATGCGGATAATCGATTGGTTATCGGGCGTTTTTTCAGCAAATCCGCACTTTACCCATATCTTTCCGTCGACCGCCGATCAATTTGTATTTCCGAATTGACTTTACGCGCGCTTTTTGATACAATATGCCTTACTATGGACAGATACATAAAGATAAGCGGAATACAAAAACTAACACTGCTCGACTACCCCGAACACACGGCGTGCACGCTGTTCGTTCCGGGTTGCAACTTTCGATGCCCGTTCTGCCACAACAGCGAGCTATTGGGCGAGGCGGTCGAGTTTTACGACGAAGCGGAAATATTCGCGTTTTTGAACAAACGGCGCGGCGTACTCGAAGGAGTGTGCATAACGGGCGGCGAGCCGACGCTGTACACCGATCTCGACAGGTTTGCAAGACAAATAAAGGAACTCGGCTACAAAATCAAGCTGGATACAAACGGATTCAAGCCCGACGCGATCGCCGCGCTCCTCGATGAAAAACTGGTCGACTATATCGCTATGGACGTCAAAAATTCGCCCGACCGCTATGCCGAAACGGCAGGGATCGATCCGCACCGTTTCGATATAGAACCGATACGGCGGTCGATCGATATAATTCTCGGCGCGGGCATAGACTGCGAGTTTCGCACGACCGTCGCCGCCGAACTTTTCGACGAAGCGAGTATCGACGGTGCGGCGCGGATGATAGCGGGCGCGGACAAATATTTCTTGCAATATTTCGTTATGCGCGATACCGTTCCGTCCAAAACGCTCACGCCGCCGACGGAAAGCGAAATGGAACGCTACCTCGAAGTAGCGCGGCGGTATGTTCCGAACGCGCAAATACGGGGACGCTGACTCATAGCCGTTTCTTCTACGCGCGCCGTGCCGAACTGCGGTTTTTCGAGCGACGAATGCGCGCGGTATTTTGTTCCGCATTACACAATACTAATTATACACGACAAATTACGCATCAAAGTATTGACATTTCGGCGTAAATATTGTATCATATAATATACCTTTATATTGCGGTGCTTGTATGAGTAAAGACAGAGATTTCAACGGCTTCGGCGACCAAACTATCGAGGGAACCGAGCCGCCCATAGTTTTCGATGCGGAGGTAGTGATGCCGGACGGGTCGAGTCGACCCGCTTTCGACACGCCGTCGGAAGATCGGACGGTCATAACGCCCCCGCCGCTTCAAGACGATACAACGATCGTACCGCCCGTTGCGGAAGATACGGTCATTACACCGCCGCCTGCGAGCGACGACGCGATCGTTACTCCGCCGCAAGAGGAAAACGTTTACGTACCGCCGCAAGAGGAAGCGATCTTTGCTCCGCCCCCGCCGCCCGTCGATGAATATTCGGTAAACGACGTTGCCGACCTCGACGCTCAACTCGACGCTATACTTTCGGAGCCGGGTATGCCGCCGCCCGATGCTACGCAACAAACGGTTCAGGCGGAAGTGCAGGAACAGATAGGGCATTATCTGAACGAACAGCTCAATCAACTGCTCGACGAACAGGAAGTGGAAGACCGCGCGCAGGAAGTCGCGCAGGAACAGATAGGACAATATCTCGACGATCAGCTGAATATTCTTCTGCGCGAACAGGAACGCGAGCAATATGAGTCCGCGCACGCCGAAAAGGCGGAAGACTTTATGAACAGAACGCGGGAAATGGTCGAGCAGGCGCTGTCTGCGCAGACTGCGCAAAACGCACAGCCGCAGCCTCAGCCGCAAGTGATAGTTCAAGCGCCGGCAAGCGCGCCGACTGCGCCCGACCCCACTGCCGAAGCCGCCAAAGAAATGTTGCGGCAGGCACAACAAATGATGCAACAGGCGCAGGAAGCCCAACTCCGCGCGCAGGAAGCGCAGACCCAAGCGGTCGAAAAAGCGGCACAAGCCGCCCTCGCCGCGCAAGCGCAAGCCGCGCCGCAAAACGCTTTCGTTCATCCCGCCGCGCCCGATCCCACTGCCGAAGCCGCCAAAGAAATGATGCGGCAGGCGCAACAGATGATGCAACAGGCGCAGGAAGCCCAACTCCGCGCACAGCAAGAGCGTGAAGCGCAACTGCGCGCACAGAGCGAACGCTATCAGCAAGCCGCCGCACCGATTCCCGACGGATCGAATCGCGAAGTCGACAGGCTCAAAGCCGAGATCGACAGTATGCGCGATCTTATAAACAAACTCACCGTTTCTCTCGCACAGGCGCAAGCCGCACCGCAACCGCAACAGAGCGCGCAAACGGTCGTTCCCCCGCCCGTTTATTTCGGCGCTACGGCGGATACGGACAACGGCAGCCGCGACAGATACAGGCGGCTCGAAGACGATCTCGACCGTAT
The DNA here is from genome assembly GCA_910577435.1 of uncultured Christensenella sp. Lineage (GTDB taxonomy): Bacteria > Bacillota > Clostridia > Christensenellales > Pumilibacteraceae > Anaerocaecibacter. The sequence goes on along the minus strand of CAJTLV010000008.1, from coordinate 6,739 downwards.
GCGCCGCGAGTTGGTCGAAAAAGAACTGCGCGAAAAAGAGCGCGAGATCGAACGCAAACAGAAAGAAGCGGAAAAAGACGCCGTCAAGAACATCAGTCCCGATATGATCCAAATGTCGGACTCGCGCGACGTCGCCCCGACGTCTATGCCCGCAACCGGCGCAGGCGAATATATCCCGCTTGCTAACGGCGTTTTCTACTCCGTCAAGGACAAACAAGTATACGTGATGACGCCCGCTTCGCAAGCGGCAAGCACACCGGTAATCGAAACGACCAAAAAAACGACGGTCAAAAGACCCGCGCCGCGCCCCGCGCCCGCGCGTAAAGCCGCACCTCGACGCTCGGCGGGTTCTTCCGCGAGAAGATCTTCGCTCCGTCACCGCCCGCCGCGTCGTCCCACACGTCCGACAAAACCGCACAGATAAAATATTTAATGATATTTTAATGCGATTTTTACGTCTTTCTCATATAGTAAAAATATATTTTATATGTTATATTATGCGTTAGGTGTTTTCGTTTGCGTGAAATTGTGCTTTTTTACGCAGAAGCGAAAATTACGCCGACGTTTACCACTCTTAATCGATATTTGCATTGCGGAGGTCTAAATGTTATACGCCAAAGATTTAAGAGCGATCGCGCGTCAAAAAATGGACAACAGCTGGTCTGGACCCGTTTGGAGTACGTTCGCGCTGATTACGCTCGTATATTCGCTCATCTTAGGCGGCGCGGGCGCTGTCACCGGCGGAATCGTTATCCTTTTACTGTCCGGCCCGTTGGCACTCGGAATGGTCCAGGTGTCGATGAAGATTATGCGCGGCAAGCGCATTGAATTCGGCAACCTGTTCGACGGGTACAAAGACTTCTCGCGCGCGTTCCTGCTCGCCCTGCTCAATGATATCTTCGTATGCCTGTGGTCGCTGCTGTTCATAATTCCCGGAATAGTCAAAAGCTATGCGTATGCGATGTCGTATTACATACTCGCCGACAATCCGCAGATGTCGGCTAACGAGGCACGCAAAAGGTCGATAGAACTTATGAAAGGCAACAAATGGCGGCTGTTTTGCCTGCAGTTCAGCTTTTTCGGCTGGAATCTGCTTACGTTGCTCACGTTCGGCATTCTCGACTTTTGGATCACGCCCTATAAGCAAGTCGCGACCGCCGCTTTCTATGAAGAGATAATGCGCGAAAAAGGGTTCTCTCTGCCCGACGACGCTTCCGCAGGTGCGCCTGTCGACAGGTCGGCGCAAGCTCCCGTCGGCGACGGACAGAGCGTTTCGTTCTGCCGCAACTGCGGTGCGCCGCTCACTCCCGACGGCAAGTTTTGCGACAAGTGCGGTTGCGTCATTAAAAAGAACGTATGTCCGAGCTGTAAGGCGATCAACGACGACGACGCGACGTTCTGCTCGACGTGCGGCGCGCATCTTAAATAATAATTCGGAACGGAATATTACGGCTATACTGCACGGATCGATAGGTCCGTGCTTTTTTATGCCGCAAACTATCGGCATAAAATTACGCACGCCTTACCCCGTAGGTACATACACTGTAATATAAGAACGCACCTCGAACGGACGTACATAAACAACAGGAGGTGTTTTATGTTCTTTAATAACTTTTGCGGATGCAACAACTGCCGAAACAAGTGCGAATGCGAAAATCGGTGCAAATGCTGTCGGTGCTGCGAACAGCAACGTCCCGAACCGCCCGCTCATCAGTGCTGCTGCCGACACGTCGAACGTCCGTGCGGCTGTTCGCACGGCAACCGCCCTAACACTATCGAGTGCAGATGCATATGCGGCAACTTCGATAATAACAGCCGTTTAGACGGATAACCGTCGAACATCGCAAAAGCAAAGCCCTCCGTCTGCCCATAGGCAACAGAGGGCTTTGTTCTACATACATCTATCTATCGGCGGTTTTGTCCGTCGACGCGCGCTTTGATCAGTTCGAATATCTCGTCGTCGACGACGTGTTCGATTCGGCAAGCGTTCGATTCGGCAAGCTCGGTGTTTGCACCGAGTTCGATAAAGAATTCTGTGAGCACGCGGTGCCGCTCGTATACGTGCTCGGCTTTTTTCGCGCCCGATTCGGTAAACCCTATAAATCCGTCGTCGTCGATCACTATATACCCGCGATCCTGCAAAAGATTGACTCCGCGAGACACGCTCGACTTGGCATAGCCGAGCCGCTCGGCAATATCGATAGACCGCACCACAGCCCGCTCGCTTTTAAGCACGAGTATGGTTTCGAGATACATTTCTTCCGATTCGTGGTCTCTCATTTATGCCCTCCCGCAAATTATCAACGATTGTATTTTATCATTTTTCGCCCGAAAAGTAAAGTGTTTTCCGCATTTTATGTTCTGCCGCAAGCGTTTCGGGATTGACATATCCGTCGAAATAAGCTACAATGTCGAAAACAGCGAGGCGCAAAAAATTATGTTACGTAATTTCAACGGCATATCCCCGACGGTAGACAAAACGGCTTTTATCGCAGACAACGCGGACGTCATCGGCGACTGCATCGTCGGCGAACATTCTTCGGTATGGTTCAACGCGGTACTGCGCGGCGACTTCGGACAAATCAAGCTCGGCAGATACGCCAACGTTCAGGAAAACTGTACTCTTCACGTCGACCCCGATGCGGCTTGCGTGATCGGCGACTACGTGTCGATCGGGCATAACGCGGTAGTTCACGGCGCGACGGTGGAGCGATGCTCGCTTATAGGAATGAACGCGACGATCCTAAACGGCGCGGTCATCGGCGAGGGCAGTATCATAGGCGCGGGCGCGCTTGTCACCGAACGCACGATCATTCCGCCGCATTCGCTCGCCGTCGGCGTTCCCGCGCGCGTGATACGGACGCTCCCCGACGCCGTCGCGGACGAACAGAAAGCGCACGCCGAACATTACGCAAAGACGGCGGCAATGTATAAGGCGGACAAACCCCGCGCGTAAATATCCGACAAAAATATTGACTTTTTCGCATTCTTATGCTACAATGTCAAAAACAACGTCAGGAGAAAATAAATGAAGTTAGAATGTAACGGCAATGATTTAAGCGATGCGGTAGCGCGGGTCATCAAAGCGGTGTCCGTCCGCACGACCAATGCGGTACTCGAAGGTATAAAAATGTCCGCCGAAAACGGCACGCTCACTCTCACCGCGACCGATCTGGAGCTGTCCATCGAGCATATGATACGCGCCAATGTGATCGAATCGGGCGAGGTCGTCGTTCCGGGCAAGATCTTCGGCGACTTCGTAAAAAAACTGACCGCGCAGAGCATTGTTCTCACGGCGACGGGCGCTCGGCTCAAAATAGATTACGAGCGCAGTGAAGGCGAATTCGGCTGCTATCCCGCCGAACAGTATCCCGAAGTAAACAGCGTCGCCGATACGCAATACTTCGAAATGAAGAATTCCGATCTCAAAGATCTCGTCAATAAGGTGTCGTTCTCGGTATGCACCGACGACGCGCACCCTACGCTCAAAGGCGTTTTGTTCGAGATCAACGAGAGCGACGTCGTGGCTGTCGCGCTCGACGGATACAGGCTGGCTAAATGCGTCAAGCCGCTTGTCACTACCACCGCGTCGACCAGTCTCGTCATTCCCGTCCGCGCCATTCTCGAAATTTCGCGGCTCATCGAGGACAACGACAACACCGTCAAGTTCTTTATGCACAAAAACTTCCTAATGGTTCGGCTCGACGCGACGACTATCACGACGCGGCTTATCGACGGCGAGTTCGTCAACTACCGCCAGATAGTTCCGCAACATTTCGATACGCACGTCTACATTCCCAAAGCGCTGTTCGAAGGCGCTATCGACCGTGCGGTGCTGATGGCGCGTTCCGAAAAGAACAACTACCTCGTGCGTTTCGACATTTCGCAAAACAATATGACCGTAAGGTCGCGCAGCGAAGTGGGCAACCTCGAAGAAAACCTGCCCGTCAAGACCGACGGCGCGGACATATCGATATCGTTTAACGCGCGGTATTTCATCGAGTTTTTGCACTGTATGGATTGCGACACGGTCGTTTTGCATATGACAAACTCCACTTCGGCGTGTGTAGTCTCCCCTGCCGGCGGCATAGAAGAGTATATCTATCTCGTTCTGCCCGTCCGCAGCCTGTGATCGGCAGTCGGTCGTTTCATTTTTTCACAAAACATATATATATAATATCGAACAGCGCGGCACAATGCCGCGCTGTTTCCTTTTGCCGTTTATAAATATACATTGAATTAAATCGATTTTATATTGGCAATTAACTGTAACGGTAAAGACGGGAACCGAATTAAAACAATTCAATTATTCCTACATCGTCGGACGTTGCCGTCGAATAATTCTTATTACTGCATTACACTCGCGGTTTTATCCGATTAAAACTGTGCGCCGCGCTTTCAGTACAGAAACTCGTCGTACTCCGCTTTTGCGTCGGGTGCAAGCGCACCGTCCTTCAATGCGAAGTATGAGTTTCGCTTATATATGATGAAATCGAGCAATTTCAGTCCGTTCCGCTCCGCGTCCGACATAAAATCGACTGTTTTCGAGGTAAAATCGAAGTATTCGTTATTCTCTTCATCCCTATGGCGACGTGCCGCGATCATATACTTGGCGCCGAGATTCTTCCCGTTTTCGCAAAACGCCGACGCTTGCTCTTTGTCGATAACGCTTTCGGTTTCCGACCGCGCGACGTCGATCAAACGATAGTCGCCGTCGAGATATCCGACTACCGTTCCGTCGGATCCGCCGCCCAAATATATCTCACCGAAAAAGCGTGACGCTTCGGCGCGGTTTCTTACGGTCAGTCCGCGCTTACCGTTCCACAAAAATATGTAGATCAGCATACTCAACCGCAGTCCCACGCCCGACTTTATGCCGATATTGTTTGCGTTCAGCATTCTCGCGTCGTAAACCGAAAGCGCTGTTCCGAACCTCTCTGCTAGCTCGGCGGCGAGTTTTTCCGCTTCATCTTTTTCAGTGATAAGTTCGAGCGCCGTGCGCAGAATTTGTTGTTCGCCGTCCTTTCCGTTAAATCCGCCGCCTGTGTATCCGCAGTTGTTCGATGCGGAAAAGTTTGCGCTCCGACGCTTTGAGAACAGCGATAACCCGCGCGGATCGTCGAGACCTTCACGCGCGTTTTTTTCCGCCGCAATATCGAGCATCGTCTTGATTGCCCGCTTTGTCTTGGGCGTGTACATAATATCGAAAAACAAAAAAGATATTTCGTCCGCCGCAAACTCGCTCAGTCCCGTTCTTTCGGAAAGAACGCCCGCGCCGATGTCGCGCATCATTATGCGATGACCGTATCTCTCGAACTCGTTTTCCGCTTTCATCGTCACTTCTTTTTCGCCCGCAGTTTGGCGTCTTGAGCCTTTTGAATGTAATCGACAAATCGGCGCTTATCGTTTCTGGTGAGCATCGAAACATTCATCGCGAACACGACTAACCGCTGTGCGCTGTCGATCGCGCTCTCTCCTACCGACATTTTGACGGGCAGTGCCGCGTCGCCTGTCGGTTCGACGTCGAACTGCTTGGGTACCGACGTCGGGTCGAGAGAAAGGTACAATACGACAGTGCCGTTTCCGTCAAGCTCGATCGCCGCCGTCTTTTTGTCCACATAAATAAACTGCTCGTCTTCTTTGGTGAGTTTTGCTTTCATTCCCGGATATGAAAGCACCGTATTTTTTATCTCGTTATATACTCCGTGCGCCGATTTTGCGGCGAGAAGCCTGTCTATAAACGGCTTTTGTCCCGTCTTTTTCGCTCCGACGGTTTTTGCCTTGCTTGTCTTTTCGGGTTTTGCGGGATTATCCGTCGACCCGACTTTTTCGGCTTTTTCATCCTCGACTATTTTTACAACCGTTGTCGTCGATTTTCTCGGCGCGCGCTTTTTCGGTTCGATCGGCGTTTCGGATTTCTTTTCATTCGATTCGTTGTCTTTTATTTGATCTTCTTTTACTTCCGGCGTTTCAGATTCTTTGCCGACGGTTTCGTTTTTTTCCGTCTCGACGACTGTGTTTGCTTCTTTCTTTTCTTCTTCCGCCGCGATGCCGCCGGTCGGTTCTTTCGAATCCGTTTCCGCCGCGTCGTCCGCGTCCTCCGAATCGAATACGGTGTTTATATTGCCGTCTTTTTCTTCGATCGTTTCGGAAACGGCGTTGTCCGCATCGGTCGGTTTCTCTATTTTATCGCTCGCTTCGTCGTTCGATACTTCCGCCGCCCCGTCGCCGTCGTTCTCTTTAGCTTTCTTGTGTTTGTTAGACACGACGATATAAACGGCAAGCGCCCCGAATATCAGCACGAGGAAAACAACCCCGATCACATAGTACCATACGCTGTCCGGATTCGTAAATGCGTCTGCCGCCGAAGATAAAAAGTTCATATACATCTCCTTTGATTTTCCGTTCCATCGCCGATAGCACATCGCCGACGTGATTTTGTTCGACTTTTTTTCTTGAATAATTATATCATCCCGATTTGTTTATGTCAAGCCGAGCGCGGTCTCAACCGACCTATTTTGTCTCCCGACGGAAATATTTTACCCTATGCTGAAAATGTAAAAAATCTTGATTTTCTAAACCGACGGTTTAGTCTGACGGTAGGGTATTCGTTTTCTCTCGTCGTCAATGTAAAATTCCGTCTCACGACGCCGTTCCGAATATAAAAAAGACCTCAACCGAAAGTGCTATGAACCCCAAAAGTTGGACAGAGAAATAACTAAATAGCTTGTGAGTGAGT
>CAJTLV010000007.1 GCA_910577435.1 uncultured Christensenella sp. | reverse complement strand
CCAAAAAGATATGCCAAAAATCCGGTTGGAAAATAAGCGTCAAAAGCACGCTCGGCGAAGGTAGTAAGTTTACCGTTGAATTTTAGAAAGTCGCTTTTCGACAAAACTTTCCAAAAATCGCAAACATTTGTTTTGAAAATCTATTGACTTTATACTGTCATAGTGACAAAATACATAGCATATCACAGTAGTGTAATGAGTGGTATTGTACCCTTTTGAAAGGGTGTGCCGAACGGATAACGGTTATGAGTTCGGCAGATTCCGCAATGAGCGACAGCTCATAGGACGCGGAAGGTTTGGGCAGTATAGCCGACCGTGCCTTAGCTTACGGAAAGGGCGTAAGTTTTGTTTTGTTACGCAAAATTCGTAAGCCGTGATAGGCTTTTATAAGTGTACGATTTTTTTGTAAAACGGCACTTAAATCAATTCTCTAACTTAATAGAATGACCAACCATCATAGAGCACATTATGTTGCTAAACACGGTTAGAAGTCGGTGATACAAGAAGTTATCAGCGGCTTTTTTCGCGCCTTTTTTACGGTATCTTTCCCGCTCTTTCTTGCGTGGACGAAGATATAAAAACTAGCATTCGAAGGTAATTTATGACAATCAGACCGCCTTAATATGGCAAGCAAACGGTAAGCAAAAAAATAAGACACGGTAAAATCGAACACCACCGCTCGGACGGACTTTACGGGATATTCGGTAAAACATTATTCATTGGAGGAACAGAATTATAAGTTATCAGGTAGTCAGAATAGAACAATTCAATAAAGGCAGTTTAGGCAAGATAGGCGGCGAAACGGAACGCACAAGCAAGCACAACCGCAACGAAGATATAGACGGCGAGCGCACACCGCTCAATATGTATTTCAAAAGGTCGGAAGGCGGCTTAACGGCGCAATGGAAAAAGACGATGCAAACGTTAAACGCAACCTTCCGCGAGAAGAAAAAGTCCGTTGCTTTCGAGGGTATGATTATCACTTCGGACACGGCGTTCTTCGTGCGGCTCGGTTGGAAGAAAGGCGAAGAAACGCCGTATGCGGTAATGGAGTTTTTCAACCGTTGCTATGAGTTCGCTTTACGGGAAATCGATTATAAGGGAACGGACAAAAGTATACTGTCGGCTGTTATCCACGTGGACGAAAAGACACCGCATTTGCAACTCTACTACATACCCGTCGTTGACACCGCCAAGAAGAAAGTCTATGAAAAAGGCACGGACGGAATGAAATGCACCTCCATTAGTTTGTCCAATTTTTGGGGTGCATTTCACTTCACGCCACGCCTAATTCTCGTTCGCCTACGGCTTACCTAATATTCCCTATGGGAATTACGGTAAACTCCGAGAGCCTTTATTTCACTATGATAAGTGCGGTTTGGCTTGCCGTGTTTTCAGATCGTTACGCCCAAGCGAGCCAATCGGGGAGAGTGAGCGCACTGCCCGCCGTCCATTCGACCGACGGTATGTAGTCGGCTGTTAAGCTGTCGATGTCGTAGCTCCTGTCGCCGATGACGGTCGGTGTAATCCCACTGCTCTTTATGCGTCCTGTACCTTCGTCGTCCGTGTATTCGGTGACGTTGCGGAGCGTTGCTTTCAGATTGAGATTGATCGAGCAGGCGGTTACATTGACGAGATTTGCCGTGACGTTCAGCTTGCTTAAGTAGTTGTCGAGCAGATTGTCGTCGTTGTCGTTTTTGCCGATAATGTCTACCGTGACGTCGCCGAGCGTACTGCTTCCTGTAAGCTCTTTCAGTCCGATGGTCGCCGTATGTTTGCCGTCGGCATAGCTGTAACCTTTGAACACCGTAGCCAGCGTCGGCGTTGCCGCGCTCGTCGAACTGCCGTCTCCGACGATGTTGCCGGCTATTGTTTTTTGCAGGTTGGTTCCGATGGACGCCCACGGCTTGTCGAAAGGCACCGGGACCGACATATAGTCTATCTTCAACGGCAACAGATAGAACAGGAAGTCGTACAGGAGCTTGTTCATATCATTGGAGATCATATCCGTGAAATCGCCTAGCGTGTACGCGACGCTTACAGGCTCGGTAAACGTTTTGTACCGCCACGTGCCGAGCTTTTTGACGCGTTCCTGTCGCCACGCCAAGCCCTCGACATAGAACGTATCGTCGTAGAATGTAAGGCGGGTAGAGCAGTCGGGAATCACTCCCATAGATATGTCTTTGAACACAAAATCGACTATAGCCGCCGTTTTGAATCCGCCGTCCGTCTGGGGAATTATCTTTACCTTTACGGAGTAGGCTATATCGATGTTTATGGATATGCCTATTACTTTGATCTGTACGTTGATAAAGTCTTCTCCGGTACTCGTGTTGTCGCCTATCTCGAACTCCATTAGATTTGCCGTATTCATTACGTCAAACAGCAAGTGCTTGATATTCGAAAGGTCGGAGTAGGTGGTATTACCGTCGGTTTGCGTTACTTCGGGAGGAACGACAACGTTCACTTCGCCGCCCGATATGAACCTTACACTGCCTTTTATGTCGGCTGTCTTTACGTCTAGATCGGATATGTCGATGCCGTTTATCACGCCGTCGCCCTGCGTTACGACAACCGACGCTCTGCCGGTGCCGCCCGTAGTGATGCCGTTGTCCACATCCGCCCAGATGTAGTTGCCCGTCTTTTTGAGCGTGACGCCGTTGACGATCTTGCCGAACAGGCTTCCGTCAATCTGTTCGTATTCGGAACGAGAGGACTCGCCGCCGTTATTTCCGTCTTTACCGAACGGTGCGAGCGCCTCGCCGATGAGTGCTTTGACAGTGTCTAGCTGTGCGCGCAGATTTTCGGTCGAGCCTGCCGTTTTGACGATGTTCCACGCCTCCGAGATCTTGTTTATCGCGTTCTTGGCGTTTTGGACGGTACCCGCAAGATCGTTGAGCATAGTTTGCAAGCTGTCCAGTCCGATAATGTTCATCGACTCGAATATCGATGTGTCGATGGGTTGACGGAAAGCGCCTATGATGTCGTCGATCGCTTCGCCGCGAACGCCGAGTATATCGACTGCGGCGGCGACGATCTGCATTACGGAGGTGTAGTCGATCGAAACGCGTTCGCCGTAACCTGTCTTGCTCTCGAAGTAGTCGATATATGCCGTCTCGTCCTTGATGTACAGCGAAATATTTATATCACCGTAATTTACGAGCGAATCTATCGACAAAACGATGTGCGCTTCCAGCTCGAAAGCGGATCCGACGTGCGTTCCGTCGTCGTTCTCTCCGGCAGGAACGATCTTGCCTTTGAGCGCGCTCTTGCCGTCGATATTGCGCACGTTTACGGTCTCGGAGATTTTGTTTCCCGCTTCGTCGTACCGTTCTTTTTCCGCATACGTAAATTCGAAATCGGTTATTTCGAAAGTAATATTGCCCTGTTCGTCGCGCGCCGTGAAAGTACCTATCGCATAGCCGATCGTCTCTATAAACTCGGCTACGGAAACGTATTCATCGCTGTCGTCGGGTACGGGAATAGCAGTCGCAGAATCGGAGAAGGTTATGTCGGATACCGTAGCTTCGATCTTTATGCCTGCGACATTTGTTGCGACCGTAACGCCGATCAGCTCGCCGTCCGACATATTGGGGGTAGCGGACAGCGAAACGCCCATCACGTCGACGTGCGCGGTCACGCCGTTTGCCGAACTCAATCCGACCATATCGATGAGCAAGCCTACCGCGCTCCTGCCTCCGTCGACGGGGGAGAACAGCGCCGACAGTTTGCCTTCGACCGTCTGTTGCCGTGCCGCTTCCTTGATAGCGTTGATGATGATGTTCGACGTGCTCAAAGCGCTTTCGCCGTCTTGCAAGCCGAGCATTACGTTAAGCTCGTCTATAAGATATTCGGGGAGATAGTTTGCCAGAACGCCGACGATGCGCCCGACGTCGTTGTTCGTATCGAACGACAGCTTGATGCCGCCCGCTTTTATGTATAATACGTTTTCGGTATATCTGATGTATATCGGTTCTTGCGCGTCCGTACCCGCAAACAGATCGAGCGTCGCATCGACCGCGAGAGAAGGGAACATCGCGACAGTGATATGCCCTTCTATCTTCATCTGTTTGTTTTCGGACGTGAGCGCATATGCGCTTATGTTCATTCTTACAGATTGCGCAGTCTTTGCCTGTTCGATGAGTTCGAACAGCGGCTCGATGTACTGCGCGAGTACGGCGACGTCGATGAAGTCGCCCGTCGGAGCCGTAACTTGTTGCTTGGATGTATCTGTCAGACGTACGCTCACTCCGTATTCGTCGCAAGAGATCGCCGCAAGTTCGCCGTTTTCTACCGCAATGCCGAGTGTGAACGCGATTGCGTTGCCGTTTATAGCGGCGTCGACCGTTGCCGAAACGGGAAGGCCGTTATCGTAGGCAATGTTGAGCGTTGCCGCAAACTCGGCGCCGAGTTCGCCGAGATCTATTGCCAGCGTCGCACCGTCGGCGGTTGCCGACAGCTCGGTGACGGCGTTTATTACGGCGGTCAAGTCGATCTCGACTGAAGATATGCCTGTTATCATATCTATGATTCCGTCGATTTGCGGAACGACGGGCGAGAGCGCGGATATAAGCGCTTCGATTTCCGCACGCGTCGTGCCGCCAGTGAGTTTAACGTCGCCGACCGCGATATAAAGCTTGTCGTTGATATAAGTGATTTCCGCACGCACATCCGATATTTGCGCAATCAGCTTGACCGCAACAGCCTCGTGCGTTTCGTCCGGGAGACTGATATAAACGTCGCCCGATACCGCTATGCCGTACAGTTCGGCTTCGAGCCTCATCGCATATCCGTCTTTTAGGAAAAGCGGCGCTATCGGAGAAATGAGCGGTAAGAATTCGGATACCGACGTATATTGCGATTTGTCGGGGGCGGCGATCGTTGCGCCCTCTTTTACGTTGTTCAGCTTTGCCGTGAGCGCAATGTCGCCGAATGCGGCCGCCACCGTGAGCATAGACAGATCTGCTTTCGCGGTTACGCCTATCGTCGTGTCGCCGACGGCTATATCCGCCTTGATCTCGCCGTTTTCGATCTTGAATGAAATTAATGCGTCGAGCGCGGTGTGTACAATGGATGTTATATCGAAGTCCGACGGAACAGTCGGGCTGTCGCCGTTGAGTGCGCCGAGTATTTTATCGATCGTCGCAACCGCTTGTTCGGGAATTATATCGCCGAGCGCATCGATAATTGCGGGAACATCCGCCGTCGAACCCGTCAGCTTGATGTTGCCGACAGCGACGTAAAGCGCTTTTTCGTATATCGTCACTTCGACGGGGTAATCGTCGAGCGTGACTTGCGCCGACAGTCCGTCGTCGAATGCGACGGCAAGATTGCCGCGTATATCGGTTCCGCCTACGGTTACCTCAAAGTCTGCCGCCAGCGATTTCTCGGCGATCACCCGCGCCGCCGCTTCGAGAGTGGGTTTAAGTTGCGCGATGTCGGAATAGCTGTTTGCATCGCTCGCAGATACTGTGTGGCGGTCGGGACGTGTGATTGTTATGTCTGCCGACAAGTCGAGCTTTATATCGGTTATATCGACCGAAACGTTTGCTTTGACACCCGTGATAAGTCCGCCGCCGCGCGTAAGTTCGACGTATGCGGGAATGTCGCCGAGTTTCAGTCCGACTGAAAGTTTTTCGTCCGTCACCGTCAGGCTGTCGAGTACGTCGGTAATTTCCGGTAACGTGCGGGGCAATATCGTCTCTATCTGTCCGAAGTCCGTCGCGTCCGTGTCGACTATCCCGCCTATTGCGCCGATAAGTTCGGGCAGGTCGGATATTGTCGCCGCAAGTTTTATATTGCCGACCTTTATATATATCGTGCCGTTCACGTACTTAAAGTCGACGGTAACGCCGTATGCGCTGACAGTGCCGTCTGCCGTGACGGCGCCGTCGGTGCGGTCTATGTATGCGTCGACGCCGATCGTATTACCGTTTATCTCTATGTCGCCTTTAATACCGTATGTTGTTCCTCCGAGCGCCGTGTTCATTGCGTCGGATATAAAGTCGACTATCGGATCGAAGTCGGCGTAGTCGCTGTCTACTGCGGGGAATGCCGCGACCGTCGGCACGGCGTCGATAGAAACGTTCGTTCCGAACGCGTTTACGTTACCCGCTATGCGCTGTAATTCCATACCCTCGTCCTTGACATACAGCGAAGCGTCTATCGTTATTCCGTCGGCGAGTTCGAAAGGCAGGCGAATGCGCGTGACGCCGTTTTCGGTCGTCATCTCGCAGTTTTCGAACAGCTTGCCGAGTATGTCGCCGCCAAGCAGTTTGTCAAAATCGATGTCGGGGAGGGAAGCCGAAGAGAGCAGCCCGCTCACTGTTTCGTTTTCGAGGAGCGTTTTGAACTTGTCGACGGTGATATATCCTTTTATATCGCCCTTTGTAAGGTATACTCGGTCTCCCGCGTACTCTATGTAAAGGTTGCCGAGCTGCGCTTTCACGTTCATTTCGGCGATGTCGACCGATATTTTCAGACCGTTAAGCGCCATATCGCCTATCGCGATGTCTGCGGCGAGGTCGAGCGTCTTTGAACCGTCCATATATGCGCCGAACGCGTTCGCCAGATAGTCGGCGGGCGATTTGGGCGCGTCGGGAATTTCGCCGCCGCTCTCGTCGGTCATATGCGATTTGAAAAAGTCGAGATAGGGCAGCTCACCGTCTCCGCCTACGTCGTAGAATGTCTCGGTAAGTGTACTCGAACACGACATCGCGCCCAAGAACGGGATCTCGATGTCGTATCTCTCGGCGGTCGACACCGATATGGGTATAAACCGCTCGTCAAATACTAATGTGAACGCAACGTAAGATATTACGGGGTTGTTGTCCGCGCCCGCCAAAGTACGCATTTCGTTGCGGCTGTATTTTGTGCTTTCGTAAGGATCGAGTTCGAATGTTATGCTGTAATAACCGTCATCGCCCTTGACAAGCGTTTGCGGCACGTCGTAGGCGACGCCGCCTTCATCGACGGTTTCGTCGCCGTCGCTTTGTGCGTCGTTTACTGTTGACTTTTGCAGTGCGGCGTTGTTGTCTCGCACGCTCAGTATAGTTTGCTCGTCGATGGCGTGCTTGGCAAGCTCCAACGGAATAACGCCGTACTGTCTGAAATAATCCTCTTTGGCGAGCCTGAACGCACTGTCCGACCAAGTGACGTTATCGCCGCTTACCTTGACCGACGGGCGGTATATAATAATGTCGCCCTCTATGTACTTCTGCTCGGCAATGCTCTTAGCCGACGAGGATGAAATCGCTTCCGAAAAAACGTCCCCGTTCTTTACTACGCGAGTATTGTGTACGTGCTGTTTGTACTTCATTATGCCCAGATCGGCTACTACGTCGCCTACCGTATCTCCCTTGAAGTAGGGGGCTGTATACAGGCGTTGCGCAACGTATTTGAATGAAGTCAACGCGTCGAAATCTTCTGGTGTGCCGCTTTCGGGCAACTCGTTCCACATAACTATGCGCGTGCCTTCGGCGGTGTAGATAGTGCCGTCGCTGTCCAAACCTTTTGAAAAGCCTGTCATTATCGAGACGGTTATTATCGTACATAATATAAATGCTATAATTAAACGGCGTCTGGTGATTGCCGATTTGTGCTGATATAGGGGGTTAACCAAAATATTGTCCTCCAAAGTCGCGCAGACTTTGTTATACGGCGATTTGTCACGTTAAATCGGTTCGCAATCGACCCGATTTTCATATATTTTATCACTTCGAGACGTTTTTGTCAATGTATTTTCAACAGTTTTGCGTATTTGTGTCTAAAATAGGCGCTTTATACGCCATTTTATGCCGAAATTTATATTTTATACGCAATGATAAAACGGCGTTTTATGTTATGGTAATCTATATAATTTATCGACATATAAAAACATAAATACTGCCATATGCCCACATATAGTGTGCGGGAATAAAATCATACAATATAGTGTGGTTTGATTTTATAAATATATAACGGTTTTGAAAATGGGTTCGCACAACTGATATGAAAAAATAATTATGGTCGATTTAATGAAAAAATAATGATATATAATCATAATGACGCTTTAACTGTCCGATATTAAATAATAATTTGCCGAGAAACGGGTATAAATATCGGCAGAAAGAGGGTGAAAAAGACAAAATAGGCGGACGGGCGAGCGGTAAAACGGTTGACAATGCGAAAAGTATAGTGTATAATGGCAATACAATATTGATGCGGGGTGGAGCAGTTAGGTAGCTCGTCGGGCTCATAACCCGAAGGTCGCGAGGTTCAAGTCCCGCCCCCGCTACCAAACCCCCGACAGTGAGATCTGTCGGGGGTTTATTATTAGCGAAGGGACTTGAAGCCGCAAGGACGCGAGGGAAAAGCAAACAGCGCGGTGCGCTGTTTGCCGCGAGCGCGCGAGCAGCTATGCTGCGAAGCGGGTGTATTTGAAAAATACACGTCAAGTCCCGCCCCCGCTACCGAAAATCGGCGAAGTACGAAAGTGCTTTGCCGATTTTTATTTATTAACTATTCACTATTCATTATTCGCTTATGTCGTGCCGATTTTCGGAGTGAAGAGATAACAGTGAATAGTGAATGGCTGTTGTTTGTCTGACTTGACAAGTTATAATAACGAAAAACCCTCGACATGTAAAGCCGTCGGGGGTTATGGTTTTATATCGGTCCGTGTTCCTGCTTTTATTCGAAGTTTTTTGTGAAATTGCCGTTTTCGAATACCGCGAGTGTTTTTCCGTCGCGGGTCTCGGCGGTGATCGTCAAGTCTTTCGTGCCGACCATAAAATCGACGTGCGTCGCCGAGTTGTTTATGCCCGCTTTCTTTTGCTCGGCTTCGGACATTTCGTCGCCGCCCTTGACGCAGGTGGGGTATGCTCTGCCTATGGCGAAGTGACAGCTTGCGTTCTCGTCGAACAGCGTCTCGTAGAATAGAGTGTGCAGACTGCTGATGGGCGAATCGTAAGGTACGAGCGCTATCTCGCCGAAACTCTTCGCGCCGTCGTCGGTGTCGATTATCCCTTTAAGCACGTCGACATTTGTTTTCGCTGTGTAGTGGGTAATTCTGCCTTTTTCGAGTGTGATCTCGATGCCGTCGATTATCTTTCCGTTGTGGCACAGAGGCATAGACGCTTTGACGATACCGTTGATGTTGTTGCAATCGGGCGCGCTGAAAATCTCTTCCGTAGGCATATTCGCGTTGAAATTCATTCCTCTGCAGTCCTCGACGCCGCCCGCGAATATATAATTTTCGGGCATTCCCACCACGAGATCTGTGCCGAGCGAATTCTTATAATGAAAGCTCTTGACATTTGCGGCGTTTAACTTTTCGCAACGGCGTTTGAGATTTGCCGCGTGTTCTTTCCACGCCCCAATGGGGTCGGCGCAGTCGACGCGCGTCGTCTTTGCGATGTATTCGCCGAGCTTTTGCATAGCCGCCGCCTCGTCGAGGTCGGGGAACATCAGTTTAGCCCAAGCGGGGTGAGGATAGGCGATTATCGACCATTTGATCTTATTTGCCATCGCTCTGTCATAGTAGGGTTTCAGCCCCGCCATATCGGCGTGATGGGCTTTGGCGATCTTGGTTGCGTCGCAGTGTTCGTAAGCGTTTGGATCGGCGCAGATGATGTTAATTACGCAACCGTCGTGTTCGGCGAAGTAGTTCTTGACCGAGTAATAGAAATCGGGTTTGTCAGTAAGATCGTTTACCGATTGATGATCGAACGACAGAGCGTTGATTCGCTCGTCGATATATTGAACGTAGACGTGCTTGGCTCCGCGCTCGTATGCCCGTTTTGCCACTTCGCGCGCTATCTCGCACGCTTCGACCTGCGTGATGACGAGGACTTCTTCGCCTTTTTGTACGTTGACGCCCGATTCTACGACCGCGCGCGCAAGGTTTTCCATAAGTCTTTTTTCCATATCAAATCACCTACCTAAGGATTTTATATCATTTACAGCACCGATACGACGGCGGGGAAGTTTTCGACGGTCAATTTGTATACTGCCTCGCAACCGAGATCGGGATATGCGATGAGTTCACAGGACTTTACGGTGCTTCGGTACAGTGCCGCCGCGCCGCCGATCGCGGAAAAGTATACCGCGCCGTATTTGCTTATCGCGGACTTAACCGCGTCGTTTCTTACGCCTTTGCCGATCATAACGCGTATGCCTTTTTCTATGAGAAGCGGTGCGTACTTGTCCATTCTGCCGCTTGTCGTCGGTCCGCAACTGCCTATGATCTGTCCGTCCTTTGCGGGAGTGGGGCCGCAGTAATATATCGCCGCACCGCCGAGATCGAACGGTAATTTTTCGCCGCGCTCTATCGCTTCGGCTATACGCTTATGCGCCTGATCGCGCGCCGTATACATAACGCCGTTCAGTTCGACGAGCATACCGACTTCGAGTTTTTTTATGTCGTCCGCACACGCGGGCAGAGTGAGCCGCGCGTCGGATCTTACGCCGTTTGTCAAAATTTCACCGTCCCGTGCCGCAGACTGTGGCATTGTAGGTTTACCGCTACCGGTAACATTCCGATATGCGTGGGTGCAAGCTCGACGTTGACTGCGAGCGCGGTCGTTTTTCCGCCGAATCCCGCTACGCCTATGCCGAGCGAATTTACCTTTTCGAGTATTTCCGTTTCGAGCGCCGCCGCGTCCGCTCTTTCGTTATGCGTGCCGAGCGGACGGAGAAGAGCTTTTTTGGACAGTATACACGCCGTCTCGGTAAGCCCGCCGATACCGATGCCGACGACGAGCGGCGGACAGGCGTTGGCGCCGCCGACGCGCACCGCTTCGACTGCGGCGCGTACGATCCCGTCTCTGCCGTCGGCGGGTGTGAGCATATACAGCTTAGCCATATTTTCACTGCCGGCGCCCTTAGCGAGAAATGAAATTTCGAGCGTGTCGCCCGCGCACAGCGTAGTCTCGATGACCGCCGGCGTGTTGTCGCCCGTGTTAATGCGAGTGAGCGGATCGGCGACCGACTTGCGCGCACAAGTATACGCGTCGCGCACCGCACTGTCGATCGCGCCGTACAGACCCTCGCAACACACTGCGTCGCCCAGTTTGATCGACACGAGCGCCTGGCCCGTGTCCTGACAACAGTATGCGCCCTGTTTCTCCGCGATACGGTTGTTCTCTACTATCAGTTTTGCGGCGGCAACGGAAAGTGGCGCGTCGTCCGAAAGACGGTCGAGCGCCGCAGTTACCGCGCGGTCGGGGATGACGAGGCAACTGTTTATAAGCTCCGTCAGCCGCGCGCGGACAGTTTCCGCATCGATGATTCTCATATTTTAATTGTACCATAAACGTGTCCCCAACACAACAAAAACGACAGTCCGACAGGACAAAATTCACTTGATTTTAGGCGTATATTTCTGTATAATATCGTTATGAGCTTGAAAATGTGCTGTTTCGCGTCCGGATCGAAAGGGAATTGCAGTTATATTAGCGACGGCGAGACAAACATCTTAATAGATATGGGCATATCGGCTACGCGTGCGGAGAGATTTTTGTCGGTACTCGGCGTAGACCCCGATAGAGTGATAGTGTTCGTGACGCATTCGCACTCCGATCACATCGGCGGACTCAAAGTGTTTTGCAAAAAGCATCCGAACGCCGTCGTGCATTGTCGGCGGGAGAGCGCGGGCGAAGTGTATCGCGTTTCGGGCGTGATGCCTACTGTCGATGAGTCGCGCGTCGTTACCGTCGGCGGCCTGATCGTGACCGCCGTACCCGTGCCGCACGACGTACCGTGCTTCGGTTACATTGTGCGAAGCGGAGAGCGGAGAATTGCCGTCGTTACCGACGTCGGCGCGGTGGACGAGCCTGTCATAGACGAATTGGGTCGGTGCAATATAGTTATGTTGGAGGCAAATCACGATATGGAAATGCTGCGACGCAACCCCGCGTATTCGCAATCGCTCAAAGCGCGTATTGCCTCGCGCTACGGACATTTATCCAACGTAGACTGTGCGGCGGCGTGCGCTATGCTCGCTTCGCGCGGCGTTAATAATTTTATTCTCGCACACCTTTCGGAAGAGAACAATACGCAGGACTTGGCGCTGTCTGTAGTGAACGGCGCGTTGAGTGCGGTGGGGCGGATCGGACTGCGTGTCGTTGCCGCAAGCCAAAATAAGCCGACGGGGTTATTCGAAGTATGTTGAAGAATTCTACCGACAAATCGCTTATCGCATATGACTACGTCGAATCGTGTGCGTTTTACTTGTTCGCGATAATAGTTACGCTTGTCTGTCAAGCGCTTGCAGGCGTTGTGTCGGCGGGACTTGCGGGCAGTTATCCCGATATTGCGGAAAACGGCGATTTCAACACGGGTTTTATGATTTTCATTCAGCTCGCCAACGCAGCTTTCATTTATTTCTATACGCGGTTGCGGCGGCGCAAATTCGATTTCACGTTCTTCGTCGACGGCGAATCGGGCGCGCGTATCACTCCCGCGTGTTTTATAATCCCGATACTTGCCGGCGTGGCGCTTATGTGCGCTATGTATCTTCCTACCGTGTGGTACGGATTTTTGATGCGGGCGATAGGACTTCCTGCCGATTACGGCGAGATCGAACTGACTACGCCGTCCGCCGTCGCTATGCTCGTCATAGTGTCGGTGCTTCTCGCTCCTATAATGGAAGAGACCGTCTATCGCGGCGTGCTTTTTCACGGACTCAAACGCAAGTATACGCTTGTCGGCGCGGCGGCGCTGTCGGCGCTCGCATTTATGCTTATGCATATGAATCCTATGCAGGTCGTGTTCCAATTCGCGCTCGGATCGGTGTGCGCGTTTATAGCGGCGCGCTCTAAGCGTATATTTACGGCTATGCTCACTCACGCTACGACGAATGCGCTCGCTCTCGTCGTTCAACTTACGCCGCTCGGCGGCGTGCTGGACGGGTGCGGCGTATGGCTGACGGAGAACGTTGCCGCCGCCGTGTTTATAACGCTCGGTCTGTTCGTCGGGGGCGGCGCGGCAGTGTTCGCACTCGTAACATTCGGGTTCGGCGTTCGCGACGGCGTCGAACTGTTGAAACGCGTCGGCACAAAGAAGAGAACAGAACGGTGCGAAACGGACGAAAAAGTCGACGGCGGGAACAATGCGGAAACGGCGGACGAAAAGGTGAAAAACATCGTCGCCAAAGCGAAGAGCGGAGACGGTACCGTCAAATATTGGATAGCGGCGGGTCTGTCTATTATAATGTGGATAGTCAATCTCGTTTCGGGGTTGTTGTTATGAGCGAGCTTTTCGGAGAAAAGCGCGATTACCGCGCGGCGGGACTTGCTCTGTGTTCGGCGGTCGTCGGCGTTATAATTATGCGAATTATAGTGTATTATGTTCCGACCGACGGCACTTACGGCGGATCTCTTGCGTCGGACGCACTGTTTTCGTTGCCTGCGCAACTGCTGTTTTTTTTGGGCGTTCCGTTTTGTATATTTAAGTTCTACGGCAAGCGCACTGTAAAACAGACGCTGAAATATTCCGGTTTCGGTGTGTTCAAGCCCTATTATCTGCTCGCGTTGCCGCTCGGATTTTGCGTCTTTATTCTGACGCTCGGCGTTTCGTCCGCGTGGTCGAGGCTGTTGGAGTTGACGGGGTACGTCAGTCCGACCGCATCGCCCGATATGCCCGAAAATTTCGAGTTCGGTTTTTTGCTTGCCGAGATAGTTATGACAGCCGCGCTTCCCGCAGTGTGCGAAGAATTCTGTATGCGCGGCGGCGTGCTGTCGACGGTAAGAAAGACGTTCGGCACCGTCGGTTGCGTGATTTTTTGCGGAATAGCGTTCGGGCTGTTTCATCAAAACGTCAGGCAGGTGTTTTACACCGCGCTGTTCGGCGCGTCGGCGGCGTTCCTTACGCTTAGGCTCAAAAGTATATATCCCGCCGTACTGATGCATTTTACGAACAACTTTTGCAGTGTGTTTTTCAATTATGCGAACGAGTACGATTTTGCGGTCGGCGGAGGGTTCTATTCGACTATTGATATGATGGCCGACCGCTATGCGTGGGCGCTTATTTTGATATATATTGCGGCCGCCGCCGCCGCGTTCGGACTTGTTTTCCTTATGCTGTACCTGCGTGAAAAGCGCGTCATCGCGAACAAGACGGAAGTGATAAAGGACAGCGCATTCGACGCGACCAATAAGCGCGTTGTGCTTATGGGCGAATTCGATCCGGAACGTATAGAAAGTTTGGAAATGGAGCGCGAGGTGTACGGCGCCGGCTATGCGAAAGAAAAGTTCAAGCCGTCTGCGCGCGATCTCGCGTTTATTATCGCGGCGGGAGTTACGTCGCTGTTGACTACCGTGTTTACCTATGTATTCGGGTTCTTTTATTAGGAGCGGCAATGAAAAAGATACGTATATTATGCGTCGGCAAGGCGAGTAAGTCGTTCTGCCGCGACGGGTGCGCCGAATATCTGAAACGGCTTAAAGCGTTTTACGACGTATCCGTTGTCGAGCTTGCCGAGCAGCCGACCGTGCGCCGCGAGAGCGAAGAGTTGATAAAGCGTATGGCGGGGAAAGACTGTGTGTTATTGGATATAGGCGGCGAGATGATCTCGTCCGAAGGCCTCGCACGTCTCGTTTACGACGGACATATGCGTTCCGACGAGCTTACGTTCGTCATAGGCGGCGCGTCCGGAGTCGACAACAGCGTGCGCGCGCTGTGTCGCAACCGCATTTCTTTCGGGGCGATCACTTATCCGCACCAGCTTGTTCGCGTGGTACTGTGCGAACAGCTGTACCGCGCGGCGACGATACTCAACCGTATACCTTATCATAAATAGCGTCGACCATCCTCACGTCGGTAGCTTTCGCTATATAAGCGATCACGGTATTTGGGTGAAGATCGGATAGCATAAGTTCTATGCCGAACATTTCCGACAGTTTGTCCGCCAACCCGTCCGAATGCCTTATCGCGTATGCCGCGTCCTTGTGTATGCCGTTTGCCGTTTTTTCGCGAAACGCCGCTACGGTCGCGTAAATATCGGGCATCGGCATTCCCGTGAACGCAAGAAGGATCGCGGCGTCGATAATAAAATCACTGCCGTTATATTCGGATTCCAGCCCGATGCCGAGTGCGACCCGTTCCACTTTCAGCCGTTCTGCGCGGTTCGGGTAAAGCATATTGAATTTTTCTATTCGAATGTGCGGCACGATTCAAGTATAGGTGCGCGGCGGCCGAGCGGCAACCGATTTGCAGCTCGGTATTTTTATATAATTTTGTTGCGTGATTCGACAAAAATCGCATAAAATCGGCAAGCGCGGGTTTTGCGGTCCGCGTTTTTATTTTATCCGTAACGATTGACTGTCCGCGATCTTCCTGATACAATATAGTGGCACCGAGCGACGGGCGCGGGAATATTCAATACTATGGATATTCTCGAAAGCGTCATCAGCGAAGCGAAAGATTGCGGCGGCGATATTTTCGCCATCGGCGAGAGCGTATGCGGCAACCCCGTAATTTGCATTCACAAGGGCAGTTACGTCGGGAGGCGAATAATCGTCACTGCGGCGATACACGCGCGGGAATGCTATACCGCGTTCGTCGTACTGCGTCAGGCGCGCGACTTCGACTCCGATACTTGCGGCGTGTATTTCGTTCCGCTCGTCAATCCCGACGGCGCGCTGTTTTTCGAGAATGGATGCACTTTCGGTAAACCGCTTCTCGAATGCAATGCGCTTCGGCGCAGGGAGTGGAAAGCCAATGCCGACGGAGTGGATCTCAACACTCATTTCGACGCGCTTTGGGGGCGGGGCGAATGTAATAAACGCGTTCCCGGTCCGTCCGACTATATAGGTGACAGTCCGCATCTCGCGCCCGAAACGCGCGCGCTCGCAGAGCTGACGAAATCGGTCGTACCCGATGCGACGGTCAGTTATCACTGTATGGGCGGCGAGTTGTACTGGGAGTTTTTTCAGGACGGGCGACGACGCGCGCGTGACGAAATGTTTGCGGCGGCGATTGCACGCCGCATCGGAGTAAAAAAGGTGGACGGGCATTTGAACTCCGCAGGAGGGTACAAGGACTATTGCGTCGATGCGTTCGGCATTCCCGCAGTCACCGTCGAGCTGATAAAGCGCGGCACGCACCCGTTTGCGCGCGCAGACTTCGAAGAAGAAATAACGGCAAATGCCGATCTGCCGACGTTCGCGTTCGGCATTCTCGAAAAACTATCGGAGAGCTTATGAAGAACATACCGAACGCCCAAAAAAATACGCAAGGACGCGAGCGCGACGAGAAGTTTATGCGGCGCGCGGTGAACGCACTTGCCGACTGTCCCGACGACGAAGTGCCCGTCGCGGCGGTCATAGTGTGCGGCGACGAAATAGTCTGCACGGCAGTCAACAGGCGCGAGACGGATAAAGATCCGACCGCGCACGCCGAAGTGGTGGCGATACGCGAAGCTGCGAGAAAACTCGGTCGGTGGAATTTGTCGGACTGCGAACTGTTCGTCACGTTGGAGCCGTGCGTGATGTGCGCCGGCGCTATCGTGTATTCGCGCATCAGGCGTGTCGTTTACGGCGCGAAAGATCTGCGTTTCGGCGCGTGCGGTACGGCGCTCAACGTTGCGAACTGCGACAAGCTCAACCATCGCGCCGAAATCGTCGGCGGCGTGGCGGAGGCTGAATGCCTCGCACCGATACAAGAGTTTTTCAGAAAGAGAAGAAAATAACGGCGAAGGCTATACCGTCGATCGCTCGACCGTCATCACGCGGTGGGACAAGCCGTTCGTCAATGTCGGTTTGCCCGCGCGGTCCGAAGTCTGACGTTACATTACGGCGGCGTATGTTGACAAAACGTCGCGTATGGTATATAATTCGAAAATAAGTACATAAATCTTTATAGGGTGATCGAGTAATGATATTGGGTAAAGCGCTTAACAGGATAATCAATGTGTTTACGGGGCTGTTCGCTATCGCGACGCTCGTGCTGATGCTCGTGTGGTACTTGAATCGCGCGCTCGACAATCTGCTGTTGCCGGAGAGCGCGCTGCTCACCGTCGAGCGGTTTCGAAATTATTTTACGCTCGCGACTATATTTCTCGCGGGTATAGAATTTACTCTGAAACGCAATGTCGTGTTCGCAATAATATTCGCCGTGATCGTCGTAGCCGTTGCAGCGTTTATGATTTACGCCGACGTCAGTCTCATAGAAGAAGCGAAGAAAAAAGCTGCGGAAATGCTAGACCCGAACGCCGCCGCCGTCATTGTTCGGATCATAGCGTAGGAGGACGATACAAATGAGAGCTGTAAACATCGTGACGGGGGTGTGCGTCGCGCTCCTGACTCTTGCCGTGATATACGTCATAGCGGAAATAGCGCGCAAAAAACGTCCGGAACGGATAGCGTTTCTTCGAAACTTCAAAAAGGGTAAATGCCTTGCCGTTTTCGTTATAGCCGTACCGTTGCTGTGTATGGGATATTTTTATGAAAGCGGCGAAGTGTTGAAGTCTATACTCAATGCCGTAACGCATACCGTCGAACTGGTCGTTCTGAAATTCGGCATATCGAAAGTTGGCGCGTTGATGGCGGACAACCCGTTCTATTCCGGCGCCGTGTATTACTGTTGTCTGCTCGTTGCGGTCAATGCGGTTATGTTCACGCTTTCGCTTATAGGGCAGAGATTGTGGCTGTTCGGTCGACGCGTATCGATGCGATATACGAAAAAAGAAAAGCTGCTTATATTCGGATACAATAAGGGCAGTCTGTCCGTCTATAAAAGCGACGCCGCGCGTTCGAAAGTTATAATAGATAAAATCCCGTCGGACGATTGCAAGGCGATGTACGCAACAAAGACAAATTACATATCCTGTACGTCGCTCGAAAAAGCGGCGGCGTCGATTTTCGTAGATATTTATAAGCGTAACGCGGTTTACACGGTTGTGGTGAATACGGAAGACGACGAAAAGAACCTCTGTCTGTGCCGTGTGTTTGCGGATGGCATAACGTCGGCGGACGAAGAAAAGCGGCGGTTGCTGTTCGATAAATTGCGCATTTACGTATTCGGAGATCCCAAGTACGAGGCAGTGTACGCGGGCGTCGCCGCCGACGGTTTAGGCTGTATCAGATATAAGAACAAGTATCAGATGGTCGCGATGAATTTTGTGGATCAATATCCGTTTACCAAGTTTATGGATGAACGGCATATCGATTACGGTTCGGCTACGGTGAAGTCGGGCGTGGATATAAATGTTTGTATGATCGGATTCGGCAAGACGAACCGCCAGATATTTATGACTTCGGTCGCCAACAACCAGTTTATAGAAAAGACCAAGAAAGGCGTGGCGCTTAAAAAGGTCGATTATTACATATTTGATAAGACCCCTGCCGAGAACAACAAAAATCTGAACCATTCGTACTACCGTTACAGAAACGAGATCGACACCAAAAGAGCCGGCGATTATTTGCCGCTTCCCGATTTTCCCGCAAACGAGACCTATTACCGTTTGGACGTAAACGACAACGAGTTTTACATCCGAATGCGCGACGTCGTTACGAAGAGCGATAAGGACGTCGATTTTGTAATAATCGCGTTCGAGACCGATCTCGAAAACATCGATATGGCGCAGAAACTTGTGGAAAAGCGCGCCGAGTGGGGCGTCGACGATCTCGTTATTTTTGTCAAAGTGAGAAATCCGCACGAGGATTTTGCGCTGTTCGCCAGAAAGAACGTGTTCGCAATAGGGGATTGGAGCCGCGACGCGTTCGATATAGACCGAATTACCGACGACAAGATATTCCGTATGGCGCAAATGCGCAACGAAGTGTACGACCTCGAATACAAAGTCGCGCACGTCGCAGGATTCGTGGTCGATAACAATGCGGTTGCCCAAAGCCGCGCCGACGCATATAAAAAGTGGTACACCGAAAAATCGCAGTTGGAGCGCGAGTCCAATCTTTACGGCTGTTTGAGTTTGCAGTCGAAGCTGAATATGATAGGTCTCGACTACTGCGACGCGTCCGCCGCCGCGCCTGCGCTGTCCGAGCGCGAGTATATGGACATTTACGGGGCGGGCGATATGCCGCAGGTCATCGACGTGGGCGACGTAGAGGGCAAAAAGGTTATAAAATACACGCTCGATTTTCCGCAGTCGCTTCGCAGAAACCTCGCCGAACTCGAACATCTGCGTTGGAATTCGTTCGCCATAAGCAAGGGGATCGTTCCCGCCGACAAGCATACGATCCTTACCGAGACAACCGAAGCGGACGGCGCAGTCAAATACACTAACGGCAGAAACTACTCGGTGCGCAGGCACGGCAATCTTACTACTTTCGACGGACTTACAGAGTTTCGAAGAATGGTAGCCGAGCGCGACGGCAAGGACGAGGCGAGCTGCGACGTAATAAAGTACGACTACCAGATACTCGACGACGCGTATTGGCTGTTGAATAAAAACGGATATAAAATAGTCAAAAAGTCCCCGCTGTGAGCGAGGACTTTTCGTTTTCGATATAGTGCGTCGACGGCGCGCCTTATTTATCGATTCCGATGTCGGCGTTGTATTCGGAGACGAATTTGTCGGCGAGTTTGTCTACGTCGCCCGCGCCCATAAATATTACGGCTTTTTGGGGGAGAGATTTCGCCGCGTCGACGATCTCATCCGGCGTGTTGCACACGTTGTCGCACCGACTGCCCAGCGCTTCGGCGAGCCTATCCGACGATCCTTCTTCGGTAGGCGTTTCGCGCGCTCCGTAAACGGGCGCGAGCAGAACGCTGTCGGCTTGTTCGAGCGCGGCCGCAAACTCGTCGAGAAGCGCGGCGGTGCGCGAATAAGTGTGGGGTTGGAACACGACCGCGACAGAGGGGAACATTTCGCGCGCGGTGGCTATAGTCGCGGCTATCTCGGCGGGGTGGTGGGCATAGTCGGTTACGACCGCTTTGCCGTACGCTATACCGCGCCGCTCGAATCGGCGCGGCAGTCCGCAGAAGTTCTCGATCGCCTGTTTTGCGTCGTTTAATTTTATTCCCGCCATATCGGAGACGGCAAGCGCCGCGAGCGCGTTGTACACGTTATGTTCGCCTGCGACGGACAGCTCGACGCGCGTAGATGCGCTCGGCGCGACAAACGTAAAACTGCGGTAGCCGTCCGTGTTTTTTATGTCTTTTGCGGTATAGTCGCAACGTTCGTTCAGACCGAACGTCATAGGCTTGGGATGTAATCCCGCGCACAGCTCGTCGTCGCCGTTCAGCAGTACGGCGCGGCTGTTTTTGCAGAATGCCGCATATGCTTTTATCAACTCGTCGGTCGATCGGTAGCAATCGGGATGATCGTACTGAATATTGAGTATGACTCCGATGTCGGGCGTAAGGTGCAGAAAACTGCGGTTATACTCGCACGCTTCGGTCACGAAGTATTTTGCGCCGCCCGTGCGTGACGCGCCGGCAACGCCTACGTGGACGGTCGTTTCGCGGCGCGGAAAAATATCGCCCAGCATTGCCGCAGTAGTGCTTTTTCCGTGACATCCGGCTACGGCAAAAGTCAAAGCGTGCGCGCGGGACAGTTCGCCGAGATATGCGGCGCGTTCTATCGTCGGAATGCCTAGCTCGCGCGCTCGAAGCAACTCGCAGTTATCGTCGGGTACTGCGTTGGTATACACTACGAGGTCGCAACCGTCTATGTTTTCTGGCGAGTGTCCCGCGCCCTGTCTGTCCGAACCCGTGACGGTGTTGCCGCGCGCTTCCGCCATACTTTTGAGCGCGCGCATCGAAACACCCATATCGCCTATAAAATGAATTTTCATACATACTTGTATATGCGGCGTGCGCGCCGTCGGTGAAATGTAGTGCGGGCGTTCGAATAAAGCGACAAATTTGCAAACAAATGCTCAAAACCTATTGATTTTCCCGTCGAATTATGGTAAAATTATTGAAAGGCTCACAATTTCTAATCTAGCACGGAGGAAAATCGTGGAAATTACCGAGGTAAGGTTGCGCCTTGTAAAAGACCCCGGCAAGCTCAAAGCAGTAGCGTCCATCACCATAGACGGGTGTTTCGTCGTACACGATCTGCGCGTCGTCGAAAATGAGGACAATCTGTTCATTGCTATGCCGAATAAGCGTATCGGTACCGGCGAATTCCGCGACGTCGCACATCCTATAAACAACGAGACAAGAGACACCATAGCCAAGATAGTGATAGACAAGTACCAAGAGGAACTTGCCCGCGCCGCCGCTCCCGAAGGTATCGACCGATAAATACGGCTTTTGCCGTCGGTGCGGTCGATATGTCGGACGGAACGCAATCGTCGACGGATACATAAAAAATTTGACGACGTTATATCTAGATTTATCGAAGCGATAGCGATACCGCTTCGGTTTGCCGTTCTCGGTTTTGACGGGTGAGCGGCGTCGGCGGCTTATCTAATTTACAAAACTTGTTCAAAACGCTTGCAACGCGCTTTTAGTTGTGCTATAATATACAGGCTTTATAAATGTCGAGGTGACATATGTCGTTTTTCTCATTCACACCCCCGCAATGGATGGCGGTATCGTTCCCGTATGTGCGCATAGTTATGATGTGCCTTATGGTACTCATCGGGATCGCGCTTATAATCGTTATAATGTTTACTCCCTCGTCGTCGTCCGGTATGGGTGCGCTCACCGGTCAGCGCGACACGTTCTATTCTAAGGACAAGTCCAAGTCGCTCGAATCGGTAATGAAGCGGATCACAATCGTACTCGCCGTTATCGAAGTCGTGTTTGCGATACTGTTCTTCGTATCGCTTATACTTTACGCAGGTACGGGACTTTAATTAAAATCGAGAGGGCTGTAAAGCCCTCTTTTTATTTATACTCGGACGGAAAGTTTGCGTAGGGGTATGCCTGTCGCGTACTCGTTCGAATGGCGGCTTTCGCTGTCAGATAAATCCGAGATATGCGGTCAATAATAATCTACTATGAAAACAAAGAAAACAAACAAATCAAAGACATACAAAAAGTCATATAAAAAATCGAGCGGCAAAAATATGCGCCGCGCGCAAAAGCCGCAAGGCGGAAGACCGAGCAGGGCGTCCGGCTCGGCGATTTCTTCCGAGACGGATAAAAGGGCGCTCGACCTGCCTGCGGTAAGCGGCGTTCTCGACTGCAAGGGCGACAGATTCGGCTTTATCGCCGCAGACGGCGGCGACGTTTTCGTTGCGGGTCGAAACCTGTGCGGCGCGCGGCACGGCGATACCGTTCGTGCAATAGTTATCGGTGACAGACCGAGCGAGGCAGGCGGCAGGCGGAGAGAGGGGCGCATAGTCGAAATAATCGAGCGCAATCCGCTTAATATCGTCGCGACCGTCGTGTACGAACACAATCGGTTTTGCGCAGTGCCGGACGATAAGCATTACGGCGAGATTTTGCCTGTGTACGAACTCAACGGAGCGAGCGAACACGACAAAGTGATCATCGATATAAAAGAAAGCGACTGCGGCGATCTCGCGCGCGTGCTGTCCGTTCTGGGCAGGTTTGACGAGATAGGAATGGACGTACTCGGCGTTATCGCCGCGCACAATCTGCGCACCGAATTTCCGAATGACGTACTCGATCAGGCGGACGCGTTCGGCGACGAGATAGACGAGCGTGAAGCAAATGCGCCTTACCGCGTCGATTTCCGCAATGAGATCATATTTACGATAGACGGCAGCGGCTCGAAAGACTTCGACGACGCGGTTTCGCTCGTAAGGCAGGGCGACGGGTATCGTTTGGGCGTGTATATAGCCGACGTCGCTCAATATGTGGGCGCGCATACGCCGCTCGACCGCGAAGCGTTTGCGCGCGGAACGAGCGTGTATCTCGCAGACCGCGTTCTTCCGATGTTGCCCGAAACTCTGTCCAACGGGTTGTGTTCGCTCAACGAGGGCGCGGACAGGCTTGTCCTCGCGGCTATCATCGATTTGGACGGAAGAGGAAACGTTGTCGGCTACGACATAAAAGAGGGCATTATCCGTTCTTCCGCACGATTGACGTATTCGGGAGTTCAGGCTATGCTCGACGGCGACGCTGAACTGCGCGCGCACTATGCTAACGTCCTGCCTACGCTCGAACTTATGCGCGAGCTTGCGGAAAAGCGAATAAACTTGCGCAAGGCGCGCGGCGCGGTCGACTTCAAACTGACAGAGACCGAAATCAAGTTCGACGCGGTCGGACACGTCGTCGACATAGAAAAGAAGAACACGCTTTTCAGTATGCGGATCATCGAGGAGTTTATGATACTCGCCAACTGCGCCGTAGCCGAAAAGTTCGACAGGCTCAAAATACCGTTTGTGTACCGCACTCACGAGCGTCCGTCGCCTGAAAAACTGCAAGCGCTTAACGAATATCTCGACGCGGTGGGCGCGCCCGTGCGCTGTCCGCTCGATCCGCAGCCGAAGTCTGTTGCCAAACTGCTCGAAACGGTGGGCGAGAAAATGCCGAGCGCGAGCGCGGCGGTATCGAAAATGACGTTGCGCGCTATGGCTAAGGCGAAGTACGACGTGCGCGACGACGGGCATTTCGGACTTGCGGAAGAGCATTACTGTCATTTTACGTCGCCTATCAGACGCTATCCCGATTTGATGATCCATCGCGTCATAAAATCGTATTTGCGCGGCGGATACAAAGCGGCGAATAAATATAAGGACGCAGTAAAAGCGGCGGCGGAACAGAGTTCGCGCACCGAGCGCGTCGCTCAGGACTGCGAGCGCAAAACAGACGATTATAAAAAAGCGGAATATATGTCGCACCGTATCGGCGAAAAGTTTACGGGCGTGATAAGCTCGGTGACCGAGTTCGGATTTTTCGTGGAACTCGAAAACTCCGCCGAAGGGCTTGTCCGTCTTGCGACGCTCCCGCCCGTAGCGGCGTTCGACCGTCGGCGCGTTTGCATAGTGTGCGGCGCAAAGCGGTTCGGATTGGGCGATCGCGTGGATATAATCGTGGACAAGGTGTCGGGGGACAGAGTGGATTTTTTGCTCGATCGGTAATGCGAAACAGCGCCCGATCGACACGGCAACGCCGCCGTCGAACAATAAAACACGAGCGAAAGTCCGTGCCGAGCAAGACCAATCGATACTCTATCGTTGACATTCGGTGCGCTTTGTAGTAGAATTAAAATATAAATACAGTCGGAGATACATTAATGAAAATCGGAGTAGTGGGACTTCCCAACGTCGGCAAGAGCACGCTGTTCAACGCAATAACGGAGGCGGGCGCGGAATGCGCCAATTATCCGTTCTGTACCATCGAGCCGAACGTCGGCGTGGTCGCCGTTCCCGACGAGCGGCTAGCCGTGTTGGAAAAGATGTATTCGTCGCGACGCGTCGTGCCCGCTACGATAGAATTCGTCGATATTGCGGGACTTGTAAAGGGCGCAAGTCACGGCGAGGGATTGGGAAATAAATTTCTGTCTCACATTCGCGAGGTCGACGCGATCATTATGGTCGTGCGCTGTTTCGACGACGAAAACATCATTAACGTTTCGGACACCGTCGATCCCGTGCGCGACGCGGAGACGATAAATACCGAACTTATGCTCGCCGATTTGGAAAGCATCGACAAGCGGCGCGCGCGGTTCGAAAAGGTCGTCAAAAGCGGCGATCCAAAAGCCGTCGAAGCGCTCGCGCTTTTGAACCGTATGACAGACTGCATAAACGCCGGCAAATCGTTGCGCACGCTAGGATTGGACGACGAAACGCTGGCGACCGTCGACGGACAGTTCCTGCTCTCCGTAAAACCTATCATTTACTGTGCGAATATTTCGGAAAGCGACATCGGTTGCGCCGACAATAAGTACGTCTCGGCTCTTAAAAGATTTGCCGACGCGGACGGCGCGGCGACCGTCGATATTTGCGCAAAAGTCGAGCAGGAAATATCGGCGCTGCCTGTCGAAGAACGCGCCGAATACTTGGAAGCGCTCGGTCTCGAAAAGTCGGGTCTGGAACGCATAATAACGTCCGGCTATGAACTTTTGGGGCTGATGAGTTATCTCACGGCAGGTGAGAAGGAGGTGCGCGCGTGGACTATCGAACGCGGAACGACCGCACCCAAAGCCGCCGGAAAGATACATTCCGATTTCGAACGCGGCTTTATACGCGCCGAAATAGTGAGCTATTCCGACCTCGTTTCGCTCGGCTCGCTTGCCGCGTGCAAAGCGGCCGGAAAACTGCGCAGTGAGGGCAAGGACTACATTATGCAGGACGGCGACGTCGTAGAGTTCAGATTTAATGTGTAAGCGCATAATCGATTATGGATTTAAGGTAACATTATGACAGATTACAGATCGAAAATTTTTAACGCGGTGAAAGACGTTTTGCCCGTCGAGTATGCGGACGTGGCGGTTTCGGACGCGTTCTGCGACTATTGCATTCCGTGTTTTAAGCTGGCGAAATCGTTGCGCAAAAGCCCCGCGATCATAGCGTCGGAGGCGGCGAATGCGGTCAAGATAGACGGCGTGGAGGTAACGGCGCTCAACGGGTATTTGAATTTCACCGTCGACCGAAAGTCGCGCATAGCCGACGTCTTGAACGCGCGGCTCGGCGATTATAAGCCGTTTGACGGGAAGACCGTTTGTATAGATTATTCGTCGGTCAATATCGCCAAGCCGTTCCACATCGGACATTTGATGACTACCGTCATAGGCGGTTCGCTACACAAAATTTACCGTGCGCTCGGCGCGAACGTCGCGGGTATCAATCACTTGGGCGATTTCGGTACGCAGTTCGGCGGACTTATCTCGGCATACCGCAAATGGGGCGACGGGAAAGACCTCGACGCGAGGGGGTTGGACGCACTGCTCGAACTGTATGTGCGTTTCCATAAAGAAGAGGAAGAACATCCCGAACTTGCCGACGAGGCGCGCGGTTGGTCGAAAAAGATAGAGGACGGCGATCCGTATGCGGTAGGTCTGTTCGAAAAATTCAAAGCGATCACTCTCGAACAGGCGAAAGCGGTTTACAGGCGGCTCAACATAGAATTCGACAGTTATCTGGGCGAGAGTTTTTACGTCGATAAGGTAGACGGCGTCGAGAAAAAACTGCGTGCGAAAAATCTGCTCGAAATGAGCGACGGCGCGGAAATAGTAGTGCTAGATAACGATGACGGTCAAAACGGTAAAAACGGCGAAAAAATGCCGCCCGCGCTCATTCGGCGCAGCGACGGCGCGTCGCTGTACATTGCGCGCGATCTCGCCGCCGCATATTACCGTCACGATACTTACGATTTTTACAAATGCCTGTACGTTGTGGCAAGTCATCAGGCGTTGCATTTCAAACAGCTGTTCAAGGTGTTGGAATTGCTCGGCGAGAGCTGGGCGGAGGATATGGTTCACGTTAGCTACGGAATGGTGTCCGTCGAGGGTATGTCGCTGTCAACGCGGCGCGGCAACGTTCTGTATTTGAACGACGTACTCAACGCCGCAGTCGAAAAGGCGGCCGACATAATCGAGGAGCGCAATCCGTCGCTTGCCGATAAATCGTCCGTTGCGGAAGCTGTCGGCGTGGGCGCGGTCGTGTTCGACGCGCTGTACGACGGGCGGCTCAAAGATAAGAATTTTTCGCTTGCCGACGCGCTTAACTTCGACGGCGAGACAGGTCCGTATGTGCAATACACGCACGCGCGCTGTCGGTCGGTGCTCGCTAAGGCGGGGTATAAGTCGGGTGCGGAAAATGTCGACGCCGACGTGCTTGCGACCGACGAGGCGTATGAAGTGGTTAAACTTCTCGCAGATTTCGACGATACGGTATACAGCGCCGCAGTCAAATACGAGCCGTCGTTCGTTTCTCGCAGGCTCGTCAAGATATGTCAAGCGTTCAATCGGTTTTATAATGCCGACCGCATTATGTGCGGCGGGAAAGAACAGACCGCGAGGTTGGAACTTACCGCCCGCGTTGCCGATGCGTTAAAATACGGGTTGGGATTGGTGTTGCTGAAAGCGCCCGAAAAAATGTAAATATTAAATTCGGAATGTGGAATTCGGAATTGAAAGACCGCCTGCGGCGGATCGAATAATCAAATAATCGGCACGGAATTTTATTGTTCCGTGCTTTATTTTATAACAAAAAACCTAATTATTGAATATCTCGTTAATTCCGAGTATTTCATCGGCGGAAACGTCCAAAACGACACAGAGCCGCGCAAGTGTATCAAGTGCGGGAAATATATCGTGTTTCATATATTTGGAAACGGTTTGTGCCGATACGCCTATTTTTTCGGCGATTATGTTCTGCGGTATGCCGCTTTGAATTATTGCCTCGCGCAGTCTAATTTGTATTGCGGTAAGCTCCGTATTGTTTTTATTGAGTTCTCTCATATGTAAAATTATTGCATATTATGCGATTATTATGCTTGACAATCGTATATTATGCGATTATACTATATGCAAATCAAGACTATGGAGTATAAGTAAATGTACAAATGCAAGAATTGCGGAACTGAATTCGACAGTAAATTTTGTCCGAATTGCGGCGTTGCATCGACAGAATTGGAAAATATAACGGACGGCGGCGAAGCCGGCAATGTTCAAGACGGAACGGGGGGCGGATATATCGAAAGCGATATGGAAACGGCGATACGCAGAGCGGGTATTCCGAATATTTGGCAACGCGAGTCTATAATGAATAAAGCGATCTATGTGTCGACGCTTGCTATATTCTTGGGAGTTATCATAGCGATTATCGTATTATCTGTAAAATTATATAATAAAATCGACTATTTTATTGACTTGGAGAAGATAGACGCTTTATTTATATTCGAGAAATACAAGTCAGATGTCAAACCATTATATATCGCTTTGTCCGTTTTGGCCGTAGCGGATATAATTATTATGGATTTTCAATCTTTGTTTTTGAAATACACCAAAGTTAAGTGGGTGAAATCGCAAAAAATTAACGCGCCATATATCATTACGTCAGGCGCCGTCGCCGATAAAGACGGAGAAGTAAATAAGGAAAAGTTTTCGGAAACAAAAGCCGTTTTGTACGATGCGCACCGCGAAGGCGCAGTTAAGCAAATGGTAATAATGTCGTTGACAGAAACGGCAATATCATTAATAATCGATATTGTTTTCATTAAGCGCTTTTACGGTTATATAACGACGCTTTCAGAAACAAATGAGGGGAAGCTATTGCTTGTAGATATTTCCAATAAAGAAATTGTGATGTGGGTCGCATTGATAGTTGTGCCGTATATCATAATGCAGATTATAAAAAGTCTCGTAAAAAAGAAGGATGCCGAAATCGACGAGTGGGCAAAGGCGCAAATGAAATCAGAAAGTAAGACGAACTGATACCGGTTTGACATTCGTTAATTTTATTGAATTCAGGCTGTTTATTGCGATAAAGAATGTTGCTATTATCGTCACGTTTTCGTACTTTCGGTCATATACACTGTTAGGCGAACGGGAGGAGTTATGAGCGAGGATATTTTCGGACTTCTGATGTTGATCCTGCTGTTGGAAAACGGCGGCGGAACGGAGAACATAAATCAACTGGTTATAATGTTCCTTTTGATGAATTCGAGAAACGATACGACGGGACGCAACCGCAGTACGTCAGGCTGCCGTTGCGTAAACTCGGACTGCGGCAGAGCCGACGGATTCACTTTTTGATACTGCGAATTTTGTCGAATTTCGCTGTTTCGGCGTTTGCGATAAATACCGTACATAACTTCGTTTATCGGACACGTTCCGACATTTTGCGCTGTTGACAATTGCGTGTTTATATGGTATATTGCACATATGAACACGATGCTATTGGATAGCTATACAGCAGACCGTATTGCCGAGCATTTGCCGACGGGAGACGCACTGGGTGCGCTCGCCGAGTTTTTCGGCGCGCTGTCCGACGTGACGCGGCTCAAAATAGTGTCCGCGCTCGCAGCTTCGACGCTGTGCGTGACAGATCTTGCCGCGCTCACGGGACTCAATCAGACTACGGTATCGCACCAGCTCAGGCTGTTGCGTTCGGCACGGCT
Organism: uncultured Christensenella sp.; assembly: GCA_910577435.1. GTDB lineage: Bacteria > Bacillota > Clostridia > Christensenellales > Pumilibacteraceae > Anaerocaecibacter. The sequence goes on along the minus strand of CAJTLV010000007.1, from coordinate 91,206 downwards.
CGTAGAATGCAAGCGTCAGGGCAAGGTTATGTTCTACTCGCTCGCCGAGCGCAAGGTTTCGGGCATAATGGACTTGGCGGTCGGCGCGGTCTATGAAAAAGCGTAAGTTTGTAAGCGTTTCGAAATCATAGTTGAATACAAAGGAGCAATGCTGTTATGGTGATTAACGAGAAATGGGACAGAGTGCTGGGAGCGGAATTCGAAAAACCGTATTTCGGCGAACTGATGACTGCCGTCGACCGCGAGTATGCGACGCATAAGGTCTATCCGCCGCGCGAACTGATCTACGCCGCGCTCAAATACGTCGATTACGACGATGTGCGAGTAGTCATTCTAGGGCAGGACCCTTATCACGGCGAGGGACAAGCCAACGGACTTGCGTTTGCCGTAAATAACGGAACGGAAGCGCCGCCGTCGCTCGTCAATATTTTTACAGAGCTGAAATCCGATCTCGGCGTAGAACCGGACAGCGACACTACCCTGATCGGCTGGGCAAAACAGGGCGTTTTGCTCCTCAATGCGGCGCTCACCGTTCGTGCCGCAAATCCGCAGTCTCACGCAAATCTGGGCTGGCACACGCTCACCGACGCGGTAATAAAGTCGCTGAACGATCGGGATAAACCGGTGGCGTACATTCTTTGGGGAATGAGTGCGCGCCAAAAAGCCGAAATGATCGATAAACGCAATTTTATCGTGATGTCGGCACACCCCAGTCCGCTCAGCGCCTATCGAGGTTTTTTCGGATCGCGTCCGTTCTCAAAGGTCAATACGTGGTTGGAAAGCATCGACAGTCCGCCTATTCATTGGCAATGCACGGGCGGCTTTGATCCCGCAGCATATTACGGCGGAGGAAAGATCCACCGTTGCTGACAGGCGAGTTTACTTTATATGCGGTTGCGCGTCGCTGTGAATGCGGCGCGTTTTATTTTTCGGTTATTGTCGAAAATGCCGAGTATTCGGTTTTTTCGCGTTTGTCGAAACAGTCGGGTATTCGCTGTTTTCGCGGTTTTTCTCTGTCGAAAACATAGGGTAATATATCTGATTCGCGTTGTGCGACGTTTTTTGCGCGGATAATGTGTATCGATCCGAAACAATACGCTTTTCCGCCGATTCTTTGTCGTCGCTTTACAAACGGGCGCGGGTATGTTATAATGCTGTGTATGAAAGAGAAGAAAACAAACGTCGGACAAAAAAACACCGAGCGGTCGCTCAGCACGGCGGTGCAGAGCGAGGAACTTATGGTCGCGCCCGATACCGATATTCTATTGGACAATCGGTCGAGCGAACTTGCCGATCCGCCCGTGCGCGAACGGACGTACTCGGCGGAAACGGCAGACGATAAAATGGGCGGCGGGTATGCGTCGGTCAAAGGCACGCGCGTGCGCGGCGGCAATTTTACTCTGTGGTTGGTCGTGATAGTGATGACTGTAGTGTGCGCGGTCATCGGAGTATGTTCGTCCCTTCTCACGGCGCATTTTATGAAGCGCGGGTCCACGCCGCCGTCAATCGACGCGTCGGACGTCAAGCAGTCGGTAGCCGCCGTCGTCGCGGCGCGCAAGCCGTCGGTAGTAGAAATATCGTGCGGCGACAGGCGGGGCAGCGGAGTTATAACCAAGCTCGAAAACAACAAGATATACGTTCTTACAAACGCGCACGTTTTGGAGGGCAGTAACAGCTCGCTCGTGCGCTTTTACGGCGAGGATGGCTATTACAGCGCCTCTACGGTGGGGTACAGCAGTTTTTACGACATAGCGGTAGTCAGTGTATCGGGTCATACGCCCAAATATGAAGTGTTCGATCTCGACGGCAGCGAGTTCTTCGACAGAGGACTTGATTACAACGAGGGCGATTTCGTCGTCGCGATAGGCAACGCGATGTCGATGGGCATCGCCGCTTACGACGGTATAATTTCCAAGTCGCACAATCTTCTCAAATACGAGGACAAACACGTTCCCGTACTGCGCACGACGGCGGCGATAAACGCGGGTATGAGCGGCGGCGGTCTGTTCGATATGAGCGGCAGACTCGTCGGTCTCGGCACATACAGAATGACAAGTTCCGTCGAGGGTTCGGACAGTCATAAGTACGATGTGGAGGATACCGGCTTTGCCGTTCCCATATCGATAGTTTATCCGCTGTATAAACAGATCCTGGAAACGAATGAAGGCGGGGAGGAATACCGCATACCTAATATAGGATTCGCATCTACAACCTCGTCCGTCGGCTGTATGACGATCGCGCTTCGCGATTTCGGCACTTTCACCGCAGAATACCGCGACGGCAAGCTGACGGTCACATCGTTGGATGCGGTCGACACGCCGCGTTCGTTGTCCGTCGGAGACATAATAGAAAGCATAGGCGGCGCGGCGGTGACGGACGACATTTGCGTTACCTGCGGGGAGCTGTTGCGGTACAGATACAACGCGTCGCGCGGATCGGCGCTCAAATTGGGCGTAAAGCGGTCGAACTCTTCGATCGAAATAAGTGTTTCGGGATATTACGGATATGTCGCATAAAACGAAAATCTTTGCGGCGGCGACGGCTGTCTTTATGCTTGCGGTACCCGCGCTTTGCGGTTGCTCTTCCTCACCGTCGCCCGATATTGCGCCTCACCTAATCACAACGCCCGACGCGTCGCCCGTGCGCCCGATATACTCGGCGGAGAGCGAAAATATGTCGGCGTTTGACGGCGAGTTGACCGAGACGCAGTACCGTGCGCGCATCGGCGAGCTGTATTCGATAGTGGTCGACGATAGGAAACAACCCGTATTCTACGGAGAATCCGATCCCGTAAAACCCGTGTACGACGCGGCTATCGATATTTTGAACAGATACATACTCAATGCTTGGCGCGACACCGACGCGTGCGAGCTGAATATAGCGCACACTCTGCACGACTATCTGGCGACGGAAGTGAAATACGATTTCGATTTGTACGAACGGTACGTTCGCGGCGAGAATATCGCAGACGATCCCGCATTCGGTATAGACGGCGTATTTTTGAACAAGGTCGCCGTTTGCGACGGATTGAGCCGCGCGTTCGCGTTTCTGTGCGCGATAGAGGATGTTGACTGCGTGCGCGTGACAGGCACGTTCGACGGGGTGTCGCACGCGTGGAACAAAGTCAAATTGAACGACGATTGGTACAATGTCGACGTGACGGGCGATACCGCCAACTATTCGGTAAACGGCGGTACGTACCGCTCGCAACTGTCGCACGGTTTTTTTCTGATAAGCGATAACACCCTGCGCACGTTCCGTCCGCGCCCGCACGAACCGATAGTGATCGATTATCCGGCCGTTCACGATTACGACTATTATTCGGGGAAGACGCTCCTTGTCGGAGATGCGCAGTATCCGCACGTAATAACCGATCAAAATATGCTTAACGCGCTGTTTTCGGATATAAGCAAACAGAAGGGCAAGGTCGGCAAGATCGAGTTGAGATTGAAGTTCCCGAACAAGACGAATGTCAATTACGGCGATATGTACGAAGCGGAGATCGCCGAAGCGTACGGCAAACTCAAAAATCCCGATTTCGTACTCAATTCCACGCAGAAGCCGTATTTTCAATATCCCAACGGCGTATATTTGTTTTTAATGTATCAATGATAATTATGCAGTTCGAAATTGCCGATTGTACAGTCACTTGCGAGATTGTCGAGCGACTCGCCGTTTCGGTTAGTCGGCGGGTATTGCGTTTTTTTGCGTAATGTGATATTATTACGTGTATGAAAAATTACGGCAAAGCGCTAAAAGAGTTGCGCAAAAAATCGAATATGACTCAATCAAAACTTGCCGAAACTCTGAACGTTACCTATCAGACGGTGAGCAAGTGGGAAAACAACGTCAACACGCCCGACATTACCATAGTCGAGACAATTTGTAATGTTTTCGGTATTACCGTAGACGAATTTTTGCGTGTCGCAGAAGTAGGTGATACGCCCGACAATGCGGAAAATTCCGCCTCGCTTTCCGATAATGCGAATACAGGCGGCGAAGAGCGAGCAAACGAAGAAGTCGGTGCGCTTTGCCCGAAATGCGGCGCGGCGCTGGTGGCAAGATACTGCCCGAAATGCGGCTATGATACTGTCGGTAAACAGTCGGCAGACGAGCGCGAAAAGGTAGTGCCGCCGTCGGGATCCGTCGAGAAATCGGACTTGCCCGTGCGAAAGAAGTTGAGTAAAGGCAAACTCGCGGCGATCATATGCGCATCGGTCGTCGGATTTGTTGCTGTCGTTTTGGCTATCGTATTGCCGTTGATTCTGTTGCTTAAACCAATTGGAAAAAAACCGACGGAGCCTATTACGCCTACGAATCCGATAACATACACGATTGCGTTCAACGGAAACGGTTCGACCGGCGGAACCACTAATGCCGTAACTTTCGAAGATGGCGAAAGCATAGTCATTCCAGAATGCGGATACACAAAGACGGGATATAAATTCGACGGCTGGATGAGCATTAATACGCAAACGCTGTATCGGCCGAACGATACGGTCAAGTTCGATTCTTCCGTGACGCTCAAAGCGAAGTGGACGCCTATCGAGTATACCGTCGAGCTTTATTACGAGGGCGAGACGATACGGTTTATTAAAAAATACGATGAGAGTTTTTATTTGGACGACGATGTTTTCGAGCGGGAAGGCTATTATATAGACGGGTGGAGCTATAACGGCAAAGTGTACGACGGAACTATGGCGTCGCTCACGACTGTGGAAAACGCGGTAGTGCGGCTTACGCCCGTATGGTCTGTCATAGAGTACACGATGGTCGTAAATTTCGGCATACAGTTCGATGGGGTATTATTTGACAACCGTCTCTATGGCGGGCGCAGGACTTTCGGCTGTTGTTACGGCGTAAACCCTTTGGATACGGACGGACGCAGAGCGCCGACTGCCGACGGTTTCGAATTCGGCGGATATACCGTGTATTACAGCGGTCCGGACGACGACGGCTATATGAACAGCGTATATGACGGCGATATGCGGTACATCACATTCGACATATACGTAGTTATGAAGTGGATCTCGCAAGAGTACGATATAGAGTTGAGAGATGCCGGAGTGTTCGAAGCCTTAGAGACGATAGGAGGGTGTTTCGGAGAAGAAGAATACACGCTTCCGCTCGCGTCAACATTGTTTGACGACAATTATAAGCCGGGCTACAAGTTCGATAAATGGCTCGTGAGGCCGTATAACCTTACGGAGTATGTGTATTTCGAGGACGGCGCTACGGTGTCAAACCTTAAAATATACGGATTTCACGACAGTGGCGACAAGCACGTCGTTTGGCTTGAAGCGCGATGGAAACCGATCGAATACACCGTCAGGTTCGACGGCAACGGCGGCGTCGGGAGTATGAGCGATTTGGTCTGTACATTCGACGAAGAATGTGCATTGCCGCCCAACGGATATTCCAAGACGGGATATGCGTTCGCAGGGTGGGAGTTTGACGGCAGAATGTATTTCTTCGGCGATTCGGTGAAGAACCTGACGGGTACAAGCGGAGTAGTGACGATGACGGCGTGCTGGGTCTCGCCGTTCGACGGTGCGGGTACGGTCGACGATCCGTACCGCATAAGCGATTACGACGGGCTTGTCGCGATGTCGTATGCCGCTCGCGGCATAGAGGGATTTGACTCCGCGCATTATATTCTTACGGCGGATATCGATTGCGGCGGCAAACCGCTCAACGCGATCTTCGGATATAAGAACGGCTGTTTCAGCGGCGTGTTCGACGGCAACGGACACGTGATACGCAATGCCGTTTTTGCGCCGACTTACGGATATATCGGCAATGATTGGCCGCGCTACGGCAACGTCAAAGCGCTGTTCGGCGGAGTAATCAACGGATCTATAAAGAACGTCGGCATCGAGAATTATGTCATAGACGGTGTGGACGACAGCCATAGAATAGCGCCGCTTTGCGGATATTATTCGTCCGATACGCCGATAGGGCGTTGTTATTCGAGCGGCACGATCACGCTCGAAAATCCGTATGTCGATGGTATTGCGATCGGGGGATTGGTTGCGGACCTTCACGGCGGTGCGGCAGACTGTTATTCGAGCGGCAAAATTTCTCTGAACTATACGGTGGAAAGCGGGGAACAAGATATGCACACAGGCTGCGTCGGAGGATTCGCCGCTACGCATAGTTGGTATGAGGGGCAAAAAATAACGACTTGTTATTCAGACGTCGATATAGATGTGATCGTTTCTGACAACGTTTCGAATATCATCGAGCGGCTTTATTGCGGGTTGTTTTTTGCCTACGGTTGCAACGCCGAAAACAGCTTTGCGACAGGAAACATCCATTGCAGTAGGTACGGCGACCCGATCGATTTTACGGGCGTATTCGGAGGATTTTCGCATCCGTCGTATTCCGTTCTCGATAACGTGTATATGAGTGACGATTCCGGCATATCGTTCGACGACGACCCGAACGGCAGTATAACGGAAACGTTCGAACAACTTTCGATCACGTCACTCGATAATCTGTGTTCGCTCGATTGGCTTGCCGCAAACGTCGGGTTCGATCCGTCGGTATGGGAAGAAGTCGGCGGGGAATTGCCGCGACTGAAAACATTCATAGGTTGAGATCCTTCGCGGCTGTCGCTTGTGCGATCTTGCTGCGAATGACAATGTTTATATTGCGATCAAATATCGTTTCTCACGAGTTTCAGTCCGTTTTCGGTCAACTCGTACACCGTATCGCATACCTCGTCGATATAAGTTCTGTCGTGCGAGACGCTTATTATCGCGCCGCCGAAGCCTTTGAGCGCGTCGCATACGGCGGGCGAGGACAGCGGCGAGAAGTTGCGCGTCGGCTCGTCTAACAGCAACACGTTTGCGTTTGACAGCACGGCGTGCAGAAAAATGAGTTTAGCTTGCTGTCCGCCGCTGAGCGCCGATATTTCGCACTTCATTTCGGCGGACGTGAAACGCATATTGCCGAGAAGCTGTCGCGCGTATGTTAGATCCACGCCCTTTACCGTGTCGAGATAGTCGAGCGGAGTGCCCGAGCGGAGAACTTCCGAATAGTCCTGCGGCATATACGACACCCGAAGGTCGTTTCGTCCGTCGAGCGTGCGCTTTATTTCTTTGAGGAGCGTCGATTTGCCGACGCCGTTCGCCCCGACGATCGCGAGCTTGGTATTGCCCGTTACTGTAAGCCGCACGTTTTTCGCGAGCGGTTTGTCGCCTGCAAAAAGATCGGATATATCGAGATCGAGTACGGTCTTTCCCGTCGGCAATACTGCGGAAGCGGGGAAACGCGTGATTATGGCTTCTTCGCTGTCGGGCGCTTCCGCAAGGTTTTCTCGTTCGCGCTCGAACCTGCGTTTTTGCGAGAGAACGGATTTCATCTTCTTTTTGAGAAGTCTGCCGCCTGCGGGATCTTGCCGCGAAACAGTGTTCTGTTCGTGGTCCACGCGGTCGTAAATGTGTTGCCAGCGCCGCATCTTTGCGTCGAACTCTTCGCGTTGTTTGAACGCTATGCGGGTTTGACGTTCGATACCTGCCGTGCGGCGTTCGATGTATTCGTCGTATCCGACGGCGGCAAACGTAGTGCGGCATTCCGTCTTGCGTTTGACCTGTTCCAAATGGATTATGCCGCGCGCGGCGCGCCTTAACAGCGTGGCGTCGTGAGATATGAAGAGGACGGCTTTCGGGGTTTGTATGATGAAATTTTCGAGGGCTTCGAGCGTATTCGCGTCGAGATCGTTGGTCGGCTCGTCCAACAGCAGAACGTCGGGATTGTCCGCAATGAGTTTGAACAGCCGGATTTTTACGCGTTCGCCGCCGGATAGTTCGGACAGACGACGCGTCGAGTATAAAAGCTCGGCGGGCAAGGCGAGTGCGTCGGTGTATTTGATCGCGTCGTAGACGTTGTTGCCGATATAATCGCATACGGCGGTGTTGCCGTCGGTCTCGCTTGCAAACTGCGGCATATATCCGACGGCGCCGCGCATTATGACCGAGCCTGTCGCAGTTATATAGTCGGCGGTGAGCCTACCGTCGTACAGGTGGCGCATCAGTGTCGATTTGCCGTCGCCTTCTTCGCCGATAACGGCGATCTTGTCGCCGCGAGAGAGGGTAATAGACAGTCCGTCGACTATTTTGCGTCCGTTGCCTTTAAGCGTAAGCGTTAAATCGTTTATTATAAGCATAGATATATCTCCTTCGAATTAAAGCAGTGATCGACACATATAAAAAGCCGTTGCGAAACTTCGCAACGGCTTTATGTCGGTCAAATCGAATGAGAACGGAAAATTCGGATTACAGCGTTTCGAGGTAGTCGACAAGATCGCCGACGGTTTTAACCTTTTCCATAACGTCGTCATCCATAGTTTTGCCCGTCTCCGATTCAAGGCTGAACATAAGCTCCATTATTGCGAGCGAGTCGGCTTTGAGGTCTTTGGCAAAGTCCGAATCGCGTGTGATCGTTTCGGGCGCTATGCCAAAGTATTCGGCGAGTTCTTTTTGAATTTTCTCGAACATTTCGTTCTCTCCTTTTCCTGTCGGGTTGAAATCTTTTTATATATTTTAGCAGAAATCAATTATGGTGTAAAGCGATTTTTTACTTCTTTTCGAGTATGATATTTACTATTTCGTCCGCCATCTTCGAGCAGGACAGCTGAGTTATCTTTTTGCCGACGGCAATATCGGGGGTGCGATAGCCGCGCGCAAGCGCTTTTCTGACGGCGGATTCGATAGCCGCGCCCTCTTCGACTAGGTCGAGCGACTGACCGAGCATCATCGCCGCGCTGAGCAGCATTCCTACGGGGTTTGCCGCGTCCTTGCCCGCAAGTTCGGTCTGCGGACCGTGAATGGGCGAATACAGTCCGACTTTGCTCAGTCCGAGCGAGCTGGACGGGAGCATTCCGACGGAACCTGTGAGCGTCGCCGCCTGATCGGACAGGATTTCTCCGAACAGGTTGGACGTGAGTATGACGTCGAACCGAGACGGATCTTTTGCGAGCAGTGCCGCGCAGTCCTCGACGAGCATATGTTCGAGCTTTACGTCGGGATAGGACGAGCCGATCAGCGTAACGGTAGCGCGCCACAGTCTGCCTGTTTCCAAAACGTTCGCCTTATCGACGCTGACGATCTTTTTGTTGCGCGTGCGCGCTACTTCGAACGCGAGCTTCGCTATGCGCTCTATCTCGCTTATGGAATAGCGTTCCGTGTCGTATGCTTCCTGTCCGTAAGCTCCGTCGCGATAGCCGCGCTCGCCCGTGTAAATGCCGCCGCCTATCTCGCGCACGAGCATTATATTTACGCCTTTTTTAGTGAGCTGTTCGTTGAGCGGACTGCACGCCGCAAGTTCGTTATACATCACGATGGGGCGGACGTTAGCGTACAGTTCGAGCGCCGCACGCAACGACAGCAGACCTTTTTCGGGGCGCAGATGTCCGCTGAGCGAATCCCACTTCGGACCGCCGACTGCACCGAGCAGTACCGCGTCCGACTCGCGGCACGCCGCGACGGTTTCGTCGGGTAGTGGAACGCCCGTCTTGTCCACAGCCGCGCCGCCTATGAGCATATCGTTATAGAAAAAGTCACAGCCGAACCGATGTTCTATCGCCGTAAGCACTTTTTTCGCCGCGTCGATCAGTTCGGGACCTACGCCGTCGCCCTGTAAGAACGTTATCGTCAGTTTCTTCATATGAAAACTCCTTTGGATAATGCGTTATTGTAATAATGAAATCGGAATGTGAAATCGGAAGTCGATTGACCGCCGATGACGCCGAGCGGTCGGGAACGCACGCCCGATCCGAGTTAAAATTTCTTTTTGAGCGTTGCGCCAGTCGCCGCCGAAGTAACCAGGTTCTGATAGCGGAGCAACCAACCCGAAACGTCGGAGTCTCTGGGACGCAGCTTTTTGCGGCGCGCGTCGAGCGTTTTTGCGGGAACGTCGAGATTGAGCCTGCCGTTGGGAATGTCTATCTTTATTATATCGCCGTCGGCTACGAGCGCTATCTTGCCGCCCTCAGCCGCTTCGGGACTTACGTGTCCTATTGCCGCACCGCGCGTCGCACCGGAGAATCGTCCGTCGGTGATGAGCGTGACGTCCTTGTCAAGCCCCATACCGATGAGCGCCGAAGTGGGCGAGAGCATTTCGCGCATACCCGGTCCGCCTGCGGGACCCTCGTACCGTATAACTATTACGTCGCCTTTGCTTATCCTGCCCGAATATATGGCGGAGACTGCTTCTTCCTCGCAATTAAAACATTTAGCTTTGCCGCTGAACGTCATCATCGACTTGTCGACTGCGGAGCGCTTGACGACCGCACCGTTTTCCGCGAGGTTGCCTTTCAGTACGGCAATGCCGCCTACCGGCGAGATCGGGGCGTCTATCTTATGTATCACGTCGGTGTTCTTTACGTGCGCGTGCTCATAGTCGTCGGCGAGCGGATGAAGCAGAACGGTCTGCGCCGAGCCGTCGATGAGATTCTTTTTCGCAAGCTCGTGAAGTACGGCAGGTATTCCGCCCGCAATGTGGAGTTGTTCCATATCTACGTCGGTGGACGGCGACAGTTTGCACAGTGTGGGCGTCGCGTCGGAGATCTTCTGCACGAGGTCGAGATCGAGCGTTATGTTCAGTTCCGCCGCGATAGCGAAGAGATGGAGTATCGTGTTTGTAGACGCGCCGAGCGCCATATCGAGCGCAATAGCGTTGGTGAACGCGCGCTTGCTCATTATGAGTCGGGGAGTGACCGCTTCGCGGACGAGTTTGCAAATAGCTTCCCCCGCGCGCTTTGCGAGCCGAATGCGTTCGCTCGATGTGGCGAGAACGGTTCCGTTTCCGGGAAGCGCCATACCGAGCGCCTCGCACAGACAGTTGAGCGAGTTCGCCGTATACATACCGCAACAACTGCCGCAACCGGGACAGGCGACGTTTTCGAGTGCGTCGAGTTCCGACCTGTCCATCGTGCCTTTTTTGACCGCGCCGATTCCCTCGTACACCGTCGAAAAGCCGACGCGCTTGCCGTTATGTATGCCGCTTTCCATCGGTCCGCCCGAAACGAATACCGACGGAATATTTACGCGCGCCGCGCCCATCAGCATACCGGGCACTATCTTGTCGCAGTTGGGAACGAACACCGCACCGTCGAACGCATGACCTATGAGCATAGTTTCCACACTGTCAGCGATAAGTTCGCGGGAGGGTAGCGAATAGCGCATTCCCTTGTGACCCATAGCGAGCCCGTCGCATACGCCGATCGCGGGTACGACTATCGGCGTGCATCCGTTTGCGTACACGCCCGCTTTTACGGCGTCGGTTATGCGGTCGAGATGCATATGTCCCGGTACTATCTCGGACTTTGCGGTGACGATCGCGACAAGCGGCTTGCCGATCTCGTCGTCGGAAAGTCCGAGCGCCTTTAACAGTGCGCGCTGGGGGGCTTTTTCAAGATTAGTGCTTAGTTCCTTAGACATATATACTTCCTTAAAAGGTGATTCGCAATTAGGAATGCGGCATCGATTGCCCGATTCGGGCGATACGTTTCCTTGTGCAACCGCATTATCCCGATTATATGTATATTGTATCACCGAAAGTCGCGTTTGTCAATGTTAATATGCAAAGTTAAGCTCAAAAAAGAGCGCCGATCTTAACTCGGCGCCGCTTTCAAGGAGGGTATATGAAACAATTGCTGTATTAAAGGAAGAAGTCGTAGGGAATGTTGTTGGCGATGAACCAGTCTCTGACGACGGGTACGTACTGAACAACAGCCGTAATAAGAAGGAACAGCGTGAGCGCGATGAAAATAATCTTAAAGATAAAATTGCGCGTCCAACCGCATGCGTTGTAGCATACCACGATCAACATCAAGCACGTAATTGCGGTTGAGATATACCGCACGGCATCTATAGCGTTGGGGTCTACATTGACGCCGTATGCCATAATCCATTTGATAACCGTGATTACAACGAATAGAAGTAATATTATTACCGATAAAAATTGATCGATTTTTCTGTTGCCGTTTCCCATTTCCGACCTCCGTCAAATGTTTTACAAGATGATTATAATTACCTTTTCTTAGACGATTATGTTAGAAAGATTAGAATAAGATTAGAAAATTATATCGGGATTTCTCTTACCGTCAAACGGTTTCCGTTTTGTTGCTTTCGTGGTTGAGAATGCCAGATCCGCGTTCGAGCGCGGTAAGACCGGTGCGCGAAAGCTCCAATATCTCGTATGCGCGCAGTACCTCTATAAAGCCGTCTATTTTTGCCGGCTTTCCCGTAAGCTCCATAACTATAGATGCGGGGGAGAGGTCGACTATTTTCGCTTCGTATGTGCGGCAAACCGTCTCTATATCGGCGCGCTCGGCGGCGGCCGCTTTCACTTTTATAAGCAACAGCTCGCGCATTACCGCCTGCGTTTCGTCCAATTCGCCGGTCATCTTGCAGTCGGGTAGTTTGCCGAGTTGTAAAACTATCTGTTTAAGGACGTTCTCGTCGCCGCGCACGGCTATAGTCATACGCGAAAATTCGGGGTCTTCCGTCGCGCACACGGCGAGCGAGTCTATATTGAAACAACGCCGTGCGAATAACCCGGAAACGCGGGTGAGGACGCCGCTCTCGTTGGTTACGAGAGCGGATATTATATGGCGCTTTTCGTTCATTTGCCGCACTCCTTGTTATTATCGGTTAGGGGCATTTTCGTGATTATGTCTTTCATCGTCTTTCCCGGCGGGATCATAGGCAGGACGAATTCGTCCTTGTCGATCTTGCAGTCGACGACGGTAACGCCGTGCATACCTAGCGCTTTTTCGATCGTCGCTTTCGCGTCGGCGTCGTCGTCAAGCGTCAATCCGCGCGCGCCGAATGCCTCCGCCGCTTTTACGAAGTCCGTCTTATTGCCGTCGAGATCGGTCGAAGAATACCGTCCGCCGTAGAACAGCGTCTGCCACTGCCGCACCATTCCGAGCGTGCGGTTGTCGAATACGAATACCGTAAGATCTATGCCGAGCCGCGTCGCCGTCGCAAGCTCGTTGAGGTTCATATGAAACGAGCCGTCGCCCGTAAACAGTATCGCGCGTTTGCCCGTGCCGAGCGCGCCGCCTATCGCCGCGCCCATACCGAACCCCATTGTGCCCAGTCCGCCGCTTGTCAAAAAACAGCGCGGCGTTTTGAACGCGTAGCCTTGCGCTACCCACATCTGATGCTGTCCGACATCGGTGGCTATCACCGCGTCGACATTCGTATCGGATACGCACTTTATGACGGTGCGCGGCGACAGCCTGCCTCCGCAGGGCGGGAGGACCGATTCGGCTTTGAGCTTTACGTTCAGCGCGATCATTGCGCCGTTCGTCTTTTGTGCGGTGACGGCGAGCAGTTTGTCGAGCACTTGTACGACGTCACCGCGAATGTGCGCGTCCGACCGCACGTTTTTGTCTATCTCCGCCGCGTCGATGTCGATGTGGAGTATTTTCGCGTTCTTGCAGAACTCGCTGCGGTTGCCCGCGACGCGGTCGGCAAACCGCGCGCCTATCGCGATTATGAGGTCTGCGGCGTCCGCCAACTTCGCAACAGACGCGTGTCCGTGCATTCCTATCATTCCCGCCGAATACTCGCTGTCCGTCGGGATCGCAGTAAGCCCCATCATCGACGTTGCGACGGGCGCTTTTATGCGCTTTGCGAATTCGATAAGTTTTTCGCTCGCGTTCGCCGCGATACAGCCGCCGCCCGCATAGATGAGCGGGCGTTCCGATTCGTTTATCAGTTTGACCGCGTCCGTAATGTCGTCTTGTACGGGCGGTTTGTGCGGCGCGGCGACGGGTTTCGCCTCATAGTCGACGATCGCCTGCTGTACGTCCTTAGGCACGTCGACGAGTACGGGACCCGGACGGTCGGAACGCGCGATGTAAAAAGCGCGGCGTATGGCGTCGCAAAGTTCGGCGGGGTTTTTGACGATGAAGTTGTGCTTTGTTATCGGCATAGTTATGCCGGCGATGTCGACCTCCTGAAAGCTGTCTCTGCCGAGAAGAGACACAGGGACGTTGCCGGTTATCGCGACGAGCGGAATGCTGTCGAGGTGCGCGTCGGCTATGCCGGTGACGAGGTTGGTCGCGCCCGGTCCCGACGTCGCTATGACGACCCCGACTTTGCCCGTAGCTTTTGCATACCCCTCTGCGGCGTGGGCGGCGCCCTGTTCGTGAGACGTAAGTATCTGCGTTATTTTCGGCTCGGAATACAACGCGTCGAACAGATCGATTATCTGTCCGCCCGGATAGCCGAATACAGTAGTTGCGTCCTGTTCTATCAAACATTTGCAGATTGCGGTTGCGCCGTTTATTTTCATTGCCGTCCTTTGGTCGTGAGATCGTGTAAACTTTTTTCAATATTATATAGTATTGCCGCTCCTTTGTCAATCGATATGTGCCGCAGTGCGTCGGCTCGTAAACTTTCGAACGTTTGACATTTTTATCGCGACGATGTATAATTCGAAAAAATAATTTCGGAGCGTACAAATGAAAGTAGTATCCAAGCAGAACAATTCGCATATGTGCGTCATATGCGGTATGGACAACAAACTCGGCGTGCGGGGGCAGTTCTATAATATGGAGGACGGTTCGGTCGGCGGTCTTTTTACGTACCGTCCCGAACATCAGAGCTATCCGGGACGCGTTCACGGCGGTATGCTGGCGACTATGATCGACGAGCTTGCGGGCAGGGTATTGTGGGTGGATCGCCCCGAATGTATAGCCGTCACTATGGACATAAACGTTCGGTATCATAAGCCCGCGCCTTACGGCGAGCCGCTCAAAGGCAGGGGATATTATACCAAAAAACTGTCGCGCGCATACTCTGCGAAGTGCGAGATAATGGATATGAACAACAACATTCTCGCGGAAGGCGAGGCGAAGTATCTCATTATGCCGGCAGAGAAAATAACGAACGTCACCGTCGAAGAGGAATTGGATATTTACATACCCGACGATGTGACGGAAATAGATTTCGATTGATTCGTGACGCGCGATCCGTTCGGACTTAAATTAAGTTTTTCTTAGAAAATTAAAAAGATATTGACTTAATGCAAAATATATACTATAATAATACAGCCTGGCTATCCGTGCGGCTGTACTGTTATGGACGAAACGATTCTCGAACCCGTAAAACAATATAACGCGCAACTCAAACGCGAGTTCGCGGATAACGCAGAAGCGTATTTCGATGCGCTCGTCGAAAAGTCGGGCGTAGACGTCGATGCAAATCGGGAGACCGTCGCAAAATTGAATGCGGTCACGGTAAAACACGCCGAAGCGACAAAGCGAGCAAATTCCATATTGAGCGTGAAGGTATTCGCGATCGTTACGACTGTTTTTGCGTTCATAGCGGGAGTCGTCTTTGTCGTGGGAGCGGTACTCGGCAACTCTATCCCGATATGGGGAAGCGCGCTCGGCGCGTGTCTTTGCTTTGCGCTCGGCATAGGACTTATAGCCGTTCTTGTTCTCAAAGTCAATAAAGTCCTCGAACACAGAAAGAAGATCGTCGCGGAAGCGGAAGAGAAGATGAATGTGCTTCGCTCGGAGGCATACAGTCAGCTTGCGCCGCTCAACGCGTTGTACGATCACGGAATGTTTTCCGATATTATCGCGTCGACGACGCCGCTTTTGGTTTTCGACAGGAATGTCGGTCTGCGTCGACTCGATCGAATGAGCGGCAAATACGGCTATCCCGTCAGTAACGACGATCCGAACTCGTCGATCGTGCTTATGCAGTCGGGCGAGGTGATAGGCAATCCGTTCGCGTTCGTCAGGCGAGTTACGCACCGTATGGGGAGTCGCGTATATACAGGCTCGCGCACAGTGACGTGGACGGAACATTATACCGATTCGGAAGGACACAGTCACACGGTGACGGAATCGCAGACGCTGACCGCGTCGGTCACGAAACCCTGTCCCGAATACGGCGAGACGACGGAACTTGTTTATGCAAACGACGCCGCGCCGGATTTGACGTTTTCGCGTAAGCCGTCGGGCGTGTCGAATATGAGCGAGAAACAGGTTGAGCGTACCGTGAAAAAGGGTGAGAAGAAACTTAAAAAGCTCGCTCACGATCATATGACCGATAACGACCCTACGACAAATTTTACGCAGATGGCGAACAGCGAGTTCGACGTGCTGTTCGGCGCGACGGACAGAAACAACGAGGTGCAGTTCCGTCTTCTGTACACGCCGCTTGCGCAACGGAACACGATCGAGCTTATAAGGTCGAAAGAGCCTTACGGCGACGACTTCGATTTCGTCAAGCGCGGCCCGTTAAATTATATAATGTCGCGGCATATGCAGGGTTTTCCGCTCGACGCCGATCCGTCGCGGTTCGTCGGGTTTGACGTCGACGCGGCGAAACTGAATTTCCGCGCGTTCTTTAACGAATATTTCCAAGCCGTATTTTTCGACTTCGCGCCCATTCTGTCGATCCCGCTGTATCAACAGCAGAAGCCCGCCGAATACATTTATAAACGTGAATATCCGTCAAACTGCACCTGCTATGAGGCGGAAGTTATGGCGAATGCGCTCGGCGGCAGGGCGTTCGCGCACGACGACACCGCTACGCAGGCCGTACTCAAAACCGAGTTTTTGGGTAAAGCGGGAAAGTGCGACCGTGTGGTGGTTTCGGCGTATTCGTATGCCGCCGAGCCGCGCGTCGACTATATTCCCGTGTTCTGCCGCAACGGCGGCGTATACGACGTGGCGGTGCATTGGACTGAGTATATTCCGCTCGAAAAGCAGTCTGTTATGGGACTTGCGGAGCTGGACGAGAGCGGTCCGAAGTTTGCGGAAAAACGTGCTGTCGGCGGCGGCAAGCTGTGCGAGTTTTTGGATAAGTACGGCGGTCGCGGCACAGCGTTTCGGCGCGGACTTTTGGCGTTCGTACCCGATTTGGACAGTACGCCCGATCTGGAAAGCGATTGGTCTGCCGTCACAGGCAATAAATACGTATCGTGAGAGATATGTAAAATACGTATAATAACCCCAAAGGAGATTGATTATGGCTAACGAACTCGACGAAATGGATACGACCGTCCTCGAAGAAGGGCGGGACGTAAACGTCATCGCAAAACAACTGCCCGTAAAAGTGGGGGTAGGCTCGAAGATATTCGAGGTGCTTCTGTGGATACTCGGCATAATTCCCGGCATTGTCTTTTTGATAATGAAGATAAAAGCCGGCAATTACTTTATGCAACTGCAACAGAAAATGCAACACGACGCGTCGCAGATAGACAACTATTTGGAACAGCGCGTCGTCATCCTTCAAAACTGCTCGCGACTCTTAGATAAGGCGATCGACCTCGATAAAAGCACGTTTACTCAGCTTGCCGCATACCGTTCGGGCAATGCGACATACGACGCGGCGTCCGACGCGGAGCGAAACGACTTTGCCGAAAAGATCGATACTGTAAGCCGCAAAGTGAATATAGCGTTCGAGAACTATCCCGAACTCAAAGCGCACAACGAGATCGCCGACGCTATGCAACAGAATTCGTATCTGCAACGCGAGATAACCGCCGCGCGCGAGCTTTATAACGATACAGTCAATGCGTGGAACAGAGATATTTATGCGTGGCCGACAAAGATGATCGTCGCCGCAAAGCGCGGTTATACGACGCGTATTCCGTTCGTTGCGTCCAAAGAAATAAAAGAACAGGCGAGAGCGGTGTTCTTTTAATGCGCGATCGGCGCACAGTCGGCGTTAATCGGATTCCTTCGCTTCGCTCGCGTGTCTCGCGCTACGGTCGAAATGATATCCTGTATTCTTGTATATGCAATCAAAGAAAGCACAGTCGTCGACTGTGCTTTCTTTGATCTTCGGTATCCGTATTAAATTTTCATATCGCCGAGTTTTATCCAGTGTTTTTTACGCATAAGTTCGGATACGCCGAGCGCAACTGCGGCGGGTACGATAATATAGCACACAAGCACCGCGATAAGAACGTACCACCATTGTTGACCTTCGTTGATAGACGTAATGAATGTGTTTATCACGCCGACCAGTCCGGCAGTACCCATTCCCGAACCCGTAGCGTCGCACATTATGCCGAACGCCGCCGACGCAAGCGGGCCTGCGACAGCCGACGCCGTAACGGCGGGTATGAGTATTCTCGGATTTTTACCCAGATTCGGTATCTGCAACATACTCGTGCCCAAGCCCTGCGATACAAGCCCTCCCCAACGATTTTCGCGGAAGCTCGACACTGCGAAACCGACCATATGCGCGCAACAGCCCGCGCAAGCCGCCGCCGCGCCTATCTGGGCGTTGTGAATGAGTTCGGGCGTATCTATGAGCGCCGACTTGAATATCATTACGCCGAAAGCGGCGCTAGATGTGGGCAGGGTGAGCAGCAGTCCCATTATAACGGCGATAAGTATGCCGAACGAGATCGGCTCCCAGCCGATAGCCATCGACACACCTTTGCCTAGCAGTGCGAACAATATTCCGAACGGTATTCCGAGCGCTATAGACGCGAGCGTTCCCGTGACGATTGCGGTGAGCGGTACGACGATGATGTCTATCGGCGTTCTGCCCTCGACGAGATTTGCTATTTCAATCGCAGCGACTGCGCCTACGAATGCGCCGACCGGATCGCCGATGCTTATTGCGGGGTTTGCAGATGCGCCGTAAACGTGTATTCCCGACAGTGCGAAAATATTTGTTATGTTCGCGCCGACCATTCCCGCGACGGCGGAGGAAAATCCCGTCAACCGTTTCGCTTTCAGGCTGTGCGCGATACCTACGCCTATACCTGCGCCCATTAAGAGTTTGGCTATGTATCCGATGTTTTGCAAAATCTTGCAAAATCCGTTGTCGCCGAACGCGCCGAGCTGTGCTATTATAGTGCCGATTATGAGCGTGCAGAACAGTCCGAGAGCCATTCCGCTGAACGCTTCTATAAAGTATCGGTGCGCATAGTGTCTCAATACTTCGCGCGCCGAGCGCCGCTTTTTTGTAGACGGTTGTTCCTGTTGCGCGGGTTCGGTAGGCGGAACCGTTTCGTCAGACTGCGGCCGAGCGCAGTCTGCGATTTTGGTTTCGACGTTTCCGAGTTCTTCGTTCATTGTTTGACCTCTGTTTATATGGCGGTGGTAAATAAGACGTTTGCTGACGATTATATCACGGCGAATAAAGATTGTCAATCAAAGCGCCGACCTGTGTCCGATTTGCAATGTCGCGCCGAATATGCGTGTCGGACTTGACAACTTTCGCGCCGTGTTGTATAATCGGAATATATTCAATTATATTTTCAAGGAGAAAACCATAATGGAAGAAACCGAATTTCGTTACGACACACAGCTCTTGATCGAGGGCAAGAACCTCAGCGAGGATGCGATCCGCGATTATTTTACTAAAAACTTTAAGGGCGATTGCCTCATAGCCGTCGGTGACAGCGAGCTGATCAAAATACATTTCCACACGAACGAGCCGTGGGATGTACTGAGCTACTGCGCGTCGCTCGGCGAGATCTTCGACATTGTGGTAGAGGATATGGACAGACAGTCGCGCGGACTGCAAGGGTAAGTATACATAATCGATATTAACGCCCGAAAATGGGCGTTTTTGATTGCGTAATATCTTATTATACCGTAAAAATCAGATTGTCGTTTTGCGCTTGATTTATGCGTGGGAATATGGTATATTTAGCTAGCATAATATTTCGGGGAAATGCTTTATGAAAAAATTGGCAAAGCTCAGTCTTTTGGTGTTTATCCCTATTATAGCGGGTGTCGCATGCTTGATCGCCGGCAGTTATACCGACAACGGAACGCTCGCTTACGTCGGAACGTTCATTTTGACGGCGGGTATTCCTGCGACGATGTTCATTCTTGTCGTTGTAGGACTTGTTTTGATGATGACAGGCAGGCTGGGCGACTACAAGTCGAATGCGAAAAGCTCGCCCAACCGAGACGATACGTCCGATCGTTCGTCGTCGAGCGTAAACACGCCCGCCGCCGACGTCGTCGAACAAAAACAGCAAGCCGCAACAACGGGTGAGAGAAACAGGGAGACGTCCGACATAGAGGCAATCAATTCCACTTACGGTGCCGAGAACAGAAGAAGACTCGGCGAGTACGAGATACGTCACGTCTCCGACAGGTATAAAAATTCGACTTCGAAAGAAAAGGTTTTGGGGTGGCTGTTCTTCGCGTTTTTGATAACCGATTTCGCGTTGATTTTGGTGTTCGCGTTCTGCGGAATTATGATAGGCGCGTTGGTGTGTTTTTGCATTTTCGGCGGCACAATCATAATTTCGCTCATCGTGACGAAGATAGTCGAACATCGGTCGATGCGTGTAAAGCTCGATCCGTCCAAAAAACAGAACTTAGTCGCGGGAGTAGTCAGGACGTGCGTTATGTCCAGTTCTACGAGTACGGGCGGCAGTAAGTATCGCAGTACCGAGCGCATTGTAAGTATGATTTACAGAGTTACGGTCACTGCGGACGGCAAGGACTATACCGCTTATACGGATAAATTTTACGAAACGGGCGAGAGCGTTGCCGTCATAATAATCGGCAAACGTTCCGCATCTATCGTATCGGTCGCCGAACTGCGCGAAAAGACGGCGGAAATAAAAGCGGAGACCGAAGCGATAATTGCCAATACGGCGGAGATAAAAGCAAAGACGGCGGAGATAAAAGCAAAAACGGCAGAGATCAAAGCGGAGACGGCAGAGATCAAAGCGGAGACGGAAATGCTCGATTCGCACGGCGATACTGCAATTAACGGCTCCGATGAGATCGACCGCAGAATAGCCGAGCGTCGGGCGCAAGGCGAGAAGCGTATGGCAAAAAAACGCGCCGCGCGTTCGGAAAGCGGAGACGAAAATCGGTCGGGAGATCGGGAAGACGGCGAGATAGGCGAGAATTGATTTCGCGGAGCGCTATGCTCGCGTCTCTGTCGATACGGTAAAGTGCGGCGTCACGAAAAAGGCGTCGCACTTGTCGCGGACGTTACCGATTAAAAAATTTTTCCGTAAGCGATTTTGTGTCGATCATAGCCGACGTCGATTATTTTGTTATAGTGTATATTTTTTTATCGCGCGCTAATAAGTGTGCCAAGACATTATTTAGGTTAGTCCGCGAAAGTGACAATCCGAATTTTCGCTTAAATCGCTTGACAAAGAGAAAATCAAGGTCTATAATAGCCGTGTTGAGCACTCATAGCGCAATTGGATAGAGCGTCTGGCTACGGACCAGAAGGTTGGGAGTTCGAGTCTCTTTGGGTGCACCATTTAAAACCTAAGTCGAATACCTATTGTTCGGGTTAGGTTTTTTATTATACTTTGCAATCTTTCAAACGGCTACTTTATGCCGCAAAAGCCGCTAAGAAATACTTGACAAACATTTTTCCCGACAGTATAATAATTTACGAAAATCGTTGTGGATTTTTCCTGATGAGTCATCTTTTCGCCACAGAGCATTTAAGCTGTGTGGCGTTTTTTTATGCTATGGAGGTAATTTTTATGGAAAACGAAGTTTTGCAGGCAATTAAGACAAGAAGAAGCATTCGCTCGTTCAGCGAAAATGGTGTTCCAGACGGACTGCTTGAAGCTGTGTTGGAAGCTGGAACATACGCCCCTACGGGAGGCGGCAAGCAATCGCCCATTATTATCGCTATCAAAGATCCTGTCTACCGCAAAGAAATAGCTTGCCTCAATGCCGAAGTCATGGGAAAAGATACCAATCCGTATTACGGGGCACCGATTGTAATTCTCGTGCTTGCGGACGGGAAAGCAAGTACTTTTGTGGAAGACGGGAGTTGCGTGCTGGAAAATATGATGCTCGCCGCGCACGCTTTGGGACTCGGTTCCGTATGGGTACACCGCGAACGTGAAATTTTTGACGGCGAAAAAGGTAAGGCGCTTCTCCGCAAATGGGGGTTGCCCGAAACATTGCGCGGCGTTGGGGCGCTTGCATTCGGATACTCCAACCCTACAGTCAAACTTCCTGCGACTGTCGCGAGGAAATCCGATTATATCGTAAAAATCTGACCGTAGGAGGGTTTACTCGTGGATCAGACTTTTATGAAAGAAAAACCTATATTGCCATTGGTACTGAAAATGGCGCTACCGATGGTCATATCTATGCTTGTCAATTCGCTCTATAATATCATTGACAGCTTCTTTGTTTCGCAATTCAGTGAAAACGCTATGACCGCTATTTCTATCGTCTATCCGCTGCAAAATCTTGCAAATGCGGTGGGTGTCGGATTCGGTATCGGGGTCAATGCCACAGTCGCCTACTATCTCGGAGCAAATAACGGACGTGCGGCAAACCGTTCGGCAACGCTTGGCATTCTTCTCAGTGCGCTACACGGGATTGTGCTTGCCGGCATCTGTGTGCTCTGCACACGCCCATTCATCTTCCTTTTTACCGATAGCGAAGAGATTGCTACATACGGTATTAAATATTTCTATGTCGTTATCGCATTCGCACCCGTACTTACACTTGGCATGATGTTTGAAAAGTTATTGCAGGCAACGGGCAGAATGAAAACGACAATGTTCTGTATGGCAATTGGCGCAATCGCCAACATATTCCTAGACCCGCTCTTTATTTTTGGGGCAGGGGTTATCCCTGAGATGGGTGTGTTCGGGGCGGCGTTCGCAACAGGAATAGGGCAAACACTCTCATTAATCGGTTATATTGTCGTGTTCTTAATTGCAAAGATACCCATTCGGCTACGGATGGAACATCGTGGCGAGGAAAAAATTTGCCGTAAACTGTATCTTTTGGGTATCCCAGCTTCTCTCAATATGGCATTGCCTTCTTTTATGATAATGTTCCTAAATATGATTTTGTCTGCATTCGCTGAAGTCTATGTCTTGATTTTGGGGATCTACTATAAATTGCAGACGTTTCTCTATTTTACCATCAACGGCATCGTTCAAGGGATACGCCCGTTGGTGAGTTACAACCTTGGGGCGGAACGAAATGACAGGGTTATAGGAATATTCAAAGTTACGCTACTTTTAAGTTTCATTGTTATGGTCATTGGCACAATCCTATGTCTTGTATGCCCTGTGCAATTGATGGGAATATTTACAAACACGCCGCAAACGGCGGAACAAGGCGCTATTGCCCTTCGTGTCATAAGCGCAGGCTTTATCGTCTCTGCCGTTTCCGTCGTTATCAGCGGAACATTTGAGGGATTGGGGAAAGGGCTGCCTTCCTTGGTCATATCACTGTTAAGATATATTGCAATTCTTCCGATTGCATTTCTTATGTCTTATCTGTTTCAAGCTGTTTGCGTATGGAATTCGTTTTGGGTTACGGAATTGATTTCTGCTATCGTATCGTGTGTACTATTTTGGTTTTGTTTTGTGAAGAAGTCGCTAAACAAAGCTAAATGATGTGCAAACTTTTCCTAATCCGCTATGTTAAAATCATGTAAGGTATTGATTTTACATAAAGCAACATGATATTAAATAAAACAGGCTTGGTGTAAGAAAGTAATTTTATATAATAAAAAGAGGAGCTTCTGCTCCTCTTTTTATTATGTGATTTAGAAATAAAAAGTAAATCCGAACCACTCACTTGTAACAAGTAAACAATTCGGATTATACTCTTTTGGTGCACCAAGTCTTAATAGCTTGAACTTCTTTACCGTAAAAAGAACGTTCGGGCTATTTTGTTTAATGGAAGAATTTGAGAACTTCCGAGAATAAAAAATAATCCGATAGAACATTATGTGCTATCGGATTATTTTTTGATTTCAGATTATTGCGTCGGATTGTGTGTAAGCGGTTAATGAGTTGGCTTTGACCTGAGTACATATATACTTTATTCCTTTGTCCGGTGCGGCAAAAAATTGTCGTTTCGCCGAAGGTGAAACACGAAGAAAATCGCCCGTTTTGATAGTTATCTTTTCACCGTCAATAATAACCAAGCCTTCTCCATCTAATATCGCATATATTTCTTCGTTATTCTTATGCGAATGAATAAAAGGAACATTTGCACCAGCGGGTAAGGTGTTTATGCTTACTTCTGCACCGGTTAGACCGAGTTTGTCGTGAAGTTCAATGCGAGAATCTTCCGTAATGCTGATTTTGTTGTAGTTTTTCATAATGATGCCTCCGAAATGAATTTGTAAATCTATTATACCAAATACCGAAAACCTTTGCCATAATGTTACTTTTTTATTATCTGATAATAGAATAGTAACATAGTTTCATTTTTGAACTATTGACATAATTTCTCATTTCTGCTATACTCTATTAAAATATAAAAGGAAGTAACGCTTATGCTGACTAAAGACGAATTACCCGAATGTCCCGTTGCAACGACTGTTCAACTTATCGGCAACAAATGGAAGCTACTTATTTTACGTAATTTAATGTACGATAGTAAACAACGTTTCAAAGATTTTATCAAAACAATTCCTGCTATAAGCAAAAAGGTTTTAACAGATAACCTTCGTTCTTTGGAAGAAGACAAACTCGTAGAAAGAGAAGTTTTCGCGGAAGTACCGCCACGAGTGGAGTATTCTTTATCGCCGCTTGGACAATCGTTAAAGCCTATTTTGGATGCTATGTACGTTTGGGGAACAAATTATAAAACAAGTGAGTAAAACAAAAACCGCCGATAGAGCAATATGTTCTATCGGCGGTTGCCGTTGTTTAGGTTTATGATATTCGGCGTAACTAAATAAATTCTTTGTTATTAAGTTCCTTGTTCGATAATGCGGGAAAATGTCGCGCATTTATTGAATGCAACCCGAAGTTTACATTTCGAAACGCAAAGTTGGTTGTGGTTTAATTAAATATGTTGTATAATCAATGCGGAATTTTTATTCGGAGGCTTTTTATGACATTGGGTGAAAAACTCGCAAAGGCTCGTAAAGAAAAGAATATAACGCAAGAGCAGCTTGCCGACAATCTCGGTGTTTCGAGACAGTCTATAAGCAAGTGGGAATCGGATGCGGCATATCCCGAAACGGATAAACTGATCCGTATGAGTAAGTTGTTCGATTGTTCGCTCGATTACTTGTTGAAAGAGAATGTTACGGAAAAAGCAGAAAAAGAAACGCCCGATAAACAAGGCGCATCCGTTACCCGCATTTTTTCGTTATGCAATGTCTTAGATTATGAATACAAGTCACAAAGAACTTTGGGCGGCGTTCCTCTTGTTCATATAAATATGGGCATAGGTAAAACGGCGAAGGGAATCGTTGCTATCGGATTTAAGTCTTGCGGCGTAATTTCGATAGGGTTGCTGTCGATCGGTCTGTTGTCGTTAGGATTATTGGCGTTGGGCGTTCTCGGCTTGGGTATATTGGGCGTCGGCATTTTCGGATTCGGAGCGTTTGCATTGGGTTTATTAAGCGGCGGCGCAATATCGATAGGCATAATATCGTTCGGAGCGATTTCGGTAGGCGTTATGTCTTGCGGTGCGGTCTCGATCGGGCAATTCGCTGTGGGGGCTTTGGCGAAGGGGCACTATTTTGCTTTCGGCGATAATGCAACGGCAATGGTCGCGCTCGGAGCAACAAAAGCCGACGGAACGCTTTACACACATTTTACGGGAATACAAAATGTTTTTTCAGGTTATGAAACAGATACCGTACTTTCGATTTTGGAAAACAATGTGCCGTCGGCATTAAAATGGTTTATGGATATGGCTTTGTCGATAGCAGGCGTGAAATAAGATCGCCGAAATATCCCGATATATAGAATTAACTTTGCGATCGCAACGAATATTTTAATTTAACGGCTACTCATTATTTACGCTAATGAGTAATCTATTACATACTTTCTTTTTATAAGTCCTATTTATCGTCTCTTTCAAAAAGGGTAATCGGAAAATTTGCAGAGTTGTTTTACCTATAAGACCTTTATTTCTTGCGACTTTATCATTTGATCTCGGTCGCTCTCCGCGCAGATTTTTTTTGTTTTTTTGCGAAAAACGCTTGACATATCGGCTTTGACGGCATATACTGATATTGAACAATTGAATATATGTTCAAACGTTTGCAAGTTTTGCGCGGTAGGAGGCGGCTATGTTACATATACCTATGTCGATGTGTTACGGCGGCGGGGGCGGCGGGTTGCCCGACGAGGCGGAAGAGATCGACGAGCATTTGCGGACTGTCGAGAAAGTCAAGGCGATAATGCCCGACGAGGATCTGCTTGTCGATATGGCGGAGCTTTTCAAGGTGTTCGGCGATTCGACGCGCACCAAGATACTTGCGGCGCTTGCGGCTTCCGAGATGTGCGTGTGCTGCATTTCGTCCATTCTCAATATGACGACTTCTGCGGTGTCGCACCAATTGCGCATACTGCGTCAGTCCAAGCTCGTCAAGACGCGGCGTGTGGGCAAGGAGATATATTACTCGCTAGACGACGAGCATATCGGGCGCATATTCGAGACGGCGCTCGAACACGTAAAAGAACTGTAAAAATCGGACTTGCGGGGACGCTCGCCGATAATCGAACAATATAAGGAGATACATATTATGACTAAGACTTTCAAGATGGAAGATCTCGACTGCGCGAACTGCGCCGCGAAGATGGAGCGGGCAATCGCCAAAATCGACGGCGTTACCGCCGCTCGCGTCAATTTTATGGGGCAGAGACTGACGGTCGAAGCCGATGACGCGAGATTCGACGGCATAATGAAAGAGGTTGTGAAAACGTGCAAAAAGGTAGAACCCGATTGCAGGATTATACTTTGATCGATCGGCGGTTTACGCTTTGAAAATGCGATAATGAGTAGAAAAGAAAAGAAAAATTTAATACGGATACTCTGTGCGCTCGGCGCTTTCATCGTCATCTTTACTGTCGATAAAATAATCGGACTCGACGGCGTTTTCGAAAGTAAATACGGGTGGTTGTTCCCGTTTGCGCTGTATCTCGTCGTGTACTTTGCCATAGGGTACGACGTACTGTGGAAAGCGGTGCGCAATATCGCGCACGGACAGGTGTTCGACGAAAACTTCCTTATGTGCGTCGCGACGCTCGGCGCGTTCGCCTTAGCGATTTACAGAGGAGTTACCGGACAGGAGATCGAGGGTTTCGACGAGGCGTGCGCGGTTCTGCTGTTTTATCAGGTCGGCGAGTGGTTCCAGTCATATGCGACGGGTAAGTCGCGAAAGTCTATTTCGTCGCTTATGGACATTCGTCCCGACTATGCGAACGTAAAGCGCGGCGGAGGGGTGCAAACCGTCGATCCGAGCGAAGTGAAGATCGACGAAGTTATAGTCGTTAATCCCGGAGAGAAGATCCCGCTCGACGGAGTTGTCATAAGCGGCGCTTCCACGCTCGATACGAAAGCGCTTACGGGCGAATCGTTGCCGCGCGACGTCGGGTGCGGAGAGGAAGTAATAAGCGGCTGCGTCAATTTGACGTCGCAGATCGAAGTGCGCGTGGAGAAAGAGTTTTACGACAGCACCGTTTCCAAGATACTCGATCTTGTCGAAAACGCGTCGTCGCAAAAATCCAAAGCAGAAAACTTCATCACGAAGTTCGCCAAGTTTTACACGCCGACAGTCGTTGCGATTGCGATCATCCTCGCTATCGTGCCGTCTCTCGTCACGTCGGACTGGTCGACGTGGATATATAGAGCGCTCAGCTTTTTGGTCGTGTCTTGTCCGTGTGCGCTCGTCATTTCCATTCCTTTGTCGTTCTTTGCGGGGCTGGGCGCGGCGTCGAAGCAGGGTATACTTATAAAAGGTTCGAACTATCTCGAAAAATTCAACGGTGCGAACATATTCGTATTCGACAAAACAGGCACGCTCACAAAAGGCAATTTCGCAGTGTCGGAAATAGCGCCCGCAAGCGATGCGGACGAGATACTGCGTCTTGCGGCTATCGCCGAACAGAACTCGAATCACCCCATAGCGCGGTCGATCGTTTCGAGTTACGGGAAGGATATCGAGAGCGGATACACGCTTACCAACGTCGCAGGCGAGGGCGTTATCGCGCGGCAGGGCAACGACGTTATTCTTTGCGGCAACGATAAGCTGATGAGAAATAACGGGATAGATTTCACCGCCGCGAACGGTATCGGCACGGTCGTATATGTTGCGCATAACGGGAGTTTTGTCGGCTCCGTTCTCATATCCGACGAGGTGAAACCGGAGTCGAAAGAAGTCGTCGGCAAGCTCAACGGAATGGGGTGCAAGACGGTTATGCTCACGGGAGACAATGAAGCGATCGCGGGCAGTGTGGCGAGCGAACTCGGTCTCACCGGATATAAAGCATCGCTTATGCCTCAGAACAAAGTGGAAGAAGTTGAAAATATGCTTCAAGCGAAAAGGGCGAAAGACGTGTTGTGCTTCGTCGGCGACGGAATAAACGACGCGCCCGTGCTTATGAGGTCGGACGTCGGTATAGCTATGGGCGGAGTGGGAAGCGACGCGGCGATAGAAGCGTCCGACATAGTTCTGATGCAGGATGACTTGCACGGCTTACCGCTCGCCAAACGCATTGCCAAAAAGACTATGGGTATCGTTTTTCAAAACATCGCATTTTCGCTTGTCGTCAAAGTTGCCATCCTTATACTTTCGGCGTTCGGCATTGCGAATATGTGGATAGCGGTGTTCGGCGACGTAGGCGTGGCGGTGCTTGCGATATTGAACGCTATGAGATGTATGAGTGTTCGCAAGGCGTAATTACGCGTTAAGATTGATTTGACATTACTCGCGCTAATATGTTAAAATATCGACGAAATATTTTTAGGAGTGTCGATATGAAACTTACAGGCGACGAGCTTCGCAAAAAATGGATGAATTTCTTCGAGAAACGCGGACATAAACCGATTTCGTCCGCGTCGCTTATTCCCGAAAACGACCCTACGGTGCTATTCACGACGGCGGGTATGCATCCGCTCGTACCTTATCTTTTGGGTCAGCCGCACCCTGCCGGCAAAAGACTGTGCGACGCGCAAAAATGCGTGCGTACGGGCGACATAGATGAGGTGGGCGACGCGGCGCACTGCACGTTTTTCGAGATGCTCGGCAATTGGAGCTTGGGCGATTATTTCAAAAAAGAAATGGTTGCGTGGAGTTACGAGTTCCTTACGAAAGAACTCGGCATACCGTCGGACAGGCTCGCCGTGACCGTTTTCGAGGGCGACGGCGACTGCCGCGCGACGATGAGACAGCCGAACTGTGGAAAAAATGCGGCATTAAGCAAGAGAATATTTATTATCTCGGCAAGAAACACAACTGGTGGGGACCTGCGGGGCAGACCGGTCCGTGCGGACCGGATACGGAGATGTTCTTCGATACGGGCAAACCCAAGTGCGGAAAAAAATGTTCGCCCGCCTGCGACTGCGGTAAGTATGTCGAGGTGTGGAACGACGTGTTTATGCAGTTCAATAAGAACGCCGACGGCACGTTCAGTCCGCTCGCGCAAAAGAATGTCGACACGGGTATGGGACTGGAACGCGCGCTTATGAACGTTCAGGGCTTGAAGTCGGTGTACGACACCGACGTGTTTGTACCCATCGTAAATAAGATAAAAGAGCTGTCCGGGTCTGCCGCCGATACCGACGAATCGCTCAAAGCGGTGCGCGTCGTCGCCGACCATATACGGACATCCACGTTCATAATAGGCGACGAGCGCGGCGTTACGCCGTCCAACGTCGATCAGGGTTATATCCTGCGCAGGCTGCTTCGCCGCGCGATAAGGTTCGGATCCGGTATCGGACTCAAAGCGGGCGATTACTCTAAGATCGCCGACGTCGTCGTCGATGTTTATAAGGACGTTTATCCCGAACTCGTAATCGCGCGGGATAAGATAATCCACGAGATCGACGAAGAGCAGGAGCGGTTTTCGCGTACGCTCGAAAACGGCATTAAAGAATTCGAAAAGCTGTGTAAATATATTCAGGGCGATACGATAAACGGCAAGTCGGCGTTCCGACTGTACGACACTTACGGTTTCCCGCTCGAAATGACCGTCGAGATGGCGAAAGAGCGCGGGTTCAAAGTGGATATAGACGGGTTCAACGCGCGGTTCGAGGAACACCGCAATCTTTCGCACGCGGGCGCGGAACAGCGGTTCAAAGGCGGACTTGCCGATACGGGCGAGCTTACCGCAAGGCTTCACACCGCGACGCATCTTATGCATCGCGCGCTCAAAGAAGTTCTTAACGACGATAGCGTTAATCAGCGCGGCTCGAATATAACGCCGGAACGGTTGCGGTTCGATTTTTCGTTCGGACGTGCGATGACGCCCGAAGAGGTAAAAGCCGTCGAGGATAAAGTGAACGCCGCGATCAAAGCGGACGTTCCCGTGACCTGTGAAGAAATGACGGTCGACGAGGCAAAGGCGGCGGGCGCAGTCGGACTTTTCGCGTCCAAGTACGGCGAGAAAGTCAAGGTGTACACGATGGGCGAGTTCAGCAAGGAGATATGCGGCGGACCGCACGCGGCGCGCACGGGCGAACTCGGACATTTCAGAATAGTAAAGGAACAGTCGAGTTCGGCGGGCGTGAGACGTATAAAAGCGGTACTCGAATAAGGGCCGATCGATAAGAGGTGGAAGTTTATGGAAAGGCCGAATTTTCCCAAGCGTGTTGTTATAACGGGCGGTATGCCTTACGGCAGTAAGGAATTGCATTTCGGGCATATCGGCGGGGTGTTTGTTCACGCCGACGTATTTGCACGTTTTATGAAGGACAGAATAGGCGAGGAAAATGTTATTTTCGTGTCCGGCACGGATTGCTACGGCTCGCCCATAGTGGAAAAATACCGCACGTTGAAAGATTCGGGCGAGGAACGCGGCTCGATTATAGATTTTGTCAAAAAGAACCACGACAGTCAGCGCGACACGCTTGAAAACTATCTTATAGGTTTGTCGCTATTCGGTGCGTCCGCTTTCGGAATAGGCGGCGAGGCGCACGCCGAATTTTCGCGCGAGGTGTTTCGAAAGCTGTTGCAAAGCGGCGCGCTGTCCGTGCTTTCCACCAAGCAGTTTTACGACGAGGAGCGCGGCACGTATCTTAACGGAAGACAGGTCGTCGGCAGATGTCCTATAAACGGCTGTAAGTCCGAACAGGCGTATGCCGACGAATGTTCGCTCGGTCATCAGTACTTTCCCGAAGAATTGATCGCGCCGATCAGTACGCTTTCGGGCAAACCGCCGGTACTTAAAGAAGTCAAAAACTGGTACTTGGATATAGAGAAATTCGCGCCGTACCTGAAAACGCTTATGCAAAAGTGGGAATCCGATCCGCAGGTGCGCGCATTTTTGACTAACGTGTGCAACGAGTCGCTGACAAAACCGACGCTTTACGCCAAAACCGAAAACGTAGCGGCGTTGCAGAGCGTTTTGGCAGACTCCGGACTTAAATACGTTTGCGAGGTCGACGAACAGAAAAAGAATTGCAGAGTCGAATTCGACAGGCTTGTCGACCGCGAAGCCGCAGTGAACTTGCTCGCCGAAAAGGGCATTCGGTTTCGGACCGGCAAAACGCTCGTACCGTTCCGCATTTCCGGCAATATCGAGTGGGGTGTAAAAATCCCCGATACGGAGGGAATGACCGATCTGACGTTTTGGGTGTGGCCGGAGTCGCTGTGGGCGCCTATCTCGTTCACTCGGGCTTATCTGGAAAGCTCCGGAAAAAGCAAGGAGCAGTGGCGCGATTGGTGGTGTGACGACAATGCGAAAGTCTATCAGTTTATCGGCGAGGATAATATCTATTTCTATGCGCTTGCGGAGGGCGCGCTGTTCGAGGCGTTGAACTGCGACGGCGAGTGGAATATCAAAATGCCCACGATAGTGCCGAATAAGCACATTCTGTTCTTTAATTCGAAAGCTAGCAGCAGCGGCAAGATAAAGCCGCCGATGGCTCAAGAGCTTTTGACGCATTATTCGGCGGAACAGCTGCGCGCGCATTTTTTCGGATTGAATCTCGGCAACGCGAGCGTTCCGTTCCAGCCCAAGCCTTATAATCCCGTGCAGACCAATCAAGGCGACCCCGTCTACAAAGAGTGGTCGATGTTTACCAACTTTCTCAACCGCGCGGTGCGCACGCTGTTTTATTCGTTCCAAAAATACAACGGCGGCGAACAGACGATGCCCGAAGGTTCGGTGTCCGATGAGATCTTGCAAAAATGCGAGAACACGATCGTAAGCTACGAAAACCGTATGTACAGATTCGAGTTTTCCGACGTTACGATCGAACTCGAAGAATTTTTCAAGTACATCAATAAAACGCTGTCGGAACGAATGAGCGCGTTGCAGAAGGACTTCGACAATGCGGAGTTTAGGCAAACGATAATCGACGGGCTTCACCTAATCAAGACGGCGACGGCGCTGGCACACCCGATCGCGCCGCTGTCGACCGAAAAGGTCAGGGAGTATTTTGGACTGACAAGCGCACAGTTATATTCTTGGGATAATATATTCAAGTCGATCGGCGAGCTTGTGGGCGGAGCGCACAAACTTAAATTCCTCGAACCGAAAACGGACTTTTTTACACGTCCTGCGTGGCAGTACGGCGCATAAGATATAAATAAAATTTTTTTGGCGGCGTTCGATACGCCGAACACGGTGACAATTATGGATCATACAGAGATCGAAAAAAAGTGGCGCACGCGCTGGGCGGAGAATGGCACGAACGATTTTAAGTTCGGCGGCGACAAGCATTATGTATTGGAAATGCTGCCGTACCCGTCGGGTGCGAAACTTCACGTCGGGCATTGGTACAACTACGGCGTGACCGACAGCTATGCGCGGTTTATGCGTATGAACGGTAAGAACGTGTTTCAGCCGATGGGGTTCGACGCGTTCGGACTTCCCGCCGAAAACTACGCTATAAAAACGGGCATTCATCCCAAAGATTCGACGGACGCGAACATAGAGACGATGGAGCGTCAGCTCAAAGAGATGGGCATAATGTTCGACTGGTCGCACGAGTTCCGCACTTGCGCGCCCGATTATTATAAATGGACGCAGTGGCTGTTCCTGCAACTCTATAAGCACGGGCTATGCTATCAGAAAAAAGCGCCCGTAAATTATTGTCCGTCTTGTCAGACGGTAATAGCCAACGAGCAGGTCGTCGACGGAAAGTGCGAAAGGTGCAAGACCGAAGTCGTTCGCAAGGAAATGACGCAGTGGTTTTTCAAAATAACGGACTACGCCGAAAAATTGCTTGCGGGGCTTGATAAACTCGATTGGCCCGAAAAGACCAAGACGATGCAGCGCAACTGGATAGGTAAATCGGTCGGCGGCGAGGTCGTTTTCAAGCTCGAAAAGCCGGTTGGGGACATTAAAGACATCACCGTTTTTACGACGCGCGCAGATACTCTGTTCGGCGTGAGCTACGTCGTGCTTGCACCCGAACATCGCTACGTGTCGGCGATAACGACGCCAGAATGCAAACCCGCCGTCGATAAGTACATCGTCGAGGCGTCCAAGCGCAGCGAGATAGAGCGCACGTCGACCGCCAAAGACAAGACGGGCGTGTTTGTCGGCGCATACTGCATTAACCCCGTCAACGGCGAAAAAGTTCCCGTTTATATTGCCGACTACTGCCTCGCCACTTACGGCACCGGCGCGGTAATGGGCGTTGCGGCGCACGATACGCGCGACTACGCTTTCGCGAAGAAGAACGGACTTTCGATCAAGCGCGTCGTCAAAGCGGCAAAAGCGGGCGAATCGGACGAGCTTCCGTACACCGAATACGGCGTTATGGTGAACAGCGGCAAGTTTGACGGAATGAGTAGCGCCGACGGCAAAGCCGCCGTGCTTGACGAACTCGAAAAGCTCGGTCTCGGCGGTAAAAAGATCAACTACCGTATGCGCGACTGGTCGGTTTCCCGTCAACGCTATTGGGGCGCGCCCATACCGATGATATACTGCGAGCATTGCGGCGCAGTACCTGTTCCCGAAAAGGATCTGCCCGTCGCTCTGCCTTACGACGTGAACTTCACGCCCGACGGCAAATCGCCGCTCGCGCGTTGCAACGAATTCGTCGAAACCGTTTGTCCGAAATGCGGAAAACCGGCTCGGCGGGAGACCGATACGCTCGATACATTCGTGTGTTCGTCGTGGTATTATCTGCGCTATCCGGATGCGCACAACGATAAAAAGCCGTTCGATGAAAAGCTTATAAATGCACTCCTGCCCGTCGATTGCTATGTCGGCGGCGCGGAACACGCGTGCAGTCATTTGCTGTATTCGCGGTTTATTACCAAGTTCCTGCACGACGCGGGGTATGTCGACTTCGACGAGCCGTTCAAGCGGCTGGTGCATCAGGGCGTTATACTCGGTCCTGACGGCAACCGAATGAGCAAGTCGCGCGGAAATGTGATTTCGCCCGATCCGATCATTCGAAAATACGGTTCGGACGCATTGAGGCTGTACCTTATGTTCGGGTTCGACTACACGGAAGGCGGTCCCTGGTCGGAGAACGGCATTCCGTCGTGCGCCAAGTTTATGGACAGGATAGAGCGGTTGGTATTCGAAGTCAAGGACGAGAAGGCGAACGCCGAAACGGACGACGCGCTCGATTACGACCTCAATTATTGCATAAAAGAAGTGAGTTCAGATATTCCCGCATTCGCATTCAACACAGCCGTCGCGCGTTGTATGGAGCTTGTCAACGCGATGTACAAGTACCGTTCGAGCGAGGCGTATAAACCCGCGTATCTCAAACACGTGCTTACCGTTTTCGTCAAGCTGATGGCGCCGCTCGCGCCGCATTTCTGCGAAGAACTCAACGAATTGATGGGCGGCAGGCGTTCGCTGTTCGACGAGAAGTATCCCGTGTTCGACGCAAGCAAGCTCGTAAAATCGACGACGGAGTATGCCGTTCAGGTCAACTCCAAAATAAAGTGCAAGATCGTTCTGCCGCAGGGCTTGCCCGTTCCCGACGTGCAAAAGCTGGCGATGGAAAACGCCGATGTGATTGCCGTTCTCGAAGGCAAAACGCCGCGCAAGGTGATAGTCATTCCCGAAAGGCTTATAAATATAGTTGTTTAACGCGAAATGCCGAATCGAAAATAATTACGGCGATTACGCTTGACTTAAAGTTTTCAGAGTGTTATATTAAGGACTCGCGATAGGCGAAAAGGATACGTTATGAAAATACTTGTCACCGGCGGAGCCGGATATATCGGCACACACACTTGTATAGAACTCGTCAATGCGGGGCATCAACCCGTCGTCGTCGATAACTTTTGCAATTCGTTTCCCGAAGCTATTGCGCGCGTCGAGACGATAACGGGCAAAAAGATAAAGAGCTATAAAGCCGACATTCGCGACCGCGCAGCTCTCGACAAGATATTCGGCGAAAACAAGTTCGACTTCGTGATACACTTCGCGGGATTGAAAGCGGTCGGCGAGTCTTGTTCGAAGCCGCTCGAATACTACGACAACAATATCTACGGTACGCTCGTTCTTTTGGAAGCTATGCGCGACGCGGGTTGCAAAAGCATAGTCTTTTCGTCGTCCGCCACAGTTTACGGCACGCCCGAGCGTTTGCCGCTCGACGAGACTTGCAGGGTGGGAGGAACTACCAATCCTTACGGCACGAGCAAGCTCTATCAGGAACAGATACTGCGCGATCTCTACGCCGCAGACGACGGCTGGAAGATAGTTATTCTTCGCTACTTCAACCCTGTCGGCGCGCACGAGAGCGGACTGATCGGCGAAGACCCGCAGGGTATTCCCAACAACCTAACGCCGTATATCGGACGCGTCATCACGGGCAGGATCAAAGAGATCTCCGTCTACGGCAACGACTACGATACGCCCGACGGTACGGGCGTGCGCGATTATATCCACGTAGTCGATCTTGCGAAAGGTCACGTCGCCGCCGTCGAGAAAATAAAAGACAACGGAGTTTACACTTACAATCTGGGCACGGGCAACGGTTATTCCGTTCTCGACGTTATCCGTTCGTTCGAAAAAGCGTGCGGACACCCGCTCCCGTATAAGTTTGCGCCGCGCCGTCCAGGCGACGTCGATGCGAATTACGCCGACGCGGGCAAGGCTAAACTCGAACTCGGTTGGGAAGCAACGCTTTCCCTCGACGATATGTGCAAATCCGTATGCGTATGGATGCAAAAGAACCCCAACGGATTTAAGAATTAAAAACCGCCCGTTCGGGCGTTTTTTTATGTGTAAAATAATCGGGCGCGGAGATGCGGCTATCGCGTATATCGTGACGCAAAATCCGCCGCGCGTTACTATCCGAGCATTTACGGTATAAAATATACCGATTCGGGCAGATTGTCCTGAGCGCGTCCGCTACGGTATTCCTGCGGCGACACGCCGTACTTTTTGAGAAATGCTTTATAAAATCCCGAATATTCGGAGAAACCTACCGCGAAACAAATTTCGCTTATGGACATATTCGTTGCGAGTACGAGTTCGCTCGCTTTTTGCAACCTGAAATCGACTAAATATTTGTGCGGAGTTACGCCGTATGTGTCCTTGAATACGTTTATCGTTTGATTTTTGGACAGCAGCGACACGCGCGTCAGTTCGTCGAGCGGAATATCGCCGGCGAAGTTTTCGAGTATATGAGTGCGCAGGCGTTCCGCGACGGTTTTTTGCGGGATCTGTTTTTTGAGCGCGCAGAGCAGGGTATAGAACAAACATTCGTGCTCTATGCGCTCGGCGGCGTTGCCCAAGCGGTCGAACCGTTCTATTATCGGCTGGATCTTGTCAATGTCGAACTTTCCGCGTATGGGAAGCGCGCCCGCTTTGCAGAAATGACCTTTGAAGTGAATGAAATAGTAGTTGGGCGAATCGCTGGGAACGGGACCTTCTTGCAGAAGTCCCGCTTTTTGAATGTAATATTCGCCTTCGCCCAGCTCTATCGGTATGCCGTTTTCGGTAAATCGCAATACGCCCTTGCGCATAAGCAACAGCACGCTGAGCTTGTACAGCCTGTGCATATGGCATTCGCCCGCATCGAACTGGCGGTTGGCGGAAAAACAGTATTGAGGTATTCTTTCGAAGCTGAGATTGTTCATTGTTTTCTCCTTGAAAATCGGCGCGGCGGGATTGAAAATTTCAAAGTTTCGCATATCGCGGTGCGCGACGGGTGTGCATTTGTGTCGTCCGTAAGATAAATTCGGTAGATTATAACGCAAATTTCGGGTCGGACGGCACATAATAACGCGGGGGGGGGTGGACGATTTATTATATCACAAGATTGTGATTTTTTCAATGAAAAATATGATTTTGTGAATTGTAATTTGATTGCCCGACCTGTATGCTTTAACTACGATCAACCGAAAACAGGAGAAAACGATGAAAAAGAAAATTTTTGCTTTGGCATTATGCGCCGCGATCGCGGCACCCGCGCTTGCGGCGTGCACGAACGACAATAAAGTAACGCTCGGCAAAACGGACAACTTCGCTTATGAGGACGGCGTTCTTTCTTATGACGAAGTCGCGGGAGCCGAAG
Organism: uncultured Christensenella sp.; assembly: GCA_910577435.1. Lineage (GTDB taxonomy): Bacteria > Bacillota > Clostridia > Christensenellales > Pumilibacteraceae > Anaerocaecibacter. The sequence goes on along the minus strand of CAJTLV010000007.1, from coordinate 53,825 downwards.
GATACGAGGTGATATTTAAGCACGGCGACGAAATCGTATACGAGGACCGTATCGAGGACACCGCTATCGATGTGGAAAGTCTCGGTCTCGGCGGCAATATCGTCGTAAGCGTTTCCGCCTATGGCAGCGGTGTGACCGGCGAGTCTGCGGAATACGCCTTTATCGCTCTCTCTACGTTCGGTGAAGTGATTTTCGAGGCGGAAGATAACCTTGCAAACTTCGGAACGGGTAAAAGCCAGTCCAACTTCCGAAACAATCCGCTCGCGCATAAGGGCGCTTACGTAGGCGGTATCGACGACGCGGGACAGGGCGTTTATATCAATTACCTTTGTCCGATAGCGGGCGAATACGACTTTACGGCGTACTACACCACCGATATGGAGCCGGCGCACAACGACGTGTGGATAAACGGCGAGTTTGCTACCAAATTCGATTTTACCGAAAAAACGGGCTGGGGCGGCGACACTTACGACGCGATGCCCGCGACGGTGCGGATCACGCTCGAAAAAGGCTGGAACACGATCTGCGTAATGAAAAACGGCGACGCGTCCGATAATTACGGCAGTTTTACGGAACTCGATTATTTCGTGCTGGACGGCGGCGGCGCCAAATACAATGTCGACGATCTCGTCGAATACGGAGACCGTCCCGAAAAGTATATTTTGGAGGCGGAAATGGGTTCGCCGCGTAACATCAGCGACGGCGTTATGGGTTGCAAAAACCCCTGCATCCAAAGCCACGACGGCTATACGTTCTCGAACGGCTTCCTTATGGGCGACATCAAGAATAAGTACGAGGGCGTGGAATGGCATTTCAATTCGCCCGTCAAAGCCAAATACCGCGTCCGTCTCTGCTACGGCACGGAGGGTTCGGCGACTATAATGCCCACGTTTATAGTGACGCAGAGCGAGGTCCGCCCTCTGCGCGAAGCGGACTTCGACGATTACGAGCAAAAGACTATGAGCGCGTTGCCGTTCTCGACAGCGGCGGAGAGACCGATCGTTTCGAACGAGACGGTCGAGATAACGCTCGAACAGGGCAAGAACTTTATCTATTGCGTTCTTATGAGCGATCTGCCCGATGGCGGCGAGCTTTTGATAGACTACATCGAATTGACATTCGTCGAGGAAATCGAGGAAGCGTAACGGACATAATATGCAGACACAGGATCTCAGCTACAAATTAAATAACGATATAATCGCGGTACGCGGTTGCAGCGAACTTGTTTTCGATGTTTCCACAGAAGTGTTCAGTCTGGAAAACGTGTACACTCCCGCGCGCAACTCATTCGGGCATTCGAGCGGCACGTACCGCTCGAACAGCCTTGTTTGGGGCAATGCGGAGCGCACGGACGGCGAGGTCGTTCTCGAAGTTTCCGACGCGAAATTCGGCAAGGCGTTCGATGTTTCGGCGCGCTTGGGGCAGCCCATACGCGGCATTAAACTCAGGTTCGACAACTTGCCCGTCGGAACGCTTATCAGCCTTACCGACGAAGATAAAGCCGTTTCGGAGTACGGTATCTGTTTGAAGTATCCCGAAGGGTGGCGCAGTCTCAGTACGCCGCTGTTGGTTTTCAAGCTGGACAACGGCAGATATTTGTACATACGCTGTCTCGACAAGACGGTGAGCGAAAAGCGGTTTTTCATTAAAAAAACGGGCGAAGGCGTTATGCGCGTCGACGTTGTGCAGGACGCGCGTGGGGTGGATATTTCCGACTCGTTCGCGGCTCCGCGCGTCGAGGTGGGCGTGACGGACAGCTCGGACGAGATTTATACTTTGCATTCCGATTACATTAAGGCGGCGTTCGGTTTGGACGAGTATGCCGAGTGTCGGATAGCGCCGTCGTGGCTAAAAGATATTTCGCTAGTCGTGACGATGCATATGCAGAGTTTTACGGGTTATATGTTCCACACGTACCGTAGCGCGCTGAACGATATGAAACGTCTTTGCGAACATATCGACGGGCGCAAGGTCCTTGTGTATCTTGCGGGTTGGGAAGGCAGATACTATTATAAATACGGCAACTATACGCCCGACGATAGAATGGGCGGCGCCGAAGGGCTTAAAGCCGCCGTCGACGGAATGCACGCGCTCGGCTGTAAAGTTATGGCGATGTACGGTATAAATATGGCAAACCGCGCCATTCCCGCCATCGACGCGCTTGCCGAAGATAACGAGTTCGTATCGGTCAGCGGAGCGCGGTATCGGCACGGCTCGGTCGACTGGGAGGGTGCGCACCACTACGACTTCGGCGGGTTTGCCAATCTGAATATCGCAAAGAAGGGTTGGAGCGATTATCTGTTCGGTCAGATAAAATCGGCTACCGACGAGTTCGGATTCGACGGCGCGTTTTTGGATATTGCGGCTTGCTATATCAACGACGGTCAAGCCGACGTGTACGACGGCGTAGTGCGGTTCTGCGACAGACTGCGCACGATAAAACCGGATTTTCTTATCGGCGGCGAGGGGTACTACGACGGACTGTCGCGCGCTATGCCGCTCTTTCAGTCGGGTCATACCGACGGAAAACTGCACTATCACGACCGCGCGTCCGAAAAACTGTTTACTCGGTTTTCGCGCGAGTTTGCACACCTTTGCATAGGCGATCTTTCGCGCGGGTCGTCGGGCGTCCACGAGCTGGGTGAAAACGACGACAGGATAGCGCCGCTCAGACGCGGCATTATCCCGACGATAGCGCTCGTCGAGGATACGCTCGACAAGGCGGCGGATAAAGTGAAAGAGGCGTTGGCGCTTGCCGAACTGTACGGAGAGGGGAAATTCGAATGAGACGGAGAATGACGAAAAAGGAGAGACACGACAATATTCTCGGCTATATATTCATTGCGCCGCAACTTGTCGGCTTTGTGCTGTTCGTCGCGTTCCCGCTCGTGTTTTCGCTTGTGCTCTGTTTTTCGGAATGGAATATGATCGATATGCCGGAATTTGTCGGTTGGGCGAATTTTTCGGCGGTATTCAACGACCGTATATTCTGGAAATCGGTAGGCAATACGTTTATATATATCGCGATCGTAGTGCCGCTCACCCTTTTGTCGTCGCTTACTCTCGCCATATTAACCAACCGCAAGCTTCCGCTGATGAAATTTTATCGCGCGGCGTTTTTCCTGCCTATGGTCACGTCGACGGTCGCCATAGCTATGGTGTGGATGTTCATTTATCAGGCGGACGGCGGAATACTCAATTCGGTCCTGTCGGTGTTCGGTATCAAAAACCCGCCGAACTGGTTGCAGGATACGGGCTGGGCGAGGTTTGCCGTTTCGGTAGTCAGCATTTGGCTCAAAGTGGGATACTATTACATCATATTCGACGCGGGACTTAAAAACATTCCGACCGAGCTGTATGAGGCGGCGGACATCGACGGAGCGTCGGTATGGCGCAAGATAATCAAGATAACAGTGCCTATGCTGTCGTCCGTTATGTTCTTCGTCACGGTAATGCTGTTTATCGACATATTCAATATGTTCAACGAAGTGTTCATTATGACGGCGGGCGGACCCGACTATTCGACATACACGCTGTCGATGTACATTTACTTCTATGCGTTCAAGGACTTCAATATGGGCAGGGCTGCCGTCGCGAGCTGGGTGCTTTTCGCGCTGGTCGGCATTGTGACCCTGATACAGTTCAAGCTTAAGAAAAAGGTGGTGTTCGAATGAGAAAACTCAGACGCGCCACGAAGCGCAAGATAATAGAGACGGTAATAATTTCCGTGATCGTTATGATCGCCGCGCTGTTGTGTATATTTCCGTTCTATTGGATGATACTCAACTCGATAAAAAATCCCGATCTGATCAATCAGGGTTCGGCGGCGATATTTACGACCGATCTTACTTGGGACAGCTATAAGGCGGTATTCGAGTACGGCGACGGACTGCTGTGGCGGGCGTACCTTAACTCGTTCATAATCGCGGCGATACAAACGGTGGGCACGCTGTTTACATCGTCGCTTGCGGCGTTTGCATTCGCCAAGATAAGGTTCAAAGGCTCGAAGCCGATATTCGGACTGTTTATTTCGACGCTTATGATACCCGGTCAAGTGACTATGCTTCCGCTGTTTATGATGTTCGCAAAGATAGGCTGGACAAACTCGTTTCTGCCGCTCATCGTGCCGGGCGTGATGATAAACACTTACGGCGTGTTTATGCTCAGGTCGTTCATAGTGTCCATACCGAGCGGACTTTTGGAGGCGGCGGAAATCGACGGTTGCGGTTGGTTCGGCAAGTACTTCAAGATCGTACTGCGGCTGATAAAGCCGGCGCTGGTCACACTGGGGCTGTTCACGTTTATAGGAAGTTGGAACAACTATATGGGGCATTTGATATACCTGTCCGACGAGAGTCTCACGACCATTCCGCTACTCATCGCCGGACTTAAAGAGACGCATATGACGGGCGCGAACTGGGGCAGGATAATGGCGGCGTCGACGCTAAGCATTGTTCCTATCGCGATCGTATACCTTGCCTGTCAGAAGTATTTCGTGCAGGGGATAGCTACGACGGGTATGAAGTAGCTGCAAATACGGGCGGATATGCGGCGATATACAACGCGGCAAAAACTCTAGACCGTCCGACGCATTCGCCTATGTTCTTACGGATCTTACTCTCTCGTCGTCTCCGAATCGTTCTCCTCCATTATAGAGACGGCGAGAGAGAAGTTTGTTTAATCGGTCGGATACCGCCCGTCGTCGGGCGGGGAAGAAACGGAACAACATTTATCCATATAAATTTTTCGACAGTAAGGAGATCTTAAAATGAAAAAAACACTCAACAAGTTATTGGCGACGTGTCTCGCCGCAACTATGTCGGTAGGAATTATGAGCGGGCTTGCCGCTTGCACGCCTAAGGAGAAAGTCGACGCCGAAGGGAACGTCATCGTCACTATGTCGATTATGAACAGCACAAACGAAAATCCCGGTTGGCTCGCTATGATAGATGCGGCGAACGGCGTTTTGGAGCGCGACGGAGCTAAGGTGCGTATCGAGCCTGAGATAATCAAGACCGACGACTGGGATCAGTATTACACCAAAATCACGTCGAATATTCTCGGCAATATCGGCGGCACGATAGGGCGCATAGCCGAATCGCATATCCCGATGATGGTAGATAAGCGACAGCTCGCCGATCTTACCGACGTTCGCAACGAGCTTGTCGAAACGGGCGATTACGACGCGTCGGCGTTCGGCGGAGTGGCGGAAAGCGACGGACGGTTTTACGGTTTGCCGTCGGGTACACAGCATATGGTGATGTACTATAATAAGACGATTTTCGACGAATACAACGCCGCGAACCCCGACGCTGCCGTTTCGTATCCGAGCAGCGATTGGGAGAATGCGTCCACGTTCGCCGAGATACAGGACACTGCGAAAAAGATAACCGATTATTATTCGTCGCTCGGCTCGGATAAGAAGAAGTTCGGGCTGTCTGCCGGACCGTTCCTCGCTTATGCCGGTATGTACGCAAAGAACAGCGGCGGCGAGAACATATTCGACGACGCGGGCGAGTGCGTCATTAGCTCGCAACCGTTCTACGACGTATACGACTGGTTTACGCAAATGCTTGTCACCGACAAGTCTATGCCGTCTACGTCCGATACTCAGACGCTCGACGCGGCGGCGCGCTTTCTCGGCGGAAATATCGCTATGATAATCGACGGCGTGTGGCAGATGCACGATATTTGCAAGTATACAAATAACTACGAAATAGGCATTGCCGCTATACCCGTGTCCGATACGCAGTACCCGTCCTATTCGACGACGTTCACCGATCGGTTCTGGGCGTCGCGCAATTCAAGACATCCCGAAGAGGACAAGATAGCGCTCAAAGCGCTTATGAGCAAGGAAGCGATCCTGGCGCTCGGCGAGAAGCAGATCGGCGGTATTCCCGTCAGACCCGACTGCGTCGACAACTACTTCAAGTCCATTCGCGAGACAAAACTCGCCGACAGCGTAGACGTCGTCAAGGGCGGTATCGTCAACAAGGCGAACGTTCCGTACTCGACATACTACAACATCGTCGATCAGCAGATCAATCAAAAAATGTCGCTGTGGATAAACGGCAATATGACAGCCAAAGAGTTCGTCGACTTTATGGACGAGACGATGAAAAAAGGTATGCAGGGACGGCTTTGATAATCGGGAATCGCAGGAGCGCCGACGCTTACCGAAAAGAGTGCTATCCATATAGGAGAGAAAAATGAAAAAGAAAATTCTGTGCGCGGCGCTCGCCGCTGTAATATCCGCGACTTCGTTGGGCGTGGCCGCTTGCGACAACGGCGGCGGCAACGTCGCGGACGGCGATCCCACCGATTTCCACCCCGCAGTTACCGAAAAGGAAATCTCGAAAGCCGAGTACGTGAATAAGACGCTAGGCGGACTTTTGGGTCAGTTTTCGGGATTTTTGAGCGGGTACGAGTTTGTTTGGCGCGGTCAGGATCCGTATATAGGTATGCCGGAAGAATGGTTCGATTTTTGTAACGGACCGTATGCCGGAAATTACGAATACTACACGCCCGTCGATCCGTGGCGGTACGACAGACTGCGCGTCAATCCCGCTACCGGCAAGAACGAGGTGTACTCGGACGACGACTATCACATCGATATATTCAACCAGCTCATAATGGATGAGTTCGGTACGTCGAGTTACGCCGTAAAGGAGGCGTGGAAAAAATACAACGTCAGCGATTGGGGCGGCGGACAGGGCGCTATCGATCTTATTTCGGCACACGATATGCTCGCGCCGTTCACGGGAACGATCGAGGGCGGAAACCGCTGGGGTTGGTGTACCGAAGCGTACATCGAGAACGAGACGCTCGGAATGAACGCCGCAGGTATGCCGAATGTAGCGACCGGGCTTGTGGACACTTTCGGTTCCAACGTCGGCTATTTCGATTCGCTTGTCTGGGCGAAGTTTTATGCGGCGATGTATTCGTTTGCGTACTTCGAGAACGATATAGTAGCCGTTATGGAAAAAGCGAAAGAGGCGCTTCCCGAAGGCTCGTATCCGCGCAGAATGTACGATTGGGCGTTCGAGGCGTACATTCACAATCCCGACGACTACCGCGCGGCCGGTATGGAACTGCATAACAGACGGCACAATATTTACCGTATGGACAACATCCAGACCGACCCGAACGTAAACGGCGGATTTGCCGTTCTCAGCTGGCTGTACGGCAACAATTCATATCTCGATACCTGTAAATACTCGTCGTTGCTCGGCTACGACGGAGACTGTACCGCCGCTATCTGCGTGGGCGTGATGGGTATTCTCAAAGGCTTCAAACCTACGAATGAGGAATACGAAACGCTCAATTCGGTCATTTATTACGACGGCGACGGCGTGTACTTTAACGACGACGGTTCGATGTACGAGGGCGCGGTATTTCAGGCGCGCATACGCAGTAAAGAATACCCGTTGCGCCAGAAGATAGACGACATCGTAGATCTGTACCGCAAAAACTTCGAGAAAATTCTCGTCGAAAACGGCGGGCGGATAGAGGGCGATAAGTATGTCATTCCCACTACCGAGCTTGTAAAAGACCACTCGTTCCTGTTCGAAAATTACGACTGCGAGTTGCGCGACACAACGGGATTTTCGTTTAAGAACGGCAGTCTCGAAGCCGTCGCGGAGGGCGAAAATACCGATTCGCATTCGGGTTACGCCGCGCTCAAACTGACAAACACAAAAGAGGGCGAGGCGTACCATAAGTATACGGGACTCGTCACGGGTAAATATTACCGCTTGTCGACGTACGTAAAAACTTCGACGAGCTCGCAGGTGTCGCTGTTCGCGCGCGGCGGCGGCGAGACGGAGCAAATGAGCTTTGCGAGCGTCACGCAGCCGAATAACAAGACGTTTATCTTCAAGGCTACCGCGCCCGATATGGAAGTCGGATTCGCTTTCCCGTTGTCGGCGGCTAAGGACGAGTATGTGATATTCGACGATTTTATGCTGGAAGAAGCAGAGCGCAATCTGCTCGCGTCGGTATCCGATTCGTCGCTTAAACAATATCAGGACAAATACTCGCGCACCGTTAAAAGACCGGAAGGCGTCAAACTCGGCGAGGAAGTGGTGATAAGCATAGAGTACCGCAGTGCGGTCGGTTCGTCTCTGAACGTGACGGTCAACCGCAACGGCAAGATGTTCGGCGGAGTGGTGATGTCGAATACGAGCAAGAACACTACTTCGGGTAAGGCGTATTTGGAGATACCGTATGTGTTCGAAAAAGACTCGGACGTTTTGCAACTGGATTTCTCCGGCAACCGTATGCATATAGGCGAGATCGCGGTGTACGAAAAAGCGCAATATATGTTCAGATAATTCGGAATACGCAATCAAAGACGTGTGCGGCGGAAGCCGATCCGAATAAGAGACCGTCGGCTTACGATTGCCGACGGGAAATAAAAAGAGGTTATAAATGAACGAGACAGAAAAAGCCGAAAAGCGCGCGCAGGCAGAAGAGATCAAACGTCAGCGCGCCGAGATAAAGGCTCAATACGAAAAAATGCTCGTCGACGAGGAAGAACGTCGCAAAACGCCCAAAGTCGCGCCCGAAGGCGTGTACATCAGTCTGCGGAACATCAATAAAGTATACGACAACTACGTGCAGGCGGTATTCGACTTCGATCTCGACATTCAAGAACACGAGCTTATCGTTTTCGTCGGACCGTCCGGTTGCGGCAAGTCGACTACTTTGCGTATGATAGCCGGACTCGAAAACATCACGACGGGCGATCTGTTTATCGACGGCGTGTATTGCAACGAAAAGACGGCGAAAGAACGTGACGTCGCTATGGTGTTCCAGAATTACGCGCTGTATCCGCATCTTACGGTATACGATAATATGGCGTTCGGTTTGCAGACGCGCAAGTTCGAAAAGTCGGACATAGACGAACGCGTCAAGCGTGCGGCGGATATTCTGCAAATCACCGAATATCTCGACCGCTATCCAAAAGAACTGTCGGGCGGGCAGATGCAACGCGTTGCGCTCGGCCGCGCGATAGTGCGCGACGCAAAAGTGTTTTTGATGGACGAACCTCTGTCTAACCTCGACGCTAAACTGCGCGTTTCGATGCGGAGCGAGATAATCAAACTGCACAAGCGCATTAACGCGACGACAATTTACGTTACGCACGACCAGACGGAAGCTATGACTATGGCGAGCCGTATAGTAGTAATGAAAAAAGGTTATATCCAGCAGATAGGCACGCCCGAAGAGGTTTACGCCAATCCCGCTAATATGTTCGTCGCGACGTTTATCGGCGCGCCCGCTATGAATATGCTTAAATGCGCTTACTCGGGAGGAAAACTCGTCTTTGACAACGGCACCGTGATAAAACTGACAAAAGAACAGATCAAAAAACACGACGGATTTTATTCCGAGTGTATTGCCGACGTCGAAAAGCGCATAGCCGACAGGGATTACGAAAAGCCGGATATGAACGTGCTGCTGACGCACCACAAGGAAAAGATAACGTTCAAATCGATAATAAATAAAATTCGCGGCAAGACAGAACACGTAAAGATAAAAACCCCGCAGGACAGACTGGACGAGTTGAACGCTATGCTCGAAGAATATAAAAGATGCCTGTCGGGCGACCACGACGCGGTATTCGGGATCCGACCGGAAGACGTGTACGAGAACACCGAGCTTCCCTCGTCGGTCAATCCGTCGGCTCCCGTAAAAGCGACGGTGTCCGTGTCCGAACTTCTCGGCAGTGAGTACCACGTGCATATGCAGTTTTGCGAAGCCGATCTCATATCCAAATGCAAAGTCACTCGGCATATCGCAGACGGCGCGGACTTCGAGTTTGTGTTCGACTTGAACAAATTCCACTTATTCGACAATACCAATACGAAAGCAATTTTATAATTATTCTTACTTGTGCGCATTGCGTAATTATTAAAAATATCCGATACGGAGGAAAATATGAAGATCAAAAAGGTTACGAAAGCGGCTGCTGTCGTCGCATCGGTTATGGCAATGTCGGCGCTTGCGGCGTGCGGCAATACACGGCACGAACACGAGTACGGAGACTGGATAGAGGAAATTCCGTCGACCTGTACGACGGCAGGTGTTGCGGGACACTATCATTGCGATGGGTGCGGCAAGAACTTCGATGCGGATCGCGTCGAGATCGACGACGTCACGATCGACGCGGCGCACACGTTCTCGGCACAGCTTACATACGTCGACGGCACCGGACATTTTTATCCCGCGATATGCGAGCATACAGAAGAGCGCAGCGGATTTTCGGAACACAGTTTAGTCGCGTCCGAAGACGGCGCGTCCAAGTCCTGCGTTTGCGGCTACACCGAAGTTCTTATAACAGAGTTGGCGACGCCGCAAAATCTTGCGTATGACGATTTTATTGTGACGTTCGACGCGGTGGAGTATGCCGACGCATACAAAGTGGAGTTTGTGTCGGGTTCGACTGTCGTTGCGACGTACTCTACGGCGGGGACGACGCTCGACCTTAAAACGAATCGCGTTCCTTACGGAACGTATACGATCAAAGTCACCGCCACGCGCGGCACTATCTCGGGTGCGGCGGCTGAACTTTCCGACGTACACGTGCTTACATACGACGGCGATACCGTCATCGAGGCGGAGACGGCTACTCTTACGGGTAAACACTTCGTCGAGGACGCGGCCGCGCACGGCGGCGGATACGCGGACGGCATAAAAGACTGCGGTCAGGGGTTGTATTTCCGCTATTATGCTTATGAAGCGGGCGAGCGCGAAATGGATATTATGTACGCGACTGCCGAGCCTAATTCGTATATGGGCGTGTACGTAGGCGGCACGAGACAGCGCTCCGCGCGGTTTAAGGAAAATACCGGACTGTTCGACGAAAATAAAACGACCGCGAAAGTCACCGTCAAAATCACGCTCGAAGAGGGTTGGAACGAGATATATCTGATTAAAGACGGATCGAGCAACGACGAACCCGCGTGGGGCGGCAACGCACAGATCGATTACATAGTCATTCACGGCACGAATAAGGCGTTCGACGACTCGGATTTCGATATTGCCGCCGATACGTACAAGCTGGAAGCGGAAGCCGCCGAATGGCATTGGGCGAACGAGGATCAGCGCCCCGCATACTGGCAAGCGGACGGTTTTTCGCTCGGTTACGGTTTGGGCGAAATACTTGCCGAAGGCGACGGCGTTACTTTCAGGTTCAAAGTGAACGATAGCGGCGCATACGCCATTCAGCTGGCGTGGAGCGGTAAGAGCGGCGGTGCGAAAGTGAAAGTCACGATAAACGACGGCACTCCGTTCGATCACACGCTTTCGGGCGGAACCGATAATTGGAAGGGCGTTGTTCCCGATACAGATGCGATCACGGTCAACATAGCGGCGGGCGAGTGGTTCGTCATAGATTTTGCGGCGGCGTCCGACACCGATGCAGGCGATTGGTGGTGCGCCGATTACCTGCTCTTAACAAAGATCGATCATATGCACGAGTTTACCGAACAACGGACGACCGAAGCATATTTGATGAGCGAAGCGACGTGTACGCAAGCGGCTAAGTATTATTATTCGTGCGCGCATTGCGACGAGGCGGGCAACGCGACTTTCGATTACGGCAGACCCAACGGTCACTCTTATGCGACGACTTTAACGAACGACGATCCCGACGGACATTATTATGCGGCGACCTGCGAACATACGACCGAGAAGAAAGATTTCGAAGCGCACACTCTCGTCGACGATGCGGACGGCAACGTTCGTACCTGCGCGTGCGGTTATTCCGTGCCGATGGTCGACGCGCTCGATACCCCCGCAAATCTTGCGTTCGGTACGACGATCAACACATTGACATTCGACGCGGTGCCGAATGCCAAGCAGTACGTGATAGACGTTTACATCGGCAACAGCAAGGTGGAGACGACTACGATCACGACTACTTCTTTCGATCTGTCGACGCTCGTCGATCCCGGCAGATACACGGTCAAGGTAAAAGCCAAATGCGTGGAGATTCTCTCCGACGAGGCTACGCTCGACGTGAATGTGCTCGTAGTCGACGGCGACGTGATCATCGAGGCGGAAGACTGCGTACTCAACTCCGATCATATCTCGGTAGACAGTCGGGCGCACGGCGGCGGTTACGTGCTGGGCATAGATAATTGCGGTCAAGGTCTGTACATTCGTTATTTCGCTTACGAAGCGGGCGAGCGCGACGTGGATATAGCGTATGCGACGGGTAGCGCAGGTTCGTATATGGGCGCGTACGTGAACGGAGAGAGACAGGCTTCCGCCGTGTTCTCGGAAAGTACCGGTTGGTTCGGAGACAACGGCGGCGTTACGGCGATCGCGACCGTTTCGCTCTCGTTTGCGCAAGGCTGGAACGAGATAATTCTTATGAAAGACGGCAAGTCCACCGACAGCCCTCAATACGGCGGTTGGGCGCAGATCGATTACATTAAGGTTTACGGCACGGGCAAAGGTTTTGACGTCGATACGGATAAGTCGGCGGATAGCTATAAGTTGGAAGCCGAGTTGGCAAAAGGGCATCATTCGGCGGCAAACAAAGCGCCCATCACAAGCGACGGTTTTTCGTCCAATTACGCTTGGGGCGATATGAATGCGGAAGGCGACGGCGTTACGTTCAGGTTCAAAGTTTCCGAAACGGGTACGTATAAACTGACGTTCGCTTACAGCGGCGGTTCGAATGTCAATGTCGACATAACCGTAAACGGCGGAGACGCAATCAGTCGCGTATGGACGGGTAACGACAATTTCGCCAGCACCGCGCTTGACGAAGCCGTTGCTTCCGTAGAACTCACTGCGGGAGAATGGATAGAGATCGACGTATCGCGGCAGGCTGACAGCAGTTGGTATTGCTTGGACTACCTGCTCGTGACAAAGGTCGGCGATTAAGATTACATCTGTGTTTCGACATCGGCAAAAGACCTCGACTTTCGGTCGGGGTCTTTTCGGCTGTCGGACAGTGTCGAATTTCGTTGACTTATTGCGCCGTATTGTGTATAATCGAATTATGAACAGTCCTGCCGAAATAGCAAGCAATTACATAGAGATAGCGCGAGCGAAAACGTCGCAACGTTGGTATAAAACGCTCATTCTCGCAGTACTGGCGGGAGTATTTATCGCGCTCGGCGGCGCGCTCGCGACGGTCGCGGGAAGTGCTGTTTCGGGAACTGCGGGATTGCTCGTGAAGGGCGCCGTGTTTCCGCTGGGTCTGATCTTGGTCGTCGTGTGCGGCGCAGAACTTTTTACGGGCAACTGTTTGCTTCTTTCGCCGACGATAGAACGCAAGATCTCGGTGGGCGCTATGTTCAAGAATTGGGGGATAGTTTACGGCGGTAACCTTATAGGCGGGGTACTCGTCGCGGTGCTTGTCGTGTACAGCCACGTACTCGGCGACGCGGGTGCGGCGGCAACGGTTGCGACGGCGGCGGCTAAGTGCAATCTGAACTTCGGCGACGCGTTTGTGCGCGGCATACTTTGCAATATGCTCGTCTGTCTTGCCGTGTGGGCGTCGATGGCGAGCAAGTCCGTGCAGGGGAAGGTGCTGGCGGTGTATTTGCCCGTATTCGCTTTTGTCGTTCTCGGCTTCGAACACAGCGTCGCAAATATGTATTATCTCACGTCCGGACTTATAGCGGGCGCGGAGTACGGACTGTCGGCAACCGGTCTTAATCTCGGCAATGCGCTTTTGTTCGATCTTCTTCCGTCGACGCTCGGCAATATAATAGGCGGGTGTCTCATCGCGCTTGCATACTTTGCGGTATATAGGACAAAATTGCCGACCGTAAAATCGTCGGACGAAAACATCGAGACCAAGATCGAAGATTAAACCGATTCGGAAATATCGATTTCAAAACAGATAACGGCGTTTGCACCGCGTTGCGAACGTCGTTTTATTTTCTGCGCTTAACCGTAGCGGCGGCGACGTGTAATTTGCGCTCGGCGGTTGGGGCAATATGATCGAATTTGCGCGGTCCTTTTCGCTGAAGAATAAACGGGCAGTCGCAATACGACTGCCCGTTGGCACTCCCGGCGGGAATCGAACCCACAACGACCCCTTAGGAGGGGGTTGTTATATCCATTTAACTACGGAAGCGTCTATTAGATTATACCATTATTTAGGCGCAAGGTCAAGTGAATGCGCGGTATCGATGTATATTATCCGGCTTGACAATCGGCGCTCGCTTTGATACAATATATACCGAAATACGAGCGGCGAGCGGTTGCGATACGTCGTTCGGCGGGAGTGTGTTATGCAAGGTTGGATGATAGCGTTGATAGTTATCGCGGCGGCGGTATTCGTCATAGCCGTCGGTCTTATGATCGGTTCGGTCGTCGCGACGAAGAAAATTCTCGGTCGCGTCGATACGATAAAATCGAAAGAGAGCGCCGACGATTACGGCGTCGACAGCAGTTGGTTCGACGAGGTAAAGTCTAACACCGAGACCGTGAATATCGTCGCATACGACGGAAACAAACTCGCCGCACTCTTGATCAAGCACGACGGAGAAGACGTGCGCCGCGTCGCGATTTGTCAGCACGGTTACACCGCTACGCCCGTATCCGTTCAACCGTTCGCAAAGCTGTTCTACGATAAGGGTTTCGACGTGCTTTTGCCGTATGCGCGCGCGCATTTCGAGAGCGAGGGCAAGTATATCGGTATGGCGTGGCTCGATCGATTCGATATTCTGCGCTGGGCGGACAAGGTCGTAGAGCTTTACGGGCGAAACGTATCTATCGTTCTTCACGGCGTATCGATGGGTGGAGCTACCGTCGTCGCCGCATCGGGTATGAATCCGCCGCCGCAGGTCAAGTGCGTCATAGACGATTGCGGCTTTGCCTCGCAGTACGGCGAATACACCGCTTGCATCGAAAATATACGTCTACCCAAGCGCCTCGTGCTTTTGCCGCTCGCAATCGGAGTGCGGCTGTTTCAAGGCTATTCGATCTACGACGCGAATATCACCGAGCTTGCAGAGAAATCGAAACTGCCGACGCTGTTCATTCACGGCACGCTGGACACTTTCGTTCCGCCCGAACAGGGTAAAGAACTGTACGAAGCCTGCGCGTCCGCCGATAAAAATTTCGTGACGTTCGATAACGCGAAGCACGCCGCTTCGTATGTTTCGGACCCCGAAAAGTACAAGACCGTCGTCGGCGAATTCGTGGACGGAATAGTCAAATAACTGCCGAATCGAATATAAACCGCTTTCGTCACGCCGCCGCTCGATACGTTGCACGAATGTGACAGCCGAAAATAGGATCGAATAATTAATAATGCGGTTTGCCGCACACAGTCTGTTTGCAGGCTGTGTTTTTTATTTGAGGCATTTCGTTGAATTATTTACGCATCTTTTTGCGGTAGTTTAATTGTTGACACACTGTTGTCAGTAATTCGGTGGTAGAATGCGCTAGAAAACAATCAAGGAGCGTCGAGATGACGAGAGCGGATAAGAATATAATAGACTGCATTATTGCGATAAATCCGATGATTTATGCATTGCAGGACAAGATCGAAAAGGAACAGGAGGGCGTGATAGCCGATATGACTTCGCCCGCAAAGTCGGTAGTCCGACGGCTGACGGAATTGGACAACCGCAGGGTCGATCTGTGCAATTTGAAAGTGCTTTTCGCTTTTATTTCGCTCGGCTTGGGCGACAGCCTGTTTTTGCTGCAAAATTCGGCGGGATCGAGCGCGTGCGACGAGCTTTACGGGCGTGCCGCGCGTGCGATCGGAAAAGCCGGATACTCGGTCGCGCGGGCAAGAGAGGAATTTTCGTACCTGTTCGACAAAATGCTTAAAGGCAAAAGGAAACGGCTTGCCTGCAACCTCGCGGGCGGCGGAGCGCCGCGCACGACGTTTTTAAGAGTGTAACGTTACTTATCGATTTTGGGTTTTTTGAACAGATAGAACATAATGAACGGCACGGGAATGCATAGTGCGACGATAAAAATAATCGCCGTGACTTTGCTCATTCCCGCCTGCTGTACAGGTTCGACGTCGGTCGGATCGTTCGGTTCTTCGTCGTCGGGCGGCGGTTCTTTTTCGATTATGTTTGGCGGGGTGGCGTCCACCTCGACGTGGGCATAGTAACAATAGCCGCGTGTGCCGTTGTAGTTTACGTAGTACCAATCGGTGTTGCCGCCGCTTATCAGCACGTCGCCGTCTATTCTGCCGTAGCACCTGCCGCTTGCGCCGTCGGGCATTACAGTAAGGACTTCGGACGATTTGCTCGCCGATCTCCTCAGGTTCACCGGCTGTCCGTCGTTGACGCATCTGAACTTGACGGTCGTTTCGTATTTGTTTACAGGCGTGTAATCTACCTTTTGCACGTCGGCTTCTTTGACGAATCCCGTAAGATCGTCGTATATCACCGATATAAAACCGGCAGGTGCGGTAACGTCGGACAGCAACAGGAAATAGCCCGTCGGCAGTTCCGCGATAGGTGAAAGATCTGCGTCGAACAGTGTTGTTTGCGCAGGCATAAGGAAGAATGTCAGTGCTGTCAATACCGAACTTATCGATACCATAGGTGTTTATTTTACCGCGTTTTCGGGCACGGATTAAGACGTCTTTTGACGTAAATGCGTGAATCGGGTCAAACGCTTCATCGTCTTTCGGGGTGAAAATGAAAGGAACGATAAAAAAAATACTCGACATCGAGCGGGAGCAAAAGCGCAGATATAAGAACAGTACGCTCGCGCGGTACAACACCGACAAGATCCATTTGAAGCAGATGGAGTTCCATAAATGTTCTAAGCGCAACCGTTGGGTGTTCGGCGGCAACCGCACGGGTAAGACCGAATGCGGCGCTGTAGAGACGGTGTGGCTCGCGCGGGGCATCCACCCGTACCGTGAAAACAAGCCGACGAGCGGGTGGGTAGTCAGTCTGAGCAGGCGTGTTCAGCGCGACGTTGCGCAAAAGAAAATTCTCGGCTATCTCGATCCGGATTGGATCGCCGACATAGTTATGGAGAGCGGAAAGAGCACCAATCCGTCGGGCGGCGTAATAGATTACATAGCCGTCAAGAACGTGTTCGGGTCGATCAGCACTATCGGGTTCAAGACTTGCGAGGCGGGCAGAGACAAGTTTGCGGGCGCGTCGCTCGATTACGTGTGGTTCGACGAAGAGCCGCCGCAAGACATATACGACGAGTGCGCTATGCGCGTTGTCGACAAGAAAGGACTTATATACGGTACGATGACGCCGCTACTCGGATTGACGTTCGTATACGATCGGATATATCTCAACTCGCTTAACGATCCCGAAGTGTGGCATATCTTTATGGAGTGGTCGGACAATCCCTATCTCGACGCGGACGAGGTCGCGCGGGTGTCGGCGGCGATGACCGAACAGGAACGTGAAGTTCGGCGGTACGGTCGGTTTGTAGACGCTCGCGGCGCGGTGTATACCGAGTTCGACGAGCGCGTGCACGTGATAGCGCCGTTCGACGTGCCGCGCGAGTGGCAGGACAGACTGTCCATAGATCCCGGACTCAACAATCCGCTGTCCTGTCATTGGTACGCCGTAGACTACGACGGGAACGTGTACGTCGTGGCGGAGCATTTCGAGGCGGGTAAGTCGTGCGACTGGCACTGCCGTGCCATTAAGGGCGTTTGCAAGGCGCTCTCGTGGCACACCGACGGCAAGGGGCGTATCGAAGCGCTCATCGACAGCGCCGCATCTCAACATACTCTCAATGCCGAAAAATCCGTGGCGGAGCTGTTCTGCGAAGGCGGAATCTTGGTGGATACGCGCGTCAATAAGGATCTGTATACGGGCATAAACAGGGTCAAACAGTATCTGATGACAGACGGCAAGCCGCGACTTTATATATTCGACACCTGCGTCAATCTCATTCGCGAGCTTAAATCGTACCGTTGGGGCGACGGCGACCGCCCTGTAAAAACGGACGACCACTGCCTCGACGAGCTTAGATATTATCTTATGAGCCGTCCGTTGCCGCCGCGTGCGGACAAGCCGAAAAGCGATATAGCGCTGGACAAGGAACGGCTCATTCGCAGGCTTGCCGTCGTTAGGAAACGCGCGGCAAGATGAGTTGCCGCGTTTATCGCGCGATGTGGAGGATGTTTAATTGATACGTGACGATATTTTGGAGGCGGTGGTCAAACGCGCGCGCGGTTATTCGGCGACGGAGACCGTAGAGGACTATGCGGTAGTCGACGGTGCGCTCGAACTTGTTAAAAAGCGCGTCACCGTCAAGGACGTGCCGCCCGATATGACCGCCGCTAAAATGATAATGGACGACGGCGGAGTGGACGAGCTTACCGACGAGCAACTCGCGCTCGAAAAGAACAGATTGCTCGGCGAGCTTTTGGAAAGCGAAAATAAAAAGCTGTAATTTTATATACGGAGGTATTATGGAAATCATCGATTGCAAGCGGAATATGAAGTGCGACATAGGCGTATGCCGTAACCGCGCGACGCGCACGGTAAAACCCGACCGCGTGGGCATTCGCGGCTGTATTAACGTGTGCGATAAATGTCTTGCGGAACTGCATTCGGCTATCGGCGCGGTCATCGTGCCGAAGTCGGTAGAGACGGCGAAGAAAAAAAGCAAGAATTAGGTATTCGGAATGCGGCATTCGAGGCGGGCGAGCGGATCGTTAGTATCTTGTTGTTTATCCGCCGCGATCCGATTGCGCATTGTAATTAAAAAGAGGTCACGATGAAAAAAAGCTACGAAGAAGATATAATCGCCGACATCAGACGCGACTTTGCGTCGCGTGCGGAGGCGCGGCGACCGTTCGAGACGCAGTGGCGGCTCAACATCAATTTCTATATGGGCAATCAGTATTGCACGGCGCAGGCGTCGGGCGATATAACGGACGTAGAGCGCGACTATTACTGGCAGGAGCGCGAGGTATTCAATCATATTTCGTCGCTTGTGGAGACGCGGCAAGCCAAGCTCAATACCGTGCGCCCCACGCTCACCGTCCGTCCGTTTTCATCCGACGACGATGACGTAAAAACCGCTAAAAGCGCGTCGAAGATATTATCGTCGACGTGCGACAAACTCGATATGGACGCAATACTCACAGAGGGCACAATGTGGTCGGAGGTGTGCGGCACGGCGTTCTATTTCGTAGGGTGGGACGACAACGCGGGACTCGATGTGGGCGACGGTGTGTTCGAGGGCGATGTGTGCGTTTCCGTCGTGCCGCCATTCGAGATTTATCCCGACAGTTTGTTTTCGCAGAGTATCAAAGACTGTCGGTCGGTTATACGCGCACGTGCGGTCGACGTTGCGGAGCTGAAACGCATTTACGGCAAATCGGTCGATCCAGAACCGAGCGAGGTCGTCGCGCTGTCTGCGGTGTCAGTCGGAGGCGGTCTTACGGCGGGCAGTTCGGTCAATAAGTTTACATCGGGCGAAGCGGAAAACAGTGCCGTGCTAATAGAGCGGTTTTCGTTGCCCACGCGAGAAAGACCGGAGGGCGAGTATGCCGTCGTCGCCAACGGCGTTCTTTTGCGTTACGGCGGGCTGCCGTATGTCAACGGCGCAGACGGAAAGCGCGTACTGCCGTTCGTCAAACAGGCGGCGTTAGAGAACGTGGGGTGCTTTTTCGGCGCGTCGATAGTCGAACGAGCCATACCCGTGCAACGCGCGTACAATGCCGTCAAAAACCGCAAACACGAGTTTATGAACAGGCTCGCTATGGGCGTAATGGCTGTCGAGGACGGATCGGTAGACATCGACAATCTCGAACAGGAGGGAATATCGCCCGGAAAAATTTTGGTGTACAGACAGGGCGCGACACCGCCGCGAATGATCGATTGCGGCACCGTGCCGAGCGCGTTCGATGCGGAAGAAGTGCGGCTGATGAACGAGTTTACGCAGATAAGCGGGGTGAGCGAGATTATGCGTTCGTCCAAAGCCGCGTCGAGCGCAATGAGCGGGCTTGCGTTGCAACTTCTGATCGAGCAGGACGATACGCGGCTGTCGATGTCTGCCGAATACGTTCGGCTTGCGGCGCGGGAGATAGCGCGGCACATACTGAGGCTGTACAAACAGTTCGGTGCCGACGCGCGTCTCAGCCGCATTGCCGGAAACGGCGGTAAGGTAGAACTTTTGAGGTGGTCGGCGTCCGATATTTCGAGCGACGACGTTGTGTTCGAGACGGACAACGAACTTCTGTCCACGCCCGCAATGCGTCAGAATATGATGTTCGAACTTTACAAACTCGGACTTTTGACGGGAGCTGACGGCAAGATGACCGAGAGCGCCAAACATCGGTTTATGGACGCGCTCGGATACGGCGGATGGGACTCCGATCTCGATATGGGTCAAGTGCATACCGCTCGCGCCGAGTCCGAGCATTGCCGAGACAAGTACGACATCAACGAGTTCGACGATCACGGCTTGCATATCGACGCGCACGTAAGATACCTGCTCACCGAGTGTACCGGCGGCGACAAAGCCGAACGGCTGAAAGAGCATATAAGGCAACATAAATCATTGCTCGAATCGAACGGCGCGCCGCAACAAAACGAACCGATCACGGAGGATATTGTTTGATTATGGAAAATATCGAAAATTACGGAAAATTCGAAAGCGCGGATGCATTGCTGTCCGCTTATAACGCGCTCGAAACCGAGTTCACAAAGCGCTGCCAGCTTATAAAACAGCTACAAGCGGAGCTTGAAACCTTGCGCACGCATTGCGACGCACAGCCGATCGACGACGGCGGAGCGGGCATAGATGTGTGCGCGGCGAACGCGCAAGCGGACGGAGTGTCGGGCTCGGAGTCTCGACCCGCCGAGCGGGAAGCGGCTTCGGAAGTAATCGCCCAAGTGCGAAGCGGCGATTGCGATACGGCGCTTTCGGACGACGATATATTAAACGCCATAGTCGCGGACGCGGCGAGATTCGCGGCTTTACTCACGGACATTCCGCAGATAATGGATGCGTGCGTGGCACGGTACAAGGAGAAGTTAATCGGGTTTGCGGACGCTTCGCCGGTGCTGTGCGGAAGAGCCGTGCTTACTCCCGCCAAAAAACCGAGAACGCTCGCGGACGCGAAACGTCTCGCCGACGAACTGTTAAGCGGCAAATAATCTTTCAATCGTATTGCGTATCGGTCGGCGCGGACGGCAGCCGCACGATAAAGCGCGCGGCGCGGCGCACTATCGGCGTCGACCGTAACACAATATATCGTCGAAATTCCTATTAAAAACCAAAAGGAGAAAATAATATGGTAACATTGCAAAATGCCGAAAACGCATTGAAGTCGGTATATCTCGGCACGGTGACCGAGCTTTTGAATACGCGCGTAAATCCGCTCCTCGCAAAGATCGAGCAGACTTCCGCCGACGTGTGGGGCAAGGAGATACGCACCGCCGCCAAGTTCGGTATAAACGGCGGCGTGGGCGCGGGCGACGAGGACGGCGATCTGCCGAGCGCATACGGGAACAACTATATGCAGTTTGTGACCACGCTTAAAAACCTTTACGGTCAGATCGAAATATCCGATAAGGCGATACGAGCGTCCGCCGACGGGCGCGGCGCGTTCACCGATCTTCTCAACGCCGAACTTGAAGGACTTTTGAATGCGTCCAAGTTCAATCTCGGCCGTATGCTTTACGGCGACGGTTCGGGCAAGCTGTGCACGTTCTCCGGCGCGACGCCGGTGTGCGACGGCACGCGCAACCTCATAGAGGGGCTTGTCGTCGACGTATATTCGTCGAGCGGCACGAAAAAGGGTACGGCGCGCATAAAGTACATAGATCGCCAAGCCAAAAAGGTCGAGCTCGACGATCCGTCGGTGTCCGTCGCCGCAGGCGATACTATGTACGTTCAAGGCTCTAAGGACAAGGAGATAACCGGTATCGGCGCGCTCTTTAACGGAACTAGCATTTACGGGGTGGATAAGAGTTCTCATCCTTTTCTCACGCCGTATACCAAAAACGTGAACAGCTCCATCGACGAGATAATGATACAAGAAGCGATAGACACGCTCGAAAACGAGGCGGGTTCTACCGTAGATTTCATATCGTGCGCACAGGATGTGAAATATTCGTTCATCGAGTTTATGGGCGCTTACAGGCGCAATATAGACGTTGCGGAGATCGAGGGCGGATTCAAAACGATCTCGTACAACGGCATTCCGCTTGTGTACGACAGGTTCGTTCCCGACGGCTGTATGTATCTTTTGAATACAAAGTCGTTCAAACTCCACCAGCTGTGCGATTGGCGGTTCTTGGAGACGGAGAACGGAAAAATACTCCGTCAGAATCAAGGTAAGCCGACTTATACGGCGACCCTCGTCAAATACTGCGATCTCATATGCGGCAAGCCCAACGGTCAGGCTATGCTCACAGGCATAGTCCGCTATTGATCGGGCGAGTAATAGACGACGATATGTTCGGCGTGTGCAGGCGGCTGAAAACCATCGACGACGGATACTTTGTTTTTCTCAATTATAAGTCCGGTAAGTTCGAGGTTCATGACCGCCGCGCACATCCGAATACGCTCTGTCTCGTTCTGCCGTTCGAAACGCTTGACGAGCGCACGGTCAACCGCGTTCTCTACACTCGCGCCGAACGCGCGAGCGAGCTTATCGAAGAGCTGGAACGCGAAAACGCCGCGCTCGAACGCGAGCGCAAGGACAGGGCGATGAAACGGATACTATCGTCGGTTTGCATTTGATTCGTAAGGTGAAACTATGACGGTTAGAGATATAGCAATAACTTCGGCTGCAATGGTTCAAGCCGAAAGCATAGAGCGGATTTTGACCGAAAACACGGACGGCGCACTGACCGATGCGGATGTTCGGATGCTTGTGCGGTGCGTAAATCTCGCAATTAAAGAGGCGTGCGCGGACGGATTTCCCGTATGCTGTGATCGCGAACTTCGCGCAAACGGCAAGATAATTCCGTTAGACGCATTCGATCCGCCGCCGTCGCTGATAAGGCGTGTGACGAGATCGGGCGTACCCGTTCGGTTTGCCGTCGATACGGACGGCATTGCCGTTCCGCGCGACGGGAAGTACGTCGTTACATATACCGTCGCACCGACCGACAAAAACCTCGACGAGGCGGTAACTGTGGGCGTTCTTGCGGATACGGATATGCTCGCATACCTCGCGGCGCGCAATTTCTGTCTGGTCACCGGTCGGTACGACGAAGCTACGGTGTGGGACGGGCGGTACGCGGCGGAATCGGAAAAGAAACGCATAACTCGCCGAGCGGCGCTTCGCCCGCGCGTGTGGGCGTAACGTCGATTGGGAATAGCGATAAGGAGAAACAATGGGTACGCTCAGGATACCGCAAAAGACAAAGTACAGAAAGAGAGTGGGTGCGTTCTCCGGCGTCGACGTAAAGCACGATCAAAGCGTTATCGACTTTTCTACGGCGACGCTGTGCTACAACTTCGACATTACGTCGGGGGCGTTGCGCGACGGCTACGGCATAACCGAGCATCCCGCAGTGCCGAAAGACGCGGACAGGTATTTCGTATATCGGTATTATAACGAAGACGCAGGTGCGAACGTAGATCAATATATTTATCGCATACCGTCGTCCGGGTATTATAGGGTGTATGATTCGTACACGGGCGAGGAACGGTATTTGACGGGCAAGGTCTTGCCGCCGTCGGTGCATATGATCAATTACAGGCTCGATTCCAAAGACGTGTTGCTCATATCTGCGGAGGGAAATAAGCTGATGTATTGGGACGGCGTGCGCGTCAGGACGTGCGAAAACACGCCGATGATCTCGTCTATGGCGCTGCATTACGAACGTCTGTTCGTCACGAGCAGAGAGGATCCCACAAAGGTGTTCTTTTCGGACGATCTAGATCCGACGAATTTCACTATCGGTACGGATGCGGGCGGATTTATCGAGCTTCTCGACGAGCGCGGCGAAATGAATATGGTTATGTCGTTTGCGGGGTACGTGTACATATTCCGCGATCACGGTATCAGCCGCGTGACGGCGTATGCCGATCAAGCCGAGTTTTCGGTGACTAACCTGTTCGTTTCGGCGGGGCGTATTTATCCCGATAGCATATCTCGGTGCGGCGACAGAATACTGTTTCTGGCGAGCGACGGTATATATGCGTTCGACGGTTATACGTGCGTGCGCATACTGTCTGTTCTCGACGGACTTATTGCGGACGGCGCGGTTGCGGCGAGCGCGTTCTTCGACGGAAAATACTACCTGTCCTGCCGAATGAACTTTTCGGACGGCGGCTCCGTCGGTTGCGAAAACGACGGGGAGTACGGCGCAAACGGTCTGCTCGTCTACGATACGGCGACGGGTTCGTATTCGATATCGCGCGGGCTGGACATCGATTTTATGAACGCCGTGACATATGACGGCGAGGATCTGTTTGTCGCGCACGACAGCAACGGAATGGGCGTGGTGACCCGTTGCGGAAGACGGTTCGACGTTCCGCTCGTAAAAAAGTGGAAAAGTCCCGCGTCCGATCTCGGCGGCGCGGAGCGCGTAAAGTCGGTGCGTGAGATTCATATAAACTCGACGGCGGATCTCACGCTGACCGTCGAGTGCGACGGGAAATCGCGTTCCGCAGAAGTATGCAAGGGAATGCGTGCCGTTCGCCCCAACATAAGCGGCAAGACCATAAGCGTGTCCGTCGAGACCGACGGGACGGGGTGCAATATAGCGCCTTTTACCGTCGTTTATTCGTAGAGGGAGGAATGTTATGGAAAAATTTGCGGGTAGTATATCTGCCAGAATGGGCGAGGCGGAACTGCGTCTGGATGTCGTGGAACATAAGCTGAAAAGCATCGCCGAAAAGTTGTCCGCATTGCAATCGGCTGACGTAAACGCCGTAGGTGTGCGGTCCGACGGAAACGGGGATAAAAAATAGCCGTCGCCGCCGCCCGAAATATATTGTATAAGAAGGTAATGGATATGGACGAAATCGTATCGACGGTCGTCGCAAACGGTGTGTGGGCGGTGCTGTTCTGTCTCTTATTGGTGTACGAGCTGAAAGACAGCCGCAGTCGCGAAAATCGGTATATGCGGACGATCGGCGAACTGACCGATCGGTTGAACGCTTTGACGGCGGTCAAATCCGACACAGAAGAGATAAAGAGCGACGCCAAAGACATCAGATCGAACACGGAAGAGATCAAGACCGCGCTTGCGCCGCGCGGCGGCAAAAACGGAAAGACGGAGCGCGGCGACGGGCGTGCTGAAAATGCGGAAGTTTCCGCCGCCGCGCGTTGCGCGACATAACAAGGAGAACGGAATATGGGAGCATTACCCGACAATTCGGAAACAAGGACTAAACTCGAAGACGAAATAAAGAAACTCGAAACGACTAACGGTATCGTGCAAAAACCGTCGATTCCGTCGGTCCGGCTCGACGAGATAAGTTACGCCGCGCCGACCGACGAAACTCTTCGCAGACAGGCGGAGCAGTCGCTTGCGGAGTATAAAGCGCAACAGGAGAATGCGATCCGCGAAAACAGCGACAGGAACGCGGCGGCGCTCGCGGCGAAACGCGAAGAGTACGTTTCGGGCAAAGACGGCGAAACGCGTGTGCTTGGCGCGGCGTTCGAAACGGCGGCAAAGAATATCGACAACGACGTGTTGAAGCGCGGTCTTGCGCGGTCGACGATAGCGGCGACGCAAAAGAGCGAACTCGAAAAAGAGTACGCGGGAAGGGCGGCGGAAATCGCCTCCGACTACGATAAGAAGATACGCGAACTAGACACGGAGATAAGTCTCGTCGGAGCGAAACTCGACGCGGCGCTGAACGACTTTAATCTGTCGTATGCCGCAAAGCTTACGCAGTCGCTCGATAAACTGAAAAACGAACGCGACGAAAAGCTTCGCAAGGTGACCGAGTACAACAATTCCGTGCGCGAAAAACAGGCGAAACTCGACGCCGACAGGCTCAAAACGGAAAACGATCTGTATCTCGACGCGATCAAATTGCAAAAGCAGGCGACGAGCGTAGATAATCTGTCTGCGGAGGAACGCAATGCGGTGTATTCCGCAGTTTTCGACAAGATGGACGAATATTTGTCCGGAATGTCAGCAGAGCAGGCGAGATTGGAACTGCGCAATCACACGCTTTACCGCGACCATCTGAGCGACTATTATTTTTATAAGCTGTACGACAAATACGGCAGATAAGGGGGCATTATAATGAAGATAAAGGAACGTATAAAGAACGTCGGGTTCTGGGTGAGCATTATAAGCGCGGTGTTTCTCATTCTCGGTGCGTTCGGCGTGGAGATAGGCGATGAAACTTCCGGCTCGATAATAAACGCGATATGCTCGTTGCTCGTCGTAACGGGTATAGTGTCCGATCCGACGACGGGAACGGGATACCTCGACGCGGCGAAAAGCAGTCTCGATAAAGCGGCGGGCGAAATGCGAGATAGTATCGACGCGGCGATATGCGACGTATCGCATACCGACGGTCAAACTTGCGACGTGGCAACAGAAAACGCCGTCGCGCCGAATAAAACGGATATAAAAACGGATTTACCGAGTTGAAAACAAAAAAGCGGCATAGCCGCTTTTTTGTTTTGCGAAAAACTTGACAATGTATCGGTTATCGTGTAATATATGTTCGACGCAAATCAAAAGAGGTGACAATTATGGCAAAACGTAGGTTCGGACTTTGGAGCGAGTTCAAAGCGTTCATATCGCGCGGCAGTGTCCTGGATCTTGCCGTAGGTATGATCATCGGCGCGGCGTTCACCGCGATCGTGACGGCGCTCGTAAACGGCATTTTCAAGCCGCTCATCGACTGGATACCGATGGGCGATATGAAAGGGCTTATCACGTATTTGGACAAGGTTTATATGCTGGATGCGGACGGCAATCAGATCGTCGATATGACGAACTCGCTTTATATAAATTGGGGGAATTTTATTATGGCGATAATCAACTTCCTCATCACGGCGCTTGTTTTATTCGCTATTATAAAGATCATCAATACCGTACGCGACAGCGCGAAGATGCTCGAAGGACCCGATCTAAGCAAAGAAGAAATCGCCGAGCTCAAAGCGCAGGGTATGAGCCGCAAGCAGATGAAAGAATATGTCGCCAAGAAAAAGGCGGACGCGGCAGCGGCGGCAGAAGCGGAGAAGCTTGCGAATGCACCCGAAACGACAGAGCAAATACTCAAAGATATTCGCGAACTGCTTAAATCTTTGCAAACAGAACAGAAAAAATAAGAAAGCGCCGAAAAGGTGTTTTTCATAGAGATTTTTCGTGGATAAACAAATAGCCCGCTATCTTCGCAAGTGAAGTATAGTGGGCTATACTTTTTTAACGTTTAGAACGATAAATTGAAATTTAACTTACATCGGTTTTAGATTTTTATTAAGCCGTTCCACCATCCAAGCAATTCTCTTTTCGCGCCCCGCATCCGTTTTGGCGTACAAATATGCTTTTACATACGTTTTCTTTACTGATAATGACATTGCCGAAAAATTAGTATAGGCCGGCTCATAGGCTTTCAAAATTTCGGCAAGCACGGCAATTTGTTCTTCCGTAACCGCCGTAGGTTTCGGGGCATACCATTGTCCGTTTTGTTTTGCTTCTTCTATTTTGCTTCTGCCGAAGTCGGTCATCAGTCCCCGTTCTTCAAGAACTTTAACCAAAGCCTTGTTTTTCTCCGACCACTTGCTGTTCGCTCGGCGCATGGAAAAATACTTTTTATAGGTATTGTTATCAATGCTTTGCATTTGTCCGTCAATCCAACCAAAGCAAAGCGCTTCTTCTAATGCTTCGTCTGCTTTAATCGTTTTCGGATTGCCGTGCTTACCAAATAATAACCAAACGCCGTCGGCAGAAAGGCAATTTTCAGTTAGCCAATTTCGGAATTCCGCTCTTTTCGAAAATACCAATATATCGTTCATTTTTCTCTCCGTTAAATTACTGTTTAACATAGCAGCAGTATAGCAAAAGCACAACAAAAAAGCAAGGAAAGCTGTAAATATCTTTCCTTGCTACTTTATCCTTATTAAATACGCCGCAAAGGCGCTTTTTTATTTCTTGAATAGTTTTGAAAACAGTCCGCCCGTTGTCTGCGGCGTTTTCGCAGGTTGTTTCTTGTCGTTTTTGTCGTTCGCCTTGTTATCGGGCGTCGCCGTCGGTTTAGCCGTTGAAGTAGGTTTAGCCGTTGAAGTAGGTTTAGCCGTTGCGGCGGGTTTTGCGGTCGGCTTGGCGGTCAGGGCTTTTTCCGTTGCGGCAGGTTTAGCCGCTGCGGATTTCACGACGGGCGGTTTTGCCTGTACCGCAGGCTTGGCTGTTGCGGGCTTGGTTGCGGGAGCGGTAGCCGCAGCGGGCTTAGCCGCCACCTTCTTATCGACTGCGGGAGAGGCCGACGGGGTAGAGACGGGTATCGACGCGCCCTGTGCGGTGCGCGGGATTATGGTTTTTTGCGGCGTGGACGTCGTTTGCGGGGTCGTTACCGCCGCGACGGGTTTTCTGGGCGCGCGAGGGTTGTACAGCCCGTTGATCATACTCTGAACGTCTTGATACCGTTTCTTTTTGTCTACGGCAAGGCATTTTAGAAGTGCGTTTTCCACGCCGGGTTCGATACGAATGCCCATTTCGGAAGGGCGTTTGAGAGTGTCCTTGCCCATCATCAGGCGAATTGATTCGGGCGGGAGCGTGCCTGTTATAGCGTAATAAATAGTCACGCCGAGCGCGTATACGTCCGTCCACGGACCTTGTTCACCGTGCGAGTCGTACTGTTCGGGCGGTGCGAAACCCTGTTTAAGGACGATAGACAACGATTTGCCGTCGGGGTTGGAATACTTGGCGGCGCCGAAGTCGATCAGTTTGACCTCGTTGTATTTTGTGATCAGAATGTTGTCGGGCGAGATGTCGCGGTGGATAAGTCCTATCTTATGCACTTGTGTAAGAGAGTCCATAATCGGACGCATAATGGTGAGAACTTCTTCGACGCTGATCTTGCCGCCCTTTCGCTGCAAGTATTTTTTGAGCGATACTCCGTCGAGGAACTCCATAACGATGTACGCCGTGCCGTTTGCGGAGAAAAAGTCGCGAACATTGACGACGCCGCTCAGGTTTTTGATTTTTGCGAGAGCGCGCGCTTCTTCGACGAAACGTTTAAGTCCGCGATTGCTGGCGGCTTGGTTCTGTTTGGAGTTGATTATTACCTGGTTGCTCGCCGCGACGCGAGTGACGTAGCCGGACGGGAAATACTCCTTTACGGCGACTTTGATCCCCTGTTGGAGATCCCACGCCATATACGTGATGCCGAACCCGCCTTCGCCGAGCGCTTTTCCTATGAGATAGCGGTTTTGCGTGCCCAGCACGGTGCGCTGGGGCAGGTGATGCGGGGGCGACGGAGCGTCGTCCGCCTTGCGGTGGCAGTTGGTGCAAACACGGTTGCCGTCGAGGTCGCCGAAACAGTACAAACATATATTTTTATTCGTTCTGACTCTAGCCATAATTATTCGGTCACCATTGCGACTATCGCGGAATAGTTGTCGTTGAATTTCGTGACTCGCGCGAGAAGCCTTTGCTCCATACGGATAAGCGCCTCGTCGGGCGATGAAGACGCCGCGAGATCCTGTTCCATTTCTTCCTCGTAGACGTATTCCCAAAATCCGTCTGTACAGAGAATGAAAGCGTCGCCCGGCGCGAGCGGGGTATCGTAAATATCGCAGTCGGGCGGAATATAGTAGTCCGAGCCGAGTACGCGCGTCAGCTTGTTCTGATCCTTATGCGAACGAATGTCGCGGAGCGGGATCTGACCCATTTCGACGGCTATCTGCGACAGCGAATGGTCTTTTGTCTGGAAACGGTGCTTGCCGTTCTTGAAAAAATACACGCGGGTGTCGCCGATGTGCGCGATCACGGTGTATTTATAGTCGGTTATAACGCACGCGACGGTCGTGCAGGACGACTTGATCTTGGGGTTGCGTTCTTTCTCGTCGACGACGCGGTTGTGCGCCGCTTGGATATAGCTCTGCACGTATTCGGGTTTTACCGCGCGTTCGCCGTCGAGTTGCATTATCTGCTTATAGTTTTCGATAATGCTCATCGCGCAGATACGGCTCGCTACCTCGCTGCCGTAGTACGAGCCGAGACCGTCGCACACTACAAGACACGCCCCGTCGGCGTTTGCCGTATGGTCGAGAAAGTCTTGATTGTATTCGCGTCCGCCCTGCTTGCACAGCGTGCTTGTAAGAAGTTTCATAATAACCGCCGCAAATTTTGTTGTGTTAAATCCATTACATTATATATCGTATAATCGTAAAAGTCAATGATTTAATGCTTAATGTTTGGGGCGTAATGATAATTCGGACGGACGCGTCGGGCAACGATATTAATTAAACATCACGTACCCCGCTTTAATTAATTGACTAAACGAAAGGGTTGTGCTATAATTTTGAAGTAGAGGTGTCGTATGCTGAAAGTAGCGATAGTAATGGGTTCGAAATCGGATTTCGACAAGGTGAAACCTATGGTCGACGTGTTCGATGTGTTCGGCGTTCCGTTCGAGGCGCGCGTATTGAGCGCGCACCGCACGCCCGTCGAGGCGGCGGAGTTTGCCGAAAGCGCGGCGCTCGGCGGGTTCGGCGTCATCGTCGCAGTTGCGGGAAAGGCGGCGCATTTGGGCGGCGTGCTTGCGGCGCATACGACCCTTCCCGTAGTGGCGCTTCCCGTGTCGACGTCATTTCTCGACGGGCTTGACAGCGTGCTGTCCATTCTGCCGATGCCGGCTGGTATTCCGGTAGCCGTTATGGGCGTCAATGCCGGACAGAACGCGGCGCTTTTTTGTGTGCGTATGCTCGCCGCAGGCGATGCGGAGTTGACGGACAAGTATGAAGCGTATGTTGCGGATATGCATAAGACTACGCTCGCCGCCGACGCTTCGCTCGGTTCGGAGATCGATACATACCGCAAAGAAAGGAAAAGGTCAAAGTAAACGCGAAAACAAGCGGACAACTATTTTAATAGGAGATAAATATAATGGTCGAACAAAAGGAACAGCTTTACGAAGGTAAAGCGAAGAAAGTGTTTGCGACGAGCGATCCCGATTTGCTCATTGTCGATTACAAGGACGATGCGACGGCGTTCAACGGACTCAAAAAAGGCACGATCGTCGGCAAGGGCGTAGTCAATAACCGTATGTCCAACTATCTTATGCAAATGCTTGAAAAGCAGGGTATCGAGACGCACTACGTGGACGAGCTGTCCGAGCGGCGCACGCTTGTAAAAAACGTCAAGATCGTTCCGTTAGAGGTCATTATGCGCAATATCGTCGCAGGCTCGCTGAGTAAGCGCACGGGTCTGGAAGAGGGTGCCGTTCCCGCTATGCCCGTTCTCGAACTGTACTATAAGTCGGACGAACTCGGCGACCCGATGATAAACGAGGATCACGCGTTGGCGTTCGGTTGGGCGACTCGCGAGGAATTGGACTCGATAGCGTCGATGGCGCGCAAGATAAACGGCATACTCAAAGAGTTCTTTGCGGGCGTGGGCGTCGATCTCGTCGACTTCAAACTCGAATTCGGCAGATACAAAGGGCATATCATACTCGCCGACGAGATAAGTCCCGACACTTGCAGGTTTTGGGACAGCAAGACCAAGACCAAGCTCGACAAGGACAGATTCCGCCGCGATATGGGCGACGCGGAGGGCGCGTATCACGAAATGATGCGCCGTCTCGGTCTGAAAGAATAACGGTATAGGTGCATATATGCGCGTCCCGACAGCGGGCGCGCTTATATTGTTTGAATGAAAAACACTTTCGAGGAGACAGTATGAAAGACAAGATAACTTATGCCGACGCCGGCGTGGACGTCAATCGCGGATACGCGGTAGTGGATAAGATCAAAGCGTACACAAAGGGGACGTTCGACGACAACGTTTTGCAGGGCATAGGCAGTTTCGGCGGGTTTTACAACATAGCGAACGAGAACGGCGACGTGCTCGTAGCGGGTACGGACGGCGTGGGTACAAAACTCAAATACGCGTTCCTTTCGGGGCGCAACGATACCGTCGGTATCGACTGCGTGGCTATGTGCGTCAACGACATAGTTTGTCAGGGCGCAAAGCCTCTTTTGTTTTTGGACTACATAGCGACGGGCAGAATCAATCCCGATGTCGTGGCGGACGTCGTTAAAGGCGTTGCGGAAGGATGTAAGCTGGCGGGCTGTGCGCTCGTAGGCGGCGAGACGGCGGAGATGCCGTCGATGTACGCGGCGGGCGAATACGACCTGGCGGGTTTTTCGGTCGGTATCGTCAAGAAAGATAAAATCATAAACGGAAATACGATAGTTGCGGGCGACGCGCTTGTCGGTCTTGCGTCGAGCGGATTGCATTCGAACGGGTTTTCTTTGGTTCGTCGGCTATTGGGCGAGGATGCGGAAGCGCTCGCCGCCGACAATACGCTCGGCAAGCCGCTCTTGGACATTATACTTACGCCCACGCATATTTACGTTAAAAGCATTCTCGCGCTTGCCGAAAAGTTCGATATTCACGGCATAGCGAATATAACGGGCGGCGGATTCATAGAGAACATTCCGCGCATATTCCCCGACGGCATCGGTTGCAAAGTGGATATAAAATCGTTCCCTCGCCCCGATATTTTCGCACTTCTCGCAGACAAGTCAAGGCTGTCCGACGCGGAACTGTACAATACTTTCAATATGGGTATAGGTATGGTGATCGCTGTGGATAAGCGCGACGCAGACAGGTTTGTCGCGGCGGCGAACGCACTGGGCGAAAAAGCGTACATAATCGGCGAAACGGTTGCCGGTAAGGGTGTGACGCTGTGAAAAGACTTGCCGTGATGTTTTCGGGCGGCGGCACCGATTTTCAAGCGCTTATAGACGGTGCGGCGGCGGGCGAGTACGACGGAAAGATCGTCGTCGCGATTTCGAGCAATGACAAGGCATACGGCATCGAGCGCGCTAAGAAAGCGGGGATCGACTGTTATGTCTTTCCGAAATCCGATTTCGAAAGTACGGAAGAAAGAGACCGCGCGGTACTGGAAGTTTTCGAGCGCTACGGCGTAGAACTTATATTTTTGGCGGGCTATCTCGGAATATTGACCGCGCCGCTGTACGAGCGTTATCCGCGCGCGATAGTCAATATCCATCCCGCATTGCTCCCCAAGTTCGGCGGCAAGGGAATGTACGGACTGAACGTGCATAAAGCGGTCATTGCGGCCGGCGAGAAGAAGAGCGGCGCTACCGTTCACTATTCCGATCTGGGGATCGACACGGGCGAGATCATTCTTCAACGCTCGCTGGATGTTCTGCCCGATGACACGCCGGAAAGCCTTCAACAGCGCATACTCAACGAGATAGAACATCCCTTGCTCGTCGAGGCGGCAAAGCTGTTGTGTAAAGAATAATGCCGACTGCGGAACCGACGGATTACCGCAAAACAAAAAACGTTAAAAAAACTTTAAGGAGAAAAATAATATGAAAAAGCGCGCACTTATAAGCGTTAGCGACAAAACGGGCGTGATCGAATTCGCGCAAGGATTGGAAAAACTCGGATTCGAGATAGTGTCGACGGGCGGCACGCTCAAAGCGCTCTTGGACGCGGGCGTAAAAGCTATTTCGATAACCGACGTTACCGGTTTCCGCGAGTGTTTGGACGGCAGAGTAAAGACTTTGCACCCTGCGGTTCACGCGGGGCTTCTCGCGCGTCGCGACTTGAAAGAGCATATGGATCAACTCGCCGATATGGGTTATAACACGATAGACGTAGTGGCGGTCAACCTGTACCCGTTCAAAGCGACGATACAAAAACCGAACGTCACGCTCGAAGAGGCGATAGAGAATATCGACATCGGCGGACCGACAATGCTCCGCTCGGCGGCGAAGAACTATAAGGGCGTGCTTGTCGTTTGCGAGCCGAAAGACTATGATGAGGTTCTCGACAGGATAAAGAACGGCACGGACGACGACAAATTCAGGCTCGGTCTTTCATATAAAGTATACCGTCACACTGCGGCGTACGATTCGCTTATATCGGGCTATATGCAAAAGCTGTTGGGCGAAGAGTTTCCCGAACACATCACTTTCTCGTATGACAAGGCGCAGGATATGCGTTACGGCGAGAATCCGCATCAGGGCGCTGCGTTCTACCGCGAACAGATAGCGCCGCTCTCGTCGCTCGTGTGCGCCGAACAGCTGAACGGCAAGGAACTGTCGTATAACAACATCAACGACGCGAACGGCGCGATAGAACTTCTGCGCGAGTTCGACGAACCTACGGTGGTTGCCAGCAAGCATACCAACCCGTGCGGCGTTGCGACGGCTAAGGACATAGCGACTGCGTACAAGCGCGCGTTCGACTGCGACCCCGTCAGTATATTCGGCGGCATCGTAGCGTGCAACCGCACTGTCGACAAGGCGACGGCGGACGAGATGGTAAAGACCTTCCTCGAAATCGTGATAGCGCCCGACTTTACCGCAGACGCGCTCGAAACGCTTAAAACCAAGAAGAATCTGCGCGTACTCAAACTCCCGCACGTGGCGGATAAAGTGGAAAGCGAGTACGACTTCAAACGCGTACACGGCGGACTGCTCGTTCAGCACAAAGATCTCAGTCTTTTCGACGATGCGGACGTCAAGGTAGTCACAAAGCGCGCGCCGACTAAGAAAGAGCGCGAGCAGCTTGAATTTGCGTACAAAGTAGTCAAGCATACCAAGTCTAACGCGATAGTCGTTGCAAGCGACTACGCGGCGTGCGGCGTCGGTCCGGGACAGACAAACCGCATTTGGGCGGCGGGTCAGGCGATCGAGCGCGCGGGCGACAAGGCTAAAGGCGGCGTGCTTGCCTCCGACGCATTCTTCCCGTTCGACGACTGCGTAAAGGCTGCGGCGGAAGCGGGCATCACCGCTATCATACAGCCGGGCGGCTCGTTGCGCGACGCGGATTCGATTAAGGCGTGCGACGACGCAGGCATCGCGATGCTGTTTGTCGGACAGCGGCATTTCAAGCATTAAGCGCAAGAATGGAGCGAGATTACAAAGATACTCGACTCCGTATTTACGAGCTTTGCGTCGAAATTCGACCGATGCGGAGCGCCGACAGTGAAATAAAAACAGTAAACGGAATTTCAAATTATGGCCGAAAGAACGAAAAAACAAACGGGAAAGATACCGCCCAGAACGGTTGAAATGCGCGAAGCGAGCGCCGAAACGGATGTGCTCGTCGTGGGCGGCGGCGGACGCGAACACGCGATAGTGTGGGCGCTCGAAAAATCGCCGCACGTAGGCAAGGTGTACGGCGCGCCCGGCAATGCCGGTATGAACGTTATCGAAACGGGCATATCGGCGACCGACATAGACGGCATAGTCGCGTTCGTAAAAGCGCACGATAACATCGGACTTACCGTAGTCGCGCCCGACGATCCGCTTAGTATGGGACTTGTGGACAGGTTGACGGAAGCGGGCAAGCGTGCGTTCGGTCCGACTAAGGCGGCGGCAAAGCTCGAATGGTCAAAGGCGTATGCCAAAGACTTTATGAAAAAGTACGGCATTCCGACGGCTGACTACGAGACGTTCGACGACGCCGAAAAAGCGAAAGCGTACATAAGAGCGCTCGATCACCGCGTAGTCGTAAAAGCCGATGGCTTGGCGCTCGGCAAGGGCGTTCTTATATGCGAAAATACCGCAGACGCGCTCGCCGCAGTGGACGAGATAATGACCGATAAAAAGTTCGGCGCGGCTGGCAACAGGCTTGTCGCGGAAAGGTTCATATCGGGTTACGAAGTGTCGCTGTTGGCGTTCGCCGACGGCGAGCATTATTCGCTTATGCCCACGTCGTGCGATCATAAGCGCGCGCTGGACGGCGATAAAGGTCTCAATACGGGCGGGATGGGCGCGTATTCGCCCTGCCCGCTGTTCGGTGATGACTTGATACGAAAGACGGCGAGAACGGTCGTGGAACCTACGCTCGCGGGGCTTAAAGCGGAAGGCGCGCCGTTCAAGGGCGTGCTGTATTTCGGTCTTATGGTAGACGGCGACGATGTGCGCGTGCTCGAATACAACGCGCGGTTCGGCGATCCCGAAACGCAGAGCGTTCTGCCGCTTTTGAACAGCGACCTGTTCGAGATTATGAATGCGACGGTCGACGGCACGCTCGATAAGCAGGACGTGAAGTGGTCGGACAAAAAGTCTGTAAACGTCGTGCTGGCGAGCGGCGGCTATCCGGAGAGCTATAAAAAGGGAATGCCGATAAGCGGATTGGAAACGACCGACGGCGATGTGAACGTATTTTTTGCGGGCGTTAAAAAGGACGGAGACGGACTTGCGACGAACGGCGGGCGCGTGCTGTGCGTCCAGGCGCTTGCGGACGACTTCAAAACAGCGCGCGAAACCGTGTACCGCAACATCGAAAAAATCAAGTTCGACGGCGCGTTCTGCCGTCACGATATAGGAAAAAAATTATTATGATCAGACGTATTTACACGGAAAGACAGGCAAGCAACGCCGCGCTCGAAGCGGATCTCAAAGAGACGTTGGGTATTTCGGTATCGGCACGTGTGTTTATTCGCTACGATGTGGACGGATTGACCGACGAGCAGTTCGAGTCGGCAGTTCCCATCGTGTTTTCCACGCCCGCGACGGACAGCGTTTACCGCGAGAAGTTGCCGAGCGGAATAACCGGCGAGACGTTCGGAGTAGAGTATTTGCCCGGTCAGTTCGACCAGCGCGCAGACTCCGCCGCGCAATGCGTCCAGCTGTTGACGCAGGGCGCGCTTCCCACCGTGCGGTGCGCTACGGTTTACGCCGTCGCCGCCGACGAGAAAGAACTCGAAGCGATAAAGCGCTATCTGGTAAACCCCGTCGAAAGCCGTCTGTGTACGCTCGAAAAGGCGACGACTTTGGAACAGAAAATAGCGCCGCCCGAACCCGCGCGGCTCGTCGAGGGTTTTACTCAAAAGCCGAGACTGTGGCTCTCCTCGTTCTATAAAGAGCAGGGGTTTGCTATGAGTATGGACGACCTCGAATTCGTGCAGGCGTACTTCCGCAACGAACGCCGCGATCCGACGTATACCGAACTGAAAGTTATCGATACGTATTGGTCCGATCACTGTCGGCACACGACGTTCACTACGGCGTTAAAGACGAAAATCAAGTCGGACAATCCGCACATTCAGCGCACCTATGCCGACTATACCGATATATTCAATTTGATGTACAACGGGCGCGATGACAAATATCCGTCGCTTATGGACGTTGCGACTATCGGCGCAAAATATCTGCGCTCGCAAGGCTACGTGACAGCACAGGATATTTCGCCGGAGATCAACGCCTGTACTATAAAGTACGACGTTGTGATGAAAGACGGCACAGTCGAGAACTGGTACATACTCTATAAAAACGAGACGCACAACCACCCGACGGAGATAGAGCCGTTCGGCGGTGCGGCGACGTGCTTGGGCGGCGCTATACGCGACCCGCTGTCGGGCAGAGCGTATGTGTATCAGGCGATGCGCGTTACCGGCGCGGCGGACATAAACGCGCCGTTCGACAAGACGATGGACGGAAAATTGCCTCAGCGCGTGATAAGCAAGCGCGCGGCAAAGGGTTACAGCTCTTACGGTAACCAAATCGGTCTCGCGACGGGCGAAGTCAAGGAATACTATCACGAAGGTTATGTCGCCAAGCGCTTGGAGACAGGTTTTGTAGTCGGCGCGGTAAGGGCGGCGGACGTTGTTCGCGAAGAACCGGAAGCGGGCGATATCGTCGTTCTTTTGGGCGGCGAAACAGGCAGAGACGGATGCGGCGGCGCGACAGGCTCGTCCAAGTCGCACGACTCGCATTCGATAGAAACGTGCGGCGCGGAAGTGCAAAAGGGCAATGCGCCGATAGAGCGCAAACTGCAACGGCTTATGCGCAACGGCGAGTTTACTCGGCTTATAAAACGCTGCAACGATTTCGGCGCGGGCGGCGTGTCGGTCGCGGTCGGCGAGCTTGCGGCGGGACTCGATATAGAACTCGGCGCCGTTCCCAAAAAGTATGCCGGACTGTCGGCGACCGAACTTGCCATCTCCGAAAGTCAGGAGCGTATGGCGGTCGTCATAAAAAAAGACGACCTCGAACATTTGCGCTCTCTCTGCCACGAAGAGAACGTCGAAGCTACGGTCATCGCAACCGTGACCGACGCGGGGCGGATGAGAATGTTCCTCGACGGACATATGATAGTCGACCTGTCGCGTAAGTTCCTAGACAGCAACGGCGTGCGGCAGGAAGCGACGGCGGTCATCAAGGACGAAAAGGTCAAGTATTTCGGCTCGATGACGGGTAAGCGCGCTTCGATGTACAACAAGGGCGACTACGAAGGGCTTCTAAAAGACATTCTGTCCGATTACAATGTCTGCTCGCAAAAGGGCTTGGGCGAGATGTTCGACAGCACCATAGGCGCGGGTAGCGTTCTTATGCCGTTCGGCGGCAAAAAACAACTCACTCCGTCGCAGACGATGGCGGCGAAACTTCCCGCCGACACCGATTACTGTACGGTGTGTTCGCACGGGTTCAATCCCGAACTTTGCGAACAGTCGCCTTATGTCGGCGGTATGTACTCGGTCATAGTCGCTGTGGAAAAATTGGCAGCGGCGGGCGTTCGTCCCGAAAATATTTATCTTACTATGCAGGAGTTTTTCGCGCGTTGCACCGATTCCGAAAAGTGGGGCGCGCCGATGTCGGCACTGCTCGGCGCGTTGGAAGCGCAGATAAAGATGAAACACGCGGCGATCGGCGGCAAGGACTCGATGTCCGGCACGTTTGAAAAAATAAGCGTGCCGCCCACCGTCATCTGTTTCGCGCTGGGCGTTGCGGACAGTGCGAACGTGTGCGACAACACATTCAAAAAGGCGGGCGAGCGCGTGTACAGATACAAACTGCGCCGCGACGAGTTCGGCTATCCCGATTATAATAATCTGAACGACTTTTTGAGCCTGCTTGCGGGCGAGATCGGCAGAGGCAATGTGACGAGCGCGGCGGTAGTCGAAAAGGGCGGCGCGGCGGCGACTATCGTCAAGAGCTGTATGGGTAACGGACTCGGTTTCGCTTTCGCGACGGCAGACCGCGATCTGTTCGAAGAGAGCGACGGCGACATTCTGTTTGCGGCGCGTGCCGAAGACTTTTTCGGTTACGATCCCGAATTTATGGGCGTTACGACCGACGGCGGCGAGTTCTCCGTCGGTGCGATGATACAGCGTGCGGTAGACGACAGTGACATCGTATCGGGCGGAAAGACCGTCGACGGAAGCGCGCTTATCCGCGCGTTTACGGGCACGTTCGAGGGCGCATACCCTACGGTTGCCGACGCGGACGGCGCGGCGCATAACGTCGATTTCATCGCAAAAGAAAAAGAACAATCGAAAAAAACAAGCGGAAAGAGCGGCGGCAAAAAGCAAAAAGTCAAAGTCTTTATACCTGTGTTTCCGGGTACTAACTGCGAGATCGACACCGCGCGTCGGTTCGAAAAAGCAGGCGCGGAGCCTGTCATATTCGTGGTGAAGAACAGAACGGCGAGCGAGGTCGAAGAGTCTGCGCGAGCGATGGCTAAACTACTCGACAAATGCAAGATATTGGCTCTTCCCGGCGGTTTTTCGGGCGGCGACGAACCCGACGGTTCCGCCAAACTGATCGCCGCGTTCCTATCCAATCCCGCGATCGCGGAAGCGGTGGAAAACCTGCTGTACAAGCGCGACGGACTTGCGATAGGTATTTGCAACGGTTTTCAAGCGCTCGTGAAGCTCGGA
Source organism: uncultured Christensenella sp. (assembly GCA_910577435.1). Classification (GTDB taxonomy): domain Bacteria; phylum Bacillota; class Clostridia; order Christensenellales; family Pumilibacteraceae; genus Anaerocaecibacter. Next base: position 14,087 of record CAJTLV010000007.1, on the reverse strand, counting down.
CTTCTGCCCGGCGGACATATAAAAACGCCCGAAAAAACCGATCCCGTCCTCACTTTCAATAATATAGGCAGACACGTATCGACGCTCGTGGACGTGCGCGTAGCGTCCGATAACAGCGCTTGGCTCAGATACTGCGACGTGGGCAGTGTGTACAGCGTGCCCGTTTCGCACGGCGAGGGCAAGTTCACCGCCCAGCCAGAAGTCATTGAAAAACTAATCGCAAACGGACAGATCGCTACGCAGTACGCCGACGAACACGGCAATGCGACGATGAAGTCGCCGTACAATCCCAACGGTTCGACTATGGCTATCGAGGGCATACTGAGTCCCGACGGCAGGGTGTTGGGCAAAATGGGACACAGCGAGCGTATAGGCGAGTTCCTTATGAAGAATACCGTCGAAAGCTATGCAAAGACCGATATGCAACTGTTCAAGGCGGGCGTGGACTATTTTAAGTAACGTCTAAGAACTATAGGCGGCGAGACGGATATTGTTTATCACCGCTTATTCGGTCAAGTCATATATATAAAGGATAATAAATTTCGAGGTTGAAAAGACGGTGTCGCGCGACATAGAAAAGTTAATAGAAACGATCGATATTCCCGAAATGGAATACGTCAAGCGCGGACGCGGCAAAGCGGTCACGATAACTCGTGAAGAGCAGGTGCCGGAGATCGTCTTGCCCAAAACCAAAGCGGAAGAATACGAAGAGGCGCGCGAACGGCTCAACAGGAAAACCACAGCCGCATCGAAGGCATACGATCCCAGCAAGCGCAAAAAGAACGCGCAGTCCAAGCCCAAAGCGAAAGAACCGTCCGTCAAAACCGTAGAGTTGGATTCCGCCGCGTCGGCGGCAATCGGTTCGGCGTCAAATGTCAAAAAACTGAAAAAAAGAATGGATAACCTGCGCAATATCGTCGAAGAACCGAAGTGGGTAGGCGCGCCAGACGAGATAATCCCGTTCGCTTGGCGTAATCCGCTGATAACAGTTCCGCGTCCGTCTAAGCTATATCGCGCAGTAACTAAAAGCGTGACGTTGCAGAAGTAGCCGATAGGCGTTGTTCGCTTTATCTTATGCCGTTTCTCATCGGATACAGTTTGACAAAAGCCCGTTTAGCGGGCTTTTTTTGTCTGTTTTTGCGTGCCGTAATATGTTGCCCTACGATTGTGTTATAGTCGATTATAATACATACAGTCGGGGCGGTCCTATGAAACTAAGCAAGGCGCAGGCTACGGTAATAGCTCTTCTCAATATTTTGATCGTAGCACTTTTGGCTATCATATTTCTTGTACCGGTCATTCGCGACAACGTCGTGGCGGGCGGCAATAACGGCGGCGGCAACAGCGGCAGTACCGATGCGCCGCCAATAGACACGGGCGACGATCCGCCTCCGTCACACAACAAATTGCGCCCGCCGTCGGCGGGCGCGACCGACGAGATCGCGCGCGAGACTCGTCTGATGGGCAACGGCGATGAGACCGTCGTGGCTACATTTTTTTCGGACGACGTAATATACATATTCGGCAATGCTACGGTATCGGGTCTCGATTTCGACAGCTACGGCGGATTCCTGTGTCGGATGTCGGACGGGGGAACGATACTGTCGTATACCTATTTCGACGGAACTATGACTGCGGCGTGTACGCTCGGAACGACATACGTCGTCGCGGCGGGCAACGTCGTTTACGGCGTCGACGGCGAGGGTAATGCCGTTGCGCGGCTCGATGCCGAGAACGTCGTCGATCTGTTCGGCAAGGACGGCAACAAGATAGCGGTCGTAACGCAACCGTCGCAGACCTCTCTCAAATATACGGAATATTCGATGGGAAGCGAACAATGGACAAGCGGGTTCGTTACGCGCATAGACTGCGGCTATACGCTCAAATATTTCGATTGCTACGATTTCGGCGGGGCGGCGGTCATCGCCGCGCGCGCACACAGTCTGCCGATGTACGACAGCTTGGTGTTCTATAAGTTTATGCCGGGCGGCGACGCTTCGGCTATGTATTACGGCGGGTCGGGCGAGAACAAACTGCGCCCGTATGCCGTAATGCCGAGTTCGTTCGGGTACTTTGCGCTTACCGCGTCGAGCGGCGGTATCGCGACGATAATCAGCGTCGATTACGGCTTTACGAGTTACCACTCGTTTTCGCTCGGCTTTACATTCGACGACGCGCGCGCGATGTTTGTAGGCGGCAAATATTATGCGAGCTTCGACCGTTCGGACGGCGCCGTTACATATGAGATAGAAGGCGATCTGTCGCGGCGCAGGCTCAATGTCGCCGACGGCGTGTTCGTCGACTGTGCGCTCGGCGGGAGCGGAGCGTCGGTTCTTGTCGGTACCGCGCCCGAACGTATGAGTACGGGCGACAAGACTTCGACTACCGCTTATATCGTATCTGTGTATGCGCAAAAGATCTTGCCGTTGGATATGACCGCCGCGAGATTTTGCGGCGCGCATTACTACGGCGGCGAAATAACTCTCGTGCTGTCGGCGACGGGCGGCACCGCGCTGTCCGCGCCGACTGCGGGAAGGGATATATACGTCGTAACAATCGGTAATGATTGGTAAACGACTGCTTATGCGCGGGACGAGACGGGGACTGCGTCAATCCTTTAACGCCGCTTTCCGCATTGAGCATCCCGTATCACTCCGTCGATAACGGCGCATATTTTATCCGTGCCGTCTACGGCGAGTCGGGATTGCGATACTATCGTCGAGTTTCGGCGGTCGTAAGTTTCTAGTGTGCGTGCGGCAAGAACGTCCGGCGACATCGAACTTTCTTTGAGAACGGAGATCGCGCCGCGACTTTTGAAGTATTCCGCGTTTTCTATCTGGTCGCCGCGCGACGCTTTTTCGAGCGGTATGCAAAGTGCGGGAATGCGCAATGCTATAAGCTCGCAAAGCACGTTCGCGCCGCCGCGCGTCACCGCGACGTCGGCGGCGGAGTACAGAGTCGGAATATCGTCGCTGAATTCTATCGGAAGGTATCCGCGCCGCTTTTCGCCGCCGTTTTTGTTTTTTCCCGTGATATGCACTACGTCGAACGTGTTCAAAAGTGCGGGCAGGGCGCTTGCCGCGCACGCGTTGATCGCCGCCGCTCCGCTCGAACCGCCGATGATGAGCAATACGGGTTTGTTCCCGTCGAAGCCGAGCTTGCGCTTTGCGGAGACGCGCGCGCCGTCGGAACGTGCGGTGTTCCGCACTTCCGCGCGTATCGGAGCGCCCGTATATACGCCGCGCTTGAAGTTTTCGGCGGTGCTTTCGAACGCGCACAGAGTTTTCAGCGCTTTGCGTGCGGCGATTTTGGTGACGATCCCCGCCGACAGGTCGCTCTCGTGGCATAGCAGGGGAGTTTTCTTTGCCGCGAGTACGACGGGCAGCGCCGCGTACCCGCCTTTGGAAAATATGAGATCGGGTTTTATTTCGTCTACGACTTTTTTGGCGGAGCGAACGCAGGCGCTCAGCTTGAACGGAACGCTCAAATTTTTCAGCACTGCGTCGCGGCGCAGTTTTACGGTGTCAATGCGGTAGAAAGGAATGCCGCGACTTTTACACAGGTCTTTTTCCATTCCGTCGCCGCCGACGTATATGCAGTCATATTTGCGCCGCAACTCCGCGATGAGCGCGAGGTTGGGCATTACGTGTCCCGCCGTGCCGCCGCCGGCGAATATTATTTTCGGCATAATATCTCCTTGTCGATGCGGAGTGTGGAATTCGAAAAGCGGAAAGGCCGCCGTCGACCCGTTCCGCATTTAATTTTATTATGCGCAGATTTGTGATTTTGTGATAAGCCGACGCAAAAATCTCTCTTGACAAGGCATAATATTTGTAGTACAATATCAATCGAAAATAAAATCGTAAAAAATAATTCGGAGGATATATGGAATTCGTAACTATGCGCGACGGAAAGCGCGTCGCCGTTCGGTATTGGGAGGACGTCGCGTCGCCGCGCGCCGCAGTCGTAATGGTACACGGTATGTGCGAATATATTTCGCGGTACGACGATTTCTGTAAATTCCTCAATAAGAACGGATTTTACGTAATGGGTATGGACAACCGTTCGTTCGGCGATACCGATCCCGGCAAACTCGGCAGCGGTTATGCGGGGATGTTCGAGGACACCGTCGACGACATCAAAGAAGAAGTCGACATTGCGAAGAAGCGCTGGAACACCGATAAGGTGTTCGTCATAGGACACAGCTACGGCAGTCTTTTGACACAGCGGTTTATCGAAAAATACCACGCCGACGTACTCGGCGCGATACTGTGCGGTTCGACTTTGCAGAGCGGGATAGTTCTGTCGGTAGGCAGTATGATAGCAAATTCCAAGTACAAAAAACACCGCGACGAGAAAGGCGAGATATTCGCCGATATGACTTTCCGCGCTTACGACAAAAAACTCAAGGACGGCGTAAACGGCTGGATCAACCGCGACAAAGCCGCCGTCGAAAAGTACAATGCCGACGAACGTTGCAACTTTACTGTGACGAACGGATTTTATAAATCGATGTTCGACGGGCTGAAAGTGACGAATAAAGAGCGGTATAAAGTCCCCGCCCAATTCAAACTGATGATAGCGTCCGGTACAATGGACGGCGTGGGCGGCTACGGCAAACTCGTAAAAAAACTCGTCAAAGCGTATGAGAAAAAATGCAAACTCACTCCGCGCGTCAAACTGTATGAGGACGGACGGCACGAGATACTCAACGAATTGAATAAGGAAATCGTGTACGAGGATTTCGTGGAGTTCCTCGACGACTGTCTTACGGCAAGCAGAGGCGAGTGGGTATTATGACGGACGGTGCGATCGCCGAAAAACAGCCGAGAAGCCGACGTAAAAGCGCAGTGCTTATAACCGTTCTGTCGCTCGCGATAGCCGTGATGCTTGTCGTGTGGGTGATCGTCGGTTATCTTTTGTACGTCGTCTGCGGATATTACCGTATAGACGACGACATAGCGCTGGTCGTGGACGGCGACGGAACGCAGGCAGCGGCGGCGGACGGCGAATACACGATTATGACTTATAACGTAGGGTTCGGCGCGTATTCGCCGTATTACACGTTCTTTATGGACACCGGCATTATGAAAGACGGGCGAAAGACGCAGGGCATACACGGCACGGCGTTATCGCGCGCCGACGTGATAAAAAACGTTGAAGGTGCGTCGTCGGTATTGAAAGATCATAACCCCGACTTTGCCATAATTCAGGAAGTCGACTACGACTCGACGCGCAGTTATCAAGTGGATCAGCGCGAATATTTTAAACTCGACGGCTACAATTCCGTCTTTGCGGAGAACTATCACAGCAGTTATCTGTTCTATCCGCTGTCCGATCCTCACGGCAAGAACAATGCGGGTATAATGACTCTGAGCAAGTACGGAATAACCGACAGCCGCAGATATGCATTCCCGCTCGACGACGGATTCGGCAAGTTCACCGATCTCGACCGTTGTTATTCGATAACGCACGTCAAAGTCGAGGGCGGTAAAACGCTCTCTATAATCTCGTTGCATATGTCGGCTTACGACGAGGGCGGAGTAATACGCAAACAACAAGCCGAAAAACTGAAACTCGCGCTCGAATCGGAATATGAAAAAGGATATTACGTTATAGCGGGCGGCGACTTCAATCAGGATCTGATAGGAGATCTCGAACGTTACGAAAGCGCGCAGAAGGTCCCCGAATGGGTGGCAACATACGACGCGGACGACGTCCCGAACGGATTCGAGATCTACGCCGACGGCGACAGCGGAGTGGGGTCGTGTCGCGGCGCGGACGTAGTGTGGGAACGCGGTTGGACATACACCTGTACGATCGACGGGTTCATCGTGTCCGACAATATCGACGTCAAGAGCGTTAAAACCGTAGATGCCGATTTCGCATTCTCCGACCACAACCCCGTAAAACTTGTTTTCTCGTTCAAATAGAAATAACGCCACGCAAAGGACGATCATCCGTAAAATGTTAAATGTAGTACTCGTAGAACCCGAAATTCCGCAGAACACTGGCAATATTTCGCGCACTTGCGCCTGCACCGGCGCACGCCTTCATATAGTAAAACCTATGGGTTTCGAGATAACCGACGCAAAGTTAAAGCGCGCGGGTCTCGATTATTGGGATAAACTCGATCTTACATACTATGATAATCTCGACGCGTTTTTCGAAAAGAACGTCGGCGGCAGGTTTTTCTATCTGTCGAAAAAAGCGAATAAACGCTATACCGACATAGCGTTTAAGGACGGCGACTATCTCGTTTTCGGAAAAGAAACAAAGGGGCTGCCCGAACGTTTGGTGTTCGACAATCCCGAAACGGCGTTGCGAATTCCTATGCGCGACGGCTTGCGTTCGCTCAATCTTTCCAACACCGTCGCGCTGGTCCTGTACGAAGCGCTTAGGCAGACGGGGTTCGAGGGAATGGATTGAATAATTCGAATGCGCAGTTCGAATTTCAAACTTGGTCTAAAACGGTTGAATTAAATTTTTTTGTGTGATATAATTTAAGGTGTGCCGTTTGGCGCACAACGCAACATCGGAGGATACACAATGTCGAATTCTTACAATGCAGGCGATATAAAAGTATTGGAAGGACTTGACGCGGTACGGTTGCGTCCCGGTATGTATATCGGAACGACGGGCGTCAAGGGTTTGCATCACATATTATGGGAAATAGTTGACAACTCGATAGACGAGGTGTCTAACGGGTTTGCGACGGGGCTTACCGTCACTATTCACGCCGACGGCAGTGCGTCGGTAGAGGACGACGGACGCGGTATCCCCGTCGACATTCATCCTCAGCTAGGCGTGTCGGGCGTCGAGGTCGTATTTACACAGCTTCACGCGGGCGGCAAGTTCGATACGAGTAATTACGCGCATTCGGGCGGTCTTCACGGCGTAGGCGCGTCGGTCACCAACGCGCTCAGCGAATGGCTGACCGTAGAGGTGTACAAGTCGGGTACGACATACCGAATGGAATTCGAATCTAAGGAAGTGAACGGCGAGGTCAAGGGCGGCGTGCCCAAATATCACCTCATCGACACCGGCGCTCAAACGGACAAGCACGGCTCCAAAATCCGCTTTATGCCCGACAAGCGCATATTCGAAACGGTCGTGTTCCAGTTTGAAACCATATCGCGCAGACTCAAAGAACTCGCGTTCCTCAATAAGGGCGTGCGCATAAAACTCATAGACGAGCGCGTCGCGGTGGGCGACGGTTACCGCTCGCTCGAATACTGCTACGACGGCGGTATAATAGACTTTGTCAAATACATCAACGAGGCGCGCAACGTTCTTTATACCGAGCCGATCTTCCTTAGCGGAGAGCGCGACGGAATATCGATGTCGCTCGCGTTCCAGCACACCGACGCATATACCGAGAACCTGTTTTCATACGTCAACAACATTCCGACGACGGAGGGCGGTACGCACGAGACGGGATTCAAAGCGGCGTACACTAAGGTGATGAACGATTTCGCTCGCCGCGTGGGTATGCTCAAAGACAAGGACTCGAACCTCTTGGGCGACGACTACCGCGAAGGACTTACCGCCGTTTTGTCCGTGCAGATGACAAACGTTCAGTTCGAGGGTCAGACAAAGACCAAGCTCGGCAATCCCGCCGCGCGTATCGCGATAGACGGACTTGTAACGCAATTGCTCGGCGAATATTTTCAGGACCCGCAAAACGAAGAAGTGGGCGAGGCGATACTCAAAAAGGGTATGCTCGCCGCAAAGGTGCGCGAGGCGGCGCGTAAGGAAAAAGAGATAACGCGCGCCAAGAACGCGATAGACAACTTCAATCTCGTCGGCAAACTGACGCCTTGCACAGGTAAAAAACCCGAAAAGAACGAACTGTTCATCGTCGAGGGCGACAGTGCGGGCGGAACGTGTAAGCAGGCGCGCGCGCGGTCGTATCAGGCCGTTCTGCCGCTGAGAGGCAAACCGCTCAATGCCGAGAAAAAGCGCATAGATCAGGTTCTCGCCAACGAAGAGATACGCACGCTCATTTCGGCGCTCGGGTCGGGCATAGGCGAGGACTTCAACGTCGATAATCTCAATTACCACAAGGTCATTATTCTGTCCGATGCGGACGTCGACGGATACCATATCCGCGCAATACTTTTGACATTCTTCTTCCGCTATATGAAAGACCTCATCAACGAGGGACACGTATATATCGGCCTGCCGCCGCTGTACAAGATAGCTAAGGGCAATCAGGTCGAATACGCATACGACGACGCGGCGCTCGCCGATGCTAAGGCGCGAATGGGCAAGGGAGCGTCGGTGCAGCGCTATAAAGGTTTGGGCGAGATGAATGCCGACCAGCTTTGGGAGACCACGATGGATCCCGAACGCCGCGCGTTAATGCAGGTGACTATCGAAGACGCGGCGGAAGCCGAAAAGCTCGTTTCCGTCCTTATGGGCGACGCCGTAGAACTTCGCCGCGAGTATATAATCGAACACGCCGACTTCAATAAGGTCGACACGTTCAAGCCTGTATAATATTCTGTTGTCGATGCGGAAAGCGGGATCGAATGCATCCCGATTCCGAATAACTCCGCCGCAGGCGGTTTGGCTGTTTCGAATTCCCGACTCCGAATTATAAAGATGGTGTTTTATGGACGAACAAGAAAACAAAAAACCCACGAAGTTGATATTACAAACGATGGAAGACGTGATGCGCGACTCGATGATTCCTTACTCGGAATCGGTCATACTCGATCGCGCGTTGCCTCGCGTGGAGGACGGACTCAAACCCGTTCAGCGCCGCATACTGTACACAATGCAGCAACTTGGCATAACGCCCGACAAGCCGTATAAAAAGAGCGCGCGTATAGTCGGCGATTGCTTGGGTAAACTGCACCCGCACGGCGACTCGTCTATATATCAGGCGATGGTGCGTATGGCGCAGCCGTTCAATATGGGCGCCATACTCGTCGACGGACACGGAAACTTCGGCTCGGTCGACGGCGACGGCGCGGCGGCTATGCGATATACCGAAGCGCGGCTCACTCCGCTTGCGCTCGAACTTTTGCGGGATATAGAGAAGAATACGGTGCGCTGGTCGTGGAACTTCGACGACTCCATTCTCGAACCGGACATTCTTCCCGGACGGTTTCCCAATCTCTTGGTAAACGGCGCTACGGGTATAGCGGTCGGACTTGCGACTAACATTCCGCCGCACAACCTGATGGAGAGTATCGACGGCGTAATTGCGTACATCGACAATCCGCGCATCACGCTCAAAGAGATGATGAAGATCATCAAGGGACCGGATTTCCCGACGGGCGGCATAATCATTCCGACCGAACTCGAAAAAGCATACGAGATGGGCAAGGGCAAAATTTCCATCCGCGCAAAAATGCATATAGAAGTTGACGGCGACAAGAAAGTCATCGTCATCGACGAGATACCTTACGGCGTCAATAAGTCGGCGTTGTTGGAGAGTATAATCAAAGTCCGCGAGGACAAGAAGGGCATACTTTCGGGCATAACCGACGTGATCGACGAGTCCGACCGCACGGGTACGCGCGCCGTCATCAAGGTCAAGCGCGACTATAATCCGCGCGACATAATCAATCAGCTTTTCAAATCGACAAACCTGTCGACTAACTTCTCGTTCAATATGGTCGCGATCGCCGACGGCAAGCCGCAACTGATGGGGCTTCTCGACATCATTGCGTATTATGTCAATTATCAGCGCGAAGTCGTTTTGCGCCGCACCAAGTACGAGCTAGACGCGGCGAAAAAGCGCGAGCATATCTTGGAAGGTCTCGTCATTGCCGTGCGCAATATCGACGAAGTGATCAAGATAATCAAGGAGAGCGAGAACACGACTGCGGCAAAGCAGGCGTTGCGCAACCGGTTCGAACTGAGCGATATACAGGCGCAGGCTGTACTCGATATGCGCCTTGCGCGGCTCACGCACCTCGAAATTTACAAGCTCGAAAAGGAGCTTGCCGACGTGCGTAGCGAGATCGCGCGTCTCGAAGCGATCGTCGCAAGCAAGAAAATGCAGATGGAACTTGTCAAGACCGAACTTTTGGCGATCCGCAAGCAATATAAAGAAAACCGCAAGTCGGCTATCATCGACTCGCCCGAAAAGTACGTCGTGCCGAGCGACGACGAAAAACCGACGCTCGAATACGTGGTTGTGTGCAACGGAAACAAGCACATCAAAAAGATGCTCATCAAGAACTTCACAATGGCTACGAAAGACTTTACGGACAACTCGACGCTAAATGAAGTGTGTTCCAACATAGTCAAGGCAAAGTCGACCGAGCGCATATATTGTTTCACCAATCTCGGCAACTGTTATAAGATAGACACCGAGAGCATTCCCGACGGCAAGTGGCGCGAAAAAGGCGCGGAGCTTAAGTCTATCGTCGCCGACGCGGTAGACGGCGAGTACCCCGTGTATATGCGTGCAATAGAAGAGAAACTGCCTAAGGGCAACCTGTTGTTCTACACCAAACTCGGTATGATCAAGCGTTCGGCTTGGAGCGAGTACGGCGTGGTCAAATCCAGCTTTGCCGCAACCAAACTACGCGACGACGACAGAGTTATTGCGGTCGAGGACGAAGTCGACGGCAGTTCGCTGTTGTTCGTGACGCGCGACGGTATGTGCCTCAACGCCGATATGAGCGATGTTCCCGTTCAGGGCAGGATCGCGACGGGCGTCAAGGGTATTGCGCTGTCCGGCGACGACGAGTGCGTACTCATTCGTCAGGTCAACGGCGACGGAGAGATCGCGCTTTGCACCGATCGCGGATTTGTCAAGCGCGTGCTTATCTCGCAGATAGACGTTATGGGCAGGTACAGAAAAGGCATTAAGATAGTCGATTTCGGCAAGGATAAAACGGGCAACGGCAACAGCGTGGTGTTTGCTTCGGTGGTGACAATACCGTATAAGGTGGTATTCAACGTCGACGAAGAGTATTTGACCGCGTTCTCTACGGAGAATTTCACAATAGAAAACCGCACCCATGCAGGCAAACCGTTACTGCGCGGCAAGCATAATATATCGGGCGCGTACATCTATAACGACAAGCCGATAAACGGCTGATCTAACAAATATCAAGCAAGGAGAAAAGCAATGAGCAAGAAATTAGTGGCATATTTTACCTGCGGCGGCGACACGGGGATCGTTGCCAAAGAACTCGCGCGGGCGGCGCAAGCCGATCTTTTCGAGATCAAGCCAAAGATCCCGTATACCGAAGCCGATCTCGATTGGAACAACAAAGACAGTCGTACTTCCGTAGAAATGCGCACGCTCGAACGCCCCGAAATAGCGAACAGAGTGGAGAATATGGACGAGTACGACGCGGTATTCGTAGGATTCCCGATCTGGTGGTATCTCGCGCCTACGATAATCAACGGCTTTCTCGCAAGCTACGACTTTTCCGGCAAGACGGTCATACCTTTTGCGACGTCCGGCGGAAGCGAGCTGGGCAAGGCGGCGGCAGTGCTGAAACCTCTGTGTTCGCGCGAAACGAATTGGCGCGACGGAAAACTTCTCAACGGATCGCTTTCGCAAGACGAACTTCGCGCTTGGGTGGACAGTCTCGAACTGTAATTATAAAGAAATATCGCGTTGGGGTCGTGCGGTAAAGATCATAAATCAAATCCCGCACGATCCGATTCGCAGTCACTCTCCGGATTTTTTAGGATCTCGAAACGTCGATATCTGTTTATCAGCCGTTTTCGGAGACCGAATATTCCGTCGAAACCGCTCCATAAAAAATTGTTGAAAATTTTTTTGAAAAAGTTATAAAAAACGCTTGACAAGCATTAAGGAGTGTGTTATCATACGTAAGCTGTCGACAAAAAGCGGCGGCACACGGGTCTTCCAAGTATCGCATATAAGCCATACCTCTGGACATAATAAGCATACGGCGGGGAGTCGAAAGACTTAATGCGTTTGCTTGTTGTGTTTTTTTTGACCTTATGCAAGGTTACCGTGTCGAACATTGACAACTGCATATAACTTAAAGCGAGTATACAAATTTATTCAAATAATATTGGTGATATGTATTACCAGTACCGCAATTTGTAAGTTTATATCTTGTAAATTCTTATTTTTAGGAATTGGACGATTAAGCTACTAAGAGCGTACGATGGATGCCTAGGCATCTGGCGCCGATGAAGGACGTGACAAGCTGCGATAAGCTGCGGTGAGCTGCAAATGAGCTTTGACCCGCAGATCTCCGAATGAGGGAACTCGACTGTCGTAAAAGCGACGTAACGGGAAACCGTAGTCACAAGTTGGTGAATTCATAGCCGGCTTGAGGGAACCCGGGGAACTGAAACATCTTAGTACCCGGAGGAAGAGAAAGTAAATTAACGATTGCCTCAGTAGTGGTGAGCGAACGGGCAAGAGCCCAAACCGCATATAGCAATATGTGCGGGGTAGTGGACTTGCATATGAGCAAGTGGTATGAATAGCCGAAGCTGTTCTGGAAAGCAGTGCGACACAAGGTGAAAGCCCTGTAAGCGAAATTTATACCATAGCCCGCAAGTATCCGGAGTACCACCCAACACGTGAAATTGGGTGGGAAGCTGGGAGGACCATCTCCCAAGGCTAAATACGACCAGATGACCGATAGAGTTTAGTACCGTGAGGGAAAGGTGAAAAGCACCCCGGAAGGGGAGTGAAACAGAACCTGAAATCGTATGCTTACAAGCAGAGAACGCACTACGCTTTCCGCAAGGGAAGCAAGTGTTATCTCGTACTTTTTGTAGAACGGGCCGGCGAGTTACGATGCGTTGCGAGGTTAAGAGATCAAGTCTCGGAGCCGAAGCGAAAGCGAGTCTGAATAGGGCGATTCCAGTAGCGTGTTGTAGACCCGAAACCGAGTGACCTACCCATGAGCAGGCTGAAACAGGAGTAAAATCCTGCGGAGGGCCGAACGCACCCCTGTTGAAATAGTGGGCGATGACTTGTGGTTAGCGGAGAAATTCCAAACGAACTCGGATATAGCTGGTTCTCCTCGAAATAGCTTTAGGGCTAGCCTCGGAATTTAGAGTATCGGGGGTAGAGCACTGAATGGGCTAGGGGCCTTCACGGGTTACCGAACCTTATCAAACTCCGAATACCGAATACTTTTGTCCGGGAGTCAGACAGCGTGAGATAAGTTTCGTTGTCAAAAGGGAAAAAGCCCAGACCCACAGCTAAGGTCCCCAAATATAGGTTAAGTGGTAAAGGATGTGATGTTGCACAGACAACCAGGATGTTGGCTTAGAAGCAGCCACTCATTCAAAGAGTGCGTAATAGCTCACTGGTCGAGTGATGTTGCGCCGAAAACTATCGGGGCTAAAACCTATTACCGAAGCTTGGGAATCATATTTTTATGATTGGTAGGGGAGCAATGTGTATGGACTGAAGCCGTATCGGAAGAGGCGGTGGACTTTACACAAGAGAGAATGCCGGCATGAGTAGCGAGAGAGGAGTGAGAATCTCCTCCGTCGAAAGCCTAAGGTTTCCTGGGGAAGGTTCGTCCTCCCAGGGTTAGTCGGGACCTAAGTCGAGGCCGAAAGGCGTAGATGATGGACAACGGGTTGATATTCCCGTACTGTCATACAGTTCGATGCAGGGACACGGAAGGATAGTCAGACCGCACGGATGGTGTTGCGGCCAAGCAGTTAGGCCGGGTTGTAGTGAAGTACGCAATCCGCTAGGCTGAGCTGTGACGGGGAGACAATTGAGTTTAAGCTGATGAATCCACGCCGGCGAGAAAAGCTGCTAAGGTTAGCTGTAAGGCACCCGTACCGCAAACCGACACAGGTAGGCGGCAAGAGAATTGCAAGACGAGCGGAATAACCATCGTTAAGGAACTCGGCAAAATGACCCCGTAACTTCGGAATAAGGGGAGCCTAGAAATAGGTCGCAGATAATAGTCCCAACCAACTGTTTATCTAAAACACAGGTCTATGCTAAAGCGCAAGCTGATGTATATGGGCTGACGCCTGCCCGGTGCCGGAAGGTCAAGGGGACGTGTTAGAGCAATCGAAGCACTGAACTTAAGCCCCGGTGAACGGCGGCCGTAACTATAACGGTCCTAAGGTAGCGAAATTCCTTGTCAGGTAAG
>CAJTLV010000006.1:989-139441 GCA_910577435.1 uncultured Christensenella sp. | reverse complement strand
AGGCGTAGCTTAACACCACGCCTGATTTCTGAATTCAGCAACATATCCGTAAATTCCCTGCCGGAACTATGATAATGCCCGAGCGCTTGATTTATTCCGTATTTACTTTGTGCCGAACAGCCTGTCGCCCGCATCGCCGAGACCGGGAACTATGTAACCGTTCTCGTTGAGTTTTTCGTCGCACACGGCTACAAATATCTTAACGTCGGGGTGCGCCGTAGCAAGCCGCTCTATTCCTTCGGGCGCAGCTATTATCGACATCTGACGAATGTCCTTGCACCCGCGCTTTTTGAGCAAATCGATCGCCGCCGCCGCACTGCCGCCCGTCGCGAGCATAGGATCGAGAACGATAGTACGCATATTTTCTATGCCTTCGGGCAGTTTGCAATAGTATTCGTGCGGTTCGAGAGTTTCCTCGTCGCGGTACATACCGATATGTCCGACCTTAGCCGTCGGGAACAGCGTATGCACGCCCTGCACCATACCGAGACCGGCGCGCAGAACGGGTACGACGGCTATCGCGTTTTCGGCTATCATTTTCTGCTTGCACACCGCGAGAGGAGTGCGCACTTCCACATCGCGCGTCGGCGCGTCCTTGAACGCCTCGTAGGTGACGAGCGTAGTTATTTCTTCGACCAACTCGCGGAAATCTTTGGTATGCGTATCTACCGACCGCAATATCGCTATCTTATGGTTGATAAGCGGGTGATCGAGTATCGTTACGTTCTTGAAGTTTTTCATTTTTTATTTTTTCCTTCTCGCTCTTGCGATTTAGCGATGTCTTATTCGACAGTATCGGTTGCAACCGTATCTTCTTCGGGAGCGACTGCCTTACTTTCCTCGACTGTGACCGCCGCAGTCTCCGAAGTTTCCGCCGCCGCGCCGTCGGCTTTGCCGTCATTGTTCTTTTTGCTCTTTATATTGACGAGCAGGTTGACGAGTATGCCGAGTATGAGCGCACACGCTACCGACGTGATAGTTACCTTGCCGAAAGTGAGTACCATTCCGCCCACGCCCGCAATGAGAACGACGGACACGGTAAACAGATTTCTGTTGTCGTTAAGGTCGACGGGCTGGATCATTTTGAGACCGGACACGGCGATGAAGCCGTAAAGCGCGATACACACGCCGCCCATAACACAGCTCGGAATGCTCGAAAGGAAGAGCGTAAACGGCGCAAGGAACGCGCTCACTATCGCCATACACGCAGTGACCAAAATGGTACGCACCGACGCATTGCCGCTTATCGCGACGCAACCCACCGATTCGCCGTATGTGGTGTTGGGGCAACCGCCGAAGATCGCGCCCGCGATCGAACCTACGCCGTCGCCGAGAAGCGTGCGATGCAGTCCCGGATCTTTGAGAAGATCGGTCTCGATGATCGAGCTGATGTTTTTGTGGTCGGCGATATGTTCGGCGAACACGACGAACGCTACGGGTATGTACGCAACGGCTATCGTACCGATGTACGCGCCTATCTGTCCTGCCGAGTATGCGGTAAATACCCCGTCCTTGACTACCCCGTATCCGTCGCCGTACACGTTGAACGCGGTGAGGAACGAGAAGTTAGGGTACCACGCTTCCGGCGTGCCGAGCGTGGTGAACGGCGTAAAGTCTATGATTTTGAGCGCGTCGCAGTTTGCGGCGAACCCGATTCCCGTGAATATCGCGGCGAGCGCGTAGCCGCTCATAATACCGATTATGAACGGGATCATTTTGACCATTTTTTTGCCGTACACCGAGCATACGATAGTGACTGCGAGCGTTACGAGTCCGCACACGAGCGCCGCGTAAGGACTGCACAGCATTCTGTCGACCTTAATCATTTCGATCGCATTACCCGCCTCATTCAATGCGGGTATAAATTCCGTTACCGAAACGTTTCCTTTCATAAGATCGCCTATCGCGTTGCCTGCGAGCGACAGTCCGATGATGGCGACCGTCGGTCCGATAACTACGGCGGGCATAACCTTATCTATCCACTTCGTGCCGACAAACTTGACTATGACGGCGAGAACGACGTACACAAGACCGGCGAGTACCGCGCCTATCAAAAGTCCGAGATAGCCGAGCGACATCGACACACTGCCCGCGAACGCCGCGCCCATAGAACCCAAGAACGCAAACGAGCTGCCCAAGAACACGGGGCTTTTGAACTTAGTGAAAAGCAGGTACACGAGCGTACCGACGCCCGCGCCGAACAGCGCCGCCGCCGGTTGCATTCCGTTTCCTATAATAATAGGAACGGCTATGGTCGCCGCAAGTATGGCGAGCAATTGTTGCAGTGAAAAAAGAACAAGTCGCCCGACGGGTGGCTTGTCTTTAACTCCGTACGTCATTTGCATATTTTTTCCTCTCTTGAAATTCGCTTTTTTCATTCTATCACACTCTTATTGCAAAATCAAGGAGTTTGCCGCAATTTGTCGAAATTATATTTCCGCGCATACTCGACAGCGCCGTGCGGCACAATATGCGTATGAAATCTTTGATCTGCGACCGTTGCGGGCGCGAATACCCCGCCGAATATATGATGCACTGCGACGTTTGCGACAAGCACTACTGTCCCGCTTGCGCCGACGCGCTCACCCTGTGCGAATGCGCAGGAGAATTGGACTATTACCAATAATACCGCATTCTTCGATCCGTCGCGGACCGTCGCTCTATTTCGCATTGAAAAAACGCCCTTTCGGGCGTTTTTTACAATACTGCTTTATATCCCATTCCGCGAACGGTAACTATCTTGTCGCGGTACTCGTCGCCGAGCGATTTGCGAAGCATTTTTATATGCGTATCGACGGTGCGCTCGTCGCCGTAATAATCAAAACCCCAGATCTTGTCGAGAAGCTCCTGACGGGAGAAAGCCTTTCCGTTGTAGCGCGCGAGATAGAACAAAAGGTCGCATTCTTTGGGGGTAAGCGGCACGCGCTTTTCGGCGATGTATATCGCCCGTCCCGCAAAGTCTATCGTCATATCGCCCGAAACAAGCTTGTCCTCGCTCATAAGTCCGCGCCGCATTATCGCGGCGGCTCTTGCCATCAGTTCTTTGGGACTGAACGGCTTGGTAACATAATCGTCCGCCCCCATTTCGAAGCCGTGCAGTTTGTCGTATTCCTCCACACGCGCCGACAGCATAATGATAGGGGTCTGTTTGAATTTACGAATCTCTTTGACTGCCGAAAAACCGTCGAGCTTGGGCATCATTGCGTCCATTATTATCATATCGTAATCGTTGTCGCGAGCCTTACGAACGGCGTCCATTCCGTCCGTAGCCATTTCGGTTTCATAACCCTCGAAATCGCAATATTCTTTTATGATTTGACGGATTCCCTCTTCGTCGTCGGCAATTAGGAATTTAGCCATATCAAACAATCTCCTATGTCGTATTTTGTATAATATTGTAAATCAATATTATGTTAAATGCACACTTCATTCGTAAAAATTTTGTGTGCCGTGTATATGTAAATGTTCACAAATTCGCCGCCGCCTTCTGCGCGTCTACGTGCCGTCAATACTCTTCCAAAAGTTTGTTCACAGCGACGAGATCTCCAACCGTGATCACGCCGATTATATCGGAATCGGGCGTTCCGTCTTTCGTGAGAACTATCATAGTTATCTTGCGGTTCTTTTCGAACGCCTTAACTACCTCGTCGATCGGTCCGTCGGGCATAATGTAAAAGTACGCTTTCCCGTCGGCGACCGCGTCGGCGACGCGCGAATCGGATATGTCCGCAACGCCGTCGGACAGCAGTTTTGCGATATGGAGCGTAACGCCCTTGTTGGTGAGTACGCCTATTATCTTTCCGCCGTCCACTACGGGCATTATCGAATAATCGAGCCGCGCCATTGTTTTAACCGCATCGTCGAGCGCGGCACTCGGCGTTACCGTCCTCGCCTTATGCGACACAGTCGACGCGAGCGGCGGAGTTGCGAGAAGCTCCGCGATATGTTCGAACCTGTCGGTCACGTCGTCGTGCGGTTCCGCTATTGTCTTTTGGGAGTCGGACGAATGCACTATCGAATTGCGCAGTCTGCCGTAGCTTTCCAAGTCGTCCTCGAAACGGCGCACGACCGAGTTTACCGACGCGGCTCGGCGCACGGCTTCGGTAAACGACATAGACTGCTTAAAATCAAATCGCGTGTGTAACGCTTTATCCGCCTTGTTGTATGCGTCCAAAAATCTCTGCGAATTGGTCAAACGGTCCCTCCTCTTTCGGGTCGCCCCGAAACGCATTCGCTTATGAATTATTGACAAACGCGTTGCCGCCGATACGGTACCGATCTACGCTATTTTATTTTGATAGCACCCAACACTTTCATCAATATACTTATGACGAAATAACTCGCAAGCACCACCGTACAGGTAAAACAAATCTGCGTCATATTGAGCTTGCAAAGACCGATGTCGGATATGGTGGTCACAACGTACATAAACATCGCCGTAAACAGGATAGTACCTATCATCAGCACTATGCGGAACGCATTGAACGGTTCGCACTGTTTGAACAGAACCATAAGCCCTACAAACGTGATGACCAAAACCGTCATACACGTCGCCTCCAACTGACTTAACTTAGCCGTCGCCGCAGAGTCCAGTATAAGCTGCCCCGTAGTCGGATCGAGCAACAAAGCACCCGTTTCGGGATTCGTCATATACACGGGATGAAGCGTATAGTGCGCGTTCAGCGTATACACGGCCATAACGCCTAGAACGAGCGCGATCCCGCCCGGTATCGCCCTAGTCGTGACGTTAGCCAAAAATTTGCCGCGTATAATGTTCTTATTGCCCTGCAATGCCAGGAAGAACGACGGAATACCGACAATACATATCTCCAATGCGAGCGTATTGTTCGTTTTAAGCGGATAGTCCTGTTGCAGTGCGAGAAAAATTATCGACAGAACTATCGACATAAACGTTTTCATCAAGAACATCGCCGCCGACGATTGAATGTTGTTTACAACGCGCCGACCTTCCATAACAACGTCCGGCATTGACGTAAAGTCGTTATCCAAAAGCACCAAGTGACTGACGTTTCTCGCCGCCTCCGCGCCCGATGCCATAGACACCGAGCAGTCGGCTTCGCGCATTGCGAGAATATCGTTCACTCCGTCGCCGGTCATTGCGACGGTATGCTTTTTTGCCTTGATCGAATGAATGAGCAAACGCTTCTGTTCGGGCGTGACCCTGCCGAACACGGTATACTTGTTCGCCGCCTCTATAACGTCCTGGTCGGACATACCTTCGAGCGAAACGTAAAGCTCCGCCTTGTCGACGCCCACTCTGCGCGCAACTTCCGATACCGTGATGGGATTGTCGCCCGAAATGACCCTGACCGCAACGTTGTTCTCTTTGAACCAACGTATCGTCTCTATCGCGTCCTCGCGTATATGATCCTCTATTACGATGAGACAGAGCGGACGGCGGACGGCAGGCAGTTTTTCGCCCACTATGTCCGCCGGCGAATGCGCGAGCACCATCACGCGGTAACCGTTAGCCGCGTTCTCGTTGATGATCCGCTCGATGCGCACGCCCATATCTTTAAGCACGTATTCGGGCGCGCCGAGCATATACGTTCCCTCGCCCTCAAACGTTACCGCAGATAACTTTCGTTGCGACGAGAACGGCATAACGGCGGTGGGCTTTAACGCCTTGCTGTAACCGAACTTATTTGCCAGCGCGAGCGCAGTCTGGTTGTTGTCCCCCGTCGCCGTCAATATCGAGCCTATGATGTCCGGCAGAGTGCTGCTGCCGTCGAACCCCTTTATCTCGATTATGTTGTTTACTTCCATCGACCCGTCTGTGATAGTGCCGGTCTTATCGAGACATAACACGTCGACGCGCGCGAGCATTTCTATACAGTAAAGATCTTGAACGAGAGTCTGCTTTTTGGCAAGACGGATAACCGAAGCGGCAAGCGCGACCGATGTCAACAGGAACATACCCGCAGGTATCATACCTATGACCGATCCCGCCGCACGCGTCACTATGTTGTTCCAATCGTCCATAGTAGCGCCTACGGTCGGATCTACGGTATTGCGGTAACCCGTCCACACGGTGAGCGCGCCGAGCACGATTATGAACGGAGAAAGGCCTTTTATGATGAGCTTTATGGAGTTCATCAGCTCGCTCTTAGGCTTTTTGTATTTTTTGGCGTATGACGTAAGCGTTTCTATATAGTTAGCCGAACCAACCTTATCGACGCGGGCGACGACAGATCCGCTACTTATGAACGAACCCGCGTAAAGTATATCGCCGGCTTTCTTTTTGACGGGTTCGCTCTCGCCGGTGAGCATCGCTTCGTTTACTTCGCACTCGCCTTTGACGACTACCGCGTCCGCGCATATCTGCTTGCCCATTTCATAACAAATTATATCGTCGAGAACTATGTCGGGCGTGGGTATCGCTTTGCGCTCGCCGTCGCGTATGACGACCGCGCTCGGCGCGGTCACGAGCGACAGTTTGTCAATCATATATTTACTTCGCATTTCCTGAATGATGCCTATGATCACGTTAGCCGAAGTAATTACGATAAAGAATATTTGAGTAAAACCCGCGCCGACTATAACGAGCGCGGTCATAACCGCAAAGCACAGGATATTGAAGAACGTGAAGATATTCGTTATGAATATCGACAGATAACTTTTGCCCTTGTTCTGCTTGACGAAATTATCCAAACCCGACTGAATACGCTTTTCGACTTGTTCGGACGTAAGTCCGACGTCGGGATCGGGATCGTACCGCTCGGCGGTCGTGATGTCGGCAGTCTTTTTTGGACGCTTGCGCCTGCGGTTGGCAAGCGCCTGTTCGCGGCTGAGCATACTACCGTCAATAGTCATCGACTTGTGATAATAACCCGAAATAGGCTCGTCGGCAATATCGTCGTCGAACACCGAGCTGTCTATGACCGACGTGTCGAGCGCACCCGTATACGGACGCACATCGCCGCCGTCCAAGTCTTTCGTCACGGTACGAGACCCCGTCTTTTTGGACTTTGTCTTTTTGACGGGATCGACAGTCGCTATCTCGTCCGTAACCGTAACCGTCGGTTGCGGTTCGTCGAAAGTGCGTGTACGCGTTTTGGCGGTTTTACCTGTATTTTTATCTTTTTCCTGCATACGCATATATTCTAAAACTTTTTTTTTCGTTTGTCAATAGAAGAAAGCGAATGCGACATATGTAATTGCGCAAATACGCGTGCCGATTTAATCGGTAGACGAAAACGTTCGTCCGTTCCGAGTCCCCGACTATTCTCTGTATTTTCCGAGCGCCGCGCGCAACACGAGTTTGATTACAAGCTCGGCGGCGACGGACAGCACTACCGCGACGAACACGAGCGCGATCAGCGTCGCCGTTTCGAGATAGATATTGGCGAGTTGCATAAGCATTCCCACGCTTCTCGCCGTCTGCATAAGTATCTCGGCTGCAATGACCACCTTTATATTGAACGACATCGCGCCCGACAGAATTTCGGGAAAAGCCGCCGCCGCATGCGGCAACCATACAGAACCGAATTCGCGCGCTCTGCTCGCGCCGCACAAACGGCATATCTCGATAAGTTCGGGAGGTACGGTACTGTTGCGCGCAAACAACGCCGAATAAACATACGGCATAATGACCAATACGCCCAAAACTACGGGCGCGGCGGCTCGCGCCCATATCGCGAGTATGAGCGACACCGCCATCGTCGGGAGCGAACGCAAAAATGACACGATCGGCGACACTATGCGTCGAACGGGCATAAACGATACGCACAGAAAATACAGCACGCCCGCGAGCGCGACCGAAAGCGCGTAACTTATAATACAGCGACAAAGCGTTCCGCCGAGTCCCGTCCAGAATGCGCGCAACGCCAAAAGTTCGCCGAGCGCCTCGAACGTCGCAGGTATATCGGGCAATATGAACTGCGAACCGACTGCCGCCGAAGCCGCCCACCACACGCAAAAAACCATCGCTGTCGCCGCTGAGGCATATAATGCGTTGAACGCTATCTTTTTATATACAGCGCGCAAAACGCTCCGCCTTAAAGTCCGTAATAGAACCCGTCGTCGGGAAGAGCGGAAAGCACGGGTCTGTCGAATTCGTTGTTCAATCCCATCAGTTTCGTGAAAAACAGTTCGCACTCGGTTTTTGCGTCCGGCGCGAATACTGTTTCGATATTGCAACGCTCGATAATATCCGCCGTCAGAGTTTTTACCGTAGTCGCAGAACCGTCCTTCATATGCTCGCCGATAGCCGTCACTGCCGCCTGCGGATTGTTTTTCGCCCACTCGTCCTCTTCCGAGCCTTGCATTGCGGACATAAACTCTTTTATATAGTCTCCTTCGGTGCGTGCAAAGTCGGCCGTCGCCACGAGACAGGCTTGCGGATACGCGGTGCCGAAAGTATCCGCCCACAATTCCTGCGCGTCGAGCACTATCGATTTACCGAGTTTATTTGCCGCCGTCGTTGCGGCAGGTTCAGCCAAGAATCCGTAATCTATAAGACCGTTTTGAAGCAAACCGATAACAGCCGCGCCGTCGGCGGCATACTGCACGGCTATACTGCCGCTTACCGCATCCGTCGACTTGACATACCGAATTTCCAACTCGCCGAATACCATTCGGAGTGTGTAATCGGGTACCGCGCCCTCGCCTATTACCGCAATGCGCTTACCGATGAGATCGTTCGGTTCTATCCCGTCGCCGTCGCCGACGAAAAACAGATTGCCGTGAGTATTGACTGTAAGCAGTTTAACGCCCGCATCCTTATTGTACAGCGTTGCGGCGGCGTTGACGGGCATTATCGCCATTTCGTAATTGCCGTAATTTCCGCTCGTAAATTCCTGCACTATGGTCGACGACTGCACTACCGTGAACTCGGTGTTGTCATACCCCTCCGCCATAAACTGCGCCAGCGCGACGGCGGGCGCTCCGTCCGGCATAACTATGCGCACGGGTCCGCTGTGTCCTTCCACGCCGTTGTTTCCGCCGTCGCAACCTACGACCGACAATGCGGCGACTGCCGCCGAGACAACCGCAACGATCTTTTTATTCATAATGTTACCTCCGAAGAAATTATACTTATTGTTTATTCACCGGCTTGGGCTGAGCAAACAGCGCTTTTGCCGCAACGCCGGAAAGTGCGCCCAGCTTGCCCGTAAGCGCGTTTACCGTATTCGAAGTCGCTACGAGCACAACGCTTATAGCATTGATATTTTGCTCGCGCAACGGCAATCCCATACGCCCGACGATATGGCTTTCGAAATCGTGAAGCACGCGATTGACTGCCGCCGCCGCGTCCTTATCCGAAACCATAATGCCGAGCAACGCCACCCGCTTTTCTTCCGATACGCCGTTATTTTCGGACATAAAAAACACTCCCTTGAAAGGAGTGCGACAAGACGAAACGGCGCGCAAAAAAAATATGCGCTTTTATCTATATAACCGCTCTTTGCCGTCAGTCGCTCCTTTCGGTTCAGATACGATATTATTATACACCGTCCGCCGCCGGACGTCAAGCGTTCCGAGCGCGGCGATAGAAAATTCCGGTATTCGAAATCGCAGTCGAACGTGACAGTGCACGCCCGTCTCGATCGAAGTCAAAATTTTACAGTGATCACGCCCGCGCAAAACGAGATCTTGCGGAATGACGACGACTTGCCGAGTCTGTCTTTCAGCAAATCGTAAACGCAATAGTATTCGTCGTCGTCCCAAGCGTAGCCCGCGCGCTCTCGCGCGCATAATCGGTCCTTCTCGTTTTCGAACGCTACGTCGCCGATGACGAAAATACCGCCCGCATTCATATGCGCGCCCGCGCCTTCGATAAGCGCTATCTTACGCTCGTCGGTGAGATGATGGATCGCATACAGCATAACCGCCGCGTCGAACTTGCGGTCGATCGCGGGCATACCGAGCGACAGATCGGCGCATATAAACGTTGCGTCGGGCATTTTCGCTTTCGCCGCTGACAGCATATTTTCCGAAAAATCCACGCCGACGATATTCGCGCCGAGATCGTACAGCCGCTTAGTCAGCCGTCCCGTACCCACGCCGAAATCGATAACGTCTTTACACTCCTTGACCGCCTCGAACACGACGTCGTGAACTTTGTCGTAACCGCAGAACGGATATTCCCCCGCCTCACGCGATCTTTCCACCGTACTGTCGTATCCGGACGCCCATTCATTGAATCCGTCTTTGTCAAGCATACCTCGCTCTCCTGTCGATTTATATATAGTATTTTATCACATTCGACGGAATTTATCAATAAAATGCGCGAGACGCGCGCCGCGACAAGCGGACTTTTCGATACGAAAAGCGCGACCTATCGGCCGCGCCTCTCGTCGGATGGTATTTATATGTGACTAATCGACAATATCGCTTCGAGCGACAGAGTCCGAGCAATCGCAATCGATTTCAGGCTTTGCGTCGCGCGTACTATCGGCTTTCACGCGACTCGTCTCGGTTACTGCGCGTGCGCACATTCCGCACTCCGAACAGCAACCGCCGCAACCGCTGTCCTTATGCCGCAACTTGCGGATGATAAAGTATGCCGCAAGCGCCGCTACGAGAACGGACACGCACACTATAACGGCTATATCTATTCCATTCATTTCGTACCGCCTTTGTCTGCCTTGTTTTTGCGCTTGAATATCTTAGCGACGTCGAACTTGCCGGTATTGCGCAAAACAATAAGCGTCGTAACGGCGGCGATGACCGCGACCCAAATCGCAAGCGGCCATATCCACGCGCCGATAGTGTAGACCATTGTTCCGATGATGTAGCTGGTTGCGAGCCAGAACAACACCGTCCACTTGAACTTGCCTTTGGGAAGTTCCGCCTTAGCTGTCGCGCACGCGGCAAAGCACGGAATGGTCGTCATATTGAACGCTATGAACGAGATAAGCGCGGCGGTGAATTCGGCGGACGATATGCCCGTGTCGGCTTGGATGGTGACGATGAGCTTGAACAGCTCTTCGATTCCCTCTTCCGTACCCTCACCGACATACGCGCCGATGCATATCGCGAGCGTCGTGAACGTGGCTATGACGTTTTCCTTTGCGATGAGTCCCGTTATCGCCGCGACGGCGAACACCCAGCCGAACTGTCCGAGCTGCGACCCGAAGCCGAGCGGCGTAAACAGCGGTTGTATGAGTTTACCGAGCGACGCTATTATCGAATTCTGCATCTCCTCGTCGGGAAGGAATTTCCAATCCCAGCTTATGTGCGAGAACAACCACACGATTAACGTCGATGCGAATATGATGGTGAACGCCTTCTTGACAAAATGTTTCGTCTTGTCCCACAGATGGATCATCAGATTTTTGAATCTGGGACTGTGGTATGCAGGAAGTTCCATAATGAACGGCGGCGTTTCGCCTTTGAGCGACGTGTTGCGCATCAAAAGTATGCACACGATCGCCGCGCAAATGCCGAGCAGATACATAAGGAAAGTGATCACGTCGGCATTGCCGATACCGAACGCCATAACAATACCGCCCGCAACGGCAGTCAGTATGGGGAGTTTCGCGCCGCACGAGAAGAACGGTATGACGCGGATCGTCGCGGTGCGTTCCTTTTCGTCGGCAAGAGTTCTCGTGTTTATCGCTGCGGGAACGGAACAACCGAATCCCATTATCATCGGCATAAACGCCCTGCCCGAAACGCCGAACCGACGGAAGATTCTGTCAAGTACGAACGCGATACGCGCCATATAGCCGGAATCTTCGAGTATGGAGAAGAATAGGAACAGCACAAGTATCTGCGGCAAGAAGCCGAGCACGGCAAATATGCCGCCCAGTATGCCGTCGCCGACAAGACCTACCGCCCATTCTGCGGCGCCGCCCGATTCCATTGCGCCTACAATGCCGCCGCTTATGGAGTCGAGTATAAGATTGAGTATATTAGTCAGTATAACGCCCGGCGAGAACACCGCGCCGTCGTAGAAAATTGCTAAAATTTCCACGCCGAAATTGTGATATTCCTGATTTCCTCCGCCGAGATCGGTAGAAAGACCCAAATCTACAAGCGTCGGCATCCACGCCTGACTTTCGGTAAAGCCGTTGAGGAACAGCAAGTTCTCCGAGAACGTCAAGTGGAAAATAGCGAACATTATGACGAGGAAAATCGGTATCGCCCACACCCTGTGCGTCATAACCTTGTCTATCTTGTCCGACTTGGACAGCGCGTTCTTGGGTCTGCGGTGCGTGCGCGCGGGCGAAAGTTCGGCGGCGATAAACTTATACCGCGCGTCGGCGATCTCCGCTTCGTAATCCACCGGATCGGCAGTAGCCGCGCTTTCGGCGTTCTTGTCCGAAACGGACTTTGTCGCAAGCGCGGTTTCGCGTGCGTTGAGCGCGCCTCTGCGTTCGAGTTCCAGCTCGTCGTTTTCGAGTAGCTTGACCGCGTGGAAAAGCGGCGAAGAGAAGTTTTCGCTCTCGTAAAACTCTTTAAGTCTGTCGAGTTTGCTCTCGAAACCGCCGTAAACGGTTTTTCCCTTGCGCTCGCTCGGCATTTCGATCGCGCGCTCCATCAGTTCTTTCACGCCCTTGCCTTTTAGCGCCGAAACGGGAACCACCGAAACTCCGAGCGCTTTTTCGAGTACGGACACGTCTATCTTTTCGCCCGATTTATCTACCTCGTCCATCATATTGAGCGCGACGATAACAGGCACGTCCATTTCGAGCAACTGTGTCGTCAAGTACAAATTGCGCTCCAAATTGGTCGCGTCCACGATATTGATAATGCCGTCCGGATGTTCGTCGAGTATGTAATTGCGCGAAATGACCTCTTCGGGCGTGTACGGCGAAAGCGAATAGATACCGGGCAAGTCTATAATGTCGACAGGCTCGCTGCCCTTTTTATAAACACCCTCGCGCTTGTCGACGGTAACGCCCGGCCAGTTTCCGACGTGCGCAGTCGCGCCCGTGAGCGCGTTAAACAACGTAGTCTTACCGCTGTTGGGGTTTCCCGCCAGTGCAAAAGTTTTCATTTACTTCCAAACCTCCTTATTGACCTAAAAATACGCACGCCGCCTCATCCTTGCGAAGCGTAAGCTCGTAACCGCGCACGGTAACCTCGATAGGATCGCCGAAAGGCGCTTTCTTGCGCATAACTATATGCGCGCCCGGCGTTATGCCCATATCGAACAGTCTGCGCCTCAGCTTGCCCTCTCCCGCGACGCGCACAACGTCGCCCTCCTCGTTCGGCAAAAGTTCGGACAACTTCTTTTCTTCCATATCCACCTCGTAATTCGTTTTAGTTAGCAACGGCGAACTGACCGTTACAAAAAAACCGAACCTCACATCGACGCACGGCAAAACCGCAAGCGATTACGCAAAGCTCGGCATTTTTCTTACTATTATATTCTCCGCGACGGTGCTGTCGATAGCGATGCGCGCATCGTGAACGCGAACTATCATATTTCCGTCCGAATAGGCAAGCGGGATAAGCTCCGATCCGGCGAGTATTCCCAAGTTGCCGAGATGCCTGCGCATCTTATCGTCGACCGCAACACGCGTTACAAGCATCGCCTCGCCCTTAGGCGCTTGAGATAATGACATAACCGCCTCCGTTACATAAATATTCATCGGTCGTTCGTTATATGCAACTTTGGTTCGCAATACGCAACCGATATTCAAATTATACTCTGCGACGATTTTATTGTCAAGCGATTTTACGGATTTTGACAAAAATATTTGAAAAAAAGCACCGACAAGTGCGCCGTCGGTGCTCCGAAAACAATAAAATCAATTCGGCATTCGAGTCGTCTAGTCCAACCTTGCGCCGCAGTGTTTGCAAAACCGTGCGCATTCGTCCATATAAGCGTCGCAAAACGGGCATTGTTTTTTGCCTATGCCGAGTTCCTCGCGCTTGGCGCGCACGGCGGCAATATCGTCATCGGGAATTATAGTGCCCGCGACGGTGAAAACGTCGACGCACAATCCGAGTTCGCGATTTAACAGTTCTGCGGCGCGCTTGCCTAATTCGTCGGCAAGCGCGGGACGCGCGCCGTCGAACTCGGCAAAACTCGCTTGCGTGCGCGACACAACGTCGGCAAGCGCAGGCTCGACGACGGTCATAATGCGCGAGACAACGCGCGTTTTAAGTATTTCCGCATCGTACTTCGTGTTTGCGGAGACAAAAGAATCGAAGAACGTGCGCGGATCTTTGACGCTCAACTCTATTTCGCCGTTCAGTCCGAGAGACACGGGTACGCGCGTCTGACGGTCCGTTACCCGCACGGGCGCCGGTGTTCCCCACAAGAACCGAGCGTGCGCGACGCGCGAAACGAACGCAAGATCGACCGCCGTTCCGTCGTCGGGTCTGGATCGGAAAAGTCCCGCGCTCGGAAAAATATCGTGTTTACCCGATGCAAGCGGCAAAGTCGCCACCCCGTCGCGAATGATAAACGCAGTATGTGTATCGGGAACTATAAGTTGTGCGCCAGTATGTAAATTTTCAACGCGCTCTCGCCAGAACAGCTCGCTGCCGTCGCCCGTATATCTAACCGTTTCTGCCATTGCCGCCTCCGTTATCGCTGTCGTCTTTATCTTTTTTGACCGCTTTTTTTATTCGATGAATATTTATACCCTCTACGACCGTCGCAGCAACGTTGCCGACCGCCGTCAGATTGAATAATACCGTGCCGACGAAGTCGCCCGAAAAAATCAAAACCAACGATACTATACTCACCGCAAGATTTACCTTATTCAAAACGCGCGTATGCAGTGCCGAAGCGTCCGCATATCCGATCACATCGTTGATCAATCTGAAAAGCGCCGCACTGGCAAACATATAAAGTGCCGCGCCGTTATGCACGGCATACAGCACCGCCGTCGCTGTAAATAACGCATAAGAAATTACGGCAGTGGCAATAGCGCCTGTTCTGTTCCGACGCTTTGCAAACGGATCGCATTCGGATAAAGTCGTTCCCGTCGTGCCGCCGTTCTCGCGCCGTCGCGCCTCGCGGTTGGCGGCAAGTCTATCCACAAGCGCATCGTACTTTTCGCGCTGATCATCCGTCGCAAGCGCCTGCGCGAGCATAAAATACTCGTTCGCCGTGATATCTATCGATGACGAAGCGAGCTGTTCTTCGGTCATTCCGAGTGTGCTCAACATCTTTCTGAAATACAACAGAGACGAGTAATGATTGTAAACGCCGTTCGGCAATATGCCCTTATTGTCCATAATATAATCTGACAGCTTGCCGTCGTTTTTCGGGTCTTTACTGCGCTCGCGCAAAAATTGCGCCGCATTTTCGGAAACGGTATCGCGTTCGCGTTCCAGCTCGACTTTCTGCGTCGGCGACGCGTATAACAGCGCCGACTTGTACTCGCTCTCGCGGGTTATATCTTCCACGCATACGAGCGAAGTCTGCCCGTACTTCGCCCACAGCCTTAGCCTGAAATATTTGCTTGCAACGTCCGGATAACGGGAGTATACGATACTGCGCCCGTCCTCAAATACGTGCGCCGCAGAATCGAGCAGTTTATCGAGCGCGTCGAAATCCTCGTTTTCGAACGCGGTTTCGGCTTTGCGGAGCGTCGATGCCACAGATTTTACCGTATATTTTTCGGTATTCGCCACTGCCGTCGCTATGCGCTCGCGGCTTGCCGGATCGGCAAATTTGAGCGCGTTGTCCAAATACCCGCTCTTCGTAAAATCTATTCCGCCCGCGACAAGTTCGTCGTCCGACTTGGCGCGGTTGTCCGTGAGTATCATCAACCACCAAGCAAGTCCGTTTTCGGGATCAGTATCCAACACACCGTCGATTATGCGTTCGGCACGCTCGAAGTTGCCCGACGACAGTTCCAGCTCGGCACGTTTTAACTTCGTACTCGAATTGCCGACGCGCATCTTGGTTATGCCTTCGCCGCGTTCGAACGCGGCGAGCCGTTCGCGCTCGCGCTCATACTTGGCGTTCTCCCGATCGCGTTCCGCCTCGCGCGTGGCGTTAAGAGCCCTTTCGCGTTCGGCCTCCGCACGCGAATACATCGCCAATTCGTTCTTGACCTCTATGACAAGCTCTTCGATACGGGCATACGGATCGTCGCTCGCGTCGAGACGGGGCGCAAAACCGAGCATATCCGCAATTCCCGCTCCGTAAGGCGTATCGTCCGCTCCGTATATGTATATCGGCTTGCCCGCGTCGACAGCTGTTTTCAGCCTGCGCTCGCATTCGGTCGAACCGACGGAGCCTGCGTCCGAAACGAACAGGAACAGACTGCAATCCTCTACGCCTTTATTTATATCGCGGTCGCTGTTGCCCGAACCCGCCAAAATATTGCGCGGTGCGATCCAACACCGCAGTCCGCGCTCTTCCAGCCTTTCGCACACCGCGTTTGCGACGTCGCCGCCGAGCGCGCTCGGTCCGTAACAGATAAACACGTCGCGCAGTGTCGAACTCGACCTCGCTCGTATATTGACGTCGATACGGCGTTCGAGCGCCGCTTCGTAGCTCGAATGCGTTTGGGGATACGCACGCGCAATAAACGATTTTATCGCATCGCGGTATTCGGGTTGTGCCGTATCGATCAACGAGGCAACGACTTCTCGCAGTTCGTCAGCCGTCGCACTGTCGGTTTCCGTATTCTCCAAAAAGTATAAGAATGCCTCGTCCGAAACGGTGAACCTGTCGGCAAGCGCGCAGTAGTACCGTGCGCGGAAATCGTCCGGAAAAGCGAAAAGTATCTTCTGCGCAAACAGTCTCACGCCTACATAATCGGGTTTGCCGCTGTCCTGTTGCGCGCGCAATCTGTTGGATAAATATTCTCGCCAAGTCGCAAGCTCGCGTGTGCCGTCGTTACGAACGTTAGTCTGCCGCGCTTCGGTCGACCGCAAAACGCCGCCGCAGGCGGGACATTTGACATACCCGTCCGCAACGTTCGAAATATTTACGGTATAACCGCAGTTTTTGCACCTGATTCGTTCCATATAAAATAACGGCTTTTACGCCTACTCTATTGTATCACTTCACGGCCTAACATACAATTAAAATAAGATTAAATTTACCGATGTCGACGATAATACACAAATCGATTCGTTTTCGCATTTTGCGCAAACTTCTCGGTGAAATAAATTATTTTATAATTTCTCTTGTAATCGCTCGCGGCATATGTTATAATCGTAATATCGAACAAAGTATATAGGCGGAACGAAATGAACGGCATAACGGACAAGGACAGCGGAATACTCATTAAAGCACTGTCGTCGACGGGCATATTTGTCACGTGCGGCTTGAGCGAACCCAACCTTATGGTGACGCATTGGGGTACGCTCGGCAAATATTGGGGCAGAGACGTTTTCATTCTGCCAATACGCAGTACCAAATATTCGTACCAAATAGTCACAAAAACCAAGAGCTTTGCGCTGAACGTTCCGGCCCGCGATATGCGCACGGAGATTGCGCTGTGCGACACGATTTCCGGATTTAAGGTAAACAAGTTCGAGACGCTCGGTCTCCACCCCAAGCGCGCCCGCTCGATAGAGGCATACGTACTCGGAGAGTGCGGACTCATCGTCGAGTGCAATGTTCTCGCCGTCATTCCGCCCGAAGGCATACAGCCGCAAGTCGAAGGACTGTTTACGCAAAAGCGCCCGCACACGCTGTTTGTGGGAGAGATAGCCGATTGCTATAAACTGAGATAAAAGAAGCCCAACCGCGCTTCCGAGCATATTTAATACTATTCTAATTTTCGGCGTATTGACATTCGTTCGTTCCTTTGATATACTTGGGATATGAACGACAATGAAATGAGCGAAACAGACCTGCCGCAAGCGCAACAACCCGCAAAGAAAAAACGGGTGATTTCTCTTGCGAAACTTGCGGTGATTCTCGACGGCGTGGCTATAGTTGCGGTCGGATTGACATACCTGTGTTCTATGGGCGCAACGGTTTCGACGTTTTTCATAATACCGACTCTTCTGTCTTTTATGCTGATCTTTCTATCCGCGATCGCGGGACTCGTTATCGGTATTACGGCACTGTGTTTACGCCATAAGTCAAAATCGGACGTCGGCTGTGCGATAACGGCTATTGCGCTTCCGATACTTGCGGTACTGATACTGATACTGTGTCTGTCTACCGGCGTTGTGGTCATCAGGTTTATGTGATGGACGAAAAGCGCAAAAACATAATAAATATAGTATGGATCGTCGGGCGAGGACTGCTGACGGCAGGCGTTATCGCGCTCGGCTTTTACCTTTTATGGCGGTACGATTACATCGAACAGTTTACAGCGATAGACAACTTTATCGGACTGCTTCCCGTGTTGCTCGTTGTCACCGGCTGCGCGGCGGTCGCGATCGTACTGTGGCTCAAACACACGAAAAAATTCATAGCGCCGCTTGTAAGCGTTGCAGTCGTTGCCGTTCTGTCGTTCTCGCTGTTCCCCAACGCGCTAATCGGCAACTGGTGGATCGACTACGGTCAACAACAAACCACAGAGAGCGAGCCGGAACTTGATATTTATACCCCGTTCGCCGCCGACAACGCACTCGCGACCGTCGACTTTCCGCAAACGTCCAAGCTGAACGGCGACCTTCCGCAACTTGACGGCGCCGTCGCGCTGTATCCCGTTTATGCGGCGATCGCGCAGGCATTCTATACTCAAGGCGCTTTCGAGCGCGAAGGCGGCTGTGCGCAAACCACTTATGCAAATAACGGCGAGCGCGTAATAATGACAAATACCTTACGCGCATACGACGGACTGATCGCGGGCGAACGCGACGTTATTTTCGTCGCGGGTGCTTCCGCCAACCAACTCAAAAAGGCGCGGGATGCGGGCGTCGATCTCGTATTTACTCCGATAGGCAAAGAAGCGTTCGTTTTTATCGTCGCAAACGACAATCCGATCGACAGTTTGACCTACCGACAGATAAAGAACGTTTATTCGGGAAAGACCGCGATGTGGCGCACGCTTGGCTGGAAAGAGGGCGGGCGCATAGTCGACTTTCGCCGCCCCGACGGTTCGGGCAGTCAAACGGCATTGCAGAACATAATGCGCGGAACTCCGCTCACGGTGCCGCAACCTCTGCCGAGCCGCGATCTCGCGGGTTCGAACAGTCTTATGACGCAAATGACAGTCGAGTATAACGGCGTGCGCCCCGCGCTCGGCTATTCATATAAATATTTTGCGACGAAGATGTACCCCAACCCGGAAACAAAACTTTTGGCGATAAACGGCGTCGCTCCCACCGCCGAAAACATATCGAACGGAACCTATCCGTTCACCGTGAATTTTTATGCGGTGACTAACGGCGCGCCGACGGGAAATGTGAAAAACCTGATAGACTTGATTCTGTCCGAAAGCGGACAACGGCTTATAGAGAAAACGGGCTACGCGCCGCGCCATTGACCGACAGACGGCGTTCGCCCACCATTTTTTCGCAACGGAAAAGACGGCTCAGCCGTCTTTTTACTTTCTTTTATTACATTAATCTATCGCCGTCCATACGGCATACAGCGCAGTGCCGTCGGGCGTGTCGACGATGTCGCCGGCTGTATACGATACGTTGCCGTTCGGCGAAGTCGCCCATCCGATAAACTCATAGAAATCTCGGCTCGGCGCGGCTATCCCGCCCGTCGCGTCGCCGTTGACGACAGCGCCCGAACTCTTTACAAACGACACTACGTACTGCCCGTCATCCGACAGCACACAGCCGAACACCACAGGACGGTACGACGAGTTCCAGCGCGCATTCCAACCGTCGCCCGCGCCGTTCGCTTCCGCATACAATGTAAGCGCTTTACAACCGTAGAACGCGTGACTGCCTATCGTTTGAACGCTCGTCGGCAGTATAACGGAAGTGAGGTTCTCGCAACCTCTGAAAGCATAATTCCCTATCGTAGTTACTGTTTTGGGGATAGCAACGCTCATTAGCTCGGTACAGCCGTAGAACGCATAATTATCTACGGTTTCTACCCCTCTGCCGAGCGCGAGATATTTGAGTCCGTTGCACTTATAGAACGCGTATTTACCGATAGTCTTTACATTATCGGGAACGCTCAACGTTTGAAGCGATTCGCAACCGTTGAACGCGTACTCGCCTATCGTCGTCACTCCGCTACCGAAATCGACCGATCTCAAACTCACGCAATTAGCGAAAGCGCGCGTCTTTATCTCGGTAACGCCGTCGGGTATCGAAATGGAGCCGAGCGACCCGCAACCGTAGAATGCACGACTGCCCAAGTCGGTCAATCCGTCGCCGAGATTTACGTATTCCAGCGCCGAACAGCCGTAAAACGCATAATCGCTTATGCTCGTAACGGTATCCGGCAGGATAAGTTCTCCGTCCGAATATACGCCCAGCGACTCGCATTCGTAAAACGCCGAACGGCCTATCGAAACGCAGTTGTCGGGAATGTTCAGGTATTGAAGAGAATAACATCTGTAAAACGCATAATCGGGAATGGCGGTCAACGTGTCGGACATAGTAGCGCCGACAAGCCCCGAACAACTGTAAAACGCCGCCCGTCCCAGATACTTGACGGTGTCCGGAATGAGTATATTATACAGTTCTTCACATTTATAAAAGCTGTAATCGGCAATGCCGACAGTGCC
Organism: uncultured Christensenella sp.; assembly: GCA_910577435.1. Classification (GTDB taxonomy): domain Bacteria; phylum Bacillota; class Clostridia; order Christensenellales; family Pumilibacteraceae; genus Anaerocaecibacter. The sequence goes on along the minus strand of CAJTLV010000006.1, from coordinate 118,901 downwards.
GTGCCTTACCGTGACGTTCAGTTCGAAAGCATCGTTCGGCGCCGTACAGCCGACCAACCATTCATCGGCATACATTACGCCGTTGTCGTCCGTCGGCATACCCGTCCGCTTAAAAGCGTCGGTACCGATGCTCGTAACTGTATCCGGAATGTTTATATTTGCGAGCCGTGTGCAACCTGCAAACGCGCACGACTCGATACGGCTAACACCGTTGCCTATCGTCACTCTGTCCAAAACAGAACAGTTGCCGAATGTGTACGAACCGATATTCGTCACACCGTTGCCGATAAATACGGTGTCCAGCTTTTTACAGCCGTAAAACGCGCGGTTACCTATGTACACAACGCTGTCCGGTATTATTACGCCCGTCAGTTCCTTAAACGATTGAAACACGGAGTCCGCTATGCCGAACGTACCCGCTCGGAACGTCACGCTCGCTATCTCCGTATCTTTGCACGCGACGAGCCAATCGCCTAGATATATAAGTCCCGTGCCGTTATCCCACAACGCCGTTTCGGTGAGAATTCCGCTGCCGATATGCGTCACGTTATCGCCTATGCGCACGTCCGCGAGCTTGGCACATTGATAAAATACGTGGTCGCCGAGCGAAGTAAGACTATTAGGAAGATTTATCGCCGTAAGTTCACCGCACTCTCGAAACGCCTGCGTACCTATGCTCGTCAAACGATTGCCGAGCGTTACCGTCGCGAGCGTTTTATCGCCGAAGAACGCGAGATCGCCTATCGACAGCAATCCGCTGCCCGTATCGAAATTTATCAAGCCCACGCACTCCGCAAACGCGCCCTCGCCTATCGTCGTAACCGTATCGGGAAGGATAATCTCGCTTAAAAGATCGCAATCGGCAAACGCATACGCACCTATGCTCGTCAGATTAGAGCTCAATTCCAATTCCGCCAAACTGCGGCAGTACGAGAAAGTATACTCTTCTATCGTCTTGACGCCGTCCGGGATTTTTATGGACGGCAGGTTTCGACAACTCTGGAACGCATAAGAGCCGATGCTCGTCAATCCTTCGGGCAGTTCGACCTTAGACAGAAACGTGCAATTGTAAAACGCACGCGCGCCTATCGACGTGATGTTTGCGCCGAGCGTTATGCCCGTTATCTTGTTGCTGTTGAAAAACGCCGAGCTTGCTATGCGCGTAACCGGTTTTTTCTTGTACGTATCGGGAATGACTATATCGCCCGACGCGGAGCCTACGCTTGCAACCTCGTACTCGGAACTGCTGTTTATCGGTTTATAGACGATACCCGTCTCCAATTCTTTCGTATACGCTATTTCCGTCCACGCGGAATCCGAAAACGCCTCGCCGTCTCCGCGCGCCTTTACCTTGATGATGTAATCGCCCGGATCGAGCTTGGATATGGAATAGGAGGTACGGCGAGTACTTGACTGCTTGCCGTCTATCTCGACGGTATATCCCTTTGCGTTCTCGACCTCGCGCCATTCGACAGTCATTGTCGATTCGTTTACGGTAAGTCCTCTCGGCGCATCCAGCGCCGGCGCACGGTTGCACGCAGTGCAAACCCCTATGCAAAGCAATGACAGTACCGCTATTAAAATCCATCGTAATTTTCTATTCGTTTTCACTGCTTTCCACCTCTAAGCGCCTTATTCTCGCGGTGTTCGCGCACCAACTCGTGCGGCCACTTGAACTTAAACTTGCGCACCGCTATGTCCAGCAGGAACAGCACTATGGCTATTATAAGGAACGTCATACGCGGATCGACGGAACGCACCACAGACTTTACGAAATTCTCGAATATCTCGGCGCTCTCGGTTATCGCAAAGCCGTTTCCGTTCGTCGCAATGCGCTCCAAAAATTCCGCGCCGTTCGTCTCCACAAACATATCGTACTCGTCCGAGTAGGAAAACGCCTTATATGTCAAATATTCCGAAATGACGTTTTCCGCCGCGTCTTTCTTTTGCACAAGCACTTGATAAACCCCAGCTTCGTCGACGGTAAACGCTATCCTGTTATATCCCTCCGCCGCAGACGAACGTATAACCTGCACGCGCGGATCGGTCAGGTCGTCGTCCTTTATCGGATTGGTGACGCGCACTTCGATTATCTCGTCGTCGGCGAGCGAGGTGAACACGTTGAGCTGTTTTGTATAGTTGTCGTCCGTGATCTCCACGTCGATGTCGCGCGGGCGAATGTTGCGCGTCGGGAAAAGTCCGCCTACGACGTTTTTCAAAAACCTGATACCCGTGTCGTTCGCCAAAAACTCTTCCGACCACACGCCCGTAAGATCGCACATAAAACTGCCGACCGAACCTTCGCCGTACTTCCACTGCGCATACACAGGCACATACTCGCCTGTGAGCGGAACGTCCGCGCCCTCTTTGAGTTTAGTTCCGTAAAAGCCGTGAAGCTGCGGCATAAACTCCTGATTTACGCCGTTGACCGCCGCAGTGTGGTCCTTTATTTCGGGCGTAAACGGGCCGTAATTTACGTCTTTTATTTCGGGCGCACTGAGATCGGCGCGAAGATCGTCGGCAAGTCCGTCGAGATTGATCACGCCGTAAAACCTGCCGCCGCCGATAGTTTCCGCCGCATACTGCATATCCGGATTGCTTGCGCTCCCGATATTGATGATCGACATCGTTATTCCGCTCGCGAAGTTATCTTTTATAGCCTGCTCGTACTCGGCTTTCGTGTCGCCCGGATTGCCGTCGGTGACCAGAATGATATGCTTCTTTTCGACGCCGGTAAGTGCGCGAAGTGCTTCGCCCGCCTTGACGATAGCGCCTGTAAACACAGTACTTCCGTCTATCTGGATCGCGTTTATAGCGGATACTATCTTGCCCTTTTGCGTCATAGGCGAAATAACTATATCCTCGTCCACATCGTCGCTTAGCGACATAACTCCGCACCAATCGCGTTCGGACAGAGTATCGAGACAGGCTATCGCGCCCGACTTTGCCATAGCGAGATAATTGCCCGTACCGCCGAGTCCGCCGCCGAAGACGCGGTACAGGACAGCTTTATAAAGATACTCGAAAAAGCGGACAGGTTCAAACCGAATACAAACGGCTATGCGTGGATATGCCGTATAGTATACAATACTGCACTCAACACCGCCAAGCGCGAACGAATCACCGTCGATATTTCGACCTGCTTCGATCTGTCGGACGGCGTGAACGTTTCCGAGCGGTCTACTGCGGGAATGGCGGTCGAACAAGCGATGAGCGTACTCGACGCTTTCGAACGGCAGGTAATTTATCAAAAATATTTTATGGATTTCACCGTCCGCGACAGCGCAAAAGCGCTCGGTGCGTCCAAATCAAAAGTGTCGCGCGCCGTACTGGGCGCGGAAGAAAAAATGAAAAAATACATAAACGCACGGGACAAAAACAACGGGTAAACGGTTATATCAATGATGGACGAACAAGACAAAGACATAGAGCGGCTGTTCGATGATTTTGCGGACGGACTCGAATCGAGACCCGATCTGGCGCGCAAGGCGCGAGAGCGTATAAGCGCGCGCCGCGACGGTGCGCGCGGAAAACGCATAGCCGTCATAAGTTTCGCAAGCATTGTCGGCGCTGCCGCGTCTGTTGCCGTCGGCATCTTTGCCGTAGGCGCGGCATTGCGCATCTCGAACGGATCAGGCAACGACAGCTCCGCACCGCCGACTGTTTACGCTACGCAATACGACATTCGCGACGTGCGCGCGGTAGCGGTATCGCGCGACGAGGCATCCGAGTATTTCGATATTTCCGCAATCGAAGATCGTTATAACGTCTTTGCCGAAAACTATTATGCCTGCTATCTCAAAAACAGCGGCGAGTTTGTTTACGTTCGCGGATCGTTGGGCATCGAAACGGAGTACGGAACGACGCAGGTCGGAATGATCGCGGAAAAAGCCGAATACCGAAGAACCGATCTAGGCGAAACGTTTGCCGATATTATCGCGGAAAACAACCGCCCCGCCGTCGTTCGCACTTATATCGACGGCGAGTATATTTCGCAAACCTATCTCGGCACGGCTACGACGCATTATTACGTGACGACAATGGGCAACGACGAAAACGCTTACAACGTCGTTGCGGATATTTTACGCTGAATATTGTCTACGGCAGGTTAAATTTATTTCCCGATTTTTTTCTCATACTACGGGACAAAACGGCACCGCGAATTGTTTTATAGGTAAACAATCGCAAACGGGAGGCAGTTATGAATAAACAGACAAACGGCGTCAAGTCGGTTATAGCGGCGGTTTCGGCTACGGCGCTGCTTCTCCCCCTCTGTGCCTGCTCGGCAAACGGTTGGAGCGGAATATCGGGTGGTTACTCACCCGACCTGATTATTGACGTCACACTCGAAAACTACGTATACGAAGATATAGTCGAGCGCGGTTTCATAAGCGCCGCAGAACAACCCGATTCATACTTCTCGCTCGACCGAAACACCGCGTCGTATTCGCTTATGCGCCGAATAACCGAAGAGGGTCGCAAAGTGGACAAAAACTCCGTCCGCATCGAAGAATATATAAACTATTTCGATTACGACTACGCACGTCCCACCGACGGCGCGCTTGCGCTCACCGGCAATATTATGCCGTGCGCGTGGAACGAAGAACATAAACTGATGACCGTCGGCATAGCGGCGGAAGAGATCGAATTCGGCACGAAAAGGAACAATATAGTGTTCCTCATAGACACGTCGGGATCGATGTACGGCGACGACAGGCTGGGACTTATTCAACAGTCGTTCTCTATGCTTGTCGAAACGCTGAGCGACGACGATACGGTGTCCGTAGTCACGTATGCAGGCGACAGCCGCGTCGCGCTGGACGGCGAATCGGGCGCGCACAAAACCAAAATAGCGAACGTCATTCAGGACCTCGAAGCGAAAGGATCGACAAACGGTCAGGGCGGCATAACGAAGGCATATGCCTTAGCGCAAAAGTATTACTCGTCGGACGCGAACAACCGCGTGATACTCGCTACGGACGGCGATTTCAACGTGGGCGCGCGCAATAAGAAAGAACTTATCGAGCTAATATCCGAAAAGCGCGAAAGCGGCATTTATCTGTCGGTGTTGGGCGTAGGTATGCACAACACCAACGACGTCACAATGAAAACGCTCGCCGAAAAGGGCAACGGCAATTACGCTTACCTCGACAGCGTCAACGAAGCGCGCAAAGTGCTTGTGGAAGAGCTTGACGGAACGTTCAACGTCGTGGCAAAGGACGCAAAGATAGGCGTGACCTTCAACGACGAAACAGTAGAAAAATACAGGCTAATCGGCTACGAAAGTAAAATGCTCACGCAAGAGGAATTCGAAGACGAAAAAACCGACGCGGGCGAAATCGGTTCGGGGCACACCGTGACCGCAGTTTACGAAATAGAACTTAAATCGGACGTCGGCAACGTCGCGACTGCCGAAGTACGATACAAACTCCCAGACACCGACGAATCCGAATCGGTAAGCCTTACCGTGACGGTCGCCGACGGCGAAAAACCGCTCGGCGAAGACGGCGTGTTCATAAGCTGTGTGACCGAGTTCGGGCTGGTGTTGCGCCAATCTCAATATGCCGAAAACGCGTCGCTATCCTCCGTTATCCGACGGCTCGAACAGCTCGACTGCACGGCGAACGGCGGCGATCCGTTCAAAGCCGAGTTTTTGAGCATCGTCAAAAAAGCGTCGACGCTGTATTAAAGATCGAACGGCGGAACGGCATACAGATAAAAGATCGCGCAACCGATTTTATGCGCGACACGAAAACCGCATCGAAAAAGCGCTCTCACGAGCGCTTTTGCTTTTAATCTATTCTTCGTCGCTACTGCCTTTGAGCTTTTCCTCTATCTGTTCTTCGGTGGGAATATCGGCGCTCGACCGCTGACCTACGAACTGAGGTTCCGCGCCCTCGTACCCGTCGATCTTATAGAAGAACGTATAGTCACTCGCCCACTCGTCAACTTCCGCATAATATGTCAGGTAACCCGCCGCATAGTCGCAGTTTACGCCCGTAGCCGCGATGCCCTCTGCGAGCAATACGCTCTCGCCGAACCCGTCCATATTCTCCCAGATCGGTACGCGGTACAGATCGGAGTTCGAGCCGGCTATATAAAGATAGTTTCCGTCTACAAACTTGATAGTTCCCGTCGTCGAGCAAAGCCGCTCGTGCGTGTTGTCCGACTTGTAAAGATTGATGCCGGAACTCGTCATACCGATCAGATAGACCTCGTTCGACTGCGTATCGGGACGGAACGCATAAGTCGCGGTAATAGAGCTGTCCAACGTGTACAGGTCGCCCGCAATATTGCTCGTATCGTTTTCGTGCGCCGCTCTGTAAGTCGGAGAAAACTCAACGAGCGAGTCGTGCAAATTGTCGTAACGAATTACGTCATTGCCCAAACTGTTCTTCGATCTGTAAAAAAGCACACCGTCGCGAACGCTCTCTATCGACGCGTCGTAGCTGTCCATAACCGCCGTAAAATTCTCACTGCCGTCGGGACGCATAGCTTCGATTACCGTTCCCGCGCGCAGATCGTTTTCCTTATCGCTCACGGCGCGCGTATAATATATAAAGTCCTCGACCGTATTGTTGTCTATGCCTGTGTAATAAGTGTCGCGCACTGGGAAATACACTCCCGTCGCATTCACTTCGAATTTGAGCGTCTCGTCCGCCTTAGCCTTTTTCGTATCTATCTTGACGGACACGACCGTGCCGCCCTCGTTGACTATGAGATAAGTCGTCCCGCCGAACTTATAGAATGCATATTCGGCGGACGACGTATCGACGCCCTCCGAAGTAGTATATATCTTGCTCGGCTTGCCGCCGTTCAACGGCATCATAAAAAAGTCGGTGCGCGTAGTCTGCACGGCACCCGCAGAGTTTTTCAGATTGTTAGGCGACGCAAAATACACATAGTTGTCGTAAATGAATATACCGCCGCGATTGTTTGCGGGATCGCCGGTTACGCCCACCGTTTTGGGCGCTATCGCCGTAACGTCGACGACGTTTATATCGTTGTCGAAATAATCCTTGCTTTCGGTGAATTTGAATTCGAGTCCCGATTCGGCGTCGCGAACGGGCGTGAAAGAGTTGTAGCCGTCAAATTCTTTGACGGTGCCGTTCAACTCGGCGCGGTACAGCCCGCCTTTTACCACCTCGCTCCAATTATTCGCGTCGCCGTTCGGATCGTCGTAGCCGCGCGTACCGTTTATAAAGTAAATGTAATTACCGTAAGCGACGGTACTCCCGCCCTGACTGGTAACCGAGTACGACGTGTCTTGCGGAGCGAACTTGACCGACTTATAATTGTCGCCCGCACAACCTATGACCGACGCGCTTGCGAGCATTGCCGCCGCAACTGCGAATATCGCTTTATATCTCTTTTTCATTTCCGTGTATTGCCTCTCGAAGTTTTTTGAATTTGTACCGCATTCGAATTATTGCCCGTCCGCGATCTTTTAACCCGTCAGTCCTTGACTTTGAATGTTATCTTGGACGAAAGCAGTCCGTCGCCCGTTATCTTGACAACAGCCTTGCCGACCGCATCGGGTCTTATAACGGCTATGGCACGTCCGCCGTAAGCGGGACAGCTGTCAAACGAATTCTTTCTGAGTTCGGGATCGGCGTTCACGAAGCCTACAAGCTGAGCGCCCGTAGCCTGCACGCCCAGCTGACGCATTGCGTAAGGAACGAGATTGCCGTCGCGATCGCACACGTCGATATGAACAAACCCGACGTCGCCGCGCGATAAGCTGAGGTTCTTTTCGTATGCGTCCAGTTTGATGACTTTGGGCGAACCCGCCGACCGCAACGTCGTCCGAGCGCATTCAACGCCCTTGAAATAGCACACCGCTTGAAGCGTGCCGGGATAATACTCCGTTTCGAACGCCGCTATGTGCCTGTTGACCTTGCCCGCGAGTTTCCTGCCGATAAGTCTGCCGTCGAGATACAGCGCCACTACGTCGCCCGAAGTGTACACCCTTACCGACACGCTCTGACCGAGATGACGCGGCCAGTTCCACATATGCGTCGGTTCTTCGGTCACGGGATCGAGAACGGTGATGTAAGCCACATTGCGCGCGCCGAGCAGTATGCGCTTGTACGCCGCCTGCGGCTTCTCGTCGAGCAGAATGTCGAGATCTCCGCCCGTTGCCGTACCGCCGTCGGACAGCGGATAATCTATTCCGCATTCATTGAAATCGCCTATGACGCGGTTGTTCTTTTCCGTTTCGTCGAGACTGTCGAAAGCGCGGTCGTTAGACGTGCGACTGCCGACTATGAGCCTGTTGCGTTTTAGCCGTTCGGTCTCGTACAGCGGATACAGGTAATTAAACCCGCACACGTCGACCGATTCGAACGCGCCCGCAGTAAGTTCCTCGAACATATCTTTTTCGCGCCCCGCATTGATCGCGGCGGCGGGAGTATCCATATGCCTTTTTATACCGACGGCTTCCAATTCTTTAGCGGTCGGAACGAACTCGGACGCGGACACGGTTACGGGTCGGGTGCCGTCGGCGCGCTTGACCGTCTCCGCAAGACGCGCGATGACCGTATGTCCGCCGTGTCGGTTGTAGCATTCGACTACGTTGTCCGCAATACCGTACAGCGCGACCGACGGATGGTTGCGCAGTGCGCAGACGGCGATCTCCGCCGCCCGTTCCCCGCCGTCGAAGAACATATGTCCGTCGAGCGGAGATTTGCCCTCTATGAGACAATCGAACAGATCTACATATGCGTACATACCGAGATCGTCGAGCGCGTCAAGCGCCGCTTCGGTAGGGCATTCCACAAAATGCACCGCGTTATAACCGAGCGCTTTCAACGCGCCGAAGCGACGCTTTTCGCTCGAATACAGCGATACGCCGCCGAGTACGCCGTCGGCGCGAGGGACGTATGCGCCGAAGAGCAAAGTGTTTTTATTATTGAGATAAAGTCCGCGCAAGGCATTGAGCGCACGATTCACTATGCCGAAGCGCGACGCACACTCGCTCTCGCCGTTTTCGGAAAGTATGCGCGCCGTCATACGGTACATATACGGATCGGACGTAGTCCATTCGTATGTCTTAGTCAGACGCACGCGAACGGTGAATGTTTTCACGGTGTGCGCACGCATAAATATTTTGCGCTGTTTCTTGCCGCAACGCTTGCCGCGCGCATTTGTCGCGGCGCATTCCAGTACGAACTTAGCCGCGTCGCCGTCGTTTCGTACAGTGACCTGCGTGTCGGCATATACCCTGCCGCCCGACGCATTAGTCTTGACGAAAAGCGAATTGTATTCGAAATCGAGAGATGAAAAGGTCACAAGCTCCGCACCGCCCGCTATGCCCATACCGATATACTGCTTGCTCATTTCGGGTACGGACGTCAACTCGACGCGCAAAGTATTATGAGTGCCGGAGAGCTTGTCCGTAATGTCGAAAACGCAAGGCGCATAAGACCTGACCGCTCCGATGAGTTCATCGTTAAGAAATACGTCGCCGTAACCGCAAGTACCGCGAAAAACGACGAGCGCTTTGTTCGCACGCACAGACGGCAACGTCTTGACAAACGTCGCCTGCGTGGGCACGATATGCTCCTCTATATCGATAAAATCGACGGCGGATTTTATAACGTCGAACGGCAAATCGCGAAAATGCGCAGTGTCCCCGACGGCTATATTCCAATTAGCGTTCAAGTCCGTAATTTTCATAATGTCATTATAACAATATGAAAAGCAAATAGCAAGTAAATTTATGCGTTTTCTCCGTCGGCGCGTTCAATAAATTGAAAAAACGCCCCTTTCGGCGGAATTTTGTATTTATCTCGATATTCCGTAACGAACGGTCATATCGACGTTTTCGGCGGTGCTGTAATTATGTTTATATATTATAATCGACTTTTACGTCAAAGACTCTGTTTTATAATGCCGCCGCCGACCAGATCCTGAAATACGAGCCAATACCCCTTGCCCGTCGGCGCGGTTTTGACGAGCGGCAACCACTGCGCGTCGTCTATCGGCGCGCATTTTTCATATACGCCCGAAACGGCGTAGCACAAAAACGATCTGCCGCTCCGACCTACGGATACGGACTGTCCGTCGAAAGCCACTTTTACCCATTCTATGTCGGGAAGCAGTGCCGACAGCTCGTCGTCTTTGGGAGCGAGCGAGAACAGTTTATCCACGTCGTCGGAATTACGCTCGATGAACGCGGCTTCGCGCAACGGGCGAACTTTTTCCGCAGACTTGACTTTGCGCACTTTTATCTCTTTCGGCGGAACGATCGAGCGAGTTGAACGCGCGCTCAACCATTTGGCGGCAAGCTCGGACGGAGTTTCCGATACGGGCGCTATCTTGTCGTCGCGGTCGGCGTTTTCGCGCGGGGCTTGCCCGTATCCGACCGCAGCCGCTTCGCTTGCGTCTGTCGCGTCCGCGATCGACGACTGCCCGATAACCGCTTGCGACGTGAACCCTACGACGTGCGCCAAGCCGTCGTCTCCGATCTGTTCGGCGCGGTGCGGCGCGGTCGGCTCCGCATCTGCGGCGTTTATTATACCGTCATCGATCGTCCCGTAGTCAGACATCGCATCTCCTTTTGCGCCCGTTTTGTCGTCTATTCGGTCTTTGCATTCGTCAGTCGCCGCCGTTGTCTCCAATGTACAGTCGGACGGCGTCACAGCATCGGAATGAGGCTTGATTTCGGGCGCGAGATCGGGCGAAAGAATACGCGGTTCGTCCAAAAATCTGTCCAAGCGCGACATCGCGGGCGCGAGATCGACAGTCGAATAGAAGTTATCGCTCGCTATCGCCTCGTCGCCGTACAGCGCGAGCCGCGATTGCGGAATACCCGTTCCGTCCGGCATCGGCAACGATTTCGGCGGTTCCGAAATGGGCGGAAGTTCCGGAAGGACCCGTTCCGTCGGCTTGGGCGGCGCGGCGTCCTTGCGCAGAAGATCCATAAGGTTCGATTCCCACATCTTCGGGCAGGTCGCACCATACAGACAAAGCTCGTCGTCGAACACCGCAAAATGCAGTTTGTCCAATGCCATATCTTCCAGAAAGAACACTGCGGCGGGATCGGCGGACGACGGCAGATCGCGCACGGCGACAGTAGTCGGCGTTACAATGCCCGCCTTGTAATCTGTGCGGCGCGGCAGTCCGAACGTGCGCAACGCGAACTTTACGCCCAGTCCGCTCCGCTCCGCCATTACTACGCCCTTTCCGTAGCCCGATAGTATGATGAGTTTCTTTTCGTATCGCATACACTACATCCCGATAATATTATACTGTATAATGTATGTCGGAGTTTGCGCTATTTATGAGTACGCGCGCGATTATTGTCCGAGCGCGATCGGATTTTTGCAATGAAAAAGGACGACCGAGCCGTCCTTTGGGTAATTATACATATGTTTACTCGTCGATAGACAGTCTGTATACGGGCGGATTATCGGCAAGTTCGAGCGCGCCGAGCGCACCGCGCACTTCCTCGTACTGCGCTTTCACATCGGCGAGCGCGGCGGCGATAGCTTCATACATACCCGCCATATCTTCGTTCGCCTCGATCTTGGCGTCGATGTCCATATCGGACGGACGCAGTGCCGCGATGTAGTTCTCGTAATTGCGAAGCCCCGTAGTAAACTGCATCCATTTTTCGCCTATCGTTACTGCCACCGATTTGTATATCGCCAACTCTTCGGGCAACGCTCCCGCGATAACGCCGTCTTTTATCTTTTGCGCCGCCGCAACGTTGTAATCCATTACGGCAGTCATTATGTCGGAGAAACCCGTGTGCGAATAGTCCTGCGGACGCAACAACTTATCCGCCGCGCCGTCGCCGACCACTAGCTTGCCGTCTTCGACGGTGTACTCGTCGTCGATATAGTTGACGTTCATCAACATACAGTAAATATCGAGCGCGTCGCCCGAAAGCTCGTAAGACGGAGTTTTATCGTCCTCTTCGATTATTATTCCCGACTTGTCGACAATGCGCGAGAACATATCGAGTTCGGGCAACAACAGTTTATTACGCACCGTGTAAGCGAACTGATTGAAATATTTGCCCAGCACCGAATTGTCGTACTCGTTGTTGAGCCACTTGAACGCGTCCTTAGCCTTATCGACATTCGACGATCCGCTGTTTTCGCCGTCGGGCGTTTCATCGGGCGTTTCATCGGGCGTTTGGTCGGGCGTTTGGTCTCCGTCGCCTAACTCGTCGCCTTCCGCCATTCTCACTATCGCTATTGCCGAATTGGGCTGTTCGACCTCGCCTTCCTTTTCATACGACAGAGGCGCGCCGCCGACCATACTGAATACGAGCGTGATAACAAATCCCCACGCCACGCCGCGAACGACGCCGATCAAAAATCCGAACAAACGGTTGAGCCACGATTTTTTCTTGTCGATAAACGCCTTGACGATCATCGTGACTATGCACATAAGCAGGCGTGCTATAATGTATATGCCCACGCCGCAGATCGCCGAGAATATTACGAACGCGGCATACATCGCGAGCGCGTTATGTTTGGTGAATGCAGGTTGAAGTCCGCTGAACTGTTCCACGACGTCGAGCATCGGCTTGAAGAAGTTCACATCGAGGAACGAATCGCTCGTACCCGCGCTTTCGGGAATAACCGTGTTGAGCCACGTATACAGCGAAAAGCCTTCCGTGCCTATAACGAAGTCCTTTACCGCCACGATACCGAGCATCGCTTCTGCGACGACTTTCGCGAGGAAGAATGCCAGTATGAACGACACCAAAAATGCGCCGAACGACAGCGCCGACTTTTGAACGCCGCGTATGACGCCTACCGTGCCGAACAACACCACCAGCGCTATTATTACAATATCCACAACCGACATAAAATGTCCTCCGACATTAAGAGTATATCACCCCGAATGCTTGTTTGTAAACCGAAAAAGCGAAATTACCGTATATTCGCGGCAAGTTTAGTCAAAAATCGTCTTATGAACTCTGACGCAATGCTGCAAATACAAGACGATATACGCACCGACTGCGCCCTGCTCACGCTCGGCACACGACCTGTAATACTGTGCATAGGCTCCGACCGCGTAACGGGCGACTGCTTGGGTCCGATCGTCGGGCAAATGCTCATCGAGCGCGGCGTGGACGCATATGTCTACGGCTCGCTTTCGAGACCTGTCACGGCGCTCAATCTCAAAGAATGGATCCGCCATATCAAGTCCGAACATAAGGATAAAAAGGTTCTCGCCATCGACTCGTCCGTAGGACGTGCCGACGATGTGGGCAAGATACGCGTCGCATTCGGCGCAATCGCACCGGGCAGTGCCGACGGAAAAAGGCTTCCGAAGGTGGGCGACGTGTCCATTACCGCTACGGTGACCGATCTGGACAAAACTCCGCTGTCCGCAGTGCGTTTGGGTATCGTATACTCGCTCGCCCGCGACATTACCAACAGGATAATCCGAAGCATCGGGTGACCGTTTCCGTATTATCGGACGCACTACCCCATCTTGTTACTGTCAATTATAAACAGCGTATGTGAAGTAAAGATTACATAAACATTAAAATTTGATTAGAGAATTTAATTTCGGCCCCGAATGATCGAATACGTTGCGGACAAACCGCCGATTTTGCATTCCTAGTACAATTTCGGCGCCCGGCAAAAGTCGGCGACTACATAGTCCGCAACTCCGTCGACAGATTCGCCGCCGTGCGAATAACTTTTATCGCCGCGCACGGCGACCGTTGTCATTCCCGCCCGCTTTGCGGACCGCAGAGCCGCCGCCACGTCGTCGAACACCACGCACTCGCACGCTCTCACGCCTGCGCGCTCCGCCGCATATGTAAAGATTTCGGGCGAGCTTTTACTGAGTCCGCAGTCGTCGCTCGCTATCACCTCTTCGAATAGATCGGTTAGATTATGCCGTCTCAGGCAGGGTTCGGCAAGCTCGCGCGACAGGCTGGTCACGGCATATATCTTTATACCGTGCGCCGACGCGGCGCGAACATACTCGCCCGCACCCGCAATAAGCTCGACGGTGTTCGCATATGCGTCTATCGCCATTTCGAACCATTCGCGCATCAACTCGTCGGGAGTATCGGGCAGGTTGTAATATTTTACCGTAAAGTTCGCCACTTCGCGATTGCCTAGCGCCGCAATGGCGCTGTGGTATTCGGGCGTGGGCGCATAGCCGCGCTTGGACAAAAATTTGTCGTCTATATCCAACCAAACGTGCGTGCTGTCGAACAGCGTACCGTCGAGATCGAATATCGCGACGCGAATGTTTTTCAATGCTTCGGGCATACCGTTTATCCTCGACTCAGCCGCGCTTTTTGAAATCGGATACGAGACTTGTTCCGACCGTCACGCCGTCCGAAACGGCTTTTCCGATCTGCTTGATACCGACGCACACATCGCCCGCCGCGTACAGTCCGTCGATATTGGTCATTCCGCGCTCGTCTGTGAGAATCGCGCCGCGCTCGTCTGTCAAAACGCCCAAGCTCTTGCAAAGCGCGTTACTGCCCATAACGCCGAGCGCGACGAACAGTCCGTCGAGTGCGAGCGTTTCGCCGTCGGAAAATTCGACTCCGCACAGCCTGTCCGTTTCGTCCGATTTCAGCACGCGCGCGATTTTTTTCTCGCGCATATTATCCGCAGCAAATGTCGGCTTTTCACCGTGAGTAAGCAGTATTACCTCGCCGACCACTCCCGACAGCGCATTATACTCGTGCGCCGCAAACTCTCCTGCGCCCAGTACGCCCACCCGCTTTTTACGGTAAAAGAAGGCGTCGCACACGGCGCAGTAGCTTACGCCCTTTCCTTCGAGTTCGCGCAATCCCGCAATATCGGCCCGCCGGCGTTCCGCGCCGGTCGCGATCACAAGCCGACGCGATACAAACTCGCCGCAGTCCGTCGCGACCGTAAAACACTCGCCGTCATACCCCGCCGACGACACTACGCAGTCTACAATGCGCGCACCGACAGCCCGCGCCTGTTCGAGTCCGCGCGAATACAACTCGCCGCCGCCTACCGCGCCCGCGCCGTAAAAGTTTTCTATGCGCTCGGCACGATGCAGAGCCGACTGCCCGTTGTGCAACAGCACGACGTTCAAGCCGCCGCGCGCCGCGTACAGTGCCGTCGACGCGCCCGCCGGCCCGCCGCCTATTATTATTACGTCTATTTTTTTATTTGTCATATCGATAGTATATTTTAATCGCGCATTCCGAATTCGGAATTATCATATCCGCGTCGGCGGTCTTTCGATTCCGCCCCGTCTACCTCATTTTATGGGGAAACGCCGCGTCAGCGGCAAAGAACGAGTATTACGCCGTTCTATTCCGATTTATATAATCGAGCAATCCCTTACACCCGCGATATATTTCGTCGTAGGCGCGCTCGAAATTGCGCGTGAACCACGGATCGAAAATATCGTGCGGCTCACCGTCGAAATCGCCCAGCTTAAATACTTTGTCGCGGAACGAATAGCCGACTCGACGCAAAACGTCGCTGCGGTTGCGCTCGTCCATAACCGCGATGTAATCGGCGCGTTCGGCGTCCGCGTAAGTTATCTGCCGCGCACGGTGCGCCCCGTCTATGCCGTGCGCGTTAAGCACGCGAAGCGCAGGCGGATATATCGGATTGCCCTCCTCCTCGTCCGACGAGCCGCAACTGTCGATCGAAAACCTATCCGATAACCCCGCGTCGTCAACAAGTTTCTTGAACACCAATTCCGCTGTGGGCGAGCGGCAAATGTTTCCCAAACACACAAAAAGAACGTTTATCATTGAACTATTATACAGTACGGCGGCACTTTTGTCAATAGCAAACGGCAAACGTATTCTCGCCGTTCGCGCTTCGATAGGACGTGTAACATATTGCTTTTGCCGTGAATATTATGGGGTATGAAGACCGAAATGTACGACAGAATATCAGTAAAAGCGTATGCAAAACGCTGGGCGTTCGAACGCAATCCCAACTATTACTGCTTCGACGACATCGGCGGCGACTGCACCAACTTCGCGTCGCAATGCGTGTATGCGGGATCGGGCATTATGAACTTCACACCCGAAACGGGTTGGTACTACCGCTCGGCGAACAACCGCGCTCCCGCTTGGACGGGCGTCGAAGAATTTTACGATTTTCTCACCGCCAACGAGGGATACGGTCCGTTCGGACACGCCGCGCCTGTCGAAACGCTCGAAATCGGCGATCTCGTTCAGCTCGGCAATCGAAGCGGATTCTATCACTGCCTTATAGTGGTAGACAAACACGAAGACGGCGAACTGTATCTTGCCGCCCACACGATCGACGCATATAACCGTCCGCTGTCTACATACTCGTATTGGCAAATTCGCGGCATTCATATCCTAGCCGTGCGCAAATAACAAGCGATTCGATTACGCTATGCTCGTTCCGCACCCCTTAACCCGTGCGGAATTACGACGAAACGCAGCCTTCGCAAGCGGCGTTTTTTTAGTTATCGCATTTCGCGCAATACTTTTCTATACACTTCAAATCTTCTTCTACCTTATCGAACCTAGCTTTTGACAAATCTATCTCTACCATTTTTCGCTCCCACCGCTCGCACCCGCTTACATTGTCCGTCATCGTCTCTCGCTCCGTACAGTAATACTTTTTATCGGCGTAATACCCGCACGTCGACTTCCTGTATAATCGTTTGCGGTTTGCGCAAGACTTACACTTCCCCATCGTCACTTTCCTCTATCATATTTCGCACCGCCGATATATCGGTCATTATGTTATTCAAACACAGTTCGATCGCGTACCTTGTCCTTTTGACCGATTTCTTCGCTATGAACTCGGCGCAACTTCCCTGCGCGCTCACATCGTCCCCCGTCGCATAACACCGCCCGATCTCCGTCTTATCGAACCGCGTCACCCCGCGCGTATAATACCTGTCGAATTGCTTGCACCGATTGCATTTGTTATCCATAATCGTAACCTCGTATGACTATGACTTTTAATCATAAAGATATTATATATGACTATCAATCCGGTGTCAGCACATATGATTAATAATCATATTTTTATTCCATACAGCTTTTAGACGTAGATACGAATTATATTCTTTGTCAAGATTAATCCCGCAAACGTTACTTTCCATTCGCAGAAAGCGGCGCAACGCGCCGATAGGGGTTTGATCAACGTCACAGCTGTACCCCGCCACGCTGTCTCGTTTAGCGGGAAGTATCGCGTCGGTGGCAAAGGCGATAAACGTTTCGACTTTCGAATCCGAATTAAAAAAGAGCCTTTCGGCTCTTTTTGCTTTTCTGTATTAAACCAATTCGATCAACGCTTCTTCCGCGCCGTCACCGCGACGGGGACCGAGTTTGAGCACGCGCGTATAACCGCCGCTGCAATTGTTGTCGCGGTTGCGCTGGGCGTAACGGATCGCGTACACGTTGAATATCTTCTCGATGAGCGGATGCCGAATATCCTTCGTGCGCTCTCTGAACGCGGGCGCGGTCTCGTCGGCTTTGCGAACTTCGGGCGGATCGTAGACCTGAGCCATTATCTTGCGGCGCGCGGCGAGACGCTTTTCGCCGTCGAGAACGACCTCGACCTCGATGGGTTTGCCTTTCTTGTCAACGCCCTGCTTGACCTCTTTCTTTACGTCGAACACGGTATCGACCGCGAGCTGAATGATTCCGTCCGCAATGCGTTGCACTTCTTTTGCGCGCGCTTTTGTTGTCGTTATTTTGCCGTTCCACAACAACGCCGTCACTTGACTGCGCAACAGCGCCACACGCTGATCGGTGGGAAGGGAAAGTTTTCTCTGTTCCATATCGTAATAACTCCTTATTAGTCTTCCGACGCTTTGAGGTCAAGTCCGAACATACGGAGCTTGGCGATAACTTCGTCGAGCGATTTTCTGCCGAGATTGCGCACTTTGAGCATATCCTCTTCGGTCTTGCGCGTAAGGTCGGCGACGGTATGGATGCCTGCGCGCTTCAAGCAGTTGTAACTGCGAACGGACAAGTCCATTTCCTCGATGTTCATTTCCAAGACCTTTTGCTGTCTGTCCTCAGAGCGCGACACGAGAATGTCCATACCGGAGATCGTATCGGAAAGCGCGACGAATAGTTTGATGTGGTCTTCGAGCGCCTTAGCCGCAAGGCTAAGTACGTCCTTAGCGGACAGCGAGCCGTCGGTGCTCACATTGATAGTCAGTTTGTCGTAGTCGAGCGACTGACCGACGCGCGTCGGCTCGACCGAGTACGATGCGAACTTGACGGGCGTGAATATAGCGTCGATGGGAATGTATCCTATCGGGCGTGACGGATCTTTAAGGTTTTCCGCGACGACATAACCCCTGCCCTTTTTGACGTACAGCGTCATATCGAGCTTGGCGCCGTCGTCGAGCGTGCAAAGATACAGGTCGGGATTGAGTATATCTATTTCGGGATCTGCGTCGATGTCCGCCGCAGTGACCGCGCCCGCACTGCTCTTTTGGAGATGCAGTTCTTTAACGAGGTTCTTGTCCGAAAAATTCGCTTTGAGGTTGAGCGATTTGAGATTGAGAATGATCTCCGTGACGTCTTCCTTGACGCCCTTTATTGTCGAAAACTCGTGGTCGACGCCTTCGATCATTATACCGACGACGGCGGCGCCCGGAAGGTTGGACAGCAGTACGCGGCGCAGGGCGTTGCCGAGCGTGTGACCGTAACCGCGATCGAGCGGTTCGACGACGAACTTGCCCGTGCGGTAGCTGTCGGTTTCCTCCAACGAGATTTTCGGCATTTCGATTTCCATCATAGCTCGCTACTCCTTATTACTTAGAGTACAACTCGACGATGAGCTGTTCGTTGATACTGAGATCGATGTCGTCGCGCTTCGGGTTGTCGACGATCTTGCCTATAAAGTTCTCGGTGTCGAACGTGACCCACTTGGGCATTACGATCTTCGCACCGCGAAGTTCTTTGAACAGCGCGTTGTCGCGGCTGGTCTCGCGAATGGAGATCTCGTCGCCGAGCTTGACCTGATAGGACGGGATGTCGACGCGCTTGCCGTTTACGAGAATGTGACCGTGATTGACGATCTGTCTCGCCATTTTGCGCGACGCGCCGATGCCCATACGGTACACGACGTTATCGAGACGCTTTTCGAGCATAGCGAGCATATTCTCGCCGGTTACGCCCTTTTGGCGTTCCGCTCTTTCATAGTACATACGGAACTGCTTTTCGAGTACGCCGTATGCGCGCTTGACCTTTTGCTTTTCGCGAAGCTGAGTGTTGTACTCGCTGTTCTTGCGGCGCATTTGCGCGTGCGGTCCGGGAGGGACGGGACGGCGCTCCATAGCGCACTTTTTGGATACACAGCGCTCGCCCTTCAAAAACAGTTTCTGACCTTCGCGACGGCACTGTCTGCAATCTGCACAAATATTTCTTGCCATAATCTAATCTCCTTAAACGCGTCTGCGCTTGGGCGGACGGCATCCGTTGTGCGGGATCGGCGATACGTCGCTGATCTCCGTGACCTGCAAACCGACTACTTCCATAGCGCGGATAGCGGACTCTCTGCCCGAACCCGGTCCTTTTACAAACACCTTGACAGAGCGCAAGCCGTGATCCATCGCGCGGCGCGCCGCTTCTTCGGCCGCCATCTGAGCGGCATACGGAGTGCTTTTTCTCGATCCGCGAAATTTGAGCGCGCCCGCCGAGCAAGCGGCAATAGCGTTGCCCTGCTCGTCGGTGACGGTGACAATGGTGTTGTTGAACGACGCGTGAATGTGAACGCAGCCCTTGTCGATATTCTTTGTGACCTTCTTCTTGGTCGTGGACTTTTTGACTGCCATATTTTATTTCTCCTTCTTCTTGCGCGAAACGGTGCGCTTCGGACCCTTGCGGGTGCGCGCGTTCTGCTTGGTGTTCTGACCGCGAACGGGCAGGTTTTTACGATGCCGCACGCCGCGATAGCAACCGATGTCTTTGAGACGCTTGATGTTAAGCTCGACTTCGCGGTGAAGGTCGCCTTCCACCTTGACGTTTTTGTCTATATAGGTACGAAGCGCGTTCTCCTGATCGCCTGTCAAGTCCTTGACGCGAATATCGGGATCTATGCCCGTCGCTTTGAGAATTTTGTTTGCCGTCGGACGACCGATGCCGTAAATATACGTAAGTCCGATCTCGACACGTTTTTCTTTGGGCAAATCAATGCCTGCAATTCTTGCCACTTTGACTACTCCTTGAATGATTTTGTTGTTTATCTTGTCGCGCCGAAACGCAAGCGCGTGGAATGTCACGCTCACGCCCGCGCGGTTGTTTTCGATTATCTTTCCCTGCCGAAAACACCGAAGCCGCCGTGCGAACCGCACGGCAACACCGACGCTCAGCCCTGACGCTGTTTGTGGCTGGGGTTCTTACTGCAAATTACCATAACTTTGCCGTGACGGCGTATGACTTTGCACTTGTCGCACATAGGCTTGACCGAAGATCTTACTTTCATAATTGCTCCTTTATCGATTCGGAATCCGCATTGCGGAATTCGGAATTGTCGTTGGTTAGAGATTGTTTTATGTTGCGCGCATCGGCGCTTGGATAGATGTAAATACGTATTGACGGTTTGCGCGTCAATTTTTACTTCTGAAAGTTATTATACCTCTTGTGATATCGTACGGTGAGATCGCAACTTTGACGCGGTCGCCCAACAGTACTTTGATATAGTTGACTCTCATCTTGCCCGCGATCGTGCACATAACAATTGCGCCGTTATCGAGCTTGACTTTGAACTTAGTACCCGGCAGACACTCCTCTACAGTGCCTTCGGCTTCTATATTATCACTTCTCGGCATACAACCTCCTGTCCGAAATGAATTGTTTTATGCGCTTTTTGAGCGCCGCGTTCGTCGGGTTTTTCAAGCCGCTCGGCTCTACTGCCCGTAAATGCCTTTTTCGTTTGAGCTTGGGATTTTCGATCGGTCGCGACTTGCCGTCCGCTATCAGCACGAACCCGTCGCTTACCACCGCTATCACCACGAACGATTTGCCCGTATCGTGTCCCGCTCGGCTTATCACAATATCGCCCGTTTCCATTATAGCCGCCTATACCGTGAGTATTTCCGGCGCGCCGTCGGTGACGATTATCGTGTTTTCATAGTGCGCCGCACGGCTGCCGTCGGACGTTCTGACCGTCCATCCGTCGCGATCGGTCTTGACCCGCCAACCGCCTGCCGTTATCATCGGCTCGACTGCTATGCACAACCCTACTTTGAGCGGTGCGCCCGTCTTGCGCTTGCCGAAGTTTGGAACTTCGGGCGGCTCGTGCATATTGTGTCCTATGCCGTGTCCCGTAAGGTCGCGGACTACTCCGTACCCGCCGAACTCGCAGAACATCTGCACCGTTGCCGAGATGTCGCCCACGCGGTTGCCCGCAACGGCGTACTCCATAGCGAGCTCGAACGCTTCCTTAGCCGCCGCAACGAGCGCCCTGTCGCGCTCCGAAACATTGCCGACCAAAAATGTGCGGGCGGCGTCGCTTTGGTATCCGTTCAAAAGTGCGGTAATGTCGACAGACACTATGTCGCCGTCCTTGACGACGTTAAGCGACGGTATTCCGTGAACGACTACGTCGTTGACCGATATACACGACGCATTGGGGTAACCGTGAAAACCCTTAGATGACGGGGTCGCGCCCATACTTCTTATAGTCTGTTCGACGACCGCGTCTATCTCCAAAGTGGTCGCGCCCGCTCGGACGCATTTCTCCGCCGCGTCGAGCGCGGCTTTGACTACCTTGCCCGCCGCGCGCATACCGTCGTAATCGGCTTGCGTTTTGCAGATCATTTAAGCGCGTCCTCTATCTGCTTGTTTACGTCGTCGATCGATCTGTTGCCGTCGACAGTGACAAGCACGCCCTTTGCTTTATAATACTCGACAAGCGGCGCCGCCTGTTCGGAGTATACTTTAAGTCTGTTCTCGACCACGTCGCGGCGGTCGTCGTCGCGAATGATAAGCGCCGCGCCGCACTCTTTGCACTTGCTGTCCTTTGCGAGATCGACGCTCGTCGAGTATCCGCACGCGGGGCATACCCTGCGTCCCGCCATACGGTCGGCGATCTTGCCTAAGTCGACGTCGAGATAGATAGCTTTATCGATTTCGACTATCCCGCCGAGAACGTCCGCTTGCGCGCTGTTGCGAGGGAATCCGTCGAGAAGGAAACCGTTTTTGCAGTCGGGTTCTTCGAACCTTGCTTTTATGAGCGCGATTACGAGATCGTCGGGAACCAGCTTGCCTGCGTCCATATACGCTTTGGCTTTCTTGCCGAGATCGGTACCGTCCGCTATATTCTTGCGGAGAAGATCGCCGGTGGAAATATGCGGTAAATTATGCTTTTTGCAGATTTGCGTCGCCTGCGTTCCTTTGCCGGAACCTGGCGCGCCCATAATGATCAAATTCATAGCGATCCTCCGTTGACAGTAGTAGTTGTCTTTCGAAAGTGCGGACGCTCGTCGGCGACCCTGCCTATTCGATTACTTCAAGAATCCTTTGTACTGCTTCATCATCAACAAGCTCTGGAGCTGTTTGTTGAATTCAAGCGCAACCGAGACTACGATGAGCATTCCCGTTGCCGAGAAAGCGTTGACCAGCGTTTGTCCGCCGCTGCCCAGCACCGCCGCGAATATGACCGACGGAACCAACGCAATGAACGCAAGGAATATTGCGCCGAACAGCGTGAGACGCTTGGATATGCGCGACAGATATTCGGTCGTCGGCTTGCCCGGACGAATGCCGTGTATAAAGCCGCCGTACTGCTGAATGTTGCGCGATATATCTTCGGGGTTGAACTCGATCTGCGCGTAAAAGTACGAGAAGAACAGGATCAAGAGCGCCACGAGTATATAATAGATAGGATACTGACTGCCCGCGCCCAACCACGTCGACCACCAACGGTAGAACGAACTTTCGGGCGCAACCATCTGCGCTATCATCTGCGGGAATGTGATTATCGCCGTCGCGAAGATTATCGGCAACACGCCGCTCGCGTTGAGTTTAACGGGGATATACGTGCTTTGCCCGCCGTACTGCTTTCTGCCTTTTATCTGCTTGGCGTACTGAACGGGAACTCTGCGCTCCGCAAGGTCGACGAACACGATGAGCATAAACACCGCAACGACCATTATTACAAAGCCTATGAGTTGCCATATAGCCATTTCGTCGCCGTCGATCGCGCTCTTGAACTGCGCTATTATCGACAGGCCCGCAGAAGCGATGATACCGACAAAGATCAAAAGGCTTATGCCGTTGCCTACGCCGTAGTCGGTTATTCTCTCGCCCAACCACATTGTAAGCATAGAGCCGGTTATCATCAACAGTGCTACGAATATGCCGATAAGCCAAGTCTGATTCATCGGACCGAATACGCCGTCCGTGAGCGCTCCCGATCGGGCATACGACACCGTGATTGCCGCCGCTTGCGCGATAGCGAGTATAATGGTGATATACCGAGTGATTTGCGTTATCTTGCGCTTGCCCTCGTCGCCCTGTTTCGAATACTCTTGGAGTCTCGGAATGGCGACCGTGAGAAGCTGCAATATTATCGACGCGTTTATATACGGCGTTATACCTATCGCGAATAACGAACCGTTGGCAAGCGCGTTACCGTTGATACCGTTCAACAGCGACAACAGCGAACCGTCGTTCATCGTACTCGAATAGGCCGCCGCATTGATACCCGGAATAGGTATCCAGCAACCCAAACGGTAGATAAAGAGGAGCGCGATCGTTATTAGAAGTTTCGTGCGCACCTCTTTATTTTTGAATGCGTTTTTAAGCGTTTCAAACATTGTCTATTTCTGCCTTGCCGCCCGCTTTCTCGATTTTTTCCTGAGCGGACTTTGTGAACTTCGCCGCCTTGACGGTGAGCTTTTTGGTCAGTTCGCCGTCGCCGAGCACTTTAAGCCCGTACTCTTCCGGCTTTCTCAAAATGCCCGTTTCGAGCAGGAGACGCAGGTCTACGACCGTGCCGTCGTCGAACTCGTTGAGCTGTTCGACGTTGATAACGTTGAATACCTTGCGGAACTTGCTGTTGAAGCCGCGCTTGGGCAGTCTGCGCATAAGCGTGATCTGACCGCCCTCGAAACCGGGACGAACGCCGCCGCCGCTTCTCGCCCATTGTCCTTTATGACCCTTGCCGGACGTTTTGCCGAGACCGGAACCGATACCCCTGCCCAATCTCTTCGCCTTAGTGCGAGCGCCGTCCGCCGGCATCAATGCGTGCATTTTCATATTAGATTTCCTCCACAGTGACAAGGTGCTTGACAACGAAAATCATTCCGCGCATTGCGTCGTTGTCGGGTACAGTGACAGTTTGGCGAATTTTTCTGAGCCCCAAAGCCTGTACGGTGCGTTGCTGTTTTTCAAGGCAACCCGCAGTGCTCTTGACGAGCGTAACTTTGAGTTTCTTTTCCTGTTGTGCTTGTTCTTTCTTAGCCATAGCAGTCACCTTAACCCTTGATCTCTTCGACTGTCTTGCCGCGCAAAGCCGCAACCTCGTCAGCCGTTCTCAGACTTTTGAGCGCGTTCATCGTCGCCTTAACGACGTTGATGGGGTTACGCGAGCCGTAGCACTTTGTCGTAATGTTGTTTATTCCGCAAAGCTCCAACACCGCACGCACGCTACCGCCGGCGATAACGCCTCGACCTTCGGGAGCGGGACGGAGAAGAACTTCACTGCAAGCGAACTTGCCGATCGTCTCGTGCGGAATCGATGTACCGTTGAGCGAAATCGCAGTCATACTGCGCCGCGCCGCCTGTTCCGCTTTTTTGATGGCTTCGGGAACTTCGGTTGCTTTACCCATACCGATACCGACCTTGCCCTTACCGTCGCCCGCAACGACGAGCGCGGCAAAACTGCTGTTGCGACCGCCCTTAACTACCTTGCATACGCGCTTAGTTGCTACGAGCTTGGTCTTGATACCGTCGTCTACGGCGTCTTTATCTCTTTTCTTTTTGAAATCTTCGCGTGCCATAATGTATTATGAACTCCTTATTGCGTTAATTGTGGGTGAGCGGTCGGGAACGCAGACTGCGCTCCGACGTGCGCGCTTTGACGGAAAGATCCGCCCGCACACACCGCGCCGACCTTAGAATTTGAGCCCTGCGGCGCGCGCCGCGTCGGCGAGAGCCTTTACTCTACCCGTGTAGAGATAGCCGCCACGATCGAAAACCACTTCGGTTATGCCTGCTTTGAGCGCTTTCTCGGCGACCGCTTTGCCGACCGCTTCCGCAACCTGCGTCTTGGTCATACCGTCGAATTTCGCGCCCTTCGCCTTCGTACCCGCCGAAACGAGGGTCACCCCCTTAACGTCGTCGATTATCTGAACGTAAACGTTGTTCGTAGAGCGGTAAACGGACAGGCGCGGGCATTCAGCCGTACCTTTGAGATTGAAGCGCAAACGTTTATGACGCTTCATACGAATCTTATTTTTATCGATTTTCTTAATCATTGTTTATCGCTCCTTACTTCTTACCCGTCTTAATGACTTCCTTGCGCACAACAACCTCGTTGCTGTAATGCAAGCCGTAGCCGTGATACGGTTCGACGGGGCGCTTCGCCTTGATCTGAGCGGCGACTTCGCCGACGTGCTCTTTGTTGATGCCGCTGACTACGATGGTGAGCGGGTCGGGGCAAGCGAGTTTGATGCCTGCGGGCGCGGTGTACTCGACCGGCTTGGAATAACCGATGTTCATAACGAGCTTGTCGCCGTTTACCGCACATTTATAACCTACACCGGCCACGATAAGAGTCTTTGTAAACTCTTTCTGTACGCCGGACACCATATTGGCAATGAGCTGACGGTAAAGACCGTGATACGCACGCGTCTGCTTTTCGTCATTGGCGCGCTCCACAGTCACAACGCCGGGTTCGATCTTGACGCTGATGTCGGAACTTGCTATCGCCTGACTGAGTTCGCCGAGCTTGCCTTTGACGGTTACGACGCCGTTCTCGAATTTGACCTGAACGTCCGCCGGAACGTCTATATGTTTTCTGCCTATACGTGACATAAGCGCCCTCCTACCACACGTAGGCGAGAACTTCGCCGCCTACTTTAAGTTCACGCGCCTTCTTGTCGGTCATAACGCCGTGCGACGTGGATATGATGGCTATGCCGTAGCCGCCCAAAACTCTGGGCAGATCCTCACAGCCGCAATACACACGGAGACCGGGTTTGCTGATGCGCTTCAAATTGGTTATTGCGTTGCGGTTTTTGGCGTCGTATTTGAGGACAACCTTGATGTTGTTGTGACCGCCCTCTTCGACGATCTCGCCCGACGACACAAAGCCTTCGGCGACGAGAATATCCACAATCGATTTTTTCATCTTGGACGCGGGAATCGAAACGGTATCGTGCCGTGCCGTGATCGCGTTGCGAATGCGGGTCAGAAGGTCCGCGATAGGATCTGTTGTAACCATAACTTATACCTCCTTACCAGCTCGATTTTTTCACGCCGGGTATTTCACCCTTGTACGCGAGGTTGCGAAAGCAAATCCTGCAAATGCCGTACTTTTTGAGTACGGAATGCGGACGGCCGCAAATACTGCAACGCGTGTATGCGCGCGTCTTGTACTTGGGTACTCTCTGTTGTTTGTTTATCATCGCCTTTTTAGCCATAATGATCTCCTTAATTCTTAAAGGGCATACCGAGCTTGGTAAGCAGCAACTTGGCTTCTTCGTCCGTCTTGGCAGTAGTGACCATATCGACGTCGAAACCGCGAATTTTCTCGATGAGTTCGTATGAAATTTCGGGGAAGATCGTCTGATCCTTTATGCCGAGCGCGTAGTTGCCGCGCCCGTCGAACGATTTGCCCGATATTCCGCGAAAGTCTCTTACGCGCGGAAGCGCTATCGATATGAGCCTGTCGAGGAATTCGTATGCCGACTCGCCGCGAAGCGTAACCTTTATCGCGATGGACTGACCTTCGCGCAGTTTGAAGTTACTGACCGACTTCTTTGCTTTGACAAGCACGCTGTGCTGTCCCGCAATGGCGTCGAGTTCGGCTTGGGCGAGCTGTATGCTCTTGGAGTTGTCTTTTATGTCGCCGAGACGCATATTGAGCACTATCTTCACGAGCTTCGGAACTTCGTTGATGTTCTTGTAGCCGCGTTCTTTCATAAGGCTCGGAACGATCTCCTCGCGATAGCGCTTGCGCAAGCGGTAACGGTCGGGATTGGTCGATTTCTGCGGACGTCCGGCGGGAACCGCCGACTCGGTCTTGACAGACTTGTTCTTTGTCGCTTTTTCTGCCATTTTGCGTATTACTCCTTTTTACCGTCGGCAGTCTTGTCGTCGACGGGTTCTGCGGTCTTAGCCGTTTTTTTGGTAGTCTTTTTGGCGGGTTTCTTGTCGGCGACGGGTTCATCGGAAGTTGCGCCCTTGACTTCTTCCGCAACGTCCTTGTCTTCCTTAGTCTTTTTGACTTTCTTCTCCGCCTTGTCCGCTTTCTTTTTGGCTTTATCGGCTTTGAGCGCCGCGTCTATGCTCGCACCGCACTTGATGCAGATGCGCGCGTTTTTGCCGTCGATCTCCTGATGACGAACACGCACGCTCTTGCCGCATGACGGGCAGAGTATTTGCACGTTGCTTACGTCCAACGGAGCTTCGACCTTGATCTTGCCCGACTGCTCGGTCGCGGCACGCGCCTTGTGGTGATGGGTGGCGATATTGACGCCCTCTACCAGCACTTTGCCCGTTTTGGGATCGGTTGCGAGAACCTTGCCGGTCTTGCCCTTATCCTTTCCGGTCAAAACCTTTACATTGTCGCCTTTTCTGACATTGAGATTCATAGCAGCCTCCTTAAAGAACTTCGGGCGCCAAAGATATAATCTTTGTGAAGTCGCGGTCGCGCAGTTCGCGGGCTATCGGTCCGAAGATACGGGTGCCGCGCGGCTGCTTTTGATTGTCTATTATAACGGCGGCGTTGTCATCGAAACGAATGTGCGAGCCGTCGGGACGGTTTACGCCCTGATGCGTGCGAACGATAACCGCCTTTACGACGTCGCCTTTCTTGACGGTGCCGCCGGGCTGTGCGGACTTGACCGACGCGGTGATGATGTCGCCGATGTTGCCGCTCTTGCGGAGCGATCCGCCCATAACCTGTATACACATAATCTCTTTCGCGCCGGTGTTGTCGGCAACTTTAAGATACGATTGAGGTTGTATCATAATTTACTCCTGTTACGATTGATCTTTCGATACTTATGTCCGTCGGAAAACGCTCCGACGTTTGAGCGCTTAGGCGCGTCTCGGCAATCGGCAATCGATCGCGGTGATCGAACGCTGCCTTAAAGCGGACGACATAAGGTCTCAAAATTACTTCGCTTTTTCTACGATCTTGTTAACGCGCCAGCACTTGTCTTTGGAGATAGGGCGGGTCTCGATGATTTCCACTCTGTCGCCGACGCCGCATTCGTTATTCTCGTCGTGCGCCTTGAAGCGCTTCGTGCGGCTGACCGTCTTTTTATAGAGCGGATGCTTATACTTTTCTACGACCGATACGACGACCGTCTTATCCATTTTATCGGAAACGACCAAGCCTTCGCGTGTCTTTCTGTCGTTGCGTTCCATTATTTAGCCTCCTTACCGGCGCGAAGCTCACGCTCTCTGATGACCGTCTTTACGCGCGCGATGTCGCGGCGAACGTTTTGTATCTGCATAGGGTTGGCGAGCTGACCCGTCGCGTGCGAGAACCGAAGGTTGAACAGTTCGGTTTTGAGCGACTCCAGCTTCTGCTGCAAATCCCCGTCACTTAACTCGTGAATTTTCTCTTTCATCATTCGACCTCCTCGCCGCCGTTTTCTTCGACCGTTTCGGTCTTTTCGCGCACCGCTACTTTGCAACGCACGGGAAGTTTATAGGACGCGAGCCTGAGCGCCTCGCGCGCCACCGTCTCGCTTACGCCCGACATCTCGAACATTACGGTACCCGGTTTGACGATCGCCGCCCAGTATTCGGGCGCGCCCTTACCGCTACCCATTCGGGTATCTGCGGGTTTTTTGGAGTACGGCTTGTGCGGGAATATGCATATCCACACTTTACCGCCGCGCTTGGTGTAACGGGTCATCGCGACACGCGCCGCCTCTATCTGGTTGGAAGTGATCCTGCCCGAATCGAGACTGACGAGCGCGTAATCACCGTATGCAATGGTGTTGCCGCGCGTCGCTTTGCCCTTCATTCTGCCGCGTTGTACTCTGCGGTGTTTTACTTTATTGGGAGCTAACATATTATTCGCCCTCCTTGAATTCGCCCGTTGCGGGCGCTTTTACGGGTGCGGCGCTCAAAACGTCGCCCTTGTATATCCACACCTTAACGCCGAGAACGCCGAACGTGGTGTGCGCGATACAAAAGCCGTAATCGATATCGGCACGGAGCGTTTGCAGAGGAATGGAACCCTCTTGATAATGCTCGGCACGCGCGATTTCCGCACCGTCGAGACGGCCGCCGACCTGAACCTTAACGCCCTTAGCGCCTGCGTGCATAGCCTTGCTCATCGCCTGTTTCATAGTACGACGGAAGAACGCGCGCTTTTCGAGCTGTGCCGCAATGCTCTCGGCAAGCAACTTCGCGTTGAGGTCGGGGTGCTTGACTTCTATGATATTGACGTATATCTTTTTGCCGCCCGTCAGCTTTTCGAGGTTCTTTTTAAGCTCGTCGACGCCGACGTGCTTCTGCCCGATTATCTTGCCGGGAAACTGCGAATGGATCGAGATTTGAACCTTGCCTTGCGGGCGCTCTATAACGACCTTACTGATGCCGCAGGACTTGTATTTATTCTCGATATGCTCGCGGATCTTATGATCTTCGAGAACGAACGACGCAAACTCCTGCTTATTAGCATACCATTGGGAGTTCCATTTCTCGATAACGCCGACGCGGAGTCCGTGGGGATTTACCTTCTGACCCATAATTATAAGCCCTCCTTGCTGTCGAGTATGACTGTAATGTGGCTCGTGCGCTTCAAGATGTGATGCGCTCTGCCCTTGCTTACCGGCTGATAGCGTTTGAGCGTCGGACCGGCATTGGCGAACGCTTCGGCGACATAAAGATCGTCGATAGACATATCCTTGTTGTGCTCGGCGTTTGCCGCTGCGGAGTTGAGAACCTTGAATATAGCCTCGCTTGCCGCTTTGGGCGTCGCTTGAAGTATAGCCATCGCTTCCGCAACCGACCTGCCGCGAATGAGCGCAAGCACTATACGCACTTTATCGGGCGAAATGCGGACATATTTTGCCGTTGCGAACGGACGCTTTTCGCGACGCTCTTCTACGCGCGCCGCTTTTTCTTTCATTCTTTTAGCCATTTTAAGCTCCTTATCTGCCCTTCGTCGTCTTCTCGCCCGCGTGTCCCAAGAACGTGCGCGTCGGAGCGAACTCGCCGAGCTTGTGTCCGACCATATCGGTCGTGACATATACCGGCACGAACTTCTTGCCGTTGTGTACGGCAAACGTAAGTCCTACGAATTCGGGGAATATGGTGGACGCGCGCGACCACGTCTTTATCGGACGTTTGTCTGCCGTCTCTTGCATCGCCTCCGCTTTTTTCATCAGCTTGGCGTCGACATAGTATCCTTTTTTGGTCGATCTTGACATTTCTCAAAACTCCTAGTTGATCCGTTTGACAATGAGCTTGTCGGATGCTTTGTGCTTGGAACGCGTCTTCTTGCCGAGCGTCGGCTTGCCCCAAGGCGATACCGGACTCGGTCTGCCTATCGGACTCTTACCTTCGCCTCCGCCGTGCGGGTGATCGCAAGGGTTCATAACGACGCCGCGTACCGTCGGCTTGACGCCCATATGGCGTTTGCGGCCCGCTTTACCGAGCGATACCAGCTCGTGGTCGAGGTTGCCGACCTGACCGATCGTCGCGCGGCAGCGTTGAAGCACCATTCTCATTTCGCCGGAAGGAAGTCTGAGCGTAGCATACTTACCTTCTTTTGCCATAAGCTGTGCCGCCGCGCCCGCAGTGCGCGCCATCTGACCGCCGCGTCCCGGAATAAGCTCGATGTTGTGTACGAGCGTACCTACGGGGATCGACGACAGCGGCAGGCAGTTGCCGGACTTGATGTCCGCGCCTTCGCCCGAAATCACCGTGTCGCCCTTTTGCAGTCCGAGCGGAGCGAGTATATAGCGTTTTTCGCCGTCCGCATAATGCAGAAGAGCAATGAACGAAGTGCGGTTGGGATCGTACTCGACGGTCGCGACTTTCGCGGGAATGCCGTCCTTGTCGCGCTTGAAGTCGATTATACGGTATTTCTGTCTGTTGCCGCCACCGTGATGTCTGACGGTTATCTTACCCGTAAAGTTGCGGCCGCCGTGTTTGCTTTGCTCTTTGAGCAGCGGCTTGTAAGGCTTGTCGCCCGTAAGCTCGCTCGCCGCGATAACGGTTTTGAACCGCGTGCCCGGCGTGATCGGTTTATATCTCTTAATTGCCATAATTATCTCCTTTTACGTTTAGGACAGCGTCTCGAAGAAGGGAATCGCCTTAGACGATTCGGTGAGCGTCACATATGCTTTTTTGCGTTTGGACGTGTAACCGCTCGTTCTGCCCTGACGTTTGAGCTTGCCGCGCACGTTGACGATGTTCACGCTCTCGACCTTTACGTCGAAAACCTCTTCAATCGCCGCCTTTACCTGCGTTTTATCCGCGCGAGGGTCGACAATGAACGCATAGCGCTTTGCCGCAACCCCGTCGTTCGATTTCTCGGTTATGACCGGTTTCAATATGATGTCGTGAGCGTTCATTGTGCCGCGACCTCCTTAGCCGTATATTTTTGCTCGATCGCCTTGATCGCGTCGACGGTAGTGAGTACGACCGCATTCGCAACAACGTCGTATACGCAAAGCTGTTCGCTTGCCGCAGTGCGCACGTTGGGAATGTTGCGCGCCGCTTTGAGCGCGTTCGCACTGCCTTCGGGAAGCGCGAGAAGCACACGGCTTTCTATTTTGAGCGCTTTGAGTACGGCGGCCATCTGCTTCGTCTTGGGTTCGACTTCGAGCTTGTCCAAAACTATAAGGTTACCGTCGGCGACTTTCGCACTGAGCGCGCTCGTAAACGCGCTCCAACGCACTACCTTGTTTACCTTTTTGCGGAAGCTGCGCGGCTTCGGCGCGAACACCACGCCGCCGCCTTTCCACTGGGGCGAACGAATGGAGCCTTGACGCGCATTGCCCGTGCCTTTCTGTCTCCACGGCTTGCGTCCGCCGCCGCGAACTTCCGTGCGGGTAAGCGCACTCTTCGTTCCCTGACGCGCGTTAGCCATCTGCGCAACTATGACCTGATGAATGAGCGGCTCGTTATACTCGACGCCGAATACGCTCTCGTCGAGTTCCATCGTGCCGGTCGATTCGCCTTTCTGATTGTATATCTTGATTGTAGGCATAATATCTCCTTGACCCCCTCTTATTTCACCGTCTCGCGAACGGTTACGAGTCCGCCTTTCGGACCGGGTACCGCGCCGCGTATCAAAAGCACGTTGCGCGCCTTGTCGACCTTGACGACTTTGAGGTTTTGGATCGTGACGTTCTCATGTCCGTACTGACCGGGCATTTTGAGGTTCTTGATGCGGCGGGACGGATTGGAGTTCGCGCCCGTCGAACCGACGCTGCGGTGAACGGGACCCGTGCCGTGCGTCATTTTGAGACGGTGATGATTCCAACGCTTGATAACGCCGGTGAAACCGCGACCTTTGGTCACGCCGGATACGTCGACCATATCGCCGTCGGCGAAAATGGTGCAGTCGATAACACTGCCGACAGAATAACTGTCCGCATTTTCATAACGAAACTCGCGAAGATACTTCGCGGGCTTCTGTTTAGCCTTTTTGAAAAGACCGGCTTCCGGCTTGTTGAGCCTGCCCTCTTTCTCTTCTTCGAACGCACAAACGACCGCGCTGTACCCGTTGCGTTCGGGCGTGCGCGTGTCGACAACGGTCATAGGACCGCACTGTACGACGGTTACGGGGATCGCAATATCGTTCTCGCCGAAAATACGCGTCATACCTAATTTTTTACCTAATATAGCTTTCTTCATAATTCGTTGCCCCCGATCGATTACAACTTGATCTTGATATCGACGCCGGCGGGAAGATCGAGACGCATAAGCGAATCGACTGTCTTGCCCGAAGGCGAGTAGATGTCTATGAGACGCGAATAAGTCCGCAACTCGAATTGCTCGCGGCTGTCCTTGTGCTTGTGCACCGAACGCAGGATAGTGACGACCTCTTTCTGCGTAGGCAGAGGTATCGGACCGCAGACTTTCGAGCCGGTCTGCTTCGCCGCGTCGACTATACGCTGAGCCGAACTATCGACCAACTCGTGATCGTAAGCGCGAAGTTTAATACGTATTTTTTGGCTGGACATAAAATTCTCCTTGTTGCCTGACCGGTTATCCGGTTGTTATCAAAGGCTTTCACGCATTCGGGCGTGCCATTTTCTCCGAAATTTTTAGGGGCGCAAAGCCCCGTAAAATCACATAAAAACAGCTACTCGAATAATGTAGCTAAAAAATTATACCTTAATTGACTCCCTTTGTCAAACGATTTCACGCCGTTATACGAATTTTTTTATAATTTTTTTTACGCGATCCTCACTCTCAGCACTGACGCACACTATCATTATATAATATAGAAAGCTATCGACGTGGCTTAACCCCGCAGCTCTATCGAAATTTCTCCGTCAAATATCTCAAATCATCTTCGACCTTATCGAACCTAGCTTTTGACAAATCTGTCTCTACTCTCTTTTTCTCCCACCGCTCGCATCCGCTTTCATTGTCCGTCATCGTCTCTCGCTCCGTACAGTAATACTTTTTATCGGCGTAATACCCGCACGTCGACCGCCTGTATAATCGTTTGCGGTTTGCGCAAGACTTACACTTGCCCATCGTCGTTTTCCTCTATCATATTGCGCACCGCCGATACATCGGTCATTATTTTATTCAAACACAGTTCGATCGCGTACCTTGTCCTTTTGACGGGAGTTTTTGCCGTGAACTTATCGCAACTTCCCTGCGCGCTCACATCGTCCCCCGTCGCATAACACCGCCCGATCTCCGTCTTATCGAACCGCGTCACCCCACGCGTATAATACCTGTCGAATTGCTTGCACCGATTGCATTTGTTATCCATTTTGTACTCCCCAAAATTAATGTCTTATTATAGTATCACAAACATAAATTCTAAATTTTAATATGACCTAACAGGTCAATTTTGTCTTTTTTCGGGTAAGTGTAAAAGACACGGCGCAATTATGAAAAAGCGTTACGACCGGAGACATAGGTGGAATATTCATAACTCCCAATTCCGCATTGTTACTCAAAACACTTGACAAGGCGGCGAAAATCCGATATAATTCAAAGACTTGATGGAGAAGTACCCAAGTGGCTCAAGGGGCTCCCCTGCTAAGGGAGTAGTTCGGTAATACGGAGCGCGGGTTCAAATCCCGCCTTCTCCGCCAACGCAAGGACGCGCCGATAAGGCGTGTTTTTTGTTAAAAAAACAGGCAATCGGGAAAATGCTAATGGAACGCACACCGTCGACGATCAAAAAACTTTCGGAAATGACGCTCGAAGAGCTGTGGCAACTCTTCCCTATATTTCTGGTCGAACACGACCCGCATTGGTCGGAAATGTACGACGAAGAGGTATGCGCGCTCCGAAAACTGTTGCCGAACGGCTTGGAGTTTCACCATATCGGCAGTACGGCGATAGACGGCATTATGGCAAAGCCGATAATCGACATTATTATCGCCGCGAACTCCGCCCGTCAAATCGACCGAATTTCCGACATACTGCAAGAACACGGTTATATTTTGATGTCGTCGGGCGAAAATCGCAAATCGCTTAACAAAGGCTACACCGAAAACGGATTCGACGAGAAAGTTTTTCATCTGCACGTAAGACTGAAAAACGACGTCGACGAAATCTATTTCAGAGACTATCTGAACAAGCACCCCGATACGGCGAAAGAATACGAGACGCTTAAACTGTCGCTTTGGAAGAAATACGAACACGACAGAGACGGTTACACAAACGCCAAAACCGAATTCGTAAAAAAATTCACCGATATTGCAAAACAAGAGTCGTTTTAGGTCGTCGCGGTCGAACTACCCAGAAACTATCCGCAAAGCACGATCGCTATCAATTTATCTGCGAAAATCAAATTTAGTATTGACAAATGACATATAATGTTATATCATAAATGTGAAAATTGTGACATAAACGGCAAAGTCATATTGCCGTTCAATTAAAACAATAAAAGCGAGGTATATTATGAAATCGAAGAGACTTGTATCTATCCTTATCTTGGCGGTATGCATTGCGGCGACACTAGGCACTATCGGTTGCGCATCGAAATATTCCGTCACCGTGCAAGATACGAACAGCGGCAAAAGCTATATTCTCACCGTAGATAAAGGCGAAAAGGTCGATATGGATATGCTCATACGCGAATATCCCGAAGAGTTTTCAAACGATACGGGACTTTATCTCGACCGAAATCTTTATACGGACGAAACTTGCCGCGTCAAGTTTACGGACGGCATAGACGGCAATGTCACATTGTATTTCGGAGCGTACAGCCCCGCAAACTACGGCAGGATAATATTCGAATATAACGGCGGCGAATATACCGTGTTTCGCGAGATAGGCGCGACGCTCACCGCATCGGATTTTTCGCTTTCGGCATACGGATACGGGGATACGGCCGATTATGAATTTTATGCCGATAAAACGCACGCTACGCCGTTAGATATCGGCGACGTAGAGGTAAAAGGATTGCTTTCGGGCGATACGATCGTCTACGTCGGCGACGCCGCTTGACGGTTTCGACACGCCGCTTAGCATAAATATACGGTCGGGGTCGCATATGTTTTTACGCCGACGCGTTATTTGATGTTCTATTCTTTTTTATCTGTCGGGTCGGAACTACCCGCCGACGGAAGTTCGGGTTCGGTCACGACGGCGGGCGTTTTATTACCGCCGTCTTTTCTTTTTCCCGACTTTTTGGGTCTGTCTTTATTTATGTGAAAGACTTCGGACAGGCTCGCGCTTTCCAAATCGAGCTTTCTTTCGATCTTGCGCTCCTTTTCCACACGCGCGGGAAGCGGTTCGGGAGAAAACGGCATTACCACATCGTCGGTGCGACTGCGCACTTCGAGCTGGCTGTACGGCACGGCGATGCCGTTGCGCTTGAACTCGTTGTACACGTTTTCGACGATGTAATAGTAAACGTCCCAATAATCTTCGGTATCGCACCAGCAATTTGCGAAAAAGTCGATACTGCTCGAACCGAGCGTTTTGAGTCTGCAAAACGGTTCGGGGTCGAGCAACACCTTGCCGTTGCTCTTCATAACTTCCGCGACCGTTTTCTTTACAAGCCCTACATCCGTTTCATACGCGACCGAAAACGTGAAGTCCACGCGGCGGCGCGGATTTGCGCCCGCGTTTGTAACACTGCTGTTTACTACCGTGCTATTGGGAATAGTGATGCGCTTATTGTCGAGAGTGATCAAAGTCGTGAACAGAAAATTGATGTCCGATATGCTCCCCTCTACTCCGTCCACAGCTATATAATCGCCTTTCTTGAACATTTTCGTCGCGACGATGACTATTCCGTTCGCTAGGTTCGCTATGTTGTTTTCAAGCGCCATACCCACCGCGAGAAGCAACGCACTGAGCGCCGTTACGATGCCCGTTATCTGCACGCCGATAATGCCGAGAAGCGCCAATACAAGCACGAGATAAAGCAAGACTTTTATGATCGCGACTATAAACTGCTGTGCGATCTTTTCCATCTTGCTTTTTGCGAATATCCGCCTGACGATATTTATCATTATTTTTATGACGATTATGCCGACAAAGAAAACGGCAAAGAACAGCACGATATTCCAAACGTTGTTCGTGAAAAAATCTTTTATGCCGTTCCAAATCCCGTTCCAATCCATAACTGTAATCTCCGAATCGCTTTAACGCTTAATTTATCAACAACAATCGATAAATTAATACCTTTTATAAGTGCAACAGTCCGCGATTGCACTGTCGAAAAACACGAAGCGCTTATGCTCTGTCGTAAGACTTGACCGAAATTCGTAGATATGCTATAATTACCGTATACACGGAGACGGTATGAAAAAACCGACTGATGAGCAAAAAGCGGAAATACAACGTTACGCCGCCGCGACGGAGGGGGCATACTCGCCTTACGCGACGAAGGACTGCGACGCGGTCAGGCTGTACGACGGCAAAACGCGCGCGGACTGTCTGCGCCCTAATTTCGTCATCGACGCCGATCGGATAATCAACTGCAAGTTTTTCAACCGTTGCGGCGACAAGACGCAGGTCTTTTCGTTCCGCAAAAACGACGACATAACCCGCCGCTCGTCACACGTGCATCTCGTTTCGCGTATAGCACGCAAGATAGGCCGTGCGTTGCGTCTCAATCCCGATCTCATCGAAGCGATAGCAATAGGCCACGACATCGGACACACGCCGTTCGGGCATGCGGGAGAAAGCATTCTGAGCGAGCTGTATTACGAACACGCGCGCAAATACTTCAACCACAACGTTCACAGCGTGCGCGTTCTCAATATGATAACGGACAACAACCTGACGATACAGACGCTCGACGGGATAATGTGCCATTGCGGCGAAAAAGTAGACGAGCATTATGCGCCCGCCGCACTTCCCGACCGAGATATGTTTTATGAAATGTTCGATAAGTGCTACGCCGACAAGAACGCGGTCAAGTTGCTCCGCCCCGCCACACTCGAAGGGTGCGTCGTGCGGCTCAGCGATATGATAGCTTACATCGGCAAGGACCGTCAGGACGCATACTGGTCGCTCGGTATGCGTATCGAGTACACGGACACCGTAATCGGCAAATACAATAAAGATATAATCGAAAACGTGACGCAGGACGTAATATCGAACAGCTTAAACAAACCGTACATATCATTAAGCCCCGACGTTTTCGAAGCTCTCGAACTGTGCCGACGCGAAAACAACGAAAAGATATATCAGCTTCCGCAGGTCCGCGAACCCTACGACAACATCATAAGGCCGATGATGCGAAAGCTGTACGAACGTTTCCTTTACGACGTCGAACACGAAAACAGATCGTCGATTATCTACAAACACTACTTGGACGACAACTACGTCCGCCATAACTATTTCGACGGCGGCGACGAGTACCGTATTTCCACAGAACCTAACGATCTCGTCGTAGACTTTATAGCGAGTATGACCGACGATTACTTTTTGGAAGCGTTCCGCTTTCTGTTCCCCGACGATAAACTCAACGACAACGTGAAATACGTCGGGTATTTCGACGGTTTGACCGATTAGTACGACCCGATACTCGGAGCTTTTATGACGCTTTTTCTTACAAGCATATTACGAACGCACTTTTACGGAGATGACGGCGAGCGAATTCCCGTCGCGCTAGACGACGAGAACGGCATTCTTTCCCAAATCCGCAAGCGCTTGAATCGCACCGAAAATCTCGTGCTTGTCGCAAACGATCCCGCCGATGCGGACGACAACGACGCCAAGCTGTCCGTCATCGGAGAGAGTTTCCGCTTGACGGGGTTGGATTTCGACAATTATACCGTACTCGACGACCGCAACAAAAAATCCGCGCACAAGATAGTTTCGGGCGCGGATATTGTCATTCTGTCGGGCGGAAAATGCGTGTGCCAGAACGCGTTTTTCGCAAACATAGGTCTTAGATCGATCCTTAAAAACTACGACGGCATTGTTATAGGCATATCGGCGGGTTCGATGAATATGTGCGAAACGGTCGCGAACTTTCCCGAAGAGCCTGCCGACATTCCCGAGCCGCGATGGTTTTCGGGTATGGGGTTTGTCGACGATATAATAATCCCGCACTTCGACGGCTCGACCGAAACGTATCAATTTCCGTGCGCCGACTTCGATATAGCGAAAGATTACATTATGCCGATGTCGTTCGGGTATGAGCTTACAGGCTTACCCAACGGCGCATACATTATCGTTGAAAGCGACGGACGCAAAGAATATTGCGGCGACGTGTATTCGATATATAACGGCAAAAGCACAAAACGGTAGAACGCCGCTCGTATAATTTATATGCTACAAGCAATGCCGCTCGGACATCTCCGCGATGTAATTGCGCAGTATGTCGGCGATCTCGTCCGAATGTTCGTCGGCGTAATCGTCAAATCCGTCGAGCGCCTTTTCGACGTCCTCGTATTCGGGATCTTCGCCGAGCGCGTCGTATGCGACAAGCGCGCCCTCGAAATTTTCAAGCAGGTCTTTCGGCAGTATCGAGTGCAGTGCGGCGATCGATTCGGGAGTATGCCCGCCGTATGCGGAAACGCAAAAATAATCGAAATGTCCGCCGTGATCGCCTTCCCAATTGTCGAACGCGGTACAGCTGTAATACTGCAAAAGCGTATAGTACGGTTCGGGCAGTCTGCCCTTGCGCCGTGCGATTTTAGCGGTTTTGAACCAATTATCCTTTTTGTTTTTCTTCCCGAACATCGAGTATCTCCCGAAAACACCCGCGCCGCGTCGGCGCGATTTTTATTTATCTGTATTTTGCGAACTTTTTCCTGCCTAGCAAAAACTCTGCGGCGGGATTGCCGTTATCGAGCGCTTTTTTATACCATTCCGCCGCCTTTGCCAGATCTTTTTTTACGCCCTCGCCGCGCTCGTACATCGCACCCAAACTAAGCAATGCGTCGGCCTCGCCCAAGCCGACCGCTTTTTCGTACCATTGCACTGCCAGATCGGCATTCTTTTTAACGCCGTCGCCGTGCCGATACGAGCAAGCGACGTTGAACGCCGCCATAGGATTATTCTGCTCGGCGGCTTTCAGATACCATTTGAACCCTTCGGCTTTATCTTTCTTCACACCTATTCCGCCGCAGTAGCAATATCCCACGTCGCTCTGCGCTTGCGCATTGCCCTGTTCCGCCGAACGTTTGAGCCATTTGAACGCCTCTTTACCGTCGACGTTCACACCGTTGCCCACCTGATAACTCCATCCGACGTGCAACTGCGCACGATCGTCGCCCTGCTCGGCGGCTTTCAAATGCCATATAAACGCTTTATCGACGTTCTGCACAACGCCGTGTCCCTCTTCATAACACATCGCAAGATTGTACTGTGCGCGCATATCGCCTTGCTTCGCCGCGCGTTGAAACCAGCGCGCCGCCTCGTACAGATCGCGACCCACCGCCTTGCCTACTACGAAACACCAGCCGTATGCGTTCTGTGCGGCGGGAAAACCGCCCTCCGCCGCTTCGCGGTACAGTCGCACAGCTTGTGCGATACTCTTTTCTACGCCGACGCCGTTTTCATACAGCACGGCAAGCGCATACTTCGACGGGGGATAACCGCAGTCCGCCGCGCGCTTGTAATATTCGATCGCTGCGGTTATATCTTTTTCGACGCCGTCGCCGCGCTCGGCGCACTCGCCCAGCTTGTGAACTGCGGGCGCGTAATCCGTTTCTGCGGCTTTACGGAAAAGCTCGATAGCCTTAGTCTTGTTTACAGCCTCGCCTATGCCGTCGAAATAGCACTCGCCCAGCTCGTATATCGCCGGCACGAGACCTTGTTTTGCCGCCTGCGAGAACCAATAGAACGTCTTATTGGCGGCAAGATCCGAGCCGTCGGCGTTTTTATAGTACAGTCCGAGCCGATGCTCGGCATAAGCATAATCCTGCTCCGCCGACCGCGTGTACCACGCGAACGCCTCGTCGGGGTTGCGTTCTACCCCAAATCCGTGTTCGTAGCAATACGCGAGATAGTACCGTGCGCGCGAATTTTCCAGTCTTGCCGATTTATCGAACCATTGTGCGGCGAGCGCATCATTCTCTTCCGCGCCGTCTCCCTCGAACAGGCATACACCCAGACAAAACATCGCGTGGTCGTCGCCCTTTTCGGCGGCGGCTTTCCATAGCTCTACGGCAGTCGTCTTTTCACCGCGCTCGAACGCTTCTGCGGCGCGGTCGCAAAGTATTTCTGCGTTTTCCACTTCGACGGCGGTCTTGTTCTTTTCTTCGTTCGGCTTATCCGACTTGTAGAAGAATTTGATTATCCCGCCGTCCCAATCGGGTTTTTCCATTATTTCACTTGAGTTTCTTCAACGCCTTTTTTGCAGCGGCGTTGCCCTGTGCCGCAGAACGTTCGTACCAATCACGCGCCTCGTCGACGTCGCGTTCTACGCCCATACCCTCGTCGTAGCACATTCCCAGAGCGTATTGCGCATCGGAGTCGCCCTGCCGCGCGGACTTACCGAACCACTCAACAGCCTTTTGCGGATCTTCTTCCACGCCTATACCGTCCATATAGAACGAAGCTATCTTAAACTGAGCGTCCGAATCTCCGCGCTTTGCGGCTTGCAAAAACCAATATGCCGCCGCCTCGTCGTCGCGCTCTATGCCCCTGCCGTTATGTAGATGCTGTGCGAGATTATACTGCGCCTCCGCAAGACCGCTCTCCGCAGCCGCTCTGTAATACTCTACGGCGAGTTCGTTGTTCACTTTGACGCCCTTGCCGAACGCATAAACATTGCCTAGATTGTAGATCGCCTGCGTACTGCCCAATTCCGCGCCTTTTTCGTACATCTCTATCGCGGTTTTCATATCACGCTTTACGCCCCTGCCGTCCTCATAGCAACAGCCCAGATTACAATACGCCTGAAAATAATCATTGCCTGCGGACGCTTCATACCATTTGAGCGCCTCCGCCATATTTCGCGCCACGCCCTCGCCGTTCTCATAGCAGTAACCTACGTAGCACTGCGCCTTTGCGTGATTGCTTTGCGCCGCGAGCTTGTAATACTTAAACGCCTCTATCGCATTCCGCTCGACGCCGTCGCCGTCGTCGTAGCATTCACCGAGACGAAACATCGCTTCCGTCAAACCCTTTTGCGCGGCAAGCGCAAAATATTCCGCCGCTTTTTCATAATCGCGCTTTACGCCGCACCCCTCGTAATAACCGACGCCCGCGTACAACTGCCCCGTCGGGTCGCCGAGCGCCGCCGACTTTTCGAACCAAGCAAACGCCTCCGCGTCCTTTTTTTCGGGATCGTTCACTCCAACGCCGCCGTCGCACAGCATTCCGAGATTGTTCATCGCCTGCGTGCAGTTTTGCTCCGCCGACCTCTTGAACCAATCGACTGCCGTTTTCTCGTCTTTTTCAACGCCTATGCCGTGCAAAAAACACAACCCCGCAAAACACTGCGCATCCGCGTGTCCGAGTTCGGCGGCTTTAATGAAATACCCGCTTGCGAGTTCGCCGCGCTTTTTTTCATCCGCCTCATCCACGCCGAGATTGTAATTGTGGCAAATTCCGAGCATATACAAAGCGTCGGCGTTTTCGCCCGCGCTCTTCCACAACTCGACGGCTTCGGCATACCTTTTCTCGCCGTAAAGACCGGTCGCTTCCGCACAGATCTCCTCGACGGTTTTATTATCAGTTTTCATATCCTGTCTCCTTACTTTCAATGATAAACAACCGTATTATACCACCTTGCGGCAAAAAATGCAAGACGTATCGAATGTTTAGCCGCGTTCGAATTAGAGCGTATCGCAAGTTGACCGCCGTTTTTGTTGACTTTACCGATCAAATCAATTATAATTACATCTACGTGTAATACATTATTTAATGTATACGCTGAAAATCGCCGTGCGACGTATCGCATATGCGTTCGGACACGAC
This sequence comes from uncultured Christensenella sp., assembly GCA_910577435.1. GTDB lineage: Bacteria > Bacillota > Clostridia > Christensenellales > Pumilibacteraceae > Anaerocaecibacter. Next base: position 76,237 of record CAJTLV010000006.1, on the reverse strand, counting down.
GCATTTCCGCACAGTAACGGAGGATCGATCTTATGAAAAAAGTCGACAAATCGACGAAAAAAAAGAGTCTTTGGAGCAATAAGTACCAAATCGTTATGCTCACCAGCGTAATAGTCGGCGTTTTGATATGCGCACTGACTTTCATTCTGATGGGCATCAATATGAATAGGAACAGCAATCAAACGATTGACGACGTCGGCGAAACCTATATGAAGAGTATGGGCTATCAAGTAACAAAGCGTTTCGAATCCGTTATGAGTCAACGAATATCTATGGTTCAGGCTTTGGTGGACGATGAAACGCTCGTCACTAAAGAAGATCTGAAAAACAGCGCGCAACTGCGCGGATTCGAATTTTTGGCGTTCTATTCGGTCGAGGATATTAACGATCCGGAACACGGCAGCACGGTCGACCCCGTTTACGGTAAAAATTTGGAAGTGACCGACAAAACGCCGTTCCGTCAATCCGTTCTCGATAAAGAAGTAAAGATCGCGGTAGGCAGCGGCGTCACCGAAGACGGCAGAGTGGATGACGGCGTTGTCATCATAAGCATTCCGACCGATCAGTTTACGATGGCTAACGGCAATAAAAGTATGTCGATGATTGCCGGAGTTACGAATAAAGACTTTATCGATATGCTGAATATCGACGTCGAAGCTACGGTAGAAGAGCCCGTTTATTCGTATATCGTCCGCAAAGACGAATCGGAAGACGGAACAAAGAAAAATTCGTTCGTTCTCAACAGATCGGATATACAATACAACTATCTGTCAGAAATGCTGTATGCCTCGCTGAGCAATACCGGCGCAGATCCCGATGTGATAATCAACGAGCTGAACGATAAAATGCAGGACAATCAGGTGTATTCCAACATACTTCATATCAAGGGACACCACGTTCATATGTACTGCAACAAGCTGGAAAAGTCCGAATGGTATATGGTAACGCTGATGGACAACACCCATCTCGACACCGTTATCGAAGAACTCAGCTCGCAGTGGACGCATATGATCATAATCGCCATCGTCACTATAGTCGTCGTCCTTATCATAATATTCGTACTTTATCTGTACTTCAACAAACAAACTATCAAACAACTCAAAAAAGCAAAAGCCGACGCGTTGGAAGCAAACAACGCAAAGAGCGAGTTCCTGTCCAATATGTCGCACGACATCCGCACGCCAATGAACGCCATTGTCGGAATGACTGCGATTGCGCGCGCGAATATGGACAACAAACAGCAAGTCGGCGACTGTCTCAAAAAGATAGCGCTGTCGAGCAAGCACCTGTTGGGACTTATCAACGACGTTTTGGATATGTCCAAGATAGAAAGCGGCAAGATGACGCTAAATATGGAACAGGTGTCTTTGCGCGAAGTTCTGGACAGCATAACCACTATCGTCCAGCCGCAAGTCAAGATCAAACACCAGAAGTTCAATGTTAATGTGCAGAACATAGAACAGGAAAACGTTTACTGCGACAGCGTAAGGCTCAATCAGGTATTACTCAATCTTTTGTCAAACGCGATCAAGTTCACGGGCGAAGAAGGAACTATAGAATTTAAGCTGTATCAGGAACCGTCGCCCGTCGGAGAAAATTACGTTCGCACGCACATTTGCGTAAAAGACAACGGCATAGGTATGTCGCCCGAATTCCAGCGCAAAATATTCGAATCGTTTGCGCGCGAAGACAATCTGCGCGTACACCGCACCGAAGGCACCGGTCTCGGTATGTCGATAACCAAATATATCGTCGACCAAATGAAAGGTACTATCCGCATAAACAGCGAACTCGGAAAAGGCACGGAATTCCACGTGACGCTCGATCTCGAACGCGCGACCGTTCCCGAAGAAGAAATGATACTCCCCTCTTGGAAGATGCTCGTAGTCGACGACGACCAGCAGTTGTGCGAAACGACCGTCGCCTCGCTTAAAGACATCGGCATCGAAGGCGATTGGACGCTCGACGGAGAAAGCGCAGTCGAAAAGGTAGTCGAAGCACACGCCAAGAGAAAAGATTACGACGTTATAATGATGGACTGGAAACTGCCGGGCATCGACGGCATCGAGACGGCAAAACAGATCCGCAAAAGTCTTAACAACACGGATATTCCCATTCTGCTCATTTCCGCATACGATTGGAGCGATATAGAGGATAAAGCGCACGAAGCGGGTATCTGCGGGTTTATCAGCAAACCGCTGTTCAAGTCTACCCTGTTCTACGGCTTGAAGAAGTTTGTGAACGGCGGCGACACAACTGCCGACAACGACAAAAAAGAATCGGATCTCGCCGGCACGCACGTTTTGCTCGCGGAAGACAACGAACTCAACTGGGAAATCGCGGAAACATTGCTCGACAGCGTGGGCATCACTTGCGACCACGCCGAGAACGGACAGATCTGCGTCGATATGCTCAAAAACGCGCCTGCCGGCACATATAAAGCAATACTTATGGATATTCGTATGCCTGTTATGAGCGGCTATGAGGCGACAAAAGCGATACGCTCGCTCGATCATCCCGACAAGGATCTGCCTATCATCGCAATGACGGCCGACGCTTTCACGGACGATATGAAAAAGTGCCTCGAATGCGGAATGAACGCGCACATCGCAAAGCCCATAGACATCGATACCGTTCAGCACACACTTGCGAAGTTCATAAACAAATAAAATCCGTTCCGTATAAAAAGAACAACACAAAAGCCGCCCGAAAAACGCACTTCCCATAGGGAATTAAAAAACTAAATTATTAAGAGTTATACTTTCAAGCAAGGACAAAAGCTCTCGAACATATCGTTCGAGAGCTTTTTACTACAAACCTTTTATAAATATAAATTGAAATTTACATTACTGTCTATAATAACTCTCTGCAAGTTCAAGAAACTTCTTCTCGTTTAGGATTTCGTTTGATATATATTGACCGTTATAAAATACGGCGTAATTCGTCCACGCCATAGGCGCGTTTTGCGCTTTTTCCTTGCTGTCTATCAATACGCTTTCAAACGGAATGCCTTTGTCCTTTGCCGTTTGCTGAACAAGCGGAACGTATTTAGCCGTAAACGGACAACCGTACGTATAATACACAACAAAACCTTGTTTATCTATATGCGGCTGTTTTGCTTGTTCTTTGAATTTCGGAACGGGCGCATTTTCGTCGAAAGATAAATACATTAAAGTAAAGTTTGGATTTGCTTTATCCGCAACCTTAAACCCTTTATAAGCAAGATATTTCGGATCTGACAAAAACGGCATCTTTTTCGGCGAAGATATAACGGTAATTCCGTGTTTGCCTTGCGCTTTTGCATCGGCTATACAAGCATTTAATAAATCGTTTGCATAGCCGTGTCCTTTAAACGAGCCCGATACCCAAAAGCAATTTATGTGTATATAGCCGTTCGCTTCGATAGGACACCAAGCATTTTCGGCAGGTATGTATTCAATAAAGCATTTGCCGCGTTCAACGGATTTCAAAAATACCAAGCCGTCCTTTATTCTTTCTTTTAGCCACGCTTTCTTGCTTGCAACTTGTATGTCCTTATTGTTAGAGATGGCACAACAAATATGCTCTGTTTCTAAATTTTCAAGTGTGAGTTTTATGTATTCCATATTTTTTGTTTTCCGTTAAATTACCGTTTATCTTACCGTCATTATATCACGAAAAATGAAAGAACGCAACCGATTGAATTTTGCGGGAAATATAAAACATATCTATATCTCACCAGGCTACAAGTAGCCTAATTCGTCCACTGTCTGAAAGAGTACATCAACTACCGGAACAATGAGAGAATATCTCTCACTCTAAACGGAATGAGTCCGGTGCAATACCGAACTCATTCACAAGTAATTTAACTATTTATCTGTCCAACTTTTGGGGTTCATAGCAAACGCTATGCCTAAACCTTTTTATTTACGTTTTATTAAATTCCCTATGGGAATTACGGCAATTCGAGCGGCTTTTGTTGTTAACGAATATCTATGAAAATTATTTCGCGAGACTTACCGCAACCGCGCACGCGACCGTCGCGCCTACCATCGGGTTGTTGCCCATACCGATAAGTCCCATCATTTCGACGTGCGCGGGAACGGAACTGCTGCCCGCGAACTGCGCGTCGCTGTGCATACGTCCCATCGTGTCGGTCATACCGTATGACGCGGGGCCTGCCGCAACGTTGTCGGGGTGAAGCGTTCTGCCCGTGCCGCCGCCACTCGCCACCGAGAAGTATTTTTTGTCGTTTTCTTGGCACCATTTTTTATAAGTGCCCGCAACGGGATGCTGGAAACGCGTCGGGTTGGTCGAGTTGCCCGTGATAGAAACGTCGACCTTTTCGTGGCGCATTATCGCTACGCCCTCGCTTACATCGTCCGCGCCATAGCAACGAACCTTAGCGCGCTCGCCGTCCGAGAACGCCGTCTCTTTGACGATTTTCAGCTCGCCCGTGTAATAATCGTATTTTGTTTGAACGTAAGTAAAGCCGTTGATACGCGAAATGATGTATGCCGCGTCCTTGCCCAGTCCGTTAAGAATGACGCGGAGCGGTTTTTTGCGCGCTTTGTTTGCGTTACGCGCAATGCCGATAGCGCCTTCCGCCGCCGCGAACGATTCGTGTCCCGCGAGGAACGCGAAGCAGTCTGTCTCTTCGCGGAGCAACATCGCGCCCAAGTTACCGTGACCGAGACCCACCTTGCGCTGGTCGGCGACACTGCCGGGAATGCAGAACGCCTGCAAGCCGAGACCGATGCACTCGGCGGCTTCGGCAGCCGTCTTGACGCCTTTTTTGAACGCGATAGCGCAACCGACGGTATACGCCCAAACCGCATTCTCAAACGCAATGGGCTGAACGCCCTTTACTATTTCTTCGACATTGACGCCTTTCTTCAAGCAGATATCGCGCGCGTCTTCGAGCGACTTGATTCCGTACTTTTTAAGCTCGGAAGCGATCTTGTCTATTCTTCTTTCATATCCTTCGAATGTGATAGCCATAATATCTCCTCCCCGCCTTACTCGTTGCGCGGCACTATGTACTTAGCCGCGTTCTCGAAACGACCGTAGTGTTTCTTCGCCTTTTCGAGCGCCTCGTTGCCGCTCACGCCTTCGCTGACAAGTTTCATCATTACGCCGAGATTGACATATTCGTAGCCGATTATCTCGCCATTCTTATCGAGCGCGCAACGCGTTACGTACCCCTCAGCCATTTCGAGGTATCTCGGGCCTTTGAGTTTGGTCGAATACATCGTGCCGACCTGTGAGCGCAGTCCCTTGCCGAGATCTTCGAGTCCCGCGCCGACGGGCAATCCCGCGTCGGAGAATGCCGACTGCGTGCGACCGTAGACTATCTGCAAGAACAACTCGCGCATAGCGACGTTGATGGCGTCGCAGACAAGGTCGGTGTTGAGCGCTTCGAGAAGCGTTTTTCCGGGCAGGATCTCCGCCGCCATAGCCGCCGAGTGCGTCATACCGGAGCAGCCTATCGTCTCGACGAGCGCTTCTTCGATGACGCCGTTCTTGATGTTGAGCGTCAGTTTGCAAGTGCCTTGCTGAGGCGCGCAGCATCCGCAGCCGTGCGTAAGCCCGCTGATATCCTTAATATCGTAGGCTTGGACCCACTTCCCTTCTTCGGGAATGGGCGCAGGACCGTGATTGCAGCCTTTTGCAACGCATTGCATAAGTTCCACTTCGTGTGAATATTGCATAACCGTTCATCCTTTTAATATTTTTTTAGGCATTATAATTATAGCACACCCGTAATTGAAAATGCAACTTTTTAACATATTTTATCGAAAAATCCCAAATACGATTTTTCATTTATACAGTCGACTTAATATACATTTACTTCGCAGCCGAATCGGCGATCGAAGATTCCTTGCGGAGCTTTGCCATTTGAAAATAACAGAACACAACCGCGATCACCGTCCCCAAGCTCCACCCTATAGTCCACGCCCAGCACACGCCCGCAAACCCCCAGCCGACCCCGACCAAAGTAAAAACGAGCGCGACGCGAAGTACCAGATCGGAAAACGTGCTTATTGTAAAACCGAGATTGCCGCCGCAACCTCGCACCATTCCGTCCGCAGTTATTTTGATCCCCACCACAGGCAGAAAACAGCAAACTATCCGCAAGAACATCGCAGAATATTCCAGCGCGACGGGCGTAAGTTTATCCTTCTGAACAAACAACGATGTAAAAAATTCAGGGAACGCGACGAACGCCACCAAAAACAAAACGGATACGGCAAGTATGTAGCACAGCATCACCCAAAACCCTTTGCGCACGCGCTTATATTCGCCCGCCGCTCTGTTCTGCGCGGCAAAGTTCGTAAATCCGTTCGACATTGTAACCATACTCATTGTTGCCATAACGAGCAGCTTGAACGCCGTCGTAAAACCGGTCGTAGCGTCGCCCGTTTCGTCAATACCGTTTATACACTTGTTGACGAAAAAATTGCCGACGGAAACAAAACTCTGTTGCAAAATGATAGGTACGGATGTGACGGTAAGCGATTTCAGTATTATAGAATTGAATTTGCGCGGTTTCGAGTCGGCAACGACAGCCCGCATTTTACGGCACACCACAACGAGCGTCAGCACTCCCGCTATCGCCTGTGAAATGAAAGTCGCCCATGCCGCGCCCGCAACGTCCATTTTGAACAAACAGACGAACAGCAGGTCCAAACCTATATTAAGCACCGACGAAACAACCAAGAAAATAAACGGCGTTTTGCTGTCGCCGAGCGCGGTGCAAATCCCGCATCCGAGATTGTACAGCATAACAAACGGCAACGACCCCATATATATGTACAAATAGAGCAGACAGTCGTCGAAGTACATATCGTGTACGCTTAGTCCTTTTAGAGCAAGCGACGCAAGTCCGAATCCCAAAGCCATTATCACCGCACACAAAACCGAATACGATATAAACGCCGTATTCACCGTCTCACGCGCGCCCTTGCCGTCTTTCAGACCCAAGTATCTCGCGATCACGACCGAACAACCGCCGTTTGCACCCAAAGCGAAAGCCAACAATACGTTGATTATCACCGTCGCGTTTCCGATAGCGTCTACCGCCAACGCGCCCTCTGCCGCGAAATTACCCACTACAAGCAGATCGACCAAAGAGTAAAGTTGCTGAATGAACGCACTGCCGAACAGCGGAAGCGTATACCTAAGTAATACCTTCCAGATGTTGCCCGTCGTTAAATTGAAAGTTTTTCCTTTCACCATTTCGCCGCTTATTATAGTACTTCTATCGAAAAACCGCAACCGAATAAATACGATTTTTACAAAAAAATATTACGGAAATAAGAACGCGACCGCAAACGAAAAACCGACATATCCGTCGCTAAACGGCAATGTCGGCTTCACTCTGCCGTATAAAACTCCATAAACGATCAACTGCCGAGACGTTTACCGAAAAACATCTCCGCAGGCTGAGCGGGCGCTATCAGATATCCGCAGTCACGCTTTTATATATTGATGAAAAATATAGAAGGAAAGGTTACGGCAGAGCGTTGATGGACTTTTGGCGGAAAGAGATGACGACGCCGGGATGCAAAACGGAGTGTTATCCCAAAATAAATTGTACCGTAATAATCCGACAACACCGTAACTGATCCATATAAAAATCAAAAATCAGGTCGCCAAGCAGAGAACTGTACAAGCTGTGCATCGGTGCGGTGATAGTATCTTTTGCCCTTATCCAACTTTGCGATTTCCGCCATTTCTTCGGCAGTAAGCGAAAAATCGAGAATGTCGAGGTTTTCGGCAATGTGTTTGGAATTTTTACTTCCCGGTATAACGATAAAACCCATATCAACGTGCCAACGCAAACAAATCTGTGCGGAAGTCTTGCCGTATTTTTCGCCGAGTTTTTTGAAAATCGGCTCATTTATAAGCGAGCTATCACCGTGTCCGAGCGGATACCAACTCATCAATTTTATATCATGCCTGTCAAGCGTAACACGAAGTTCGGGTTGTGTGAAATACGGATGCGCTTACACCTGAATAACTTTATTATTTTTGCGGGATTACCGCCGACAACCGTGTTGGGCGCAACGTCTTTCGTTACTACCGCACCTGCGGCAACGATAGCGTTTTCGCCTATCGTTACACCTGCAAGTATAATCGCTCCTGCACCTATCCACGCATTTCTGCATATACGCACGGGACTGCATTTCAAAACATAGTGATTGTATAAATCGTGATTTGCCGTAAGCACCATTACTCTCGGCGCAATCATAACACCGTCCTCAATAGTAATGCCGCCACGCGCCATACAAAGAAAATCGTTATTGATAAATACGTTTTTACCGATATGCACGTTGCTTGCCATATCTATCTGCAAAGGCGGCATAAATCCGCTTGTGCTGTCTAACCTGCCCTCAAAAAGCTCGGACACCAAAGCGTTGAACTCGTCCGTCATCGGCTCGGTGTGATTGATTTTATAGCAGAGCTTCCTGCATCTCGTTAATTCCCGCGCCGTACTCTTAAAATCGGGGCTTGCCATATCTACAATTATTTCTTCTTTCTTTCCCATAGCTTTTACTCCTGAATTTTCCCACGAGAATATTATAGCATAAAATCTATTGATTTTTTATAAGGCGATTTTTTTGAATACAAAGCAAATAGACTGCGCATTAGAACTTGCAAATACTCTGAACTTTTCCAAAGCGGCTGAAAATCTATTCATCAGCCAACCGTCGCTATCTTACCAAGTACAACAGTTGGAAGAAGAAATAGGTTTTCGCATTTTCGAACGTTCGGGTAAAGGCGCAAAACTCACACCTGCGAGCGAACAGTTTTGCCTTAATCTACGAAAAATAAAAGACGACTTAATGAGTAAAAGCCTTTTCTAATTAAACGGTTTGCATTATTAAAAGCTACGGTTTTACAATACGGCGAATTTTATTTCGTCCAAAATATATTAATATCAAAAAGGCGATGTTTTCGTATTACAAAGATAAATAAAAATAATCCGAACTTAGTTTTACAAGAGATTGGCTCCTCTAATAAGATTGCAACAATATTTCAATCGTCATCATCTTCTTCATCACAATAACGACTACTCCAATATGCGTAGTTATTCGGATTGCACTGATTGGCGTGATTGTCTAAATTGTCCCAATATGCGTGATTATTTGGATTGTGCTGATTTGCATAATCGTCCAACTGTTTCTGCGTATGGGTATATCCCGATACTCCGTATCCTTTGCCCATTTTATATCCTCCCTTGTTTGACATACTCCCAATATTTAATAGGGTTTTTCTTTTTATATTTATGCTCCGCTTCGACCTTTTCTATTGCGGATTTATTTATTATAACTTGATACTGTTCATAAGATATACGTGCATAACGACCGCGCATATCCCAACATATTTTTTTCACTGCGTCCAAATGCTTTAACGACCGCTTCTCTCCCTCGAATTTATCTAAATCTGCTCTATCGAAGTTTATATGCGGCAAATCGGAATCGGCGCATATAATTCTGCCGCCGCGCTTTATAAGTTCATAGAGAATAGAATTATCAACTTTCTGACGATACCAATTCGTAAGGAAAGCATCTTTGTTCTCCTGTGTCAAAGCACTGTACCACATATAAATCAAATCATCGTCTTGTGTTTCGCAAACTTGCTCGAATGAAATCATTTTTTGATTTTGGTAAATTCGTTGTAGCTCCCAAGTAATTGCGTTCAGATTTTCGATTCCTATTGCTTCGTTTAATATCTCGGCAATCCAATCAATCATTTCATTCGTAGGACGGTCAAAGCGCTTATCGTAAAAATATGCACTTTGCCATGGGTCGCTGCGAAAATATTTTTCAAGATGTGATAACTCATCAGATTCTAAGATATTTATATTACCTTTCATCTTTTTATAAAGTAATTTATAAAACCGAGAATTTACGTTGCTCAATTTTTCTAAATACCGCAACATAGCCTCCTCGTCGTCATCTTCAATAAGTTCAGACCATTCATATCCGTCAAGATTATACATACGATCACATTTTTGCTCGGGAGTTTCATTGGCATTTTTTTCTGTAACAAGTTCTTCAACAGATACTTGAAACAGCTTTGACAGCGTAAATAAAGTTTCTACGCTCATCGTATAACACTCTTTCCATTGACTTACTGCCGCAGGCGAAATACCGAGAATTTCGGCAAGTTCTTTTTGATTGATTCCGCGCCCGTCCATAAGCGATTTTATATAAGCGTTCATGCGCTCTGCCTCCTTGTGAAAAAAGTCCGTCTAATGTCTTCCAAACATAATTCATCCAACCGACTAATAAGTTCTGCCGTCAATTTCTCATCGCGTGCCGAAAGATAATCTTTTAATGATAGCTCGCTTATTATCGACCACATATATTTTATCATCTCATCTTCGTTCTTACCGCCCACCCATTCTGGAACGACTTTTTCCAATACTCGTTCACCGTTATATAATCTGCGCTCTAAATCGGAATACTCTGTTTCATCTAACACTTCGTCCCAATTATCATAGCCTCGTTTTTTGCGGTTTGCAGGCGTATTATCCGCTTCATAAAAATTATAAACTTGATCTTCATAAACAGGAATTATTATCGGCTTTTTGAATTTATCATAAAGTTCAATGAGCCTATCCAAAATATCGATTTTTATAATTTTGTCACGTTGATAACCTAAAAGTAACGGATTTAGCCTTGCGCCGCACTCCACGAGCAACTTAATAGCTATTTTAGTTAACCGTTCTTCATCATAAGGACGATTATATGTTTTTTCATAAATGCTATGCGAATCGCTTCTGAACTTTGCCATATTGTTATCCTGTATTCCATAGCAATTTGTTATGTTTTCTACCTGTAATGCCGCAAGCAACATATCTTTTTCAAACACTTCAAGATTTCTCACGCGATTTCGCAAGATATCTTCCGCATTTTCTATGTCATCGCAAATATCTCGTTTTACCGTTTGCATAAAGTGGCTTTCAAACAACTTATATACTTCCCAAAACTTTTCATCAAGCGAAGATTTATGCATCAAAGCTGACGTCTTAAAGATGTGAAATTTTAAGTTCTTAATAAAATCGGCAGTATCTTCCGATTCGTCATCTAAATAAACCGTGTAAAAATTAGCTACCAAATAATCGAACTCTGCATTTTCCGCTAATGTCAATCCATCGATTATCATCTTCCTTAACAGCGCTTTGAATCTCGTTTCTATTTCAAGCTCTTGTTTTTCTCTGATTTCATACAAATTTACTTCCTTCGGTGCATCTATGTACCAACTCGGATTTGAAAGAAAATATTTTTCATCAAAATCTATATTGATTACTCTTTCCCCATTTAAGATTTCGTCTATGGTAATACCATAAAAATGCGCCAATTGTTGAATATCGTTTATATTAGGCATTGATTCACCACGCTCCCATTTGCTGATAGCAGCATCGGAAATAATGCCGACATTTCCAAAACAAGATTTACTAAACGCACAAGCAAACTCGTCTTGTGTCAAACCATTCTCTTTTCGCAATTCTTTTAGAAAAGCGCCTATTTTTTTCTTATCCATTATATTTCTCCCAACAATCGACGTTGTGTATCTCTGCGTATTATCCTTGCTAGTTTATTGTAATAGATCGGATTTTTACTTTTTGAACGTTTAGGGATTTCTATCTCCGGAAGTATCACATCATAATCTACCGCTCCGCATCGTCTTTGTTCAGTTGAGCTGTGAACATGAAAATACGGATCGTCCGCTTGTGCTGCTTTCCCGATCAAATACTCGACTTTCGTTATTGCCACGACTGAAATGATAGCATCTTTTCTATCATGCTTTACTCGCGGCAAATATCTGACTTTGAAGGCCGCCTCTTTACCATTATGAGCCAATATATAAAAATCCTTGACTATGTAATGGCGTCTACCCACATGACCGCATTTCGCTGTTACTTTAAAACACCACATAATTTACCTCCATTTAAGTGTACCACAAAGAAAGTCTCAATTGCTTACTCATATTTTAAACTCGCTTTACTTAATATCAAATAGAGATTAAGTTATAGTGGAATTATAGCATATTTATGAGAATAACACAAGAAAAATCAGCGGAATAATATAGCTATTACGTGCATTGACTTACCTGTCAATACGATAATATCATTTTACCCACAAAATAAATCCGAACCAATCTCTTGTGAAGATTAAGTTCGGATTATTCTTATTTGTGTGTGTTGTACAAAATAACACTTTTCGGGGGTGTTTCTGATAGTGAGTTATACAAAAAAACACTTTTTCAAAAGGTAAAACACTTAATATATTAGTTCTTCTTCATATACTCATATACCAAACTCTCAATTTCTTCAATTGATAATGTATCTAAAATAGAAACGGCGCCGTAGTGATTCAAATACGCATCGCAACATTTACGCACCGGATCGACCTTCAACCGTCCATTCTCGTTAGAATATCTTTGTAAAGCACGCAATAATCCCTTCATGATAGCTTTATTCATACTAAAAGGTTGGTCAATAATATCTTTTTGTATTTGCTGTTGTGAAAACAAGACTTCCGTTAAATGCCACGGATTCGAAGATTTCATTTCTTCATCATACGTCAGATAACCTGACCACCATAATCTGGAAAGAGCATTATAATACAGTAAAGAGGCTTTTGCCTTGCTTGCAAAAAAACGTTTGTCAATGGTGACCGTTTCATCTTTCTTTTTCCAGCGTTTAAGGACATATTCACGATATGGAATATGACAAAGCGCTGTCCACAAAAGTGGATCCGATGCTTGTAGCGGAGTTAAGTTTTTATACGCCTCATAAAATATCTTTGTGTTGGCTATATCGTATTGAATTTGATCATCTTCGTCAGTGCATATTAATTCTACCTTTGGCATATCAAGCGTAGATTCTTGACAGTAATCGAATATTCCTTTGTTTTTAAAATAGTCATCCAGCCAAATATTATCGGAATAATATTTAGATTCGTTCCCATCAACCTCCCGAAGAAGACAAGTATAGGCATCTTTGGTAAAATATATCAAGTTCATTCGTCATCGCCCTCCCAACGGACAGTTGAAAATTCTTTTGCCTTGTACAACAGCTCGCTAATTGCATCTCCGACAACATTCCCAAGTATTAGATTCGCAAGCTCGTAATCAGATTTTCCGCATGTTAAAATATCTTCTATACCACGCTCTTTTAATGCTTTATAGATAGAATCAGCCCATATTGTTCCATTATATTGTACTGGAATTTCATCACCCGGTTCTTCCTCGTATTCTTCTTCGTATCTTAATTTTCCCAACCCTTCTACGATAGCGGGCAAAACTATGGAGGCTTGCATAAATCGTACCGTTCCGACTTTTAAGTACCGTTTATTACGCAGCTCTTGATACGACAAATATTCTTTTTCCGGAAGAATAATCGTAATATAGTCCAATGTTTTTGTGTTTGATCCGTCCTTCGTTGCAAAATTTACTTGCGCATAAGAAATATCCCTATCGTATGTAATAATAACAACCCCTGAGGCGTTCTTCTCTAATATTGTATCAAGTTTGATCTTGTGACCGGGTTCACTGGCTACCATATCGCCCTTTTTTAATTTAAAGGTCGCATCGCCGAAATAATTATGATTAAATTCCTCCAACCGATAGGAATCATTATCGTCGGTAGCGGTTATAAAACATTCAATATCAATTTCATCGCATACTTCTTGTTTGGGTATGCTGATTGTATTGACGTTGGCATATTCAAGTTTGTATACCTTTCGTAAGAAAGTGCGATTGCACGTAATCCTGGCAAATATATCGGCCTTGCCACATGACAACATATCTTTTATGCCGTCACATTGTAACTCTACCTCTATTTTAAGATATATGTTTTTTGCATCGGCTTTGTCATAATTAATCGATATAGAAAACAAACTGTCATTGAAATCATTTGAATATTCTGTTAAAACGGGATGCGGAAAATCGATACTTTTCTTATCCATTGTGTACCTCCCTTGTAAACTCGGGAATTATCGCAATACGCTCGCCTAAAGTAAATTCGATAAAAACAGTATTTGGACCGGCAGACAATGAAATCGGCCCTATCCGTTTTGATTCGACGTCGATACGTGGTTTGTTTGCGAGTTTATAATTTTTGACGGCGATTTCATCTTGTCCACCGTCATCGCGCCCAGCAAAAAATTTGATATACACTCTATCATAATCTTTTGGCGCATTGATATAAAGTTGATATTTATTCGCCGCTTTATAAAATATTCGATGTTCAAAAACTAATGGAGTGGTTACCTTCAACTTAGGATTCGAACCAGAAGAAACTCCGCTGGAAGAAGATGATCCGGATTTAATCGTAGCTAATTGTTCTTTCTTCTTTTTCTTTCGCTTTTTCTTCCCTGTTTTAACCGCAGTTAATGATGCAGGATCTCCGGTACCGCTTTCCCCCGTGGAATAATTTCGCCTATACAATATTCGACCCTCTGCGTCCGAAATCGATTCAACCCGAACATCGCTTCTTATCCCGTCGCTTTCGGATTCGTTAGAATCGTTGTCGGAATTGCCGGGCAAATAATCTCCGACACCTGCATCCATACTTTCGGCTGGTGTACTATTGTCCATGCTGTCGAGAACATGTTGGATTTCGGCTTTTATTCTTCTAATATAACGTTTGGCTTTTTTATGTAGTTCCGGATTGTTTGTAATATATTTCGCGCTCCATTCCGTATGCTGCGGCGGCTCTGCTTCACGTAAAGTCTTACTCAAATCCATCTCCCCGACATCATTAACAATAATTACTACAGAATAACGCGGAATAACCTCACTTGAAGTATTGATGAGCATTCCTGTCGATCTGAATCTTGATAGAGTCGGGGCATACGTTTCATTGTATTTTACATAAATACTGAGATCGTTGTCATCAGCTATTTTAACGTTAATGGGCTGACTTTCACGAATTGTTTCATAAATCTGTTTTGTCGACTTCAAAGCATCTTCATTCGCAAATGTTTTATATAAATAGTCAGTTAATTTATTTTTTGTAATATCATATGTAACATTGTTCGATTTGATGGTGACTTCGAGCTTTCCGTAATAAATAGACAAAATAAAATTTTTCAATATGGAAATAGCCGTTTGTTTTTCCCAGTTTTCATATTCATCGCTATTAAAACCGACAATAGCCACATCCGTTCCTATGTCGGATCTATTGAATGCGTCAATCTGCGAAAAATGGCAATCATCTTCTGGAATTATCGGGCGACCGTTGTATTCATCTTCCAAGAATAAATACTTACCAGTATTTTGCGTTTTTAAAAACCTACCATTATGTTCTCTTTGGGAAGTCACCAAATGCGTAACACCTTCAAAAGCCCGTCCGCCATCTTCTGCCAACGTGTTATACACAACAAGATTTAATGCCGAATAAGCAAACGGGGCATTTTTGCCTATGCCGAAACTGCCCGCGCTTGTATCATCTTGTTTTATCGAAATGCCCTCCGAATTCACAAGTAAATTCCAATATGATATTTCATTGTCGGCGGCATTTACCCCTTTTAAGCCTACAGTATTATAATCACTGATATTAAGCATCGGAATAATAGAAGAATTTAAATAATGTTTTATACTATTTAAAAAATCGCGTATTTTCTCTGTGCTCAAAGGATTTTTGTTCCAGTATGCTATACAATTATCTATTGCATCTTCATAACCTTTAAATAAATCGAATTTATTCTTTTCAATTTCGACCAATTCGAAAACCACTCTTACCGGAATATTATCCGGTAAAGCCTTGTTTTTTGCATCCAAAGAATTTTGACATATTTCACGAGCCAAACCGTCCATTATTCCGGTGCCCTTAAACATTGTAATCGCAGCAATATTATTGCCTGTTTCGTTACCTGTACCAAGCAGCGGAAAATCCCAACACACTTTACCCATAATATTTACTCCAGCTTAAACTTTTCTTCTTTGGTATCAATTCCCAAGAATCGATTTTTGGTCGCACGAACTTCTTTTTCAATCGCTCCGAATATTTTTTTTATATCATCTTCCGTATAATCATAATTGCTCTTACTTGAACAATTTCCAAGCAAATGGAGCATATTCAAAATCTTATTTGTTCGCGCCTCTGCCAGGCGCACAAAGCACTCTCTTTTGGTTTCTTTTTTATTCTTCATATTTGTACCTCATAATATATTTTTCGCTTATATTATACATTATGCAATGATACTTGTCAATACTGTTTCACAATATTTTTATCATATTTTTAAAATATTTATTAAATATATAAAACATCGGCGCCGATTTAATTCACCGCGCCGATGTTTTTTAAGTTATCCGCTACAAACTTTGCCATGGTTTTAATCACTGGGATTGTAACGGAATTACCAAATTGCTTATACTTTTGCCCGTCTTTCATTCCCTCCGGAAAAGAAAATGTTTCATGACCATTTTCAACAAAGGCATAATTAATAAATCCTTGTAGCTTTCCCCACTCTCGTGGCGTCATCACGCGTATACACTCATCATTGATTGGCGAATGTTTTCCAGCAACTTCTAATCCGGCAATGCCCTCTTGCGGATCTATAATCAAATTCCTTTCTTTCCCGGATCCACCTGTAGCTAAGAGTGTATTTGCTATTGGATTCGCAACCCCTTCTCTATTTACTATCACATATCCAAAACCATTGCCTTTTTGATGCTGCCGTTCGCGGTGTTTTTTCAGCGTTTGCAAATACCCGGAGGACATATAATATTTAGGTTCCGCTCCCATTTCAAGTACATCATTCAAATTGTCATATAGCCTACGATTATTACCATTAGGCAAAGTGTCACTAACAAAACCAATTCTGTCCCGATATTCTTTTCTATCAAAAGCAATAATATATGTCCTCGGTCTATTTTGTGGAACGCCGAAATGTTTAGAATTTCTTATAAAATCTTTCCCCACATAATTAAGTTCACCGTTTTCACTTCTTGAAACCCCAACGACTTTATAGTCCAATTCATTCTCTATAATCCCAATAATAGTTTGAAATGTTTCACCATTATTGTGGCGAACAAGATTATCAACGTTTTCTAAAAAAATCCCCTTAGGGCGCGTATCCGCAATAATCATAGCAATATGTTTAAATATTATACCTTTCTCCATATCTTCAAATCCAAGCTTTTTACCTGCTCGGCTAAAAGTTTGGCATGGAAAGCCAGCCAATAAAACATCATAATCGGTATTTTTTACAAGACTTTTGAATTCACTTGTCGTTAAATCATTAAATGGATCGTCACCATATAAATGCTTATATGTTCTGCATGCAGCAGCATCAATTTCCGAAGATAATACGTTTTCATATAGACCTGTTAATTCAAAACCTCTTCGAATGCCGCCGATCCCTGCGCATAAATCAATTGTCTTTATCATTTTTGCTTAACCGCCTTTTCTATCTTATCGGCACAACCAGCCGCATCGGTTTTGATCTCTTTACCCCAAAACCTCAGTACAATCCATCCGTCGATTTCGAGTTTTTCGGTAACTTCTTTGTCGCGCTGTATGTTTCTCTCTATCTTCGGAATCCAAAAGTCTTGCCGCACTTTGAAATCCTCTTTACGCCGTTCCCAATCATAACCGTGCCAAAACTCGCTGTCGCAAAATACCGCAACTTTCTTTCCGATAAACGCTATGTCGGGATGCCCGAAAACCGACTTTACATTTTTTCGATAGCGCAAATCTTTTTTCCATAACGCCTTCCGAAGCAGTAATTCTATCTCGGAATCTTTACATTTGACTTGTTGCATATTATACCGAATTTGCTCTTTCGTCTTCGACATATCAGTCCTCGAATTCCAAACCGTTTTTAATACAAAAATCGCGGATTGCCTTTTTAGCTTTCATATTCGGTTCACTTTTCCCCGTTTCCCAACGACATACGGTAATAGCATTTACGCCGAGTGCGATTGCTATCTCGTCCTGTGTTAACAGTAGTTTATCTCTTGCGGCTTTTACTTTTTCGGAATAAGTCATTTCTTTCAACTCCAACTTACATTCAATTATCAATATTTTAGCATTTTCTTAGCATAAAGTCAAGCTTGTAACTGTCGTATGAAATCCCTACAATTGAAATTACGATACTACTTAGCTGCACGCGCAAACATCTAAACACAAAAAATGCCCATCTTTTGCTATGGACCCCAAAAGTTGGACAGATAAATAGTTAAATTGCTTGTGAATGAGTTCGGTATTGTACCGGACTCATTCCGTTTAGAGTGAGAGATATTCTCTCGTTGTTCCAGTAGTGTATGTACTCTTTCAGACAGTGGACGAATTCGTCCACTGTCTGAAACTTTTCGCCGTAAAACATCTCTACCTTTAACCGTCCGAAAAAGTTTTCCATTACGCTGTTATCCAAGCAGTTGCCTTTGCGCGACATGCTTTGAATTATATTATGTTCTTGCAGTTGTCTTTGAAACTCTTTCATTTGGTATTGCCAGCCTTGATCCGAATGCAGTATAGGCGTTGCACCTTTCGGTAGCTTGTCGAACAGTCCTTTAAGCATTTCTCTCGTTTGCCAAAAATTCGGACTTGTTGAGATTGAATAACTTATTACTTCGTTGTTATGTAAATCAAGTATTGGAGATAGATATACTTTGTCGTCGCATACCGCAAACTCGGTTACGTCTGTCGCTAACTTCTCGAACGGTTTCGTTGTTTCGAAGTTACGGTTTATTATGTTCGGAGCTATCTTTCCGACTTCGCCTTTATACGATTTATATTTGCTTTTACGGCGTTTTCCATGTAAACCCATGCTTCGCATTAGCTTATGTACCGTTTTATGGTTGAGCATAATGCCTTTTTGCCGTAATACAAGTAATATTCGTCGGTAACCGTACCGTTGTTTGTTTTCGGTAAAGATTTGTTCTATCTCTTGCTTAATGATACTATACTTATCTGCTTTACTTTGTTTTAAGTGGTAGTAGTATGTACTTCGTGGTAGCTTAGATAATTGCAACAATCTTTTCAGCGGAAATCTATGCCTTAGCTCGGATACTATTTCGGCTTTTTGCCGTTCCGTTCCTCTTCCGCTCGAACTAAGGCATCGAGTTTTTTTAAGTATTCCAGCTCCATTTCGACATATTGCAGTCGTTCTTTTAATCGTTGGTTTTCGGCAATTAGGTCGTTCTCAATCTCTTGATCCAACGGTTTCTTTCTCGGTCTGCCTTTTGAACTACGACCGCGTCGTTCTACCATAAAGCCTGCCGCTCCTTCAGTTAGGTATATGCGTTCCCATCGTTGCAACATATGTCGTGCGCCACCGAATTGATTGTCGCCTAATTCGTATTTGCGCACAGTCTCACGGTAGCTTAATCCCTGTTCACGTATGTCCAGTATAACACATAACTTGAACTCTGCGCTATACTTTTTGAATGTTTGTCCTTTCTTTGCCATTAAAAATGCACCTCCATTAGTTTGTCTAACTTTTGGGGTGCATTTCATTTCGACAGGCTTAAACTTTACTATTATCTATCAATTAGCCTTTAGCTACTACAAAAAGCAAATTATCGTGTTTACATAGTGACTGCACTTCACACACTATTTAAAACATAGTTATTATAATAATATTTATGCTCTGCAACTAAGTTACTTAATCAACGAGCTCTACACTAAGACCAGAATTGGGTTGTGGAATTTTTAATACAGTTTCAAAACCTATATTATTTCTTAAATCATCCAATAGAGTTTTAGCGTCTACAAATTGTCCAATTTTCATCTCGGACTCAATCCTTGGATTATATGACAATTTTGCTCTATAAATCTTTAGCTTTTTATTATTTACTAAAGCTATACGACATAGTGCTCTAATGTAAAATCTATTATATTCTCCTTCCGCCAACATTTGCGCCGCGTTTGATGGCATTTTAACTAAAGAATACCCACCTTTCGGATTTCTCCTCTGATAACATGCATTAAAACATCCAACAAGCGAATTTGCCAAAGCTTCCTCATTTCCAGTCTCAATACTTTTCAGCAAAAACTGTGCATATAGCTCTTTGCCATGCTCCGACAATCTATCGCTATAATATAAACACTTCCGCTCCAAGTCATAATGAACTTCTTCCTGCATTAATTCGCGTGTTTCCGTAGTAAGATTTTTAAAAACAAATGCCACTATACATACCTCCTATCATGCAAAATACATAGCATTACAAAAATTTAAAATCATTTTAATTATAGCACTATTTATAATATTTGTAAATGATATCATGTATTAATTTTGAATTTCCACAACAGCGAAACAGTTCAAGTCCGCCTAGGCGAGTCTTTTTGCACAACTGAGTTAGAAGTGAGTTGTACAAAAAACACTTTTGTTTTTTGGCCATAAAAATTTACTGTACGAACACATAATTATACTACCGCTCGTCGTTAGATAGAGAAAATAAGGACAAAACTGTGCTATTTTGCCCTAATATAGAAAAAAGTTGGTCGATATGAAAGTGACATATCGACCAACTTTTTTGGTACACCCGACAAGATTCGAACTTGCGACCTACGGAATCGGAATCCGGCACTCTATCCAGCTGAGCTACGGGTGCTTAGTGCTATACAAATATATCACAACGTGCGCCAAAAGGCAAGGGTTTTGTATCGAAATCGGAAAATTAGTGCGATCGGCGTTGATCGTGAAACAGATTTTTGCTGAAACATAAAACGATAAATTTGAATTTAGCGTGAATTCGTCTATGATTAGTACATTCTATTACTATTTAGTTAATTTATTAAGTTCCATTTACGTTATACGCGGTGTACCGAATCCTCATAGCCAACGCCTATGGGGATTTATTATGCACGAAAGATGCGTCGGCGCAATCGAGACAAGCCGAACTTGTTGTAAATTACGGGACAAACTCGATATCTAAATTGTTATACAAGAGATCAATCGTTTTCGAGGAGCCGCATAATGAGAAATAAACAACCAATTAAAAGTATTACGCCGCTCGCCAAAACAGCGCTGACTGTCGTTTTGATCGGTCTGTGCTTTGCATTGACGGCTTGCGATCCCGGTCATTATCGTTTCGACCACGAATACTTAGCCGATATAGCAAGCGTCGAGCTAGTTTACTATGACAATCCGGATCAAAGACACTTTTTATCTTGGGTACCCGATCATTCCGACGACTTAAAGCCTTTTGACGAATCCAGGCTCAGAGTATTGGAAACGTTGGACGAGAACGCTATTCCGGACTTGACCGACACGCTCTGCGAGTGTCTCATTTTGCGTGCTTATTATGCATACGATTCTCCGAACGGTCTTTGCATAAAACTCTCGTATTCCGACGGAAATTTCATAATTGTTTCAAGCGACTACGAATCGTATGCAGGCTATATCGGCAAGTTTTACGCAAACGGCGCAGTCGCGGAATTTATCGGTTGTTTCTGCGATTGGATTGATTACAAAACACTCGTGAATAATTATTTCCAAACAAAAATACGCTGACGGCAATTCGGAATATTATAAGATCGGTTTCATTCTCTCCTCTCACCGCCCGCACCGCACAATGTGCGAGTGCTGTATTTCACGTGCGAATTGTTCGGGAAGAAAAATCTTGTCGCGGCGAATTTTATCGAAGTCGAACGTTCGCACAAGCTCGTCGAGCGACGCCGTGCGCAACTCGGGCGACAGCCCTGCGGCAAAAGTCAGACCGCCGAGTATTTGGCACGGAAGCGAACAAATAAGCCTTACCGTTTAATGAAAAATTTTTGAAATTACTTGATTAAATACATACTTATATGTTATAATATTACAAATTTCACAAGGAAAAACGGCAATGATGAAAAAATACATATTTTTAAGCTACTCTTCTCGCGATATAGAAAAAGTTAAAGATATTCGACAATATTTAGAAAATAACGGAATTAAATGTTGGACGGCAGATAGAGATATCGCAGGCGGCAAAGATTATCGTGGAGTTGTGGTCAATGCAATAACTGATTGTGCCGCTTTTGTTCTCATAGCGTCGACCGCAGCGAACGCCTCCGATGAGGTTTCCTCAGAGGTAAGTACGGCTTTTTCTTTAAAAAAGAACATACAAGTATTCAGAATCGAAAACTTTGAATTCAGTGACAATCTCATATATAATTTGCGTTGCAAACAATGGACCGACGCTTTCGCGGACTGGGAAGAGGCGTGCGCTAAGTTGCTTTCTACCCTGCGAAATATATTAGGCGAACCCATAAAAACAACAGCAACTCGGGAAGATATAGCGACCAACGTCAAAAAGCTCTCTCAAAAATATGCCTATTGTTTATTAAATCGCATCTCTAACTCCGAAGAATATGACAGATTTTGTGTGCCGGCACAAAAAATGTTTTCATTGCTTGCAAGCGGTTCTTACAAAAACAAACGCTTGACCGCAGATATAGATTATGTCAATTTTATCGCCGACGAAATTTTAGCGGGCAACCACACGTTTCGCATACACGGGCGACCCGGCATAGGCAAAAATATGCTTGTTCAGCTTGTATTCTTAAAACTCTTGAACAAATTTACTTCGGGGGAAAGCAATGCGCTTCCTATCTATATTTCGTCGGGATATTATGAAAAATACGAATATGACGGTCCGGCAAACATCGGTATCGCTATGGAGAAAAACATACGCGACGACATTGCCGAATATCTTGATTTTCTAGACAACAATAAAGACGTACACCCCGTAGTTCTGTTAGAAGGGGTACGCGAATACAGCTTTGCACGAGTATTCCCCGAAAAAATCATTTTCGATATCTTCAAGAAGTACGGAAATTACAGTAGAGTTATTGCGATAGATACCAATCTTGTCAATGTTAAATCGCGGCTCAAAAAGTTTATAGCGATTGCGGGCGCGCCGCGCGATGATTATTATATCAAGCTGGATGCAATCCCGATTGAAGATGAAACCAACGTAAAACAGCTTATCTCGTGCGTAGCCGAAATGTATACCGACGAACATTTCGAAGCGAATGTATTATATAACGAGTTAAAACGCTTGAAATATATCGACATCGATATTTTCCTTGTACGACTGATTGCACACGAAATTATGTCCTATGAGGAAATCGGTTCTGTCAGCGATATGTATTACCGCTTTATAAGCAAGGAATATTATTATGACGACGATAGAATCTACGAAGTGGCGCGTACTCTGTTCAACTATATTTTCTTTGACGGCGCGACGCAATCGGAAGCCGAGTACGATGGGAAAATATGGTCGTTCCCGAATAAGCATCATACATATCTCGGTTATCTCATTGCATATTACTTTGTAAAGCAAATTCAAAACTATAAATCATCGGAAACATATGAGTTTTTCAAAGTAATACTCACCTCCACTTCCGACCAATTCATAGAATCGATGTTGCACAAGAACTACGTATTGCAAAAAACATACGAAGAGTTCATTACATCCAAGTTCGACGCTTTCGATATACGCCAAAAATGCAATGCCGCTTATTGGTTAGGACATATGGACTGCGATAGCCGAGATATAAAAAACTTTGCGATTACTTTTCTCACTAGGTTGCTGACTACCCTTAAGCCTTTGGTTTCTAAAAACAATAAGCAAACACAAGATAATTTAGACAATCATATGCTGTTTAGGTCTGTGTGCACGGGACTTATGCGTCACGACCAAGCCAATATGCTTGACGAGTATTTATGCCTGATGATCACAAACGATATTGCCAACGCCGTCAATCGCGGCGCGTCGGTGGAATATTTCGGCGAAGGCTATCAGATCGGCGAACACAACACGTGCAACCTCGATAATGATTACAGTCTTGGCGAGAGCGCTATCAAGGCGCTCTGCGCACGAGTGGAAGCTGCGCTTAATTCTCAAGAGGACAAATTCGTAGAGAACAACTTAATAACCCTTCTAATGCTTCTGCAAGCTCGAATACAAAGCAGCAACAGTAAACCAATCTATTACGACGTCGATAAATACGTTAAAATCTCGCAAAAGTTCCTTACGGACTACAAAATAAGACCGCATAATATTTCATCGCAAAAAATTAAAGATTATTTGGAGAGTGTCGACGAGGACTTTACCCGTTATGTAAATGAAGGGCGCTTGGATGTTGCAACGCTTTTATATAACAAATTGCAAGGTCTTAAATACGTCAAACGCGAACAGTGGCATAACCGAGTTAACGACCTGGAAAGTATGTCGGAACATATGTTCGGGGCTTGGATGCTTGCAATGCTATTTTTACCCGAAGCATACAATCAGGACGGTTACAACAAAGGCGAGATACTCGATATGCTATTAGTACACGATATGGCACAAATCGAAAATGAAGTTTTACGTAAAGAGAGCGTGGCAACACTGCACAACGATATACAAAAGAACGACTTTTTACGCAAGCTGTTTTTGAAAGGCACTTATCCCAATGTTGCAAATTTAACCCATTTTTATGACGTAAGCACCGCATATTGCAGCAACACAAGTCTCAACGCCAGAATCGCACACGATATAAATACGTTACAGTCTATATATATGTTCTTGGAATATCTATATGTCGGCGAGCTTCAAGCCGAAGATGATGAAATAAAGCAGTGGCTAAGCCAAAAGGAAGCATTGCAAACGCCCATCGGATCTGATTTATTTAATCGCCTCATTGAAACAAATCTCGATTTCAAAAATATTCTTTCAAAAGTACATATGAAATAATATTTATAAAAGTGCCGTGAATGTGCGGCGCTTTTGTTTTACTGTAAATCATAGCTGAATTGTTCGGGAAGAAAAATCTTGTCGCGGCGAATTTTATCGAAGTCAAACGTTCGCACAAGCTCGTCGAGCGACGCCGTGCGCAACTCGGGCAACAGCCCTGCGGCAAAAGCCAGACCGCCGAGTATTTCGTTCGGAGTAAATCGGTCGAACAATCGGCGCGCGTCGTCGCCCTCGCTCTTTCCCAGTTTCCGACCATCCGCATCGCACATCAGCGGAATATGGTAATATTCGGGTCGAGCGTAGCCGAGCAGTCGTTGCAACCATATCTGTCGCGGGGTCGAACTCAACAAGTCGCTCCCGCGTACCACCTGCGTAACGCCGCACTCCCCATCGTCTACGACGACCGCCAACTGATAAGCAAATACGCCGTCGCTTCTCCGCACGATAAAGTCACCGCAAGAACTTGCGAGATTTTGCGAATATCCGCCGAGTATTCCGTCGCGGAAGTTCACCGTTCGGTCGGGAACGCACACGCGCAGACACGGCTTGCGTTCGAGCGTTCTCCTTGCGATCTCTTCCCGCGAAAGGTTTCTGCACGCGCCGTCATACACCACAACCCCGTCGCTCAGTCTGGGCGCTTCCGCCGCGTGTAGCTGTGCGCGCGTACAAAAACACGGATACAGACTCGCCCGCTTCGATAAAATATCGAGCGCCCGCTCGTATGCTTCGGTTCGACGGCTTTGATATATAGGTTCTTCGTCGCTCACAATGCCGAGAAATTCGAGCGCGGCAAGCGTTTCTTTCGCGGAAACATCGGGGCAACGCGCTTTATCCAAGTCCTCAATGCGAATGAGAAATTTCCCGCCTTTCGACTTTGCCGCAAGATACGATATGAGCGCGCAAAAAATATTGCCGGCGTGCAAGAACTTTGTCGGCGTCGGGGCAAATCTTCCTATAATTTTTTCTGCGGCGCGCATTTGATTTCTCCCTATTTATTATATCACATAAGAAAACTTTTTGCAATAGCGTCAGTACCCGCGTACGATTTATCGTTGACATACTCTTTGGTATGTGCTATACTAAAACAAGTGTTGCAAAACATATGTTTTAGTATTGGAGATCTTATGCCTCAAAAAGCTAAATTCGATAAAGACGAAATCGTCGACGCATCGATAAGATTGATAGAAGAACGCGGAACGGACGCGCTCACGGCACGTGCGCTCGGAGAAAAACTGGGTTGTTCCGCTCGGCCTATATTTACCGTGTTCGACACAATGGACGAAGTTTACGGCGAGGTCACTCGCGCCGCTAAGGCAATTTACAAAGGCTATGTCGAGGCGGGCTTAAAAGAGAAGCTCGCGTTCAAAGGCGTGGGAATGGCGTACATCCGCTTTGCGTCGGAGCGCCCTACTCTGTTTCGGCTTTTGTTTATGACGGAGCGACAATCTATTCCAGATACGGATTCGGTACTCGGCGTTATAGAAGAAAACTATGACAGGATAGTCGACTCGATAACCGACAACTACCCCGTCGACGCAGAAACGGCAAAACGCATATACCGACATCTTTGGATATATTCGCACGGGATAGCGGTACTGACGGTGACAAAGGTGTGCGCGTTCGACGAGGCCGAGATCTCGGCGATGTTGACCGAAGTCTTTGTCGGACTACTCAAAAACAATATCGGCGGTGAAGTATGATAACGGCGGAAAATATAACAAAAACCTATAATAACGGCAAGACCGAAGTATTGAGAGACGTTTCGCTTGAAATAGTCGACGGCGAGTTCGTCGTAATTCTCGGCGCGTCGGGATCGGGCAAGACGACGCTGATGAACGTTCTGTCCGGCTTGGAAAAAGCGGATGGCGGCACAGTCACGGCCAACGGCAAAAATCTGTCCGAAATGACCGAAAAACAGCTGACCGCATTCAGGCGCGAATACGTCGGTTTCATTTTCCAACAATACTATCTTCTCCCCCACCTAAATGTCGAGAACAACGTCAAAATGGGCGCGCACCTCGCAAAGAACGATGCATACAGGGAAATAATAGCGGCTGTCGGACTGGAAAGTAAACTGAAATCTATGCCGTCCGAACTGTCGGGCGGCGAACAGCAACGCGTATGCATTGCCCGCGCTCTCGCAAAAAAGCCGTCTGTACTTTTTCTGGACGAGCCGACGGGCGCGCTCGACGAAAAGACGGGGCGCGAGATACTCGATTATATACTGCGCGAAAAGGAAAAACAAGGGTTCACGGCAGTAATGGTCACGCACAATCAGAACATCGCGGAAACGGCGCAAACCGTGATAAGAATGAACAGCGGCAAGATCGTTCAAAGATATGAAAATCGGGCGCGCAAGACCGCATACGAGATAGGGTGGTAACTATGCTCGTTTCGGTTAAAGACAGTATCAAATTTATCGGCGTCACCGTCGTCTGCTTTTGCGCCGTATTCGTATGCACGTTCTTTCTCAATTACTATCTCGACATCGTGCCGCTCGAAGCGGACATATCCGAAGATGTTATGCCGCTGTACAAAGCTCAACTCGCTACGGCGCAAATGACGTGCGGCATCACAGGCGGTTTTTTATCAGTCATTGCGGTTATTATGCTGCTATTCTATATCAAACTTTACATCGACGCACACGGAAAGGAAATCGGCACGTTCAAGGCAATGGGCTATTCCGACTCCGAAATCGCGGGGAGTTTCACCGTATTCGGACTCGGCGCGTTTATAGGCTGCGCGCTCGGCTTCGGTATCGGTTGGACGTTTATGCCGACTATATACAATCAGCTCGCCATAGACGGCTTACCCGAAATAACCGTTCGCTTCCATCCGTCGCTGTTATTCGCTTTGGTCGTCGCGCCGGCGGTCGTATTTACCGTACTCGCTTACGTTTACGGCATAATTATTCTGCGCAAACCCGCGCTCGCCATTATGCGCGGCACACCGACGAAGACAAAAAAAGTCAAACACAAAACAGACGCGAAAAATCGTCCCTTTCTCAAAGAGTTTTGCCTGTCGGCGCTCGGAAGCAAAAAGACGCTCGTGTTCTGGATAACGTTTTCGTGCTTCTGCTTTTCCGCTATGGTTCAGATGGGACTGTCGATGGAAAATCTTGCGAGCGGGACTATGGCGGTAATGATACTGATTATCGGACTTGTGCTGGCGTTCATTTCGATGTTTATGGCAATGACGTCTCTCGTCAAAGAGAACGCGAAAAACATAGCCGTTATGAAAGCTATGGGATTTTCGGTAAGGGAACGCTTCGCCGCGGTGTTCGTCGGATATATCCCGTTCGCCGTTCTCGGCTTTGCGATAGGCACCGTATACCAGTTCGGACTGTTACAGCTTATGATAAACGTAATATTCAATGCCGTCGGCGAAATTCCCGCATATACGTTCGACGTGCCTGTGTTTTTCTACACCCTATTTATGTTTGCCGTCGCCTACTCCGCCGTATTCGCTGTCTACCTGATCAAAACGAACCGCATTCCCGTCAAAATGATTATGACGGAAAACTAATGCCACCGAAACAGCATTTATGATCGATATTTCAAAACGTGCCGCCGAACGCTACAAACACGCAAAAAACGCTTTACTTTTCGCCCGAAAAAAGCTACAATAACAGTAGCCGAACGCAATGCGCACCGATATAAAAATTTATCGCGCGCAATCACTAGCTTTCGACTGCAACAAGTTAAATATCTCACGGAGGCGTATCGAAGCGGTCACAACGAGGCGGTCTTGAAAACCGTTTGGCGGCAACGTCACGGGGGTTCGAATCCCTCCGCCTCCGCCAAGAGCAATCGCGTTCTAACGCCGATACAATGCAGTATATTTTCATAAACGGGCTTGCGGGATTTGTCGCAAAGTGGCAACCCAAGCCGCTAACTTATGAAAACAACTACAATGTTCGGGAAAACGGAAAGTTTATCAGAGCGCAGTAAAACGAAAAAGCACAGGGCAAACGCCTTGTGCTTTTACTATGTCCCACCCAAGAGAACCCACCCTATGGAGCATAAATCATAGTAGATACTTTTCGTCATAGATTTACATTTTTCAATCTTTTTTACGCCAAAAGTGTTACAGTGTTACATAGTGGCGTAGGTAATACTATACGCCACTGCGGGCGGCTGTCGCCGCCCGCACATTGTCTGTATTATTTAAGTTACGTTACACGTTACGGAGTGGCGTATAAAAGTAATACTAATTATTATTTATTATTGGGTGCTTTTTGCACGATAACTTTTCCGTCCTTTACGGCGATTAGCATTTTGCCCTTGCATTTCGGGCAATAGATTTCTATGTTTGAGCCGTCGCCAGCCTTTAACAGTTTATCCCGCATTCGGGACATACAACGTAATAAGTCATTTGTTTTATGCTCCTTATGATTTTGTTTTGGTTGTTACCGTATCGTTGCGAATTATGATATGTATATATTTATCACATTTTTGACATTTTATATAGCCGTCCATACCGTTCTGTGCTTGCACGAG
Organism: uncultured Christensenella sp.; assembly: GCA_910577435.1. Lineage (GTDB taxonomy): Bacteria > Bacillota > Clostridia > Christensenellales > Pumilibacteraceae > Anaerocaecibacter. The sequence goes on along the minus strand of CAJTLV010000006.1, from coordinate 47,069 downwards.
TACGGTTTTACAATGAGGGCAACACGCATAATAAAGTTTTGATTTATTGTTTTCTATTTCTTTTTCCATAAAAAATACTTGTTTATAGGTGTTTCAAATTCTTTCGATACCGTTTCAATTCGCTTTCCCCAAAACGATTTAGAAAGTTGTCGATAGTAGTTATTAACTCTTTTCTATCGGTTGGAATACTTCCGTGTAGTTGAATTGCGTTTGATGCTCCCAAAGCGGCAAAATGTGTTTTAATATCTAAACCTTGTACAAGCATTTTTAATTCTTCGTATTTTTCCGTTTCGCTTTCTTCCGTCCAATTCCCTTTTTGAATTTCGCCGTATAATTCTGACGTAGGGTAAATTGTCAACATTGACGCGCCGACGATTTTTGGGTTTAATTGATTAAATATTTTCAATGTATTTTCAACGCCCTTTTTGCTTTTGCCCTTGCCGTAGATACCCGTCAAATAGAAAAAGTTATATTCCAGCCCAGCCTCATCGAGTTTACGGCACTGTTCCAAAATGTCGGCAGAGGTATAGCCCTTGTGCATAAATGATAAAGCCTCGTCGTCGCCTGTTTCAACGCCGATTGTAATTCCGTTATAACCGCAACTATGTAACTGTTTTAACTTGTCAACGCTTTTCAGCGTTATGTCAGTTATGCGAGCAAAACAGCCGATTGTCCGTAATCTGTTAAGATACTGTTTAGATATGTAGGCTATTTGCCGCAATTTTTCCGTTGATAATACAAACGGATTAGCCCCGACTAAAAACATTCTTGTTACGTCGGGTGTAAAATAATTTAACTCTTTCAAATCGTCCTCTATTTCGTTCATAGGTGACATTTTGAATTTGAAAGGTATATCTTCGTACAATGTGCAAAATTTGCATTTATGGTGTGTACAACCCGCTGTAACTTGCAATAGAGCCGACCAAGCCTCATAAGGTGGACGCCAAACTGTTCCCGTGTAGTGCATAAATAAAATACCGTCCTTTTGTTTTTCTTTATTATAAAGCATAATAGTATTGAAACACAAGTACTGTCTTTATTTAGTAGTACTATCAAAAATGATACTAATAGGTTTGACTTACTTTTCTTAATACGCTATAATGGAAAAAAGGAGTTAATATGACAGATAACAAGTTTAGAAAAAGAGAAGTAATGGCGCGGTGTGTTCCTATGAATACGTTGCAAGCCGTTTTAAGCGGTAAATGGAAATTCCTTATTCTTTGGTATATCGCTTTTTATAAAGTGCAACGTTTTGGCGAATTATTACGCCGAATGGACGGTATCACGCAATCGACCTTAACAAAACAGTTGCGTGAATTAGAGGACGACGGTTTTATACACCGTGAAATATATAAAGAAATTCCGCCGAAAGTAGAATATACTTTGACAGAACTCGGCAAAAGTTTTGTTCCCGTTTTAACGCAAATGATGATGTGGAGCCAAACTCATTTGTGTTCTGATTATGTATGCCCTTATTCGGAAGAAGAAATAAAAGAATTGCTTAATTCATAGTTTCAAAAAATGGTGCTTAATGTCAAGCACCATTTTTTATTACAAATATTTAACCGTTTCTTTTAACTCTTTGCGAGAATAATGCATAGGCGACGGCTTTGCGCTTTCAGACGGATAGCCAAGCGGTAAAATTGCAACGATTTTTTCGTTATCGGGAATATTCATAGCCTTTTCCACTTTTGCTAAATCAAAATAGCCTACCCAGCAAGAACCTATGCCTAATTCCCAAGCCTGTAACATTAAATATGTACATACTATACTACAATCAATATCGCCCGTGTTATAATTTTTAGAAAACGGATTTTTCCACGTTTCTGTTTCGTCTGCCGTAATTATAATTACAGTCGGCGCCCCAAAAATACATTGACAAACGGAATTTATTTTCCGAATTGCCTGTTCGCTTTGCAAAACATAAATTTTTTGAGGTTGTTGATTTGCCGCCGTCGGGGAAATTTTTGCCGCCTCTAAAATCTTATTCAGTTTTTCACTCTCGATTTGTTTATCAGAGAACGAGCGCACTGAATAGCGCGACTTTGCTAATTCTATGAACTCCATAGAAACCTCCATAAAAATATTGACAAATTACTTGTCTGCTACTATAATAAATCTATACTTTCATTTTGTCAAGAACGCACTTTTAAGTACTATACTTACCTTTTAGAAAGTATAAGGAGGTTTTTTATGAATATTGATATTTTGATGTCTTGCAGTTGCCCGTTAGACGCAACTATTGCAGTTATAGGCGGCAAATATAAATTAGATATTATTTATTATTTGTTTGATAGAACTTTGCGTTATAGTGAACTTGCAAAACTTGTAAAAGCAACGCCAAAAATGCTTGCTGAACAATTAAAAGAACTTGAAAGCGACGGCATAATCAACCGTGTACTTTACCCCGTAGTGCCACCTAAAACTGAATATTCTTTGACTGAACTCGGCAACAAACTATGTAAATCTGTCATTGAAATGTATAAATTCGGTATTGAACTATACGCAATCAATAAGGTACGACAACCGTGTTCCGCAAATGATTTTACACGTTTAGAAAATGTGCTGAATAAAAGATAATCCATTTTTTAAGTATTTTATAGTTTTTGTGTTCGCTTTTGCTTACCGTCTGGGGACGGAATACGCCGCCTTGCCAAATTGTAAAGGGCGACGATTTATCTCCCGTTAGGCATAAAACCGTCGTCGCCTACGGCGCAAACCCTTGACAATTTGCCTGCGGCGGCATTTTTGGCTGGTTAAGACGGTAAGCACCAAAGCGAACAACAAAATTTTTAAGCCGCAGTCCGCACACACGCAGACGGCGCAAAGGAACAGACAATGAAAAACGCAGTTATTTATGCACGTTTCAGTTCACAAGGACAAAATGAGCAGTCAATAGAAAGCCAAATTCGCATTTGCCGTGAGTATGCGGCAAATCAAGGCTACAATGTTGTCAACGCATACAACGACAAGGCAAGGACGGGAACGAACGACAGCCGCCCGTCGTTTCAACGTATGATTAAGGACGCCGCCAGCGGCGCGTTTCAGTACATAATCGTGTATATGTTTGACCGCTTCGCCCGTAACCGTCGCGACAGCATAATGTATAAAGAAATGCTAAAACAAGATTACGGCATACGGGTATTATCGGCTACCCAGCCCATCAGCGACGACGAAGGCGGCGAGTTCTACGAAATGTTTTTGGAGTGGAACGACGAGAAATACAGCAAGCGACTGTCAAAGCGTGTGCGCATAGGACTTGACACCAGCGTGGAAAACGGCACGTTTTGCGGCGGTTTTCTGATTTATGGCTACAAGATACGCAAAGAGCCGATAGCGGGCAAACGCGACAAGTTTATAAAGTATGTTGAAATCGACGAGGAGCAAGCGGAAATCGTGCGCTATGTCTTTACCGAGTACGACAAGGGCGTGTCGAAAAAAGAAATTGCCGACGCGCTCAACGCACAAGGCAAACGCCTAAATGGTAAGCCATTCACGGGCAAATCGTTTGATAAATACATAGTCAACCCCAAGTACACGGGCGAATTCTATTTTGGCGAAAGACTATGCACGAACACATACCCCGCTATTATTGACAAAGCACTATTTGAGCGCGTTCAAAAACGACTTGCGGCAAACCGCTATTTTGCGGGCGGAGCGGCGACGGCGCGTGTGCCGTATCTATTGACGGGCAAAGCGTTCTGCGCACGTTGTGAAACGCCTATGGTTGCAGACGGCGGCACGAGCAAGACGGGCAAAACGCACCTATACTATGCTTGCAAGCGCAAGAAAAAAGGCGAATGCGACAAGCACCGCGAGGAAAAAGACCGACTGGAATTTTACGTTACTCAATCGGTACATAACTTTTTGAGCGACAAAGAGAACGCAAAAAAAGCCGTGCGCGACACGCTGGCGTATTACGACAAGCGGACGGGCGCGGACAATATAAAGAGCCTTGAAACACGCATAGCGAAAGCGCGCAAGGACATTGAGGAAATGACAACGGCGTTTATCGAGGCGAAAAGCGCATTACTGCGGGAAAGCATAGAAAAGCGAATGACTGACTACGAAAAACTGATAAAAGATTTAGAGAGCCAAAAAACGCAGTTAGAATACGAGCGCGGTTTGCAAGTCAGCGAAAACGACTTGCTGGACTATATAGCCCACCTATTGAAAGGCAACCCCGCCGACAAGGAACACCAAAAGCAGATTATGGACAACCTTGTTTATAAAGTGTTTGTCGCTGACGATTATATAAACCCGCTTTTGACGATAGGCAACGGCAAGGAAATTGAAAACGTGCGGCTATCAGAGGTCAAAGAGGTTTTAGACAAACTTTACGGCGCAAGTGTTCAAACGCAATTACCACTCGCCCACCATTAGGGTATTGTACGAACACACGCCAAAGTGAGTTCGTACTTTTTTTATATAAGTGTTTTCGTGTGAATACCCATTACAGGCAAACTGCCGAAACCGCCCATTCCTACGGCGCGGCAAACGCAAAAACGTGATGAACAAGGCAATTTAACCAAATAAAAGGCACATCGGAAAACATCTCGGAGTGCCTTACCGTTTGCTTGATTAAATATTTTGTTTTGCTATAATTCCGTAATATAATCGACGGGAACGTATTCGGTCTGCCATACTCCGTTTGCCGAAACGAAAAACTTATAACCGTCGTTATACATCTTTGCGGCGGCGATTTCGGACACAACGGGCGCGCCGTGTCGCGCGCCCACTTTTCAGCCGTCGGAATATCCTTAGACAAATGAACGAAATTGCGCGTCTTTTTGATTATGCCCCTATCCTTTATACTTTGCACGTACTTCTCCGCCGTTCCGTGATACAGAATATCCGGCGGTACGCACTCGGTCATCTCCACGTCGACGTGAAACGAACGACCCTGAATGGCGCGGATCTTGGTTTTATCGGCATTATAAGAAAACCGAATTTTACTGTCGGTTTCCACTATCCTATCGAGCGTCGCACGATCTAAGTCCTATCATATTAGTTAATGCCATCATTCGAAGAAACTGAGCTGCTCGAACTTGTCACCGCTCGGATATTCGTGTAAGTATTTGAAAATCTTGGAGTTGTCGCGAAGTATACCCGCGTCGTCGCACCGCCTGTTAAACAGCTCAGTGAGCGCATAGCTGTTGGGGCTTGGCACCTCATAGCTGTTGCCGAACGCACGTATATACTTCGCCTTTACGCCGTTGAACGTCTCATCAAGTTTTGCGTAGAAATATTCGCGGTTGCCTTCGCGAAGCGTCATACCCATTCCGAAACAGATTATGCCGTATACGCCCGCGTCGACACAGTAATCGAGGATCGCGTCGATATTTTCGGTCGTGTCGTTAATAAACGGAAGTATGGGCGACAGCCACACAACGGTGGGAATACCGTTGTCGCGCATTATTTTAAGCATTTTAACGCGCGCGGCGGTAGTTGCGACATTCGGCTCGATCTTTTTGCAAAGCGTTTCGTCGGCAGTTGTGAGAGTCGTCTGCACGACAAACTTCGCCCTGTCGTTTATCTTGCAAATTAGATCGAGATCGCGTAAAATGCCGTCGGACTTGGTTTGGACGGTCATTCCGAATCCCTGTTCGTAAACGATCTCCATTATCCGTCGGGTCAAGCGCAAATTTTGTTCGAGCGGTATGTACGGATCGGACATCGAGCCCGTGCCTATCATACAGCGCTTGCGCTTGCGCCTAAGCGCGTTCTCCAACAATTCCGGAGCGTTTTGCTTGACCTCGACGTCCTCGAAATCGTGATCCATTCGGTAACAAGCGCTACGCGCGTCGCAATATATGCAACCGTGCGTGCAGCCGCGAAAAAGATTCATTCCGTTCTGCGCCGACAGTATTCCCTTTACGGTCGAATAGTGCATACTTCTCTCGAATAAAAAGATTTCTCATATTATAGCACAATTTTTATCGAAATTCCACCGTAAAACAAAATAATTCGTTAACGCAGCAGACGACCCTTCTATTCCGAATTAATTTACTACCACACGAACGTAAAATCGCTCGCCTCGCCGTTATCGATCAGAATATCCTGCGCGGTCATAGATCTGTTCACAGCGGCGACGAAATACGCCCATTCGGCTATTTCTTCTTCGGTCGCCCATTTTTTGAGCGGTGTCACGTCCATTATCTGCCGCCACAGCTTTGGATCGTCGATGACGTGCGCGTTCGATTTTGTAAGCACTCCGCCGGGCGAAAGGCTGTTAGCCGTCGCGCCGAACCGCGCCACGCGCGACGCGACGTTCTTCATATACGCCACTACGCCGCCCTTGCTCGCGGCATATTCGGGGAATTCCGCGCCCGTACTCGCGCTTGCCGACGCGATGAACAGAACGCTTTTGATACTCTCCGAAAACGCATACTTTTCGGTTACGCGAATGACCCCTTTAAGATTTACGTCGATGTCAGCGCCGCTGTTTTGCACGCCCGCATTGTTGACAAGAACTTCAACGTTCGGAATGTCGGGCAGTTCTCCCGCTGCGACGTCTGCAACGTAATGCGTGTATTTCGCGTGCGAGATCGACGACGGCAAAATATCGAATCCCGTCACGTCGTGACCGTGCGTCAAAAACTTCTCGGCTATCGCCTTACCTATTCCTCTACCTGTGCCGGTTATAAGTATATTCACGCCGCTTTCCCTTCCAAACTATCGTCCGTCTTTTCGCTTTGCGATGCAATCGCCGCTCTGAACGCGAAATAATCATTACCTACGCCGCGCGCTTTCCAACGCTTGCAAATGAGATAGCCGACGTGAGAGAACGCGACTTCGCATAAAAGTTCTACGACCATTCCCGTCAAAGCACATACAATGCAGGAAACGGCGCTCCAACCGAAGAATATCTTGCTGACCAAGAAAGCAAACACAAGGTTGTCTACGAACTGCGCGACCGCCGTCGAAACATATGCGCGGCAGGCATACGCGCCGAATCCGTCCGGTTTCTTTTTGAATGCCTTGCCTATCAAAAAGTTCAAACCGTTATTGACGACAGCCGACGCGACGAATGCTACCGTACTGCCGAGTAGCACATACCACGTTCCGCCGAACGTATTATCGAGCGCGGTATTTATAACCGTCTCGCTCCCGTCGACATACGATTCGCCCCACACGCCCGGAATTTTGCTCGCCGTGAAGAACAATAAACAACAAATCAAATTAACTATCACGGCTATAATAGACAACTCGGTAGACGCTTTCGCACCGAAGTGCTTTGCCATCACATCCATAACAAGAAACGCGATCCACGACACTATAATACCGCAATCGAGCGCCAGCCAATCCAAACCGGTATTAATACTCTTGTTCGCAAGTAAATTCATTGCGATAAGAGCAATAACAAATACCGCCAAAAACATAGGCGGCACCGACCGTATAAGCAACACAAACTCTCCGAACTCTCTTTTGATCCTGTCTTTCAATTTAATTGACTCCTTGTTTTTTATCGAGATGGTTATGCAAGGAACATCTCATATGTGATTATACTATATCCATTTACCGATGTCAAACGATCGGACGGTCTTAATTCCGATTTATTCTGAGTCCTTTCGGGTACAGGTTTTTCAGAACATTGTCGCCGTTGCCCGACGGCGCGGACTTGACCCAACCGAGCGCATAGCCGCTTACCGTCGCGATACAAAATCCGCGCGGCGCGTTTATTTCCAACTGCTCGCCGCGAATGTACTTTGTTGCGTCGTCGCCCAGCTCTACCGCTCCCGCCATTTCGATCTGTTCTTTCTTCAAAGCGTGACTCAGCGCATACGTATACTCGCCGTCGACCGCCACGCGCACGCCCGCGCGCACAATTCCGACGCCGCCGTGCAGTCGCGGCACTTCGAAGTCTCGGATATACTGCTCGCCGTTTTTTCCGTCGACGGTCAATTCGAGTCCGCCGATCTTGACCGTCGAGCGCTTTACTCGCTCACATCGTATGGTCGGCTGTGTGCCGCCGTTCTTGCGCAGAACGCAATAAAAATGTCCCTCGCCATCGAAGTTCATCGGATAAATACGACGCGCGTCGGGCATATCTATGCCGCGCACTTCGCCCGCGCGTAGCGGAATATCGACAGTCGTAAACCCGCGCGCCGCCAAAAATTCGATATTGTCCTCGTTCTCCTCGCGTGAAAACGTGCAGGTACTGTACAGCATATATCCGCCGTCCGCGACAAGTTCCGCCGCGTCTTTTAAAATATCGCGCTGTCGCGCCGCGCAACCCGCGACGATCTCGGCGCTAAGCGGAACGTCCTCGTTGCGCGTCATTCCCCCGCCGCTGCACGGCGCGTCGACTATAAGCGTGTCGAAGTACCCATCGAACCCTGCCGCACGATAACCGCCCGCCGTAGCACTCGTCACGACCGCATTCGTAACGCCCAATCGTTCTATGTTTTCACACAGCACGCGCACACGCTTCGATTCGACGTCATTGCAATAAATCACGCCGCGACCATTCATAAACGCCGCCGCCTGCGTCGTCTTTCCGCCGGGCGCGGCGCACAGATCGAACACGCGCTCGCCTATGAACGGCGAAAACGCCGCGACTGCCGCCGACGCGGACGCTTCCTGCATATAATAAAGCCCTGCGTGGTACAGCGGATCGAGCGACGGCTTGACAGTCGTATAGAACGACTGCGCGCAAAGCGGGTTGGGCGCAAGCTCGTATCCGCAGAGCGCGGCGAACTCGCTTTCGCTTATTTTGAGCGTATTGACGCGCAACGACTTGCGACGCGGTTTTGTATCGTATGCGCGGACAAAATCGTCATAGCGCGAACCGAGAAGCTCGCGCATTTGTTTGAATAGATACTCGTTCATTTTCTTTCCGCGCCGCTTTACGCTTAAAAGTTAGGCGCATCGATATTGTAACACACATCGACTGCGCGCGTCAATACATCGGTATTTGTTTCGTCGGACAATCATATAAATAGGCGTATGGCGACTATATGGCTCATTATGCTGTCCGTCTCGCTCGGACTGATGATCTTCACTAACCCGTCGGCGGCTGTCAATGCGATGATCGACGGAGCGCACGGCGCTGTCGAGCTGTCGCTCAACCTTATGGCGCTGTATGCGTTCTGGCTGGGTTTCTTCTCCCTTATCGAGCGATTGGGACTGTCGCGCGGTCTCGAAAAACTGTTACGTCCCGTGATCTCGCGGCTGTTCCCGTCGTGCGACGCGGAGACGCGGAAATATATAACGATGAATGTTTCCGCGAACCTGTTGGGACTTGGCAACGCCGCCACTCCTATGGCGATCACCGCGATAAACCGAATGGATAACGGCTCGACGCGCGCCTCGACGGATATGATAATGCTTACCGTCATTTCGGCGACTAGCTTGCAAATACTGCCGACGACGGTCATCGGAATGCGAGCTACGGCAGGTTCGGCAAACCCCGCCGATTTTCTGTTTCCGTCGCTCGTCGCGACGGTTCTTTCTACCGCTATCGGCATAATCGGCGTTAAGATATGCGCTAAGATCTTCGACCGCCCCAAAAAAATTAAAGACGGCGAAAACGCAAACAAAAATCAAAAAAATGCCCGCGCCGAAAAGCGCAAACGCCGCAGTCGAAATAAAACCGCAAAAAGAGCCAAGCGCAAGGCAAAGGCGGTCGGACTGTGAGCGCATACATAATTCCCGTAATATTTCTGCTTGTGCTTATCGCGTCGTTCATCAAACGGCGCGAGCCTTACGGCGGATTCATAGACGGCGCGCGGCAGGCTGTCAATCTGACTGTAAATGTGTTTCCGTATCTTTTGGCGGTTATGGTCGCGGTGGAGGCGTTTCGCGTTTCGGGCGCATCGACCTACCTTGCGAACGCTATGTCGCCCGTACTCGGCGCGGTCGGACTGCCCAAAGAACTTGCCGAACTGATGTTTCTGCGTCCCGTATCGGGCGCGGGTTCGCTCGCCATCCTCGACGGCATTTACGAAAATTACGGCGCGGACAGCTATGTAGGCAGGTGTGCATCAGTCATATACGGATCGAGCGAGACCGTCTTTTACATTTCCACTATATATTTCTCGCAATCGCACGTCAGGCGCTTGCGCTACGCCATACCCGTCGCGCTCGTCGCGACTTACACGGGTTGCATAGTCGGGTGCTTCCTATTGCGGTTTTTCTGAGCTCTGACGTATTCGATTCCGAATTATATGCCGACTTCCTGCACACACTAGATTCGGAGGTAACTATGAACAAGGAAGAAAGTATGGCGGTAGATCGCGAGGTAGAGTTTCTCAAACAGCTGCACCAAGCGGCGCAGATGGGCAGAGACACGCTCGAACACGTAAACAACAACATCGGTCCGGGCGAACTGCGCGAAGCGGTGGAAAAAGATATATTCGATTATTCGGACGTATGCGCACAGATAACGGCTAAGCTGGACGAACGCGACGAACACCCGAAGCCCGTCGGCGCAATACCGCGCAAAATGGCGGGAATTATGATCGATATGAAGATCAAGGACGATACCGCCGACAGCGAGGTCGCAAAAATGATAATCGACGGCACTACTAAGGGCGTTACAGAATGCACGAGTAAGATAAGCGATTTTGCCGACGTAGATAACGACATCAAAAATATCGGATATAAACTGCTGTACGTTCAACAGAAAAACATAGACGAAATGCGCCGTTTCTTGCACAGCTGATCGAGCGGATATGAAAAACGGGTTCGACCGAAACGAACCCGTTTTTTGTTTGCTTGCCTGAAACAAATCGATTATTCTTTAACTGCACCTGCGGTAAGTCCGTTGACCATATATTTGATGAGCAGGAAGTACAGGATTATGATAGGCACTGCGATAAATACAGATCCCGCCGCAAAGCGTGCGAACTCGGTATCGCCCAAGCTCATAAGTCCGACGGCTACGGTGTAAAGATCGCGGTTTTTGAGCAAAAGTTTGGGAAGAATGAAGTCCGACCACGGCCATGTAAACGATGTGAGCAAAGTGTATATGATCATCGGCATTGCTATGGGCAGCGTTATGCGAATAAACACCTTAAAGTTGCTCGCTCCGTCTATACGCGCCGCCTCATACATAGAGTTGGAGATCGTATCGAAGAACCCTTTCTGCGTCAGATATCCCATCGGTGCGCCAGCCGCATAGATAAGCACCAGACCCCAAAGCTGGTTTATAAGGTCGAACTGCGTCATCAAGAGATACACGGCGGTCATAGCCATAAACGAAGGAAACATACCGAGCACCATCGTCAGTTTCATTATGCCCTTGCGCCCGTTGAACCTGAACCGCGAAATGACATAGGCTGTGAGTATTACGAGGAAACTGCCGAGAAGCGCCGAGCAAACCGCAATTATCATCGTGTTGCCGAACCAACGCGGATAGTCGTACAATTCAGTGTCGGTGAACAGCTTTACGAAAGTATCGACACTGTACGAACTCGGGAAGAACCCCTTGAACGTATACATCGAACCGCTCTCGCTGAACGACGCCAAAACAAGCCATATAACGGGGAATGCAAAGATAAAGGCGATAATGAGTAGTCCGAGATAGGTGAAAAAGTATTCGAAGAACTTTTTCGCGGTAAACTTTCCGCCCACCTTTTTACGTTGGATCTGCTTATTGATATACTTATCGGTTTTGGATACGGCGTTCATCTGTACATATCCTCCTTGCTGTACGACGGGGATTTGATATACACGAACAGCGATATCACCGCCGCTATAATAAATATGATTATGCTTATTGCCGCGCCGAGCGAGTAGTAGTTCTTATTGATCGACAGGTTATACAACCAATTTATAAGCAGGTCGGTATCGCTTGCGAGGAAGTATCCGTCGCAGTAGATCCCGCCGCGCAAGAAGTAGAACACGCCGAAGTTGTTGAAGTTGCCCATAAACTGACCGATAAGTACGGGCGTCGTCGCGAAGATGACGAACGGAAGCGTGATCTTGACGAACTGCGTCCACGCGCTCGCGCCGTCGATCTTAGCCGCCTCGTACAGGTCGGGGTTGAGGTTTGCGAGTATACCTGTCGCGAGCAACATACTGCTGGGTACGGACAGCCATCCGTTGACCAGCCAACCGATGAGCCTCGCGCTCCACTTGGAATCGATGCCCAAGAATAACTTGCCTACCCCCCCCCATAGCTCGATATAGTAGTTGATCGGGCCTTGATTGGAGAACATAAATTTGAACGCCAAGAGCGTTATGAATCCCGGAACTGCATACGCGAGCACGGGGAACGCGCGCCATATCTTCTTCGCCTTAACAATTTTCTTATTGAGAAGCAACGCGATACCCAGTCCGCCGAAGTAGTTGAGCGCAGTCGACATCACCGCCCACAAAAGGTTCCAACCGAGTATCTTGCCGAACGTCGATCCGAGTCCGCTCATAGCGAACAGCCGCTTGAAGTTGGCGAACCCCACCCAACTGACGAGCGCACCCGTAGTAACTATGTCGCCGCCGTAATCGGTGAAAGCGAGGAATATCATAAATATGATGGGCAGAATGTTGAATACGAATACGCCTACTACCGGCAGTACCAGCGCGGTGACGTAGAAATACTTGTCAAACATACTGCCGAGCGACTGCTTAAAGTTGGGTGTGGGATTGCCGCGCGATACGTATTCATACGTTCTGCGCGCGTCGCGAATGTTCGCAAGGTGTACGGCGATAAAGAATCCGGTCAGTATAAACGCGAGAATACCGAGCAGCATCATTACGACAGAGTTGTCGCCCTTGATACCCAACCAAGGATTGGCGGCTATAATGCCGAGCGAGAAGAAGTCGTACATCGCGCGTCCACCCGCAAGCACCATATACACGATATATGCGGCGAACATCAATAGGAACAGAATGCCCTTGACTATCTGCTTTTGCATAAGCTGACCGAGACCCATAAGGCACATCGACGCTTTTACGGGTTTGGGCGACGTTTTGGTTATGTACGCGCGCGCCGCAATCTTGCTCGGAATGCTCGACATTTTTTTGCCGACGCCGCGCCAATACGCAGTAAACCGATGCGGAATGTCTCCGAACCATTGACCTACCCGCTTGAAGAACGGCGGTCTGCCGTGATAAATATTATCCGTTTCCGTTTGCATTTCATTTCCTCCTTTCGAATTTATGCAAGCTGGAATATAGCGTTAAGGATATTGCTCTCCACGCTGTCCAAAAGCGCCTGCAATTCGCCGTTATTCAAAGTGCCGTTCGCTTTATAATATTTGCGCGCGTGCGCATCGCGATACGGATCAGTCGCCAGGTCGGTAAACGCCGTGCCGATAGGAGTCCAGATCTGGTCGACTTGAGAAATCGACGGCATTATCGAAATGCGATTCTGCTCGACAAGTTCAAACAGTTCGTGCGCAACTTCGGCCTGATAAGTGCAGTCCGTATTGCAGTCCTGACGCGCCGGCGAAACGCCCAGCAATTCGTTACGACGCAATATCATTTCATAGCTCGTCGCGTAATTGAGAAACGCCAGCGAAGCTTTGGGATAATCAGTATAACTGCTTATAGCATAGCCGTTTATACCGCCCATAACGACGGACGGCAACAGCCTCTCGTCCTTGTCGGTACTCGACAGCAGACCGGATTCCGGCAGATCGGGCAACGGCGCTACGCCGATATTTTCCTTCGCCGCTTCTCTCGCTTGCGACGCGCTCATACCCTGCTTGCGATATACAGCTATAAGCTCGCTCTGCATCGTGCCGTACATATCCTGCGTATTGCTCACAGCAAAATATGTGCCGTTCGCAAGCTCGCTCTCACGAGCACGCGTTATGCTGTCGTCTATGCAACCGCTGTTCATCATCGACGCGAGCTGCAAAACGACTCCCGCGCCCTTATAAGAATCGTTCTTATTAAAACCTATGTCGGTGTAATCGAGATTATCGTTGCCGAATACATAAGAACCGTATGTAAACAAATATCCGCTCGAAAAATATGCGTCGTTAAGCGAATGCATGTAGCCGTACAGCGAGCTGTCCTGTTCGTGCCGCCACACCGAGAACCGATACATTGCGCGCATATCCTCTATCGGGTCAAACACGCCGTTGCCGTCTTCATCCCACTCGGTCTCCCAGTTTTCGGGTAGCAAATCTTTCCTGTAATACAGCATAGGCGCTTGAATGTTTACTCCCACGCCCATAAAATAGTCCTGTCCGCCGAGCGAATACGTGTACGTCTTTTTGGCAAGTTCGGGGAGCTGATCGTATGCGTCGAGCTTATCGGTCGGCAACGGAATTATATGCTTTCCCGAACAGTATTTCATAAGCGAGTCGTTCGCTTGATACAATACGTCGGGGCCGTAGCCGTAAGGACCGTTTTCGGCAAGATCCGAAAACTGGTCTTGGTTCGCGTCGATAGCCACGATGTGATATTCGGCATACTTTTTATTGAATCCGTCGAGAAGTTCTTTCAAATATCCCGATTTTTTTGCTGTATCGTTTTCAAGCACGTGCAAAGTGATCGGCTTTGCCGCCGTGCCGCGCTCTATGTCGCCCTCGAATCTGTCATACAGTTGTTCGAGAGATTGCTGCGCGTATTTTTCGCGCATTCCGCCGCCGTTGCACGCAGCAAGCGGCACAACCAATGCTCCGCACAACAATGCTGAAATTATTTTACTTGATTTCTTCAACTTTGCATCCCCTCCCTTTATTTTATTTTTTATATTGCTTATCCGTTATTTTGTATCCGCATGCGCCGATTTCGATTCCGCGCACCGTTTTTTTCTTGTCCGAGTTGTTTACATAAAGCGTTACGGTCTGCTCGTCGGTTTTGCGTTCGATTATAAACACCCCGTCGTCGCTGTGGAATGCGACGTCGCCCACAGCGAGCGCCTTCGATTTTTTGTACCGCAAAAGCTCGCGCACTCTGTCGGTGAACGGATGATCGCCCCACATAAAGCATCTGCGGTTATCGGGGTCGTACCCGCCTTCCAACGGTATTTCAGTGCCGTAGTATATCATCGTCGCGCCGGGCATAAACATATTGATCGCAAGCGCCGACAACAGTTTACCCTCGTTTTTACCGCACAGAGTGAAAAACCTGTGCGTGTCGTGACAATCTATCAGATTGAGCATCATATAGTTCACTTGCGTGATATTGCGCATCAAAAGCCCGTTCAATCTATCGCACAAAGCTCGCGCGTCCAGCGTGCCGTATACGAAAAAGTCAAGTTCGGCTTTCGTGAATGCATAGTTCATTATCGAATCGAACTGATCGCCCATAAGATATGCGCGGCTGTCGTGCCAATTCTCGCCGATCAGAACTTTATCCGAGCCTAGCGCTTTGATCCGCTTGCGGAAAGTGCGCCAAAATTCGTGGCTCACCTCGTCCGAAACATCCAGTCTCCACCCGTCGATGCCGTATTCCTTTATCCAATATTCACCGACGCCGCACAGATATTCGATAACTTCGGGATTTGCCGTGTTCCATTTGGGCATATACGCACATTCGGCGAACACTTCGTAGTTCAGCGAGTGCTTCGTCGGCTTGTCGCCGCGAATGACGAACCAGTCGTGATACTTCGATTTCTCGCCCTTTTCGCGAACGTCGCGGAACTGTGCCAAATCCTCGCTGCAATGATTGAACACGGCGTCGAGTATTACTCGCATTCCGCGCGCCCTGCAACCGTCGACCAAACGCTTGAACGCGTCATTGCCGCCGAAATGCGAGTCGACGTTATAGTAATCGCTTATATCGTATTTGTGGTTGGATACCGATGTGAAAATGGGCGTGAGATAAAGCGTGTTTACGCCGAGTCCGCACAGATAATCGAGATTTTGCGTAATACCGTCGAGATTGCCGCCGGCAAAGCTCTTAGGAGTCGGTTTCTCGCCCCATTTCATATTTATATAGCTCGCGTCGACGGCGGGTATGGAGGATGCCCCGCCGCCGAGTTCCGCGCGGCAAAACCTGTCTACGAAAATCTGGTAAACCACCGCTTCGGACAGCCAATCGACCTTAGGCATAACGTCGTTGGGATTGACATATGCGAGCTGAAAAAAATTGTAATATGCCAGCGAGAAATCGTAATCTTCGGTAGCCCCGTCCTCCGAATAATAATATTTTTCGCCCGCAGTGTCCGTGAGACGGAACACGTACGCGAGCCGTTTATCCGAGAGTTTGAGCCGAATGGAAAAATAATCGAACAGTTCGTCTGTTGCGGCAAGCGACATTGCGGCACTCTTACGCTCTACGCAGAACTTATGCTTCATTCCGTAGATAAGCTCGACGGCCGTCAGTTCGCCGCGCGCGGCGCGCAGTCTCAGTTCCACCGCGTCCTTGTCTGTTGCAAAGCTGTACAGAGAATCCGATTTATGTAATAATGCCTGCTTGTTCATATATCCGCCTTGACATTCATTTTTTTAGTTGATATAATGATAATATGAACATAACCGAAAAACGCAAAAACAGAGTAACGATCAAGGACGTTGCCAAAGCCGCAAACGTCTCGATAGCTACGGTTTCATACGTTCTCAATAATACGCCCGGTCAGTCCATAAGCGACGAAACCCGCAAAAAGGTCGTACAGTTCGCCAACCTGCTCGGTTACGAATGCAATGTAATGGCGCGCTATCTCGCAACCGGAAAATCCAATACCGTGTCCGCGCTGATCAAAGACTTTCGACCTTTTGCGTCGCAATATTATATCAGGTTGCTCGCCGAATTGTCGCGTATATTGTGGCAACGCAATTTCGGCTTGAAAATAGTCGATTATGCGGACGGGTTCAAACGCAGTACGGACTGCGACGCATACATAACGCTCGCACTTTCCGAAGAGGAATTCCGCACTTTCGCCGACACAAAACTCATACCCGTCATCGCCGTCGATTCCGTATTCCAAGATTTCCTGTTTTATCGCGTCAACGACGATTATAAACGATTGTATGATCAAACAAAAGTCGAACTTGGCGCAAGTGAAGCGACTCTAATCACTTACGCTTTGCCGCCGGAAGTATTTGCGGCGGCGCAAGCGGTTTTCGACGACGTGATAACCGTCGAAACGGCGCGAGACATTTTAAGCATCGATACAAGTAAGCACTACGCTACCGTTTCGTCGGCTATACGCGACAACGCACCGAGCGGCGCGCATATTGCGCTAAGCGAACAATCGGCCCGGCTGAAAGCGTCGGCTGCGGCAGACGCGGTAATACGCGCGATCGACCGCATACAAAACACGTCAGAAGAACACGATATAAAAATCTGATTACCCGCTATCGAGCGTCGCAATACGAACGGAACAACCGATTAGGCATCGGCTGTTCCGTTTTCGTTTTGCAAATCGCGTTTATATTATTCGGTCACAACGCTCGCCGTGACGGAAGTTATTGCGCCGTCGGCGGTGATGACAAAGTCGAATTTATACGTTCCTGCAGCCGTGACGCTGATATTTCCCGTGCCCTCGAGACCTTCGCATCCCGTCCAACCGTTGTTCGACGCATTGAACCAACCGATTTGGCTGCCATTCTTCTGCGTTCTGAATCCGAACGTATCGCCGACTGCGAGTTCTTTCGTGACCGAGCCGGTAAGAGTGCCGTCGCTGAGAATGTTAACGGTCGCGCCGTCCGCCCAACCGGAAGAACCGCCGAACGAACCATAGATAGAAGTTACCCACGTGATCGTATCGTGTTCACCTTCGACAGTAACGAGCATCGTTACGGGATCGATTGAGATGGTGAATGTGTCCGAAGCAAGCGCTACGAAGTTGTTTGTCGCGCTTCTGAAGTCGATTTGATTGGACATTTCCGCGACTTTCGCATATTGATTGGTAATGCTGTACGCATCTTTCTCAACGCCCGTAGCGGGTTCTTCGCCCGGGTTGGTGACAGTTATCTGGAACGCCTCGTTTTCGTTAATAGTGACGTCTTTAAGTACGTACTTGCCGTTCTCTGAAATCATCGGCGTGCGTTCTTCCCAAGCGGTATCGCCGCCGATGCTACCCTTGACGTAAAAGTCGTATTCGGGGAATGTTTCGGCAGTCTTTTCAGCCGCAAGAGTACGCGAGCCGTCGGTAGCTTCGGTTATTGTGAACAGATATGTGCCGTTGCCCGCCTTGATCTTGAAATTGCCGTTTGCGATCTCGATAGCGGCGGCGGTATCCGCATCGTCGCTCAGCGTAAACGCAGTCACGCCGCAATCGGTTACGGCATTAGTGGTATCGCCGATCTGAGTCGCGAGGAACATAAAGCTGTCGTTCGCATACATACCCATTTCACGGGTATAAACAACGTTGTCTTCAGTCTCGAACTGCGTGTAATCGACCAGCATATTCTGCCACGCCGTAACGGTCTCGCCCTTGATAAAGTAGTTGAACTCTACCGGCAGTTCTTCCGCATCTCCGTTTCTTACGTACTCGAACTCGGTGAGTTTTCCGTCCGCATCCACCATAAGCGTTATCGTGTAATTACCGCTCACCCCTATCGTTATGTTCGATTTGGTCATAGAACCGTCATACGGGTTGGCTACTCCGTACATATTCGCAGTAGTTGCTGTGGAATACTGGTCGGCGTTTATGTACCCGTATCCGAGCTGTCCGTCCCAACCCTGATCGGTATTGAGTATCTGGAATTGGTCGCCTTTATAAAAGTCGTGCGTTATCGAGAACTCGTTGCCCTTAGTCGCGCTCTTATTGAGCTTCACGGAAGCGGGAACGGTTTCGGGTGTAAACAGCACTTTATCCGCGCCTGTTCCCACACCGTCAGCCCAATCGCCCGACTCCTCGAATATATCGGAAAGCGACGATCCGGCCAAATACCACGTGTGATCATCCGCCGCCTGCGAACGGAATCCCGCATATACCGACGTCGTCTTGCTTATCTCTGCGTCGAAATCAAACGCTATCGAATAATTCGGCGTCGCGCACCAGCGAACAAAATCGTATCCGTCTTTGGTGGGGTCTTCCGCAGGTCTCGTCACCTTGCCGCCGATTTCTACGTCCGAATACGAAAGCTGTGTCGTTCCGTCCATAAACGAAACGCGCGCATAACCGTCCGCAGGTCCGTCGTTCTTGTCACCGTCGCACGCCGCAAGCGCGCAAACACCAAGCGCCAAGCATAAGCCCAAAGTAAGAGCCTTTACTGTCTTTTTCATCAATTTGCCTCCATAATGTTTTTTGTCCAAGTCGCGGCGTGCATAACAACACTCGTCACTTAAACGTTTAACTACATTATACACGAATTTTCCGAATTGTCAATAGGTTTAAGAAAAATTACGGAAAATTTTTTTCGTCGGGGGTTGCCGAGCAAGTTGCTCGTTGCGGTGTTTCGGACGGGCGCGGGCGCAGAGACCGATCATATAGCGTATTCTCGCAATCAATCCGATACCGATATGATAATATCGAAAACGCTTTACATATCGGCGCGCCGTGATGTAAAATATACGGTAATGAGAACGAGAGAAACGACCTACGGCGGAATTATAGACGGTGCGCTGTACGGTAAAGCGGAATCGGCATTATTGCATTGCGGCGTCAACCCGTGCAAGAACGGTTATACATATTTGACCGAAGCGGCGGCGTTGTATTCGAAAGACTGTACGGTGCCGATCAAACGCGTATACGAAACTGTCGCGAGTTTTCACGGAGTGAAACCGCGCACGGTAATGCGCGGAATAACGTATGCGATAGAGGGAACGCGTGAACTACACAAAAAACTTTCGCAGATGCTGAATATGAATATAAAAATAGAAGATCTTCGGAGCGGTATGGTCGTCGCCTTCTTTGCGAAAACGCTGGATCCGACAATAGACCCGCCGCTCGAAGCGATAAAAAGCCACTATACCGATCTGAAATGAACCGTAAACGGCGGCAGTGCGCGAAATTTACGCAACAATTAAAATATAATGGCGTACATTGCTTGACAAACCCCGAATAAAGTGATAAACTACCCTAGCTTGAGGCCCCTTGGTCAAGAGGTCAAGACACCACCCTTTCACGGTGGAATCGTGGGTTCGATTCCCGCAGGGGTCACCAAGAGCAACCCAGTCGAACTTTTTGTTAGGCTGGGTTTTTGCTTGTCAAAATTTCTTTTTGGCTACGATATGTTTAACTGTG
Source organism: uncultured Christensenella sp. (assembly GCA_910577435.1). Taxonomy (GTDB): domain Bacteria; phylum Bacillota; class Clostridia; order Christensenellales; family Pumilibacteraceae; genus Anaerocaecibacter. The sequence goes on along the minus strand of CAJTLV010000006.1, from coordinate 27,034 downwards.
ACCGTGACGGAATAAATTTCACGCAAAATAAAATCCCGACTGTCCGTGTCGGGATCGTAGGGATTTATGCGGTCTGAGTAGTTGAACCAAACCACTATTTCGTCATCATATAATTCTATTCGGTGTACCATAACGTCTATCAGCACATGCGGCGATAAATCTCTTACACTGTGCGTCAAATATTCCATAACATCTTCACGTTTTATGCCGTTTTGCAACTTATATTCTTCCGCGAGTATTTTAGCGTTCAGCTCATCTATTTGCGCTTCCAACTCGATCATTCTACTTTTGGTCGTAGCGTTAATGATTCCTTCCTCGATCGCCGTCAGAATGTTTTTCATGCTCTTCTCGGCTTTCGCTTTTTCTGCTTGAAGCAAGTGCAACACAGACTGTTCGGTCGTGTTCTTTTCATGCACTCGCATTATCTCGTCGCAGATTATATCCAAATTAACTTTCGACGTAAATAAGTCCATAGCCATATCTAAAACGATCTGCTCCAATTCATCTTTCGGTATAGCCTTTTTCTTACAGTTGTTTTTGTTTTTCTTTCGATTGGCGCAATTGTAATAATACTTCTTTTTACCAGTATGGCTTGTTCCGCTATCGCCGTTTATGTGCTTACCGCAGTAACCGCAAAAGACCTTTCCTTTTAATAAGAAAACAGTTTCCTTGCTTTTCTGCCCGAGTTTATTGTGAATCAATCGTCGCTGGACTATTTCAAATAATTCAGACGGCACAATTTGCGGATAAATATTTTTAAATACTTCGTCATTAACTTCGTAAATACCGATATATTTTTTATTATGTAGCAAATTGTAAATCGCATTGTACAGAAAAGGCTTACCGTTATAAGATATTCCTCGACTGTGTAAATAATCGATTATTTCTCGCGCCATCCAACCGTTAGCATACATATTAAAGATTTCATTGACTACGCTTGCTTGATCCTCATCGATAAGAACATGCTTATTCTCGACCTTATAACCGTAAGTTAACGAGCCGCCTGTATATAAACCTTTAGATCGATTTTCTTTTAATCCGCGTTTGACTTTTTGTGCAAGCTCCGCCGAGTAATATTCTGCAAGACCTATATAAACGTTTTCAAGCAATATGCCGTCGAGATTTCGCGTTCCGTCAATATTGTCCGATGTTCGTTGCGTAGCCGAAATCAACGTCTTTTTGTTTTTTCGTAACCGCTGCTTATTGACCGCTATCTCAATGGCATTTCTGCCAAATCGGTCTATCGCGTAAACGAGAACTATATCCCATATAACGGGCTTATCGCTGTCCGCCAACATCTTTTGAAACGCCGGACGATTATCATTCGTTCCGGTCGTTGCTCGGTCTATGTAGGTATCTACAATGGCTAAACCGTTGCGTTCGGCGTATTCGTTACAAACTCGAAGCTGTCCTTCTATCGACTGTTCCGTTTGTTTATCGCTCGAATATCGAGCATATATTACCGCATTTTTCACTTTTATTTAAAACTCCTTTAATTGTTTTTATTTTGTCTTTCGACGGGAGCGCCCGAAACGGAAGCGCAAGAATTACATCACTTTCAAATCACTCAATTCTTTTTTGCAAGGGCTGCGCAGCAGTGCACTTTACCCTTGCGAAAAAGTGCGCTTTCGTTTAAGCTCCAAAGGCGAAAGACAAAGACTAATTGCTTTTTCTCAAATACTTAATTACGTTGTCACTTACTACGCCTATGTACTCGCCGTTATCCCAACAGTTGAAATTGTCGAATAGCAGTAACTTTCTATCTTCTTGACCGATTGTACAAACAACATCTTCTTCCATTACGTCGGATATGAAGTATGCAGGCAGTCCGCGAGAGTAGACAAGTTTACCGCCGGATTTCTCTAAATACTTAACTAAGTACGAAACAGCTTTCGGCAATAAGAACCTAATCAGTTCTTTAAAGTCACTACGACCAAACTTCTCATTGAAGTAAGTGTTTTGTAATGTTGTTTGCTTTCTATGTGCGGTAGTGTCATAATCGGTTACTTGTATCAGTTCACCGACCATTGAACCGTCGGGTATATAAGTTAAAGCGTGAAAGTGCAATCTATTGTTTTTCGGGCTACGTTCCCATACGCCTATATATTTCCAGCCTTTACGATTAGAAAGATGAGCAAGGCAATTACTTAACTTTTTCTTAAAACTATCTTCGGTGTGTTTATCTGAATCGTATGTAAAAGTGCAAAAGAAATTCCACTGTTGTAAGTATACTTTTCGAGATAGCCGAGTACGACGGACAATAGCGTTACGCTTCTTGCGTTCAAACTGCTCGTCAACAAATTTCTCTGTTTGCTCGTCGCTATCGAAGTGATTACGCATTTCTTGAATAATACTTTCTTTTAGTTCCGACTTCGGTTTATTTAAGCTGCCTTTGTACATTTCATCAAAGATTTCTTTCTTTGTCGGCGGCTTATTTGGATTTGGCGTAGTAGTTGCCGCCTTATTCTTTCGACCTTGCTTTGGGCGAGTTGTATGCGGAATAGCTATATAATGGCTTCCGTCAAAGTAGATTTTGTTTTCGGGTATTAACATTGTTTTAAACTCCTTTATTTTTTGTTTGCAGTATACACTGCGAAAATTCGGAATACAAGAAACTAAATATACGGTATTTGTGTAGTAATTCCTGACAGTTTCGGAACTAACCCCATACTAAACCGGAACTCTATCACTACTTTACATTCCAAACTCGACACAACTTGTCGAGTTTGAAAAAGTTTGTTGTATAAAGCATAGCACAATCTGCATTACAAGTAATCGACCTCAAACCGCCATCAACATGTACTAGCCCCGACTTCAATCGACATCTAATACGTCTTTCATTTGTGTTTTCAGTATAACAGACAGTTTTTCAAACCGTCACAATATCCGTCCTACGAAAAACCAATGTCATTCTTGAAAACTAATGCAACCCAATATTAGCACTAACTAAGCCATCTATACTTGATTGCACTTAACATAAAATTGGCTTGATTTGATTAGGATTAATCTCACTTAACATTCTGGCACAAAAACAGTGTAGCCTATTTCTAAAAACAATGCGCGTGTTTGAGTGTGATGTAAATACGTTTCAATACGTCGCAATACGTTTGAATACGGCTTAACCCGATCAAAGCGGTTATTTTCGCGAAGAGAATGGTGCACTGCTTAAAGCAATACGCCGAAAAAAATATTGAGAATATAGACAAAACTGCAACGACTCGAAACACGCCGCCGAGCGAGTACAATGGCGATCGCCAAGCGGTTTAGCGGCGACGCCTTTGTCCGCTCGGCGGTTCGGGTTTGCCCTATCGTCCTTTTAGCTTAGGCGTGTGCTTGGCCGCGCCGCGCAGCGGCGCGCTTGTATAGACAAGCACACGCCTAACTGCCAACAGATTATAACGGAAGAAAGATTTGCAAAATGAAATAATATATTTCAAAAAACGAATATGTACTTGATTTATTAAAAAAAGATTGCTATAATAATAAAGAGGTAATTATGGCTGTCAGTTACAATAAATTGTGGAAATTACTAGTTGATAGAAATATGAACAAAACCGATTTGAGAGTGAAAGCGGACATTGGAACTGCAACACTTGCCAAACTCGGAAAAAATCAGCCTGTAAGTATGGATGTGATGATGAAAATTTGCGGAGTGCTTAGTTGCAATATAGCCGACGTTATGGATATTGTCCCTGCGGAGGTGGAGTAATGAAACCACTAACTTATGTTTCACTATTTAGTAGTGCCGGCGTCGGATGCTATGGTTTTAAAATGGAGGGATTTGATTGTGTCGCTACTAACGAATTGTTACCGCGCAGATTGGCAATACAAAAATACAATAAAAAATGCAAATATGAATCCGGCTATATTGCAGGAGATATTCTTCTAGAAGAAACTCGCAATCAAATTTTATCTCAAATAGAACTGTGGAAGAAAAACGAGAATCAACAAGAATTAACTGTTTTAATCGCCACACCGCCGTGTCAAGGAATGTCAGTGGCTAATCATAAAAAGAAAGATGAAAATAAACGCAATTCCTTAGTGGTAGCGTCTTTATCTTTAATCAAACAAATTCGACCGAGATACTTTGTATTAGAAAACGTAAAAACATTTTTAAATACAATTTGTACCGACTCCGACGGCAAAGATAAACGTATACGCGAAGCGATAGATGATAATCTCGCACAATCTTATAAAATCGCTTTTAAAGTTTTGAATTTCAAAAATTTCGGTTCAAACTCAAGTCGCACTAGGACTCTCGTTATCGGCGTTAGAAATGATATTGAAATTAATGCAGACGTTCTCTACCCTCAATATAGAGAAGAGTCCACTTTGCGACAAGTTATTGGTGATTTGCCTAGTTTAACGCAAATGGGAGAAATATGTCCTAACGATATATACCATTCTTTTAGAAGCTATAATCCGGAAATGCGGCGTTGGATTGAAAATTTGCATGAAGGGCAAGGGGCATTTGATAATACCGATGAAAGCAGGTTGCCACACTATTATAAAAACGGAGTAAAAGCCTTTACCAAAAATGGCAATGCTGACAAATATACTCGGCAATATTGGGATAAAGTTCCGCCTTGCATACATACAAGAAACGATATTTTAGCAAGCCAAAATACCGTCCATCCTGTTGACGATAGAGTTTTCAGCATTAGAGAACTTATGCGAATGATGTCTATTCCCCAAGAATTTAAATGGTCGGCACATACTTTGGATGAACTTAATAGTTTATCACTTGAAGAAAAGAACAAGTATTTATCTCAAAACGACATTAATATCCGTCAATCAATCGGAGAAGCTGTTCCAACCGAAATATTCAGACAAATTGCTCATAACATAAAGCAAGAAGAAAGCAAATGACGATTTACGATTTTCTAGAGAAATACAATATAACTGTTCTTGACGATCTTGTTGAACGCATTAATGAGTTTGGCACAGGATTACCAGTCGAACTTGTTTATCAAGCAGCAGAATATTTAAATCCGAATCGTGATTTAACAGCAGCGTTTTATACCGATACAATAATTTGCAAGCAAATAATGTCTGAATTACCCGATTTTGAAAGCAAAACTCATATTCGCATATTAGAACCATCCGTAGGAGCCGGTAATTTTTTGCCGTTTATAGCGGAAAAATATAAAGATAAAAAAATACTCGAGTTATATCTTGTTGATATTGACGAAAACGAATTGAAAGTTGCGGAATTAATATTTGAAACATATTTCAGAGAGCAATTTCCAAATACAGCAATTATTTATATAAATGACGACTATTTGAAGTTCCCGATATCCGGTAAAAAATTCGACTTGGTTATTGGCAATCCGCCCTATGCTAAGGTGACAGATACCGAGTTAGTAAAAGAGTATAGAAAAGACAGTTCCATAACAAAAAGCGTTAACTTATTCGTTTGGTTTTTGGAAAAAGCCTATTCCGACGGCGATTGGGTATCGCTTATAGTTCCGAAGAGCGTGCTAAACGCACCTGAATACGATGAGATACGAATGCTTTTGGCAAAAACTCATATCCATTCAATATTGGATTTTGGAGAAAACGGATTTAAGGGCGTAAAAATTGAAACAGTTAATTTGATGTTTACTACCTCACAAACGCCGTCTAATACACATATTGTTTCGCTTACTCAAAGAATAGATATCATTCAAACCCAATCATATTTTACCAACGCGGCTTATCCCACGTGGTTGCTGTACCGGAATTCATTTTTCGATGAGTTTGCAAGCTCAATGAAATTAGGTGTATTCAATGCTTTTAGAGACAGACAAATCGTGAATACAATGCTTTCAGATGCCGGTAGGTATAGAGTGTTAAAATCGAGGAATATAGGCTCTAATAAAATTATTGATATTGACAGTTATGATGCTTATATTTCACACCTTGACGGGTTGCATGTTGCTAAGTATCTCAATCAAGAAAATGTAATTTTAGTGCCGAATTTGAGTTACGCTCCTCGTGCTTGCTTCTTACCTCAAAACACGATTGCAAACGGTTCTGTGGCTATGCTAACATTAAAAGATAATAACTATACTTTAACAGAAAAAGACTTAGAATTATTTGCTACAAAGGAGTTTACACTGTATTATCGCATAGCCAGAAACTACGGAACACGCTCATTAAATATAGACAACAATTCCGTTTACTTTTTTGGAATAAGGAGATAATAAAATGACCGAAAGAGAAATAATAGAATTTTTAAATACCCACAATTATGATATCCGAATTTCGCATAATGCGAGATGGATAGATCAAAAATGTACGCCGGATGTTTTGTGCATCGTTGCCGATTGTATTTCAAATTACATAGATGCAAACGGCGATATAGAGTTCAGTTCTAAAGACATTTGGTTTTCTGAATATGCAATTCAAAACGTCCATGATATTTTTAGAAAAGTGCAAGTAGACAGTTCTTCGGCGTCTAACGAATATGATAAGTTCTTCGGACAACCAATCAAGCTATTCGCATATGCCGGCATATTGAACGAAGAAAAACTCGGCAAAGGCAATAAGTATAGATTAGCCAATCGAGCTATATTAGACTACATATCGTTTCGCGAAAGGAATGCTTTACAATTTCTTATAAAGTATATTGGTAAAGTAATTGCTGATTCGGGATTGGACCATTCTTTCGATGCGTTTTTTGCTGAGCAAACTCCGCAATCATATGATAGCCTGAAAACAACATTCTTTAATTTTACCGTAAGCAATACTGCTATTGGTAGCAAAGGATCTAGCGGACGGCTTGAGTGCGGCAGAATATTCACAAAGGTTGTAAATGTTCTGGCATTCAGCTTAAATAAGCGCGGTACAGAAAAAGGTCGGCTTTCTCAACACGCAATTACTTATGATATGCTCATGTACAACAGAGACAATTTCAGAGATATTTATGCCGAGAAACCCAAGTCAGTGTCAAGGAAAGACTATATTGCACAACATCACTTTGCCATTAACGAAGCGTACTATCGATATTTGTCTACTCGCGCCAAACGTCGATTGAAATTGTATAACGATCATCATAGGAACGGTTTGAGCGAAATGCCCGGCGATAACGAACACGCGACGCATATTCACCATATATTCCCAGCCGGCGAGTACCCCGAAATTTCGTACTATCTTGAAAATTTAATTGCGTTAACACCTAATCAACATTTGAATAACGCTCATCCCGACGGCAGAACGACTGCAATCGATAGAGATTATCAACACGATTGTTTAATTGTAAAGACCGATATTATTCGCGAAAATATAGAACAAGTAGAGGAAGTAATTTACTCATTCTCTGACTTCTTACATGTCCTATTTGTAGGTTTCAACGAAGAGACTTTTCTCGAAATTGAGCCTAACGATTACGATGGCGTTAAAGCGAAAATCGAATTGGAGTATGGGGCGTAACAGCGAATTGGAGTATTTATGACACAACAAGAATATTTAGATGCTAAAAGCAGAGATGTTTATTTGCGTAAACGCAAGAATCCCACGGAACCTGAATTGCGACTTTATTTGCACGAGGTGAATTTTCATTGCCCATTGTGCGGTAAGGAGTTGCAGTCAAGAAATCAAAAAAAGTTAAATGAAAAAAGATTTCAAATCGCTCATATTTATCCCAACAGTCCCACAAAAGAGCAATATGAGTTATTAAATGGATTAGAGCGTCTTGGAACATGCTCAGAATCTTTTGAAAATAAGATTGCACTATGTAAAGATTGTCATTCCACCCAAGATTATCATACCACCGTACAAGAATATATAAAATTATTAAATATTAAAAAACGCGCTTTGGAAGCGACAACATTGCATGATATTGTCCAAAATATGTCTATTGAGGAGCAAATTTCAGAAATAGTTCAAAAAATAAAACTCATATCCGAAAAAGATATCGCTCAATTAAATTATACACCAGTTAATATTACGCACAAATTTTACGAAAACGAATTAGTATTAAAAACAAAAGTAGTAGCTTATATCAATATGTACTATACTTTTATTAGAGACCAATTTAAAGCGATTGACGGCAAAGATCACTTTATTTTTGATGTGCTATGCCAACAGATTAGATCTTGTTTCAAAAAAATGGAGACAGAATCACATGATAAGACATTAATTTTCAATGAATTGTTAGAGTGGATTAAGAATAAAACTCAGTCTAATTCTATAGAAACGTGCGAAGCGGTTATATCATATTTCGTTCAGCAATGCGAGGTTTTCAATGAAATTTCCGAATAAAATAATTAACTATGATGAAAGTATATTAAGCAAGTTTGTTCCGATCTTATCTGAACTTTCAATCGCCGATTCCACGCCGTTAGCTTTGTATAAAAAAACTCTTAATCATTATAAAACAATTGAAGATTTTTTAGATGCATTGGACTGTCTATATGCGTTAAATAAAATTACATATGATGAACAAGGAGAAATTCTGCATTATGTTGCTTGAAATTTATTGTGAAAAATTTCACCAAAAAAGGGTTATATTTCACAAGGGACTTAACGTAGTGTTAGGTACCGAGATTGGTGATAATTCAATTGGTAAATCTACTTTTTTATTAATTGTGGATTTTGTGCTAGGTGGGGATACTTATTCTTCATCAAATGATATAATCCAAAATGTAGGACAACACGACATTTTCTTTACTTTCAGTGGCGATGGCGAAAACTACTATTTCGCTCGCAATAATATAGAAAAGAATATTGTTTGGAAATGCAATAAAGATTATGGGAAGATTACTCGACTAGATATTGCCGATTATCGGAATTGGTTAAATAGCTACTATAAACTTGACTTACCGAGTTTAAATTTTAGGGATGCCGTTGGTAGATATATACGTGTTTATGGAAAAGAGAACTGCAATGAAAAGCGCCCTTTGAGCTATGTAAATGGCGAAAAGCCCAAGAAAGCAAAATATGCATTATTAAAACTTTTTAACTTTTATTCAATTATAGAAGATGTTGCAAAGCAAGCTGCACTTTCGTCCGATAGACTAAAAGCTTATAAAAAAGCTCAAGCTTTGGCATATATCGATAAGATAGGTAAAAGAGAATATGAAAGAAATGTTAAAGAAATTTCAAAATTAGAGAGTGAACTTTCTTGTTTGTCCGATAATCTCGAAAAAGGACTCCTCGATTGTGATGCAGTAATTTCTGAAAAAGCTCTTAACATAAAAAGTGATTTGTCTAAAGCTCGTAGAATGCGTAGCAATATAGTATCTAAATTAAAATCTATTTCCGACAATTATTCATATGAGTTTTCTTTATCTAAAGAGTCCATTGAAGAATTGAAACGATTCTTTCCAGATGCAAACATAGATGAAATCGCTAAAATTGAAAATTTTCATAATCAAATTTCGCAAGTATTTAAAGAAGAACTACAAGAATTGCATCGGCAATTAACTTTAGAATTGTCAGATATAAATCATCTGATTGAACAATATGAGGCGGAGCTAAAAGATCTCATTCAAAATCCAAATCTATCTAAAAACATCCTTAGAAAACACGCTGAATTATTAAAAGAAATAGACAGGTTAAAATGTTTGAATGAGAGATTCATCCAGCTTGAGCAATTGAAAGAGAATAAAGTTTCTGATGAGAAACGCTTAAGAGAGATAGAAATAGAACAATTTACAATTATGGCTAATCAAATAAATGCGGCTATGGAACAAATAAACGATAGTATTTATTCTGGCAAAGCAAATGCGCCATTAATTTCCTTTGAAAAAGATTCGTATAATTTCTTTACTCCAAATGATACTGGAACAGGACGGTCTTATAAAGGGCTTATCGTTTTTGACTTGGCTGTTGCGTCTTTAACAAAATTGCCTCTTATAGTACACGATTCTATCGTGCTAAAACAAATTGCCGATGACGCTTTAGAAAGAATTTTATCTCTTTATATGGCATGTGGAAAACAAGTTATCATATCGTTAGATAAACAAACTTCATACTCAAATGACGCGACGAACATGTTAATAAATAATAAGATTTTAGAATTGGGGCCTAATGGTAATGAGCTATTTGGAAAGTCTTGGGGTTAAAAGTTATTTTTGATAAATGATTTTAGGAGTTAAAATCTTCTCAACAGCTTTGTTTCCGCTGAATGCTTTTTCTTATATATTATATCGCTGATTAGTAGCGATAAAGTATTTTGCTATATTTTCACCCATATATCGCCGTATATCTTTGTCGCATTTTTATAAAATATTCAAACACCGTCGATTGTGCTCTTTCGAGTATTCGGCCTATTTCGGGATAACTCAATCCTGCCATTCGACATTCGAGCGCAAGTTTCATATTGTCCGTCAAGTTAAGGTTTTCTACTATCTCGTCGCATTGGGTATAGTCATTATTGATTTCTTCTCTCATTTCAATCAACGGTTCATTCTCTGCTGTAATATTGTCTATGTCGGTATGACGGAAATAATCTCGTGTATCTCTGTTTATGAGCTTCATCATCTTTCTGATGCAGGCTATCCTTACCGTAATTGCTTTGCCTTTATTGAAATAACCTATAACGTCGTTTATATGCTTTCCGTAGTGTTCGCAAAGATACAAAGCTCCTTCGTGTACCAAATCGTAACCGTCGCTGAATACATGGTTTATATCGTTTTTATGTTTTATGTCTGCGTACAAGTCGGCATATATCTTTTGCATGCGGTTTCCCATATAGCTTATTAAAAACCGTGTTTGTAAAAATGCCAATAACTCGGATATGGTTATTACGTTATTCGGATTTATTTCTTCTTGGAGAACATCGAAATTAAGAATTCTGTTGTTGCTCATATTACAAAACCTCCTCGAAATCGTCGAGCTTGATTTTGTTTTCGTAGAATCTACCAAACTCGAAATAAAGTTTACCGGCTTTGTTGCGGAGTAACGGGAATGTGTCTTGCGTAATTTTTCCACACCTTGTTATAGCTACCGTAATCGTTTCGGCGAAGAAGTTAATATCTACAATGTTGAATATAATCTCATATTCACCGTCATAGAGAGAGAATTCGGCAAGGAAGTATTTTCTTACTTCGTTCTCTACATTTGCACTTGCTTCTTTCATTTTGGATTTACCTCCGAATTTATATTGCCTTTTCGGCAACAACAAACAAAGCACAGGTAAAAGTGAAAGAAAAGAACAAATGAAAATACAGCTCATCATTAAGTCAACGAGAAGCAACAAAATATTGTGTTAAAAGAAAAAGTCAAGCTCTTTTACGAGCCCGACTTAATGCTATCTAAAAGTTTTCAACAATATTTTTTGCCGTTGACTTAATGCTTTTAGCTGTGCCACCCACCACAGCCGAAAAGGCAAAATTCGGAAACTGATATAGAGGTTTTGACTTATTAACTTTTATTTGTTATAATAAAATGTAATCTATTAGTTCAAAGGATGAGTAGCTATTATGTCAAAAAATGAATTCACTATTTCTTTAAATGTAGAGAATATCGGGCCTCATTTTGATAGCAATAAAATAAACTTCTCACATGAAGTAGAATCCAATAAGGCAATATTCTATGCTGTTAATGGAACAGGAAAATCATTTATCAGTCGCACGTTTAGATTAACGGAGTTGCCCGATACTACCCCAAACGACTTGTTAACTCTCGAAAAAAACAATGGAAGTCTATCGTTTGGCATTAAAAATAACGAGTCCGTAAAGCAATTATCTATTCACTTAGAACGCGGAAAGGTTGCAAATATAAATAATGATTTAGGGCTTATTTTTCACACTTTTAACAGCGATTACGTTGAAGATAATATAAAGCCCAATAATTATTCGCCAAATGGAAATATTGAGGGGTATATACTTGGTAAAACCCAAATTGATTTATCTGCCGAAAAAGCTCAAGAAGCTAAACTGGTTACCGAATTAGAATTATTAAATAAAGCTATAGAGAAGTCGATAAATCAAGCTAAAAATGATTTGCGAAGTGCTGGAGTTGTAAGTAATACTAATGAAATGTCGCTAATATCACGAATTGAATTAGAGAAACATAAAACATTTGAAGACGTATTAACTTATGAACAAACTTTAGAGCAATTGGAAAAACTACGGACAATACCTGAAAATATAGCTGATATTTCTATTCCCAAATTCGATATAGACACAAGCTATTTAAGTGAAATCATAGATGAATTTAATACGGCTTATTCTAAATCAGCATGGGATGAAGAATTTGTAAAATACTACAAGGAGAATCGAGAATTTATAGAAAATGGATTAGACATAATCAGTCCAAATAATACTGCTTGCCCTTTTTGTCAAAGACCTTTTGATGAGCAAGCATTACGGTTAATTAAACTCTATTCTGACTATAGGACCGACAAAGAAGCTCAAACTATAGCGAAGCTTGATTCATACATAAAGAAGCTTAGGTCAATTATAAAAGCTATCGAAAACGGAAACAATCAAATTGGAAACGCACAAGCTCAATTAACAAAATTAAAAGGTTATTTCCCATCTTTGGTAGATTACAATCTTGATAGCGTAGATATAGGAGGAGAACACCTTAAATACTTTACCGATATATGTGAATTACTTAATGCTAAAATAGATAATCTTGTCTTAACCTTTGACAATGGGAAGGATAAGGTTAAACTTTTGGAAAAGTATTTATATACAGTACAAACTATTTATAAAAATAATGCATCTATTATTGAAGCAATTAATCGCACGAAAAATGACACGAACCAAGAGCGCTTAAATTTAAGACGAAAATTATGCAAAGCTAAATATTTAGAATGCGGCATAGCATTAAAGGATAAGTTTACACAAGCTAGCATACTACAGTCTAAATTAAATGAACTCAGAAATAGCATTCGAGAAAAAGAAGAACAAGTAAAAGTTAGCAAACGCGATAAAGTGTATTCGACTTTAACCTCTTTTCTCAACTTATTTTTTGATGGGAAATATACAATAGATAAAGAATCCTTTCAGATTAGATTTCTAGGAAATACTGTTGGACCTAATGCTTCTCGTATTTTAAGCGATGGAGAAAAGAGCATTGTTGCATATTGTTACTATCTATCAACGACCCATTTATTAGTTGAGCGCGAATTCGATTATGATAAACTTTTCTTTATTATTGATGATCCAATCTCAAGCATGGATTTCCATTATGTTTATATGGTCGCACAATCATTGCGTGATATAAAAAACACGTTTGGTATAACCTCACACGAGAGAATTTGGGTATTTACGCACAACATGGAGTTTTTAAGCATAATTACGAGAAACCATATTCTCGAAAAAGCTTTCGTTATTACTCCCGGAAAAATCGATAAGATCGACTCAAGATTGTTAATGCCATATGAAAGCCATTTAACGGACATTGTAAGGATAGCGCGTCGCGAAGCTTTACCGACTCATACTACAGCCAACTCAATTAGGCATGTTATAGAAACCGTTTGCCAGTTTGAATATCCAGAATTAGGCATTGAAAATTATATTTCTAGTGACGAGATACTTTCTAAAAATGCTTATATTTATTCTATATGTCAAGATTTATCTCACGGTAAATTAAGAAATCAACCGCCTTATTCAGCAGATATCTTGATTAGCGCTTGTGATACTATAGTTGAATTTATGAACTCAAAATATAAGGGCCAAATCGACGCTATTAAATGAAATAAAAGGTTCGACATAGTTTGGAGGCAGTTCACCAAACAAGTTAAAGGCGAACCCGTTTCCATTAGGAGACGGATTCGCCTTTATCGTATATTTCAAGTAAAGAATTAATCCGAACCTATTACGAGATGTTTACGTCTCAATATTGGTTCGGATTCTTTTTAACTATAGAAAATATTACTTAATTACGTATCACTATTTTTAAATATAGCGCTCTATTTGCCTATATTGCTCATCAGTTAACACTTTAATATTGTCGTTAAATTCAATACCATCTTCAGAAATTGAATTAATGCAAGGCGTCAACCAATCAAAATCTTCAAAATCAAAACCATAACGCAAAAGCATAATTTCGAATCGACTGTTCGTTCCATATTTTAAATAGTTTTGCAATGCTCTTGCTCGCAAGTCTTTAGTGCTTTGATAGTAAATTTCTAATGCAGCAATTATTGGATCTGTTATCGATAATGAAATTACTTTATCTAAATAATCATATGTATCATAAATAAGACGATCATAATCACATTGCTCTATTGGTGTGTTTTTAGGAAATAAAGATGCTCGCCCCATACTTTTATTGGGAAGAGTAAACGCTATTTGAGTATACTGAATTGTCAAATCGTTTAATCTTGATTTTTGTTCTTCAAAACTAATCTTGTTTGACTCATAATCTTTGTATATTTGCTGTTGTTCCTTTTTGTGTGTTATGTAATTATATCGAAGCTGAACGGTTTCCTTAAACGATTTTCCTTGTATACGCCAAAGCAGAATATGTAAACTCGTGCTTAATACACTTTTTTCTTGGGGAGTCAATTCTTGATTTCTCAAACTCGAGACATAAACAGTAGCAAAACAATCCTTAATTTCATTGCGTTTCAGTTGCGGCAGATTAACATACTCCTCACCCGAGATAGGATAGCCATTGGGAATGAGTAACTCGATCAAACTACTAACAATACTATGAATATTATTATTCTTTTCCAGTCGCTCAAACTGCACTTTGGGAATATTTAATTCGTCTATAAATTCATTTTTTTGTATGGCCTCTACAATATCTTTTTCATCGTCATCCGCATTAGCTATAGGAGCATCCAAATTATTAACATCTTGTAGTTTGCATGATTCATTAATTCGAGATATAATTTTATTTATGTTGTCTTTACTGCAACAAATATATCCGACATTTAAGTGGTGGTCTTCGCTTGTACGCCCGGCGCGTCCAATTAAATTTTTGAAATCTAATGCTGTCATATTTCTAAAATTATCAATATAGACAACATCAAAAGGCATATTTATTCCACGCAATAGAGTGGATGTCGCAAAACAAATTCTCGCATAACCAGATTTGATAAATTTTTCAATAATTAGTCTTCCTTTAAGTGGCACAGAACCATGGTGCAACACAATTCCTTGCTTCATAAGATTTATTAAAAGTGATTGTTTGCCCCGCTCGGTTTTTCCTGCACCTAAATAGTTCCTCAATTCTTCTATTAAAGATAAAGCGTTTTGATCTTTAATTTCCGGGACTGCGTTAATTATTGTTTCAAATTCATCTAAAAATTTTAAATTATAAATTTTAGTTTTAGTGATATAAATCAATACAGTTCCATTTTTTTGTAGAATACTATTTAATATTGCATCATCTTGTCTAACTGGCGAAATCCGTTTTGCTTTTTCATAAGGAGAATATAAGTAATAATGTCCATTATCACTATAATAAAATAATTGTCCTATCGTTTTTTCTTTAAAACTATTCCTATGTCTGTTTTCTGTTATATTATGCTTCTTGAAATGAACTTCAGGATTCTCAATAAACGGATGCGCAAATACTTTTTTTGCCTCTGGGAATTCTTTAATTACACGCCTTACTAACGCATCAAACTTCAATCCGCGAATCTTTTCTTCTGTTATTTGAGCTTCATCAAACAAAAATAGCTCTATGGTAAATACGTTCTTGTATTTAAACAACTCCGATGCTCTTTCGGGAGTTAAAATAAATATACGCCTTTTTACTTTTAATTTATTTATATCATCTACAAATGTCAAAACTAGGACATCTTTGGAAACCATTTCGATAATAGCTAAATAATATTCACTTATTAATGCTCTCGAAGGAACAATTACTACTATGTCTTTGGTTGCTTCTTTGATTATATTACGAAACACATGAGATTTACCTGCACTAGTAGGCGCAGAAAAGGAATAGAAAAGAGACTGGTCAATGTTTTTCCGTATGAGCGTTTGATCTGGTGTGTAGTAATAACCATATTTATCTTTTATAGCTTCCCGGAAAATATCTATCGATTTTTCAAAAAGAGTTGTAGGTTTATCAATTTTAAAAAACATACCCATTGCATAAAGCAACTCTTGCTCGTACTTTAAAAAAATTTCATTAAAATACATTTTGCAATATGCAATTTCTTCCATTACCATATTGTCTAATGGACCATTAATATAAAACGATGTAATATTTTTTTGCAATATTTCATCGATATTTTCTTCAGTAATATTATTTATCATTAATGACTACTCCTATTATGTAGAACTCATCATATTTGGTGATTTGAACAATTTTATTAGACAGAATGGCATTATCTAAAATTGCTAACGGATTATCTGATTTTATAGAAAAAGCTATTGAAAATCCTTTATTTGATTGTAAAAAATTTGTGACAGCGTTTTTAGAAACGAATTTCTGCAAATCGGATAATTCTTTGCTATCTTTCTTTTTTGTAATAAACTTTTCGACTTGATTAATCGCTGTTGTATATGGATTATTTGTCGCATTATATTTTGCTTCTCCGAATATTATTATCTGTGTTGTAGATTCACTATGATAATCAAAACCTGGATTACCTATTTCTTTTTCTTTCCACAATTCAGCAAGCGGAACAAATCTATGTCCAAACTGTGAAATTAAAGTTTGACGTCCTTCTTTTGAGACAATGTATTCTCCCACTACACTATAATCATATTGTCCAGTTGGTTTTGAATTATTAAATATCATACAATCGTTCATGATATGTTGAATAGTAGCTTGCATTCTAGCGTCATATGCTACTTGATCTACGATACCCAATTTTGATATCCAGCTATTATCGGCAATTTCTTTTATAACAGAAGCAATACTGTCACTAGCATCTACTTGTACAAGACATGCATAAATTTTTGTATTGGTATTCTTTAAACCATACTTGACTTTATCGACTTCAAATTTTTTAATTAACATAAAATAATTATGTCCTTTTCGACATTATTCTCCCAAGCAACTATCTCACATATTATATATTATTTTTAATGATGTGTCAAGGAGGCTTAAAACTTCAAATAGCATTATAAAAGCGATGACAATAATTCATCGCTTTTATAAGTTATCTCACACTATAATACACCTTGTCACTCGGCAACTTAATATTCGGTATCCAAATTTGTTGTCCGTTCCAACCTTTGCGACCTGTAACTTTGTACATTGTGAGAACAGTAATATCGGTAAATGAATCGCCGAGTTTCCTATCGTTTTCGGACAATAATGTTCCCGTACCTTCGGCAATATCACGACCGCGTCGAACAATGAGTTTGGCTTGCGAAAGAGGGTTTTCGGCGATGATTGAATTGAGAAATCCGATAAAGGAACTTGCCGACCAATCGTCGGACGAATTGTCAATTTGCTCTAATAGATTTATTATTAACTTCAAATTTACAGTATAGCTATCTTCGCCGTCGAACTTTTCTAAAAGTGTATCGATTATCGCAATATCTTTGTTAGAGGGCGCAAACGGAAAGTAATTTACTCCACCGCAGTATGTGGCGACCTCACGGTTATCCAAAACGTTTTTGCGTGTGGGACGTAGTGTCGGCGGATATGAGATTTTGATATCTTCAAAGCCATTGCGCTTTTGTATTTGAGCGATTAAACTGTTATTTGTTTCATTGATATCCACAAATAGCTTAAACAAGCGCGGTGGCATAAATATGCGCATCAATTGGGAATCTCTATCATAGCCAAACATCCTTGCGTGTTGCCACATGGTATCGGCTTGAGGATTTTTCGTAACGCGACAATAGTAGATTGTTTGCAAACACGGAAAAGTAACACCGCGTCCCAAACTATTACCGCCGACAATAATGTTCACGCCGTCTTCGTACTGAATGTTATCCTCAAATGATACTTTAGAGTTGAGTGTTAAAATTTTAATTGCATCATCATCTTGCACTATCTCTTTAACATAATCATAAAGAGTATCAAACGGCAATATATCGTTTTTCGTGCCTTTCAAGTCATCATAACACGCTTGCAAAGATTCAATAGTTGGCTCTTCATCAATAGATTGCGACAGCTCATTGAGATAGCATCCTATTTTCTCCGCAAATGCTTTATGGTCGGCGACACGCATACTCGGATGAACTAAACAATTGCATACTGTTCCGCCGCTTAGCATAACTTGTGCTGACGTTAGCAAGTGTATTAAAACAGCGCGAAGTAGTCCGTTTTCAGGGTACTCATCATCGGCTAAAATTTCTTTACTTTCTTCATTGTCGGTCAGCTGTACAATTTTACTGTTTTCATTAAAAATAAGATTGCCGCCGATATAACTTTCGCCCGGCTGGAAGTAGTAGATGAAATACGGTTTCCAACCGCTTTGTTTAGTTTGCAAAAGATTAGCTTGCGGAGTACCCGTTACTTCAAGATAAATACTGCTTGATGAAGTTTTCTTTATTTCGTCCAACTTCTTATTGATTTGACTTTGTTGTTGTTTGTTAACAAGAGTATTCAAACTTGCCGCATCCGCCTCATCGTCTATAATGAATAACGGATTGCCTATACAAAACTGAGTAGAGGCAAGATTGTTTTTCCATTGACGTAAAACTGAGCCATTCTTTTTCAGAACGATAACCGCGGGTTTTCTTAATTGATTCTGTTGAAATTTAAGATATTCAGTTTCATCGCAAACACAAAAGCCCGGCAAATCACGCACGGCTCGTTTAAATGTTTGTTGTTGCAGAATTATATTATCCGTCGTAAGCAAAATAAAAATCGGGAATCCTTCATCGGCGGCAGCACACATTAAGCCGAACATATGGCTTGTTTTACCGCTTTGCACATCACCGACCAATAAGCTGACAACGTGATCCTTATATGAAAAATTTTTTATGTACTGCGGAACAAGCTCGTCCGCCGTTTTTTGTATTGCCGTTGCAAGTGCTGCATTCCTTGTTGAAATTCTACTCAAATATACTTGTAAACAGCTCATCTTCTAACTCCAAAATCTAAATACCATAAGTTGGGTATCGTAGTTTTTATCATTGAAAACGCTGAGCGCCCGTATTCATGAAGAACAGCTTGCGTAACTTGTTCGCCAACAGTAAGTGCACCTGCATTTTCCAGTCGTCCTTTCAACCATTTACCCAAAATGCGCAAATCTCCTTCTGAACGAAAATTTTTGCTGTAATCCCCGCTAACTTTACATTTAAATTTCCAACCGTCATCGGTAATAACATCAAAAGTTGCGGTATCTGTAAGAGCTACAGGATATTGGGGCTTAGAAGTAATATTCTTTGATACTATAATCTCGGCTTCATACCAATGACGCGGTTTTATGACGCCAGTACTTTTTGTTTCACGTCCTTTGCCGAAAAATACGTTAAGATTACTTTGCGGAGCATCCTTAATTGGAATATCAAAAATGATATCAGTTCTTGCGGCAAGGCAAGCTGTAATTTCTTCGGTAGTTGCTTTTTGAACAAAGTCTTGTCCCTCCAAAAGCGAATTGTTTGTCTTGAATTCTGAAATGTCCAAATCAGAGATGACATCAGTTGCCTTTTCTTTTAGTTCACAAATAAAGCCATTAAGCTGTCGCAAAGTTGAAGGCTCATTGAGGAGTACAGACGATTCATAAATGCCGTTTCTACTATCAACAATACTACTTAAATTATTAGACCCGATTATGCCTGCAATCGTTTGATCTTTTTTATGGAAAGCATATAACTTACCGTGAAATCGAAAAGGAGTAACGAGGCGTACTTCGCCGATATTGTTATCGGTCAAAAAACGATTTAATTGAATAGCCGTTTTATACTCAACAGGCGTAAACAAATCGAAATAGTGCATTCCGATTATCAAATTCAGTTTTTGTACATTATTTAACTCCACAGCTTTTTGCAATTCAATAAGTGAGTCGGCAGTGATATATCCAACGGCGATATCTAATTGCTCTGTTTGTGGCAATAAATTATAAAACGCATCCGCAAACGTTGGGAACGGCGTTTTTATTGGCTGATAGTTTGACAAAAGGAAGTTCATAGGTTTTACTCCATTTCATTTGTTACTAAATCCAAACGCTCTTTTACCGTTAGAGTTTTTAAGTAGTCGTATTGCTCTTTTAAGTTTATGGGGGTATAGTTACCCGTAAATAAAGGCATCAATCTTTTTGCAACAGCTCGTACACCTACGGGTGGAACAGCATTGCCGATTTGTCTACGCACTTCCGTAACATTGCCCATAAACTTGAAATCATCGGGGAACGATTGCAGTCTTGCGCGCTCTCTGTTTGTAAGAGGGCGAGGCTCGGGATAATGATATCCCCAAGTCCCGCCACCACCTGCGGCAATAATTGTTTTTGCGGGAGCGTTTCTATCGATTCTACGATAAACGTGAGATATCATTCCTTTTACATAAAGCGGATTGTCTTGGGGAATATCCGTAAAGTTACCGCCTTCGGGTATAAGCTCTAACATTTGTCGCGTTTTGTCTTTGCAATTTATACGCTCGTTATTATACGAAACATCCAACGCACCTTCGAGTGCTTGTCCAGCCGTTACATAAGGTAAGACACCATTCGGACCGTGCGTAGGTTTTGGATGCTTGAAATCAAATCCCGTATCTATGCGTATTCCTACTATAAGCAATCTTTCTCGGAATTGCGGAACGCCATATTCGGCAAAATTATAGAGATGAGGTTTCACAATATAGCCGGGAGCAATATTTTCAAAATCGTGAATAATGGTTTCTATTGCTTTATGTTTGTTTGCTGTAAGAAGCCCTTTGACATTTTCCGCGACAAATGCTTTTGGCTTCTTGGCATCAACAAACTCTAAAAAATGGCGATATAAGCCACCGCGCTTACCGTTCAATCCGGGTTGCTTCCATATTACGGAAAAGTCTTGGCATGGAAAACCGCCAAGCACCAAATCGCAATCGGGTATCGCTTTGTCTGTGTATGGATTAATCTTTGTGATATCTCCGTAGTGTATAACATCGCCTAAATTTTCTCTAAAAGATGCTACTGCCCATTCGGCGAAATCATTTGCCCAAATTGTTTGAAATCCTTCCATATGGAATCCCAAATCCAATCCGCCACACCCAGAAAATATAGATACAATGGTGGGATGCTGTTTGTTTTCTAAATTATCCATACAAAACCTCTATGCAGTCGGGTAGTATTCAATATGCAACTGCATTGTTATTATACTGCATTTGCATAATAAAGTCAATGCGTTTGCACGCTAATAGATAATGCAAATGCGTAGTATAATAAGAATATGGATGTATTGACTAAAATACGAAGTTTACAAGGCGAACGCGATTGGACGGACTATAAATTAGCGCAAGAAGCCGATATTCCGTTGCCTACGTTAGCATCTGTTTTCGCACGAAATACCACGCCTAAGTTAGAGACATTGCAATGTATTTGCAATGCATTTGGTTTAACCCTTGCACAGTTCTTTCTTGAAGATGAAAAGATAGAAGTATTAAGCGAAACCGAAAAAGAGATGTTGCATTGTTTCCGTAAGCTATCTCCAAAACAGCAAAAAGCCTTAATCGATGTATTTATCGAATAGACAATATAAAAACAGCGGTTGCGAATCAACGCAACCGCTGTTTTGCCGTTCTACATACATTCTATTCGGCAGACCCCACTTTGGGTAAAATTCTAATTTATATACCGCTCCTTTGGCGGTTTCCTTATCCGTCTATTTCAACGGCTAATATTGTTGACAGATACTGTCACTATTAGGAAAAAATTTTAATTATTTTTTCGGCTGTGGAATGCGTTATACCGACTACCAAATTGTGGCATCTTTCAATGCCTAAGCAGGATAAGGAGAAAGCCAAAATGTGGTATTTTGGCTTCTCGACGCCGCTCGTTTCACTCGCTCGGAACAATCGGGAAACCCGCTTTTCATGGTGCGATTTACAATCGCAATTTTCGACAGGGTACATTGAAATACTATGATTTTGCGAAAAAGTATGTTATAATAGTAATGTATAACTTCCTATAACACAAAATTATGCGAAGATATTCTATTCTTACGGGAGGGCAACACGGTGAGTATTCTCGATAAAAAGCAAATGTCCGAAGAAGATATTAAACTGAATTATATTACACCGTCAATCTTAAATAAAGGTTGGCAGGATAAAATTACAATGGAAACCGCAGTAAGATTTACCGACGGTAAAGTAAATTTGCGCGGAAATCTTGTTTCGCGCGAAGCGCCCAAAAAAGCCGACTACATTCTTTACATAAACAGAAACAACCCAATTGCCATAGTGGAAGCAAAAGATAACACTCACTCCATATCTTACGGAATGCAACAAGCCAAAGAGTATGCAAAGATGCTTGACGTGCCGTTTGCGTACAGTTCCAACGGGGACGGATTTGAAGAATACGACTTTATCACAGGCATCGAGCGTGAATTGTCATTAGACGATTTTCCTACTCCCGACGAATTAATTGCTCGTTATAAGCGCGAAATCAACGGCGGCGTAGGATTAAGTGACACGGAAGAAAAACTCATGTCACAGCCGTATTACACGAGTCAAAGCACATATTCTCCGCGGTACTATCAAAGGATAGCCGTCAATCGCACAATAGACGCTATCGCCAAAGGGAAAAATAGGTTGTTGCTTGTTATGGCAACCGGCACTGGAAAAACCTATACCGCTTTTCAGATTGTCTACCGTTTATTGCAAAGCGGAACAAAACAAAAAATTCTTTATTTGGCGGATAGAAACAACTTAATCGACCAAACGATCAGCGGCGACTTTAAACCATTGGAAAAAGTCGTGCACAAAATCAATTTTGCAAAAGACAACAAAACGACTATCACTTCATATCAAATCTTCTTTTCTCTCTACCAACAGTTGGTCGGCAACAAACCTAACGGCGAAGAAGAAACCGATGAGGAAATGCTTGCGCATTACAGTCAGCTTTTCAGTGCGGATTTCTTTGACCTTATCATTGTAGACGAGTGTCACCGCGGCAGCGCAAAAGAAGAAAGCCGCTGGCGCAAAATTTTGGAATACTTCTCGTCAGCTACACAAATCGGAATGACCGCCACACCCAAAGAAACGTCGAGCATATCGAATATCGATTATTTCGGCGAACCGCTTTACAAATACAGCTTGAAAGAAGGTATCGACGACGGCTTCCTTGCGCCGTTCAAAGTTATTCGTATTAGAACGGATATCGATGACGAATGGCGTCCGCGCAAGGGACAATTAGATATTTACGGTTACGAAATCGAAGACCGAATTTATAATAACAGCGATTACGACTACAATATTATCATTCAAGACCGTATCGATATGATCGCCAAAGAAATAACGGCATACTTGAAATCGACGGATAGAATGGCAAAAACCATTGTGTTCTGCGCTACCGAAGATGCCGCCGAGCGTATGCGCGCCGCTCTAGCGAAATTGAACGACGATATGTGCAAAGAGAATGACGATTATGTAGTTCGAATTACAGGCAGTGATCCTTACGGCAAAAGCAAGTTGGACTATTTTATCTCCGTGTCCGCTCCGTATCCTGTAATCGCAACTACTTCTAAATTGCTTTCCACCGGCGCCGATTGCAAAATGGTAAAACTAATCGTCCTCGACGAAATGATCGGTTCTATGACGGAATTTAAGCAAATCATCGGACGCGGAACACGACTTCGTTGGGATGAAGGTAAAACCCATTTCATCATAATGGATTTCCGCGGCGTTACGCGGCTTTTTGCCGACCCTGATTGGGACGGACCTATCGAACAAGACGAAACTTTTCACCATGTCGAGCGCACTGAGCCACCCGAAGGCACGGTCGTTTTGCCCACTCCCCCTATTGACCCGAAACATAAATATGTTGTCGATCCACGTGGGTGCAAAGTGGTAATTTTGCAAAAAGCCGTAGCCGTCTATGATACCGACGGTAAACTTTTGCGACAAGAGAGCATTATCGATTACACCAAATCCAATATATTCAGCGAGTTTGCTTCCCTTGACAACTTTATCCTGCAATGGTCTGCGGAAGAACGCAAAGAAAAAATACGCAAACTGTTTCAAGAACGCGGAATTGATTTAAATCAAATCAAACACAGCGAAGGCATGGACGACGTAGACGATTTCGACTTCATTTGCCATATCGCGTTCGACCAAAAACCGCTCACGCGTCGTGAGCGTGCAGAAAAAGTTAAAAAACGCAACGTGTTTGCCAAGTACGGTGACGATGCGCGCGCCGTTTTGGAAGCTTTGCTTGAAAAATATACGAGTGACGGTATTTACGAGATTGAAGATTTAGATATACTTAAACTAGATCCGTTTGTTAAATTTGGCAGACCGTCTAAAATCGCGCAACTATTCGGCGGTAAAGAAGGTTATATTCGAGCAGTACGAGAATTGGAAAACGAAATTTATAAGGCGGCATAACTATGAGTAACATATCGGGATTTGTAAAAAGAATACGCGACATTATGCGCAACGACGCAGGCATCAACGGCGATGCGCAACGTATCGAACAAATAGCTTGGATGCTCTTTCTGAAAGTGTACGACAGCAAGGAAAACGATTGGGAGTTCAATGAAGACGATTATCAATCGATTATTCCCGAGCCTTGCCGTTGGCGTAATTGGGCGCACGAAGAAAACGGGAAAGGCATGACGGGCGACGCACTACTGAATTTTGTCAACAATACCGTGTTCCCCGTGCTTAAAGGAAATGACATTAAAGATGCTATTGGCAATGTGTTGATTGCCGGTGTGCAAGTAGACCCCACTACGCCACCGAAAAAGCAAATCGTTAAATCCACATTTGAAAACGCGAACAACTATATGAAAGACGGCGTTCTGCTCCGCCAGATAATAAACGTAATCGACGATTTGGATTTGGGCGATTACGAAGAAAGTCACGCCTTCGGAGAAATTTACGAGTCTATTTTGCGCGAATTGCAAAGCGCCGGGTCTGCAGGCGAATTTTATACGCCGCGCCCCGTTACTGACTTTATGGCGCAAATGATACAGCCCAAAATCGGAGAGCGTTGTGCGGACTTTGCTTGCGGCACGGGTGGCTTTTTGACAAGCTGGTTAAAAGAGTTAGACAAGGTAAAGAAAACAACCGACGACGTCGAACTTTATAATCAATCCATTTACGGCAGAGAGAAAAAACAATTCCCGTATATGCTTTGCGTAACCAATATGCTTTTGCACGATATCGATATACCCAAAATTGAACACGGCAATTCGCTTTTATATAACGTGCTCGACTACACCGACAAAGATAAATTCGAAGTTATTTTAATGAATCCCCCTTACGGCGGAAGCGAAAAGGCGGACGTAAAAAATCATTTCCCCGACGACTTGGCAAGCAGCGAAACCGCCGATTTGTTTATGTCGGTTATTATGTATCGCCTAAAAGAACAAGGCAGAGCTGCCGTTATTCTTCCCGACGGATTCCTATTTGGAACGGATAACGCAAAAGTAGCAATCAAGAAAAAATTATTCTCCGAATTTAACGTACATACGATTATCCGTATGCCGCACAGCGTGTTCTCCCCTTATACTTCTATCACAACAAATATACTGTTCTTTGAAAAGACTAAACCCACCGAAGAAACTTGGTTTTATCGTTTAGATATGCCCGAGGGCTATAAACACTTCTCAAAAACCAAACCCATGAAGATTGAACACTTTGCCCCCGCTATCAATTGGTGGAATAACAGAGAAGAAATTATCGTTGACGATTTTCCAAAAGCAAAAAGTTACAACATCGAAGAAATCAAGGCTCTCAATTACAATATCGACCTCTGCGGCTATCCGCACGAAGAAGAAGAAATATTGCCGCCGCAAGACTTAATTAAAGAATACCGTGAAAAACGAGCGAGTTTGGATGCCGATATAGACAGAGTTCTTGCCGAGATAATGGCACTGTTGGGAGAGAACAATGAAAGCTGAACAATTACGTAAGTCCATTTTACAAATGGCGATTCAAGGCAAGCTCGTGCCGCAAGACCCCAACGACGAGCCTGCTTCCGTTTTGCTTGAAAAGATTCGTGCCGAAAAACAACGTCTTATTAAAGAAGGCAAAATCAAGAAAGATAAAGTCGATTCCGTAATCTTTAAGGGTGATGATAATCGCCATTATGAGAAGGT
>CAJTLV010000006.1:0-979 GCA_910577435.1 uncultured Christensenella sp. | reverse complement strand
ATAAAGTCGATTCCGTAATCTTTAAGGGTGATGATAATCGCCATTATGAGAAGGTCGGGAACAATGCCTCTATTTGTATCGAGGACGAGTTGCCTTTTGAAATCCCCGATAGTTGGCAATGGGTTAGAATGACTAGCGTTAATAATATTGTAGTCGGGGCTACACCATCTACAGCAAAACTTGAATATTGGTCGAATGGTACAATTTATTGGTTGCCTTCTGGATGCTGTCAAGATGGTGAGGTTAATCGTTCGTATCGTTTAATCAAGTTAATTAGTCAAAAAGGTTATGACAGTTGCAGTACAACATTGATGAAACCGGAAACCGTTTTAATAGCATTAACAGGGGCAACGGCTGGAAAAGTTGGTTTATTAAAATTTGAAGCGTGTGCAAATCAATCGGTGGTAGGTATTTCGCCGTATCTTAACATTGTTCCGAAATTTATTTTCTATCAACTTATGGCGAGACGACAGTATATATTGTCAGACTGCATTGGTAGTGCGCAGCCACATATTTCCAAAGATTATATAACCAAAATGTATTTCGCATTACCGCCGCTTGCAGAGCAAGAACGTATCGTTGCCGAGATAGAAAAGTGCGAGCCGTTGATTGCAGAATACGACAAACTCGAACAGCAGAAAAGCAAGTTAGACGGCGAAATTTACGATAAGTTAAAGAAATCCATTTTGCAATACGCAATTCAAGGCAAACTCGTACCACAGGACGAAAACGACGAGCCAGCGAGCGTTTTATTAGAGAAAATCTGCGCTGAGAAGAAAGCAAAATTAGGCAAGAAATACGTTGACAGTTATATCTACAAAGGTGACGATAACTGCTATTACGAACACATTGACGGGATAGCCGAAGATAAAATAATAGAAGTACCGTTTGAATTGCCCGACACATGGTGCTATGCACGGTTAAAAACATTGGTAAATTTATTGACAGATGGAACTCACTCCACACCAAAATATACGCA
>CAJTLV010000005.1 GCA_910577435.1 uncultured Christensenella sp. | reverse complement strand
ATCGGGAGACCTTTCCGAGATTTGCCGTACTATCAAACATAGAATAATGTAAATTTCGAATTGTCTTACTTGGTTATGAGTAGAAAAAAAGCTCTCGAATGCTTTTGTTCGAGAGCTTTGATTTTGCGAAGATGGAATACAAGGGAATTATCGAATACAGCCGTTTGTTTTATGAAGAACTTATAAACCGGAATAAAAAAGCTACGCCGTCGGTACGGCGATCATCAGAGTGAACCGCGCGAATTCCGCCGTCGATATGGGGAAGCCGTCCGTTATCCAGTTTTTTATCAATCCGATAGCGCCGCTTATGCGGTAGATGATAGAATATCTTTCTTCGACGCTGTCCGGCTTTTGCAATTTGTTTTTGTAATGTTCGTAGATATACTTCGTCAGTTTGAGTATAAAACCGTCGTCGTTGGTTCGGAACATAAAGACGCGCACTATGTTTACGTTGCTCTTTATGTATTCGAATATCTTTGTCAATTCGGACAGACATTGCCCGTCGCTGTCGATCTGATCAAAGGGGAGAGGGATCTGTTCCAAAAAGTCGTCCTCTATCTCGCTCATAAGATTGTCCAGCCCGTTATAGTACGCGTAAAATGTGGAACGGTTTATATCGGCGGCATTGCATACGTCGGTTATGCTGATTTTGTCTTTGCCGTGTACCGACAGCAGTTCCAGCATAGCCTGTTTTAAGCAATTTTTAGTCATTCTGACCCGTCTGTTCTCTTTCATTGTGTCTCCGTAAAATTTTTTTTTGAAAAATTGTTTGGAAACCGACATATTGTTCACATACTGTCGGGATCGCGACGTTTTCAAAAATACTGTTTGTTGACATTCCGACACGGTGTCGGTATAATAAATATATCAAACGGTTTTCCGTTTGTCAATCTCTCTGCGGAGAATTACTATGCAAAAGACGATAGCTTTGACGGGCGTGACGGGTGCTATGGGCGGCGAAGTTTTGAAAAGCCTTATGCAATCGTCGGAAAACTTCAAAGTCAGATGTATAATTTACGAAAAGGAAAAGTCGGTAGCGAAATTCGTTAAAAATACGATCCGCAAGTACGGCGAGCGTATATACGCGTTTCGCGGCGACATCGCCCGCTATGAAGATTGCGTCCGTTTGCTCGACGGCGCGGATTATCTCATACATTGCGCGGCGATCATTCCGCCCAAATCCGACCACGACCCGGATTTGACGTATAGGAGCAACTATATAGGTACGAAAAATCTTGTCGACGCGGTTATTGCGGCGGGCAACAATATTGCATTCGTACATATATCTACCGTTGCTTTGTACGGCAACCGTTCGTATCCGCACGTCTGGGGACGAGTGGGCGATCCCGTAATATCCAGCGATTACGACTATTATTCGGCGTACAAGCTGAAAGCGGAGCGATATGTACTCGAAAGCGGATTGAAGAAATTCGTTTCGCTCAGGCAGACCGCAGTTTTGCACAAATATATGTTCGCGAACAATATGAAAGACGGGTTGATGTATCACACTGCGTTTAACTGTCCGCTGGAATGGGTGACCGATGCGGACAGCGGGGTGCTGTGCAAAAATCTTGTTGAGTACGATATGTCGGGGGATCTCGACGGTTTTTGGAACGATATACATAACATAGGCGGCGGGGCGAGCTGTCGAGTCACGGGCATAGAGACGCTCGACGCGGGATTCGGATTGATGGGGTCGTCTATATACGAGCTGTTCGAGCCGAATTGGAACGTAGCGCGAAACTTTCACGGCGTATGGTTTTACGACAGCGACGAGTTGGAGAACAAACTGCATTTTCGGTCTCAAAGCCATAGCGGGTATTGGGCGCAAATGGCGGAGAAGTATCGATACTTTAAGCTGGCTGAGATTGTGCCGAAATCGCTTATTATAAAGTTCGTATTCAAGCGCCTTTTCAAAAATACCAACGCGCCGATGTATTGGATAAATCACAATAAAGTCGGCAGGATAAAAGCCTTTTACGGCGGCAAGGCCGAGTTCGAAAAAATAGGCACGGATTGGAGCAAATTCCCGTTGCTTTGCAAAGGGCGGACTAAAGACGGCGATATAGATTACGACGAACTGAAAGACATAAATAACGCAAAAAGGCTGTTGCTCGATCACGGCTACGACGAGACGAAGCCGCTGTCCGAATTGACGTATGCCGATCTTTGCGAGGCGGCGGCTTTTCGCGGCGGCAAGTGCTTGACGGAAGATTATAAAGCGGGCGACGTTTGCCGCAAGGTGGAATGGCAATGTCACGACGGGCATATCTTTTCTTCTTCGCCCCTCACCGTATTGCGAGGCGGATACTGGTGTCCGCACTGTTGCGAGCCGCCCAAGTGGCGATACGGTGCGCTTGCGAAAGCCATTCCGTTTTACGCGCAGGTATATTTCGATACGCACGGACAGGACGAGACGGACGACGTGTATCCGTTGAGCGACGACGAGGACGACTTTATTAAGGTAAAATGAAAGCTATACTGTATGTGTTTTCGGGGACGGGCAATACTCTTGCCGTCGCCGAACTTTATAAGCAATATTTGAACGCCGATGTGACGGTTTACCGCATTTCCGAAAAGAGCGGGGAAGCGCCGTCGCCCGACGGTTTCGATATGGTGGGCATCGGCTATCCCATACACGCGTTTTGCGCGCCCGAACCGTTGCTCGATTTCGTTAAAACATTGCCCGAAACAGACGGTAAACCGACGTTCATATTCAAGACGTCGGGCGAGGGTTTGCACATAAACGACTGCTCGTCGCAGAAGTGTATCAAGATCATCGCCAAAAAAGGTTACTGCGTCGCTACCGAGCGGCATATCGTTATGCCGTATAATATGATATACAGACACAGCGACGCTATGGCGAAACAGATGTGGATATATGCGCAGGCGCTCGTAAAGGCGCACTGCGCCGAAATAGAAAGCGGTAAGCGCGAGCGCGTCGAAAAAAGCGCGGCGATAAGAATGTGGACTGCGCCAATAGGATTTATAGAACAGCATTTCGCGCACCTGCACGGCACGGCGTTCAAGGTGGACGGTACGAAGTGCGTGAAGTGCGGAAAATGCATTTCGATATGCCCGCGCAATAATATCAAGATCGTCGGCGGCAAATATAAGTTCGGACATAACTGCGTTTTGTGTATGGGGTGTTCTTTCGGTTGTCCTAAGGACGCGATCAAGATAGGCGTGTTCAAATATTGGAAAGTAAACGGCAGTTACAGGCTGGAAGAGCTTGCGCGCGATAGGGATATTCCGTTTCCGCTCGTTCCCAACAATGCGAAAGGGATTTACCGATTATATAAAAAGTATTACAGGGAAGCGGACGCCAGATTGCAAAGCGCTGGGATCGACATAAAAGATTTCGTAGACTGATATGTAACGAACGCTCGCGCCGCCGCCGATATAACGGCAAGCGGTTGCGCGTTCGAAATAAGAGATAAAATAATCGTGTAACTTATTACGCACCAATCATTTTTTATTTGTCATAAATCGCGCCGTAATGTTGATTTAGAATAGGTTTGTAACATTCGTTACAGACCTTTTTTGATAGGTTCGTAGCAAATGCTACGAACCTATTTTTTATTTTTGGAGGTAAGTCATGACAAAACAAGAATTCGAAGAGCGCATCGGCAAGACAATTTCGGACAGCGACTATCGCGTGGTGGAAACTGTATATACATTCCACCCGGTAATTGATAATGTACTTGGCAAAGACCAAATCGCGGAGCTTTATAAAATCGGTGGAATGAGGGTAATGCGCGATATGCTCGAATCGGCAAAGACCGCAATGGAAATCGAAAGCAATATTACAAGTTTGCGCAGTATGCTTGCGGAAGCCGAAGCCTTATATAAAGCGCTTAAAAACGGCGACATTGTAGAAGAACACAAAAAGACGGAAGGTGCTGAATAATGGTAACGCAATCGACACTTAAAGAAAAAGTTGACGTTGAGTTATTAGCCGAAGAATACAACAAAACATACGATCTGCTGTCAAAAATAGAACAAGAGTTCCACGAGCTATATGACGAGAAAATCGGAGAGATAGGCTGTATGGTACTGTTGAAACTGCTCGAATTAACGCGAGATTTAGAGGGCATTATAGCGCAAATATATAATTCGGGTCGCACGATAGACAGCGCGCTGAAGCTCGCAAAAAGGCAACGGGGCGAACAATGACAAAAACGGAACGTGAAAGCCTCAAAGAGGAAATCGAGAGCGTAAAGGTTGATGCGAACAGAGCAAAAGATTGGCTTATGACCTTACGCGAGAAGCTCGAAGCATTAGCCGAACCGAAAGCGTTACGAGAAGCTGAAAGGCTCGAAGCGATTATCGGTCGGCTCGAATATTGGCAAAACACATAACCCCGCTGACGAGTCTTTGAAAATTAAGATGAAACGACCGCGCTCGACGCGGCGTTCGGGGCAACCCAAATACAACAAGGAGGTGTGCTTATGGGCAAGGATAGCACTTTGAGCAAAGAAAAGCGGTTCACGCTGTGCGTTCCGAAAGACACGTTCGACAAGTTGAGCGAGCGCGCCAAGCAAGAGCAAACGAGTGTGAGCGCAATCGTAAGAAAGCTCATTATCGACGGTTTGGCAAAGGCGTAGCAAAAATTTACAAGGGAGGTTATTATGCCGAAATATAGAGAGCTACGCGAACAAAAGGGCTTGCAAGCCAAGCAAGTGGCAGATGCGGCGAGCATCGACGCGACAATGTACTCGCGGTTCGAGAATTATCGGGCTTTACCGATACCGAGCGACTTCGAGCGCATAACCGAAGCGTTACAATGCTTGCCGACCGACATTTACAACCCCGAAGAGGTCCGACTTCTACCGAGCGTAAACACCGCAACGGAAGCGACCGGCGGGGCGCGAGTAATCAGAGAAACGACCGAATACAAAATGACGGTACGGCTCAACAACGACTGCCGCGCAGTATTGACGAGAGAAGTGCTGCAGCAATGCGGGTTCAAAAGCATTAACGAATGGGTGATCTATTGCGTGATGCAGCTCAAAAGCCAATACGAAGCGGCAAACAAAAAAAGCCCCGCAGCCTTACACGACAAGGCACGCGGAGCAGCCGGGAGGCAAACCACTAATGCCCCGACCGGAAATATTCTATCACTACTAAATCCATTTGTCAAATAGGAGGGCAAACCACATGGAAAAAGAAAAGCAAGCTGCGGAAGAGGTAAAGAAACCCGCCGCCAAGAAGCCGGCGACCGAAAAGCCGGACACAAAAGCACAGCCGCCGCGCAAAAAGACGCTGTTTGAAAAGATACAATGCGTTCGCGTAGGGCTGCAAAAAACGGAAGTGAAAAAAAGCGGCAAAATGAACGGACGCGAAGGCAAGCCGTACCTTGAGTTAGCCGACTTTACCCCGCAGCTCAACGAGCTAATGCTCGCCGAGAGATTTACGGCGATTGTCAATTTCATAGCCACCGAAGCAACTCTTACGGCATACGACTTCGACAGCGAGCAAACATTCACGATCACAAGCCCGATGCGCGAAGTGAAAGTGGCGGGCTGCAACGATATGCAAAATCTCGGAGCGGTCGAAACGTATCAGCGCCGTTATTTGTATATGGCTATGTTCGATATAGCGGAGAGCGACATATTGGACGGCGGCACCGGAAACGGCGAGAATGGCAATGGCAACGGCAAACCGAAAGCGGACAAACCGTTCGAGAAGCCTACACCCGAGCAGTTGAAAGAGGTCCAAGACTTAAAAATGGACTTGAATAAAATTGCCGTAAACTTCAAAAAGAGTGTTGACGAAATCAGCAAAGAAGATGTTGCGGAAGCTATCAAAATGCAAAAAGCAGCTATCGAGAAAATGAAAGCAAGAGATGCGGCAAAGCAAGCAGCCCAACAGCAAGCCGACAATGCGGAGGGTAAAGCACAATGAGAGTAATATTCAACGAAGAGCAACACGTTTATTGGCTTGGTGATAAACGGCTTATTAGCGTTACAACCCTCTTAAAAAAGCACGGTTTAGCTACCGATTATTCGGGGGTAAGTACTGACGTTTTAGAAAAGGCTCGCAAGCGAGGTACCGCAATTCACAAGGAAATCGAAGAATATATCAAGTTCGGCAAAATCGGATTTACGCCCGAATTTTCCGACTATATCGATATTACGGACGAGTTAGGGTTTACCCCTTGCAAGAGCGAGATTATTTTGCCGGACTACGATATACCCGATATCGAAGTTGACAATTACATTTTTGCGGGCACGGCTGATATTATCGGCAACAGCGCGGACGGCTTGACGCTTGTTGACGTTAAGACAACGCGAAATGTAAACATTAGGTCTTGCGCTTGGCAGCTCTCGCTGTATGAGCGGCTTGCGGACGTAAAATTCGACAAAATGTATGTTTTCCATTTGGGCGAGAAATCAAAAGCAATTCCGATCGAGCGCATACCCGCCGTCGAAATCGACCGCTTGCTTGAATGCGAACGTAACGGCGAGATTTATCACGAGCCGGGGCTTGTGGTTGCAAACGAATTGGTAGAGTTATTCGAGAACGCCGAGCGTGTGCTTAAACTTGCGGAAGCAGCAAAGGAAACAGCAGAGAAAACCGCCAAGAAATACCGCCAACAGCTTTACGAACTTATGACAAAGCAAAAAATAACGAGTTGGGAAACGCCCGACAAGTCTATGCTTATAACACGCGTCGCACCGACTACGCAAGCCAAAGTGGACGGCACGAAGCTCAAAGCCGAAATGCCCGAGATTGCCGCAAAATACAGCAAGGTGTCGAGCGTAAAAGGCTACGTCAAGATAACAATTCGGGAGGCGTAAGTTGGCAAAAGAAATCGGCAAATTTAACTGTACGTTCGAAAACTGCTTGACGGACGCGGACGGCTCGCTTGTGTTATCGTTACGCGTCGCAAAGGACGAAACATACCCCGCCAAGCAAACAGCCGCGACGATACGCACGGGGCTTGCAAACGGCAAAGAACGGCTCACGGTTGCGGTCGAGTGGTACAAAGAAAAGCGGAGCTTAAATGCGAACGCGTACTTCCATGTTTTAGTTGACAAGATAGCCGGAGCGATGCAGCTCGGCGCGGACGAAACAAAAGTAAAAATGGTGCTTGAATACGGCGCAATAGCAACCGAGTGCGGCGAGCCGGTAATCGCAGCTTTACCGAAAAGCGCGAACGTAGCGGACTACTACAAGTACGCGAAATGGATTGCCGATTTCACGGCGAAGAACAAGAAGCCTTACAGTCAATATGTTTTCTATAAGCATACACACACGCTTGATAAAGCGGAAATGAAGCGGCTTATAGACGGCGTCGTGTACGAAGCCAAAGAGCTTGGCATCGAAACGAGAGCGCCCGAAGAGTTGGCGAACCTTATCGCCGCTTGGGAGGCCCAACCGTGAACGAGCGGACAAAGGCGTGCGCAATAAGCAAAGCGACCAAAGACGCAGTATACAAGCGCGATCGCGGACAATGCGTGCTTGCGGTAAGCCCGGCTTACCCGAAGCGCATTACATACCGCGAAGCAAGGGCGG
Organism: uncultured Christensenella sp.; assembly: GCA_910577435.1. Taxonomy (GTDB): domain Bacteria; phylum Bacillota; class Clostridia; order Christensenellales; family Pumilibacteraceae; genus Anaerocaecibacter. Next base: position 138,307 of record CAJTLV010000005.1, on the reverse strand, counting down.
GCTTGGCATAGAGCAAAATGTTGTGACACTATGCCGCCCGTGCCACGATTTAATGGACAACACAACAGCGCGCGACAGCTTGCTTAAGCGCGTAAAAGAACACCTTGACTTGTGGTATCCGGACTTTTCGGACGCCGACAGAATTTACAAAAAGGAGCAATTATGAACAAAATCATTTTGATAGGAAATCTCACCAAAGACCCCGAAAGCTCGGTTACGCAAGGCGGTGTAAATTTTACCCGCTTTCAGATAGCGGTCAACCGACCGTTTACGAATTCAGCGGGCGAGCGCGTAGCGGACTACTTCGACGTTATCACTTGGCGACAGCTCGCCGATAGATGCGCAAAGTATCTATTCAAAGGCAGTAAGGTTGGAATTAACGGCTCGGTGCAGCGAGGGCAGTACGAGGACCGCGACGGCATAAAAAGGACGTCGTTCGATGTTGTAGCCAACGAGGTAGAATTCCTTACGCCTAAAAGTACCACCGGCGCGAACGGCAACCGCGCCGACCACGAGCCGCCGCCGATTTCCGATATGCAGCCCGTAGATAACAACGACTTACCGTTCTAACGGAAGGACCAAACAATGGCAGAAAGGCGAATGTTCGCAAAATCAATAATCGACAGCGACGCGTTCCTTGATATGCCGCTTTCGGCACAAGCGTTGTACTTCCACCTTTCAATGCGCGCGGACGACGAGGGGTTTCTCGGGAACGCGAAGCGTGTGCGCACAATGATAGGTGCGAGTGAGGACGACTTCAAGCTGCTAATCGTAAAGCGTTTCGTGATTGTATTCGAGGACGGAATAACGGTAATTCGGCATTGGCGAGTACACAACATAATTCAAAAAGACCGCTTCAAAGAAACGATATACGTTGACGAACGAGCGCGGCTCGGATTTGATAAAAACAAGGCCTACACCGAGTGCTTGGAAACACCTTGTATACAAAGTGGAAACGAAACGGAAACACAGGTTAGGTTAGGTAAGGGTAGTTTAGGCAAGGAAAGGTTAGGTGAAGAGAGTGCGTCGCCGAGCGCCGCCGCTTCCAATTCCCGATTTGTTAAACCTACGCTCGAAGAGATAGCCGAGTATTGTCGTTCGGAACGCAAAAACAACATAGACCCGCAAGTATTCTTCGATTTTTACGAGAGCGTCGGGTGGAAAGTTGGAAACAAGCCAATGAAAGATTGGCGGGCTTGCGTAAGGACTTGGGAACGCCGAGAAAAACCGACAGCACAGCAACCAAGCAAACCGAACGGCGACAAATACAAACGCGAGGATTAGCTTATGCGCAGCTTTCAAGAGATTTTGAACGAAGTTCGCAACGATTACGCTATCGGCACGATAAAGCTACACGACGACGAATACTTGGGCAACGATGGACTGCCGCATTGCCAAAATTGCAAGGGCGCACGTGTGTTTGTTAGCCAAGATAGAAACTTCATAGCGCGGTGCTTGTGCAAATGCCAAAGCGAAGCCGAAGAAGCACGGCAAAAGGAAGAAGCGCGACAAAAAGCACTCGAAGCGTTTAACAGCCGCCGCAACCTTTCAATGCTCGGCGCGCGATATAAAAACATACGGCTCGAAAATGCGACGATAACCGAGAACAACAAAGACGTGTACGCGAGATGCAGCCGGTACGTCGAACACGCGAAAGAGATGCGCGAGAACAATATCGGCTTGTACATATACGGCGACAACAGCAGCGGCAAAACCTACCTAACAGCTTGCATTTGCAACGAGCTGCTGTGGCAAGGCTATCGATGCATCTACACGAACCTTGCAACGATATTGAGCGAAATACGCAGCAGCTACGACGGACAAGGAATGGGCGAGTGCGAATTGCTAAACCGCTTGCAAGCATACGACTTCGCGTTCATTGACGATTTAGGCAAAGAGTTTATCGGGCGCGAGTTCAATGCGAGTTCTTCCAAATGGGCAGAAGAAAAACTGTTCGAAGTGATTAACGCACGGTACAACGCGCAAAAGCCGACCATATTCTCGTCAAACTACGAGATAAGCGCGCTCGCAAGCGAGCTACGGCTTGATAAGGCGATAATTGAGCGCATCAACGAAATGGCTACGCGAGTTTTGAAGCTCGACGGCGACGACTTCCGCTCGGCGGTACGCAAGGACGTGAACGACGTCGCCAAAAAATACGGCATATAGCCGAAAAATAAAAACGGAGAAATAACCACATGGAAAACAAGACCAAAATCAGCGGCACAATCGAGATCGAGATTGCCGGAATAAAATACAGCGGTGCGGTAGAGCTTACGGAAGCACCGAAAGCAACCGCCAACAAACCGCAGTACAAAGCGTGGGGCGTTCGGATTGACCGTGAGAATAGCGACCCCGAAGAAGCTGTTGAATACATAGGCGAGGCGGCGGGCTATATGCCGGCTGACGGTACGGAGCCGGGCAGTTGGGCTGAAAACCCCGTGTTCGCCAAGATAAAGCCGTGCTTGCTTTGCAACGGTAAGGTCGTAGACTATTTAGACCCGAACGATTACGGGCGCACGGCAGACGGCGAGCCGATCGGAAAAATGCGCGCATACTTCGACACTATGGTCGAGTTCGGCAAGATATTTTACCGCATACGCAAAGACGAACACTATACATACGTTGAGATAACAGACGATGCGCGTTCGCTTGCTGACGGCTTCACCGACTACGCATTCAGCTACAAAGGCAAGGTGCGTGACAATTTCTATATCGGGGCATACAAAGGGCATATTGTGGGCGACAAATTGCGCTCTATAAGCGGCGTTTTACCGGCGAATAACAAAACGATCAGAGCGTTCCGCGAAGCCGCGCAAGCCAACGGAAACGGCTACGAGATACTGCCGTTCAACAAGCTAACGCTTTTACAAGCGTTGTATGTGGTTCGCTACAAGAGCCTTGACAGCCGCGCCGCGCTCGGGAAAGGCTACACCGAAGCGAACAGCTTCGCACCTACGGGCAACACGGACAAAGACGGGCTGTACTTCGGCAACCAAGACGGCGACTTTCAAATGAAATGTCACGGCATCGAGGACCTATGGGGCAACATTCTTGAATGGGTGGACGGCTTCATTACAACCGATAAAATCAAGATTGCGGACGGCAATTTTAACGACAAGGGCGACTGTTACGAGATCGCGGCTGATTTGCCGAATACCGTATGCGGCGCGATAACCGACATACACGGCGACAACAAGCTCGGGTTTGTACCGAAAGAAGTCGACGACAATTTGTGCGCGGGCGAAGCGTACTACTGCAATTACGGTTCAACGTGGCGAAGCGGTACCGTCTATCTGCCGTATTTCGGGGGCTATCGCTCGCATGGCGCGAATGCGGGGGCGTTCTGTTTCTATTGCGGCCTTTCGGCGTCGTATGCGTTTGTGTATATCGGCGCGCGCCTTTGCTTTTGTGGGAACGAGTGAGCCGACGAAATGGGTACGAATTGGCGACAGCTAAAAGCGATCGAAGCGAAGAACAAGCAGCGCATACTTGCGGTTTGCCCGGACGTAAACGACGAGAGTGGTGTCTACATTTTAACGCGCTACGAGAGTGGCTTCAAATACGCATACGTCGGGCAAGCAAAGCGATTGCTGACGCGCTCATGCAGCACTTGAGCGGCTACCAACAGCATATCGACCTTTCGATAAAAAGGCACGGACTGTATAGCGAAACGAACCCGACCGGGTGGAAAATCGAATACGCTAATTGCCCCGAAGAGCAGCTCGACAATAACGAGCGGTTGTTGATAAGCGACTATGCAAATCGGGGCTATCAGCTCCGCAACAAGACAGCCGGAGGGCAAGACGGCGGCAAGTGGTACGAGGGAGCATATAGGCGGTATGACGATACAACATACTGCTTCAAAGAGGACTACGACCGCAACCCCGAAAACACGCACCACACGATCATTTTTTCGCGTATGACCGATTGGGGCTTGCCGAACCAACACTTACAAGCCGAAGTTATACCCGAAACGGTCGGGCAATATACGGGCTTGCAAGACAAGAACGGCAAAAGGGTATTCGAGGGCGATATTTGCCGAGTGGTATATCTCGACAAGCGGTGCAGCCCGAGCTATGAACACTACGAGGGAGAGTTCGAGCTTATAGAAGAAGTTGTGTTCAAAAATGGCACGTTTTGTTTTGAAACCGACTGCGAGGGAATAGCAATGTACCGTCCGATCGGCTTTGAAATCTACGAAAAGCAGAGAATTAAATGGTTTGAAGTTATCGGCAATATACACGACAACCCCGAGCTTTTAGATTATGACAGTTCAAATACATAAAGGCGATTGCCTCGAAATAATGCCGAGCATACCGAACAAATCGGTCGATATGATACTTTGCGATTTACCTTATGGGGCAACGCAAAACAAAGCAGATAAGCGAATATCATTCGACTTGCTATGGAAGCAATACAAGCGAATTATAAAAGATAACGGTTGCATCGCGCTCTTTGCGCAAGGCAAGTTCTATGTAGATTTAGTCAACAGTAACAAGCGAATGTTCAGATACGATTTAGTTTGGAATAAGGAGCTAACAACGGGCTTTCTGAACGCCAAACGAATGCCGTTACGACAGCATGAACAAATAGCGATTTTCTATAAGAAACTGCCTACATACAACCCACAATTTACGCAAGGGCAACCGCAGCACAGCAAGGGAACAGCATACAAAACCAAAGAGCCGCGAAACGACAATTACGGTAAGTATGACGCGATAGAAGATGCCCGCAAAGGGGCGACCGAAAAATACCCGACAAGCATACTGCAGTTTGTAAAGCCGCACCCGAGCAAAGCGCGACACCGGACAGAAAAGCCCGTAGCCCTCCTTGAGTATTTAATCAAGACTTACACCAACGAGGGCGACACCGTACTTGATAATTGTATGGGCGGCGGGAATACGGGCGTTGCTTGCGTAAATACCAACCGCAATTTTATCGGCATCGAAAAGCAAGATAATTACTTTGAAATTGCCGAGCAGCGCATACAAAATAGCCACTCAACCGTTCCGCATGAAACGAGCCACGAAATCGCTCCGCTCAAGAACCAAATAAACATATTCGACATTTTAGGGAGCAACCAATGAACCAAATCAGCTTTTTTGACGGTACGCAGCCATTCCGCAACGATAAGCCGATACGCCTTATAGAGTTATTCGCCGGGTACGGAAGCCAAGCGCTTGCGCTGAAATATCTCGGCGTACCGTTCGAGCATTACCGCATAAGCGAATGGGCGACGAAATCTATACAAGCATACAAAGACATTCACGCCACAGACGATCACGTTGACTACTCGCGCGGGTTGACGCCCGATGAGATAAAAGCGTGGCTTTTAGGCAGAATATCAATCGACTACAATGAACCGGCGAGTGCAGCTCAAATTAACCGCTTCGGAAAAAGAAAAGCGCGGACACTATATAACGCCATGCAAGCGACGCGTAATATCGGCAGTATAACGCAAGCCACCGCAAGCGACCTTGCAATCGAGCGCACCGACAAATTCCTTTATATAATGACGTACTCGTTTCCGTGCCAAGACTTAAGCCCGGCGGGAAATGGTGCCGGAATGAGTAAGGGAAGCGGAACGCGCAGCGGGCTATTGTGGGAGGTCGAAAGGCTTTTAGGTGAATGCCGCGAGCTACCGCAAGTGCTACTTATGGAGAACGTGCCGCAAGTTATAGGCAGTAAGGCGATAGCTGACTTTGTCAAGTGGCGCGGTTTTCTCGAACGGTTAGGTTACAAGAATTATCACCGGCTAATGAACGCAAAAGATTTCGGCATACCGCAGAATAGAAACCGTTGCTTTATGGTGAGCATACACGGCGACTACTATTACACCTTTCCAGCGACGCGCAAATCAAAATATATATTGAAAGATTTTCTCGATCGGCACGTTGACGAAAAGTATTACCTTTCTGACGCAACGATAGAAATGTTCGAAAAACATACAGCGGAGCAACAAGCGAAAGGTAACGGCTTTAAGTTCGAACCGACTGACGGGGGGGGGTACGCTAAAACAATCAGCACCCGAGCCGGAGGAAGAACGGACGACAATTTTATTATCGAACAGGGGAACGAAGCTCGAACGGACGACGACGGTCGCGGCGATGATTTGTGCGAGGGATCACAAAGGCTTCGGAAACCAAGCAATGAACGCGGTCATGGAAACGCGGGGGGGGGGGCAGCTTTGGAATAACGGTCGGGAAATCGGCAGCATTCCAAAGAGGCCCACTTCCGGGCATAAGTCGCACGATTGACACAAACGGAACAAACGGGGTGATATTATGCACGAACCAAGATGCGAACAAATAGGAAAGCTGACCGGCGGCAAGTGGGAAAGACTACACGACATTAGCCGCCGTGTCTACGGAATAAATGGCTTGTCGCCCACAATACACACGGCAGGGGGGGGGCAGCAAGAATTGAAAATAATCGTCCCCGAAGCCACCAAAAAAGGCTACGACGTAGCCACTTACGGCGACAGCATAAATACAGCATTTCCAAACAGCAAAACACGACGCGGGCGCGTCGGTCACGGCGTAGCTCAAACACTCACAACGAGCGACGCGCAACAAGTGGTGATTGAACCTATGGTACACAGCAAACAAAACAGCACGGATGACGCAATAGACAGCTACCGATTTTACCAACAAGCAATCGAAACCTTGAAAGAGAACGACTGTGAGCCGAGCGACACGATAGACGCGTACAATAAGCGTGTGAACAAGGACGGTATCAGCCCGACAATCACAACGCGCCCCGACGGTTTCAAAACGGCGATATTGCCGGTGGTAGACAATAATCAATACGAGCTGTCGGACGCTATGAAGCGATACATAAACAGCAAAGACAGCAAATACAACGTCAACCAATCGAGCCTTACAGTCAACCGCGATATAGCTTGTGCCAAGACGACGCGCGAGGGAAGCACGAGAGCCGCGCGAGGGAAGCACGAGAGCCGCGCGAGCGATTACATAACGGACGACCTACCGGACAACGCGTCGGTTGTGGGCGTAGATTTGCTGCCGTACCGAATACGCAAGCTAACGCCGCGCGAATGCTTCCGTATAATGGGCGTTAAACGCGAGGACTACGAGGCGGCAGCAAAGCATCAATCGCCGTCCAGTCAATACCACCTTGCGGGCGATAGTATAGTAACGACTTGTCTTATGGCGATATTCGGCGAGCTTCTGACAATAGACTACAACACCAAAATTACAGAATTGACGGAGGAATTACTCGATGCTGACGAAGCGAATTCGTAAACAAATAGAATGGCACTTCAAAAACTACCAAGCGGACGCGGCGCTATACGAGGACCGGGTGTGCGATATAGTAGACGCGGAGCTGACAGCTAATTATAGCGGCGTAGGCGGCGGGGGTGGCAACATAAGCAACCCGACCGAAAGCAAAGGGCTTCGGCTGTTGGAGCTTGACACGGAGCGAACGTGGGCGACGGTCGTTCGCAATACCTTTATAGCTTTTCAATTCGAGCCGGAGCATAAGGTTATGGTCGAATTGTACATAAAAGGGCGACCGCTTAAAGATCTATTGTGCGACGGACTATGGGAAACGACCTTTTATCGTTGGCGTGATCGTTGGCTTGAGTACGCGCTAAAATGGGCGCGGAAATTCAATCTTTTATGAGTTACACACAAAGGCTGCGTGTAAATAGCCGATTTTATATGCTATAATAGTAGCATTGAATATTTCAAGTAAAACCTCGCCACGAGTATAGGGGCGGGGTTTTGTATTATGGGAGACGCTATGCAAATCATTAACAAGGTGATAGACGAGCTGAAACCGTACAATCGCAACCCGCGCAAGAACGACGGAGCGGTCGACGCGGTCGCGGCGAGCATAAAAGAGTTCGGCTTCAAAATTCCGATCGTGATAGACACGGACGGCGAAATCATAGCCGGACACACGCGGTTCAAAGCTGCGAAGAAGCTCGGGCTTAAAGAGGTGCCGTGCATAATAGCGGACGATCTAACGCCCGACCAAATCAAGGCGTTTAGGCTCGCGGACAATAAGACTGCCGAGCTTGCCGATTGGGATTTCGAGCTGCTGCAGTTAGAGTTGAGCGACATACAGCTCGATATGACCGACTTTGGCTTCGATACCACGCTACCCGGCGAAGCCTACGAAGATAACTACGAACCCGAACCACCCGAAGAGCCGAAAGCGAAGCTCGGCGATATTTACAAGCTCGGCGCGCATACGCTGCTATGCGGAGATGCAACAAGCGCATTGAGCTATACAAATCTCGGGAGGGGGGGGGCGCTTTTTGACCTATTGCTGACCGACCCGCCGTATAACGTAGATTACGAGGGCAAAACGAAAGACAAGCTGAAAATCGAGAACGACAAAAAAGACGACGCGTCGTTTTTCGAGTTTTTGAGTGACGCGTTCCGAAACGCCGCCGAAGCATTAAAGCCGGGCGGCGTTTGGTATATATTCCACGCCGACAGCGAGGGCGAAAACTTCCGCAAGGCGGCGCGCGAACAGTTGGGCAAAGTAAGACAATGCCTTGTATGGAATAAGAACACCATAGTTATGGGTCGGCAAGACTACCAATGGAAACACGAGCCTTGTTTGTACGGTTGGAAAGACGGCGCGGCTCATTACTTCATAGACGACCGAACGCAAGCGACGGTTATTAATGAGGACAAACCCGCGCGGAACGCCGAACACCCTACAATGAAGCCCGTTAAACTGCTTGCAAGATTGATAAGAAACAGCACCCGACCGAGCGAGAGCGTACTCGATCCGTTCGGCGGCAGCGGAAGCGTGTTGATAGCTTGCGAGCAGCTCGGGAGAGTATGCACGACGATAGAGTTTGACCCGCGCTACTGCGACGTAATAATCGACCGGTGGGAGAAGTTGACCGGTCAAAAGGCGGTTAAGATACAATGATCGAAAAAGTAAACCCGAACCACCCCGACAAGATAGCCGACCGCATAGCGGGCGCGCTCGTCGATATGGCGTACATGAAAGACCGAAACCCGAAGATAGCGGTCGAGGTCCTAATCGGACACGGCAAAGCCCACATAATAGCCGAAAGCTCGGTGGTGCTACGCACGGAAGAAATAAACCGCGCCGTGTGGCGAATAGCGGGAACAATCGCGGTCGACTATGTAAGACACAACCAAGACGCGGCGCTTGCCGAAAATCAGCGCTGTGAGCTACGCTGTGGCGATAACGGAATATTCAAGGGAATTCCGCTAACGGAAGAAGAACACCGCGCGTCTTGGCTTGCAAGAGCCTTATACGACGAATATCAGAGCGACGGCAAGTACATAGTGGACGGCGACAAAATAATCGTGTGCCAAAGCCACGCGAACACGAACGAGCTGCGGCAAAATCTCGCCAAAGGCGGCGGTAAAATCATAGTAAACCCGCTCGGAGATTGGCTCGGCGGTTTGAACGTAGACACGGGAGCAACCAACCGAAAGCTCGGCAGCGATATGGGGCATTCGGTAACGGGCGGCGGCTTGCACGGCAAAGACCTATCGAAAGCCGACGTCAGCGTGAATATATACGCATTCCTTAAAGCACAAGAAACGGGGCGACCCGTAGAGCTGTCGTGCGCGATAGGCGATACAACAATAGACGGAAAGCCCTACGCCGAAATCGTAGAGATAGCGAGAAGCTACATAAACGATATCGGCGGCTTTGAAAAGTTTGCCGAGTGGGGGCTGTTCTAATGGGAGGGACCAATGGCAAACGAGAAAAATCTAAAACGCTTCGGCAAGGAAAAGCCAGCGTCAAGCCGTGAGGAAGCCGTGAAGAACGGACGCAAAGGCGGCAAGAAGAGCGCCGAAGTACGAGCGCAAGCCAAGACGTCGCGCGAGATAGTGGAGATGCTCGACGGTCTCCCGGTAACGGACGGCAACGGCGAGATTATGACAAGGCTCGGCATACCCGAAGATATGCACACACGGCAAACGCTGCGGCTCTTGAAGCTAATGCAAAAAGCCGAGAACGGCGACGCGCAAGCGAACAAGCTCTTAATCGAGATACGCGGCGAGGCGGCGGCTTCCACCGTAAACTTGGAGATTAAAGACGAGCAGCGCGCGGCATACGACCGAGCGGCGGCGGCTATCAAAGGGGCGAAGAAGAAATGACATTCGACCAAGTGATATGGACGGAGAAAATGCGAGCGATATTCGCGGACGACGCACCGGTCATTCACTTGTGCGGAGCTATGGGAACGAGTAAGACGCTCGTCGGCGGTTTGACATTCTTCGACCGAGTAATGAACGCGCCCGCAAACGTCAACCAATTTGCGATTATCGGCGTGTCGAGCGTACTCGCCAAGCGTAACTTCGTAGACAAAGCCGACAGCTTGTACAACATACACAGAGGGCTGTGCAGCGAGTACAGCGACGGCAACAAGGACGCTGCCGGTTCGCACTTTTGCATCTACGGCAAGTATGGCAAGAAAATAGTGTACATAGCCGGAGCGGACAACAAAGCGAGCTATCAGAACATACTGTCGCTTGACTTGGGCGGCATATTGCTTGACGAGCTTTCGGCGTTACACCCGGACGTTATACGCGAGGCATACGGACGCGTTCAGCGTTTGGCATACCCCGGTTGGCTGATAACCACGACCAACGGCGGCAACCCTACGCAAGAGTTTTACACCGAGCTTGTAAACCACGCGACGGTTATGTTCCGCGATACCGTGCCGAAGATAGAGCTTGACGAAATGGTGGAGGACCGCCCGAGCGAACACTATTACCATTTCAACCTACAAGACGACTGCCCGCACAAGACACCCGAGCAAACGGCGCGGCTTGTCAACAGCTACCCGGTCGGGAGCTTCTACCACTATTCGAAGATACTCGGCTGTCGCGGCTACGCGGAGGGCGCGCTGTATGCGAAGCTACTCGGCGGCGTGCAGCTCGTGAGCTTCGCCGACCTAAACCTTAACGCATTCGAAGAAGTGGTCGCAATGGTCGACGTTGGCGCGAGCGTGAACGGCGAGGACAACAGCAAATCGCACACGATTGTTGCGCTTGGCGGTTATACCAAGCAATACCACCGCGTCGTGGCGATAGCTTCCAAGAAGATAAACAGCATCGAACACCGCGACATTATCACTGAAGCCGAAGCGTGGCTGTATAGCTATTGGCTCAAATTCTACGGCAAGTTCCGCACGATCCTAATCGACAAAGCGGACTACAAGCTCGTCAGCACTTGGCAAAATCATAGCCGTTGGCGCGGCAAGGTGAGCGTTCTCGGTTGCGTCAAGACCGACAAATGGCTTTGCCCTGATCTACCGGCAAGGGCGGCGGTCAAGTGTCAACTTATGATGCAAAGCAAGCAATACCCGACAAGCCGCATCGTATGGTGCGACGAGCAAATGCTCAAAGCTCACCGCCAAATTTTAGAGGACAAGGACGGTTCGGAATTAGACCAAAAGGACGTGTGGCAAGACTACGCCGACTGCTTCTCGTATCTCATTTTGTGGCGTATAGCAAAGATACTCGCGGACGCAACCCGCCGCCCGCAAAACAAAATACAATTCTATTAGGAGGCCCACATGGCAAAACGAAAACAGCCGCAGCCGTTCAGACTGTCGGCGACAGCAACCAAGAAGCTCAACAAATACCTTGTGGAGATACGCAAGGGTATAGTCAACGTATGCGAGATGCACACGCACGACAGCAATCCGTCCATTAAGCAAGGCGATTTTGAAGAGCTGTACATAGACAAGACGCTCGGGCAAACAGCGACAGCAATCTCGGTGTCTTTGCATTCTATGGTCGACGGCTTGGCAGCTCAAAAGGAAGCCGAAGCCGCAAATCTCAATCACGGCAATATCATACCCGGAAAGGGAACGGAGGACATAACATGAAAGAATTTACCAAAGGCGCGCTTGTAACGGTGGTCGAAGATAACGACCGCAGAATAGCGGACTATAAGTCGAACGGTTGGAAAGAGCGACCGCTTACGCCGAAGCCGCAAGACGACGCGGACAAGCGCATCGACGCAGCTATGCAAGAGGCAAGCGACAGCGAAAGCAAGAGCGACACCAAAGGCAAGGGCAAGAGCAAAGACAAGGGCAAAAAGACCGCGCCCGACAAAAAGGTGAACGACGCGGTGGAAGCCACGAAGAACGCCTCCGAAGAAAGCGAAGCGGTAGACGACGGACTGCTCACAAACGCAAGCGGGGGTGAAGCAAATGGCTAATGTACGCAGCGATAGCCGAATTTGCATACAAGACCCGACCGGCAAAATGCGGACGGTTATATGCGAAGAGGACTACGAACGCGGCGGCTATAAAAAGCGCGGGTGGACGGTAGTCAAGGAAGATTGGACGAAAGACCGCGTCATTAAGCCGCCCGTCGACTATACCGCCGAAATGGAACTACGGAAGCTCGGCAACGGTGCGACATAAGAGAGGACTACACCAATGGGCGAAATCAAAAACCCCTACCAAATGAACCTTATCGAAGCGAACAAAACCAAGCTGTACAATCAAGGGGCGTTTTGGGCGTTCAATACGGCGAAATACCGAGCGCTGCTGTCAAACGACCCGACCGTTATCAAACATTTTTACAAGGTCGAGGCGGCGCGGTTCTTTGCCGATGCGTACAAGATAGCCGAGATTAAGCGCTCGTTCTACTACGGCGACGACTTCGTGGAAAATGCCGAAGAGTTCTTCGGAATTATACCAATGATATGCGAGAGCATCGCGAAGCTCGTATGCGGTTCGGGTTACGATTTCGACGAAACTGTGCCGCCCGAGATAAAGAACCGATTGCAGCCGATACTCGAAGAAAACGAGTTCGACACGGCGGTTTTGAAAGCGAGCCTTATCGAAACGCTCGGCATCGGCGACGCGGCGTGGCATATACACTTTGACCCCGAAATATCGAACCTACCGATAATCGAGCTTGTACCCGCAGAGCGGCTTGTGATAAAACGCAAGTATAACCGCATCGTGGAATACACGGTCAAGCAGCAAGTGTTTCTCAACGGCGAGCCGCAAGACTTCGAGCTGCACACCATATACACGCGCCGCAAAAAGGCAGTCAAACGCGAGGGCGTTACACGCTACGAGGACGACGGAATACTTCAGCGACACCGCATATTCAACGGCTCAAAGTTTTGCGATAGAAACAAAGAGCTGAAAAAGCGAGTGTTCGACGCCTACGGCATCGAGGAGAAGCAAGTGCTGCCGCTCGTAGACTTTCCGATCGTCTACTTGCCGAACAACCTAAACAACACGCAAGGCGCGAGCGTTTACGGCAACGCGCGACCCTGCGGCGTGGTTTTCGGTTTGGAGAGCGTATCGAGCGCGCTCGACGAGATACTGTCGAATTGCGTAGACACGGTACGCAAATCATTTCCGTATTTGCTCATAGACGAGCAAATGATACCGTCGAATATCGAGGGCGACAAAGACAAGGGAGCATTCAGCACCCGCCGCCATTCGTTCCTTTTGCCGAAGAACGCGAAAGAAGCCGAAAAGCTACTGCAGCAAATACAAGCAAAGCTCAACACGACCGAGTTCGTGGAAAGCGCGAAATTCCAAATCAATATCGCGCTCAACAAAACCGGCATAAACGCGGCGACGCTTGGCTTGCAGCTTTCCGGACACGTCGAAGCGGAGGGAACGCAAAACGCCAAAGAACGCAACAGCATTCGGACGCGTAACTCGTTCGCCAAAGATTACGAGCGGTATTTGACAAAGCTATTTGCCGTACTGCTTCAGTACGAAGATTTTATCAACGGCAACACAACCGCGACCGATAGAGCAACCGGCAAAAGCGCGATCGTCGCCGAAGAATATCACGGCATAAAAGCGGCGTTCCGCAAGTACATAGTGGACACGCCGGAAGAGGTCGCAACAGTTCTCGCACGCAAAGTTCAAGCCAACATTATGAGCGTATTCGCGGCAGTTCGTGAACAGCACCCCGATTGGGACGAAGAAGCGATATACAAGGAAGCAAACCTTATATACGCCGAGAAGAGCAACGAGCTGATACAAGTAGTAGACCCCGCGAAGCCGCCCGATAAAAGCGCGGTCGTAACACCGCCGCCCAAAGATAACCCCGACGGCGACGACGAGGACGCACAAAAGGACTTGCAAGACAAGGACAACCCCGACGGCGAGCAAACACCCGCCGAATAAACAAAACGCCGTGTTGCGCAAAATACGGTGTTTAGCAACGGTATTCAGCCGCAAGGTTAGATATACAAAAAAATAGTCACCCAGACGTTAACGGAGGAACAAACACAATGGACGGACAAGAAGTTCAGAAACCCAACGAGGGAGAACAAATCACCACCCCGAGCGCAGCGCAGCCGGAGAGCCAACCGCAAGCGGAACAACCGCAAGCGGAAGCACAACAGCAAACGCCGCCGCCCGATGCTACGGAAGATCCCGCCGCAGCACAAACGGACACGACGAAACAAGGCGAAGAGGAACCGGCAAAAGAACCGGCGCGGGAAATGACAGCGGAGCAGTACGAAAACTACAACGCAACGCTCCGTCGCGTATCAAAGACCGCAAAGGCAAGTTTGCCCGACCGATACAACGCTTTCGAGGACGCCGAGATTAAGGCGATTGTCAAACAGCAAGTAATGCAAGGCGAAACGCCAAACATTAAAGAGCTTGCGGCAAGCGTAGTAACAAGGCTGACCCACAAAGACGAACCGCCTACGCCGCCGCCGAGTTCGGAAACCCAAGCAAAGACGACAACCACCGACGAAGTGACAAGCCTTAAAGTGGAAAACGCCTTGCTTAAAGCCGGTATAAACGCCGAGCGCATCGAAGCGGCAACCAAGTTATTTATGGCAGAGGGCGCGTCCATAGACAAGGTCGCGGACTTCGTCGCCAAATACCCCGAATGGCAAGCATCGCAAGAGGGGCGAATTACATTCGGCAAGACACCACCCCTCGCGGGCAAAACAGCACCGACCCCCGAAAGCCCGCCCGTACTCAACGACTTTGAGAAAAAGGTCGCCGAGTTTCGGAAGAAAAGGGGGTACGACACCTAAAAATTTTTTTCATAAAGGAGAACAACAATCATGGCAATCACATTGGGTGATGCATTCCAAAATTGGAATAACGACAGCAAGCTCCCTACTGCGGGGGCAACCGTAGACGGCGGCGTTATCGATATGCTCGAGCCGAATTTGTTTCGCAATAAGGTAATGATACCGGGCGTAACATTTGCGACCGACGTCGAGAGCCTTATGGTCGACAATCAATTCGCGGTCGCGTTTATTCGCAAGCTCGACAAAATCAAGGTTAATATGTGCAAGGCTACGGACGACGAAGCGTTCCGCGTCGTGCCTACTTCGAGCGACGGCAAGTTTATCGAGGTCAAGTGCAACGACGTGCTGAAAGTTGCGGAAGTTGTATACGAGCCGATAGATGCAGCGCGCGTGAGCGGCAAGACCGCCGACAAGGTGCAGCTCGCGTCCGAGAGCTACGACGAGGTCAAAGAGCTTCGTTATATTTCGTACCTTATCAACGGCGGCGGGTCGCCCGATCCGACCGACGTCGGCGCGCCCGCTTCGGCGAATACGGAGCGCTGCACGAAAGCGAACGTGATCGACAACATAATCGACGACCGCAAGGTTATTCGCAAAGCCGGAGCCGACCCGGACACGTTGCTTATCAGCGACGATACCGATGCGGTATTCCTTAAGCATTTGAGCGAAAGGACGTACTTCTCGGCGGCAAGCGCGACCGAAACTTCGGCGCTCGGGCAAGTGTATATCGGTACGCTGTTCAGCGGTAAGGTAAAGATATTCACGTCGAACGCGCTCGGACAAGACAACAGCGCGCTCGTTGGACTTTCCGAAACCGCACCCACCGACACGGACAAAAAGGCGGCGTGGGAAAAGGAAAAAGCTTTGTGGGATTGGAGCAATATCGAGTATATTCTCTACGATCACAAGACGCTTTGCATAATCAACGTGGTGCGCTTTATCGGGCTTGTACCGTATGACGCTATTATTCACAATAGCACGCTCATATCGATACTGACCGTTTGCGGCGGGCGTATTCGCAACACGCAAAAGGCAATCGCAAAGAAGTTCGTTGCGGCTTCGGGCGACTAATACAAACCACACGGCGAAACAATGGGAGCGGGCATACTCGCTCCCTTTGATTTCGTTACACCATAATTCGGAGGTAATAATGGAACACAGCGCAGACAATAGAATGAGCCGCCTATGCGGTAGAGCTATGTCGGTGGCGGCGGGCGCGCGCGATAGCTTGGAATACATTTTGGAAGAAATGGAATACATAGCCGAAGCCAACCCCGAGCGCGAGGACATAAAGGCTTGCGTCGACGAAATCAAGACCAAGTGCAAGGCGAGCGAAAGCGAGAATTGGGCGGCGGCTAACAAGTGGAGCGAACACTTCGACGGCATAAGCACCGACAGCGGCGATGCGGGCAGCAACAGCAACGGCAACGCGGACAACGACTAACACGGGAGGTGCGGCGCGATGCCGAGCAGAATTATATCGGTCAGCTACGGACACGGCAGCGCGAGCGGTAAGTTATATGACTACGAAACCGACAAAGAATACCGCACCGGCGACGTCGTAGTTGTACCCGTAGAACACTACCAAAGCCACAAGCTCTATAACACGCTCGCGGTCGTGCAAATGACAACCGACGAGGACACGGAGAAGTGGAAGCAAAAAGCCGATAACCTTACCACGCCGGACGGAGAGCGCGGCGACGGTAAGAAAATCAAACCGAAGAACGTCAGCCAAAGGCTCGAAATCGCCCAACAGCAAGGGCTTGACGTACACAATCAACGCGAGGTTACGGTGCGCACCTTGCCCGGCTACAAAGGGCGCGAGAGCAACGAAAAGTGGTCGGGCGGTACGAGCCGCCTTATTTCACGCGAGGAGTGACACCATGTACCAAGACAACGACAACAGCAAGCTCGTGATACCGTTCTATGACACGATACCGGGCAACGCACAATACCCGTGCGATACCGAGCGAATGCGGTACGACAAAGAGGACCACCGCTATTATTTGACGGACGCGGCGATCGAGTATTACGGTATAGACTGCGAGCAGCGCGGCATTCAAAAGCTGATACGGACGGCGACCGACCACATTTACAGCTACATACGGGTAATGGCACAAACCAAGTACAACCTTATGTGCTACCGCATCGCCAAGAGCCTATTCGGGCGCGTTAAGACCGCGCGAGAGGGGCGGCTCGAATTCGAGCGTATGCTTGTTAGACAAGCCGAGTACATAAACGAATTCGGCGACGCGAAACGCGCGCCCAAAATGACCGTCAGCCAAGAGAGCGGACGGTTGCGCGATAACGACGTAGATATGTCGTCGGGGTTTTGGCTTGACGACGAGGTTCTTCTTTGGCTTCAAACGAATTACCTTACCGACCCGAACGCGGTCGGCGAATGGAAAATGAAGCTATCGGAATATTAAGGGAGCGAGCTATGGCACAAACCTATGAATACCCTATGTTCTCGCCGAACGAAAGGGCGAAGCTGTACAAGCGACTTACAAACGATATGCCGATCGAGATTGCAAACGGCGAGAAAATAACGGTGCAAGGCAACCGCTACGCTTATATCGGCAAGTTTAAGTGGGTAGAGCATACCGAAAAGCAAGACGGCGACGAGCAGCCGCTCGACGGGCTTCTTATAGCAAATTCGTATTTGACAATCAAAACGAATTCGCTAATGAAGTTCAGCGAGGGCGACATTATAAGACTGTCGGACGATACACCGTTCGCGGGCTTTTGGATCATAACGGACGGCTTGACAACGGACTACGCTTTTACCCCGAAGCGCATACAGCGATACCAATACTTGCCGCTTTCAAGCGCGGGGTTGAGCTGATATGCAAGAATACAACAATCGGATACGAATGCGCGACCTTTTTATGAACCCGAAGCTCGCGGGCGTATTTCCGCAGTTCGAGCCGGGCGAGCGCTTGCAAAACGTATACTCGTTTGCACAAACCGAAAAGCGCGTGCGCGATTACCTTGTCGCGGCGTTAAACGGCAAAATTACAGCCGACGGCAACATAGCGGTGCAAGGCAAACAGCCCGCCGTTTTGAGCCATGTGCGTAGCTTGCAAGCCATAATCGAGAGCTTTATAAACGATATGCCGAAAGTAGTACAAGCGCTGCGGAAAAACGCGGCGCTGTACTTGCCGTATGCGACATTGAAACAGCTCGAAGATACAAAGACCACCGCCGCCAAGATAAAGGCGATGCGCGCGGTTATGGACAATTTTCAATACAATTCGGACTTGGGCGCGCTTAACAGCGTGAAACAAGAGGCACCCGAACGCTTCAACCGCAACAAGAAAGCGTGGGAGAAAAAGGTCGGGTATAGCGGGAGGCTCAAAAGAGTATGAAAAAAATACGCATAACCGCCGACGCGGTGCTTGCTATTATTCGCGGTATATTCGAGGACGAGGACGTGAATATTACTGTAGACGACGCGGAAGCGCCCGAAACTTGGCAAGGCAAGACCGTTTCGGAAATTCTCAACGTCGAGTATTACACGTTCAAGCATCGCCCGAGTTCTACGCAAGACGCGATAAGGAACATACTCGCAGCGAAAGGCGAAACCAACGAGCTTGCCGCGCTTAACTGCGCGTTCGGGCTTTTGACGGTTGGCGAGATTGAGCGGCTATTCTCAAAAGACATTGACACGGTGGTTTTGAGCGCAACGCTTCAATACTACATACAAACGGACAAAATAAAGTTGCTCGAATATTTAATCGAGGACTGTAATATTGCGCTATGCGGCTTGCGTATACCGGTACAGTTCGGAAGCGAAACGCGTAGGGCGGTCGTAATTTTCGATCGACCGAATGTGGGCGACATACAGTCTGCCGCCCCGTTCGGCGAAATGGCGGACGTAGACGTCGAAGTGGCTATGCTGCTATACCCGGACGTTGCAAGTTATAGCGATTACACGATAAATATCAGCTTCACCGATAACGGCGTAGAGAAGAGCGCGGACGTTCCGCTGTCGAGCTTTTCAGCCGCCGAAACAATGACGCAAGATGCAGTACCGAGCATTAAGGCACGGGAGAGCGTGGGGCAAATAAACCTATCACGCGCAACGTCGTTCGTTTTAGTATTCGAGGGCTACAACAACGAGTTTATAAACTATATAACAGACAAGGCACTTACGCCCAACAGTACGGACAACAACGAGCCGCTCACGCTCAAGATAACGCGCAGCGGAAAAACCTACACGCATTCGGTAATCGTAAAAGACCACCAAATCACGGTCAACGCCGATACCGGAAACGAAACGCACACGCTGACGCTCGTCAAGCGGGGTATGAAGAATGGCACTACTTAATTTGAAAATTACAGTATATGACGGCGGCAAAGCGCGCGACGGCATATTCGGGTCTGACGACAGCACGGAAAGCGGCGGCAACAAGAAACAAGAAAAATCGCTTTTGTATAAGGTGTTGAATTATAACAGCACAATCAAAAGCAAAATGAAGAAAGCCACGTCGCCGACAACATTCTTCGCTATACAGCAAGGCATCAGCGCGGCTGTGCAAACCGGGCGCGAGTTCATAAACTACTACGTCAGCGATATAGGACGGTCAAGCGGCGACAGTAACTACCAAGCAATTATAAACCGCAAGATCGAAAAGGTTACAGACGTTTTGAGCATAGGACAAGGTTTGCTAACGGGCGCGGCGGCGGGTTCGGCTGCCGGTCCGTGGGGCGCAGCTATCGGCGCGGTTGTGGGCGCGGCTTCGTCTGGTATAAGTTTAGGTTTTAAGTATGCCGAGCGCGAAAGGTCATATTCGCACGAACGCTTCGAACAAAGCAATTCGCAAGCATATCAGCTCGCAAGGGCAAACTTTACAGCATTGACCGGGAGGGTTCGCTAATGTACTATTGGCGCGTTTTTCTATGGGAGAACGGACATAAAAGCACCGAATACACGGACTACGCCGTAGCGCCGATATTCCTTGAAGATAAGCTCGACGAAACGCTCGACAGCGGCGAAATCATTTTGAAAAATATGCCGCGCGCATCACGCGACGCGTTCCCGCCTAAAACCAAATTCCGGTTGGAGCGGTACATTACCGAGCAAAACGCCGACACGCCGAAAACTTGGGATTTAGTGGTAGACCACGACGACGTGGAAGAATACGAGGGTTGCCCCGAGATTTGTACGCATCGCATATATTTAACCGAAGCGTCGGTTATAGCGCAAGGAATGCACGTTGACAATATCGCGCTTACATACGAGTTGCAAGACGTAACGCTGAACTATAAGACGGTGCAAAGCATAACCGATACAATAAATGATATGGGTTCGGAATATCTGAATAGTGCAGAGGATGGGAACATCGCAGCAGAACAAACTAACCAATCAATGGCATCAGTTGTTGACGAAGTAATGGCAGGGAAAGTTGCAACGGTGTACTTCAATAATTCGTATAGGTATGTTTGGCGTAACTACGAAGATTTAAGAAAAGTTAAGTACAAGTATTACGCAGGTGAAGCAAATACAATCTTATTTAATATTCCAACGCTAATCGCACAAGCAGCTATAAATGGGCAGTGGGTGGACATTTGCGAGGTGAGAACAACCACGCAAATTATACGAAAACATTATCGCAAAAACACTTTGTTGTCTACAAACACGACGACAAAAAATTGCGGACCGGCAACCTTGCCGACTACCACGGCAAACGAAAATGTTTATACTTTCAGTAAAGGGTCAAGTATAGGCGGTGATGCAAGCTCGTTGCCGCAAGCGTGTTTTGCCACAATCATATTCCAATTTGCAAGCCAAGCAGACGGCGCGTTAGGATTTACTGATATTTCCAAACTAGACGCATTCAGCGACCACTTGAATAAAAACGCGTACCGCATATCGCAAGAAAACGCAAGCGTTGACAGCAAGGCAATAACAATAAAAACCGACGTATTAACCGACAATCAATTAGCGCAAGGCGAGTATTTCGAGTACGAAATAATCACAACAGCCCAAAACAACGGGAACACGCTACCCGCATTTTATGAATGCAAATGCGACGTAGCATTCAATCAAAGCGGAAACTTCGCGAACAGTACGAGCGGCTTGTTTGGCAATAAATATCACGGCAACGGTACTATGACTACTGTCGCCACTAATTCGATATATGTAAACGCTAAATTTACGGTAGAGGATTTGGCATCATATGTTGACGGCGACAAGTTCCTTGCAAAAGCTGCAAAGTATAACTGCCTCGATTTAGTGCGGAAAGCAATGTTGACTTGCGACACGCAAATATTCAACAACAGCACGGTTGGACTTGATACAATACAGTACCCGATTGCGATTGACGAAGAAACTGCAGCGAGCTTGCGCGCGCGAACAGTGTACGAAACGATATTCGAGCAAAAGAATTTGTGGGAAGTTTTTTTACAAAGCGGCTACTATAAACACGCTATACCGCGCCTTGATTTTGCGACGGACGGCACGGATCGCTTCGCGCTAAAATATCAACAGCTCGGTGTGACAAAGAAAAAAGCGGACGAAAGCAACAAAATAACGGTATTCAACAGCCGCAACCTTTCCGAGTTCTTCACGCAATACGACAGCTATGTTACAAACCTATTCTCGCCGCAAAATGTGGTCGACGAATGGGGCGTGGTAAAGACAAGCGACAGCAATTACCTTGTGTCGAACAATACTGCCGAGATACACGCCAAGTACCCTTTGGAAGAGATAATCGAATTCGACTTGACATATCGCGGTGTTACAGCTTCAGCTCTCAATATGATATTCGAAGAGGCTATTTATTCGATACTTACGCCAAGCATAGACGTTCGACCGTCAAAAGCGTGCGCGCTGTACTACAAGTTAGGTGATACGAAAATCGTAGGACTAAACTATGCGTCGCCGAGTGTAAACAACGACGCACCTTACGCGCTCAAAACAATATTGAGCGCATTGTTCGGCATCGACGCGAGCGGCGACATACAATTCAACGATATTCGATACCACATAAAATACCGGACACAAGACAGCTTACGTGTATCGCAAGTACGCCCGGATTTGCAAAACTTCATGAAAAACAGCTCGTATGAGAAATACCCGCATCACGAGCAGTTCTTCGGGCAGCAAGACAAAATAATCGACAGCGAGCGTTTTACCGCAAACCTTTTCGGCAAGCTGATACGCGTCGGCAACGCCGTATATCAGCGCCAAGAATACGCGGACGCGGGAAGTGAAAAGGAGAGCGGCGACCTTGTCGAGATAAACGGCGAACCGTATTATGTAACTGCTACCGAAAACGAGTACTATGCGGACATAATCTTGCAAAAGGTAACGTATTCAAAGAATTTCAACCAATTGGCGAATATCGTTACAATACCGAGCGAGCCGCGCTTCTACGAAGTAAGCGAGCGGTCGCAAGTACGAAGAGAAGTTCGCCTTATGGACTTTTTGCTTTTAACGACAAAGCAAAACGTGGCGGCGGCAAGCCCTACATTTATCAACAACAGCAAGTGGCGCGACATAGCTAAAAGCCTTATTTTCGCGGACGGAAGTTTTGCGCTTCCGAATTTTGCATATACGCGGTTCAATGCTGACAAGCTGCGTTCGCATAACGGCATACAAACCAACAAGCTATTTCCAAGCTCCGAGATTACGCGAACGGGCAACAATTCGGTTCGTCCGAAAGACAGCAGCGATCACCGCGACGTTATAGTTCCGCTTTTACACTTCCCGTTGAAGAACGCAATCGTTTTCGAGTGGGACATGGACGATAACTTTAAGGCGGGCGACAGTATAGACACCACAATCAGCGGCACCGGCAACACGAAAGACGACGCGTATTATTCGATGCAGTCAGTACGATATTGCGACGTAATGGGGCGCGCGGACCTCTTCGGCTTTCGGCTTTTCAATAAAACAAATTGGACGATCGCGCAAGCGCGCCGATTGCCGTTTGCGGAAAGCGGAGATTTTGTGCCGACAGAGAGCGAAAGCGCATTCTATCTTTCCGATAGCTTGTCGATTGGGCTTGATAAAGACAACCGCGAAGCCTTGTCGTTCAATTACCAAATAAACCTACTGCACGAGGACGCAACATTCGTCACATATTCAAACCTTTTCGGGCAAAAGAGCAACCGCTTAAAAATGTGCTTGCTAAATACCGAAGCATCGCTTTTTGACGACGGCGTGGCTATGACCGCGCGAACGATTATCGCGGACAATGTAACGTATTCACTTGTAAACACTTCGCGCAACGCTATTGAGATAAGAATAACGCGCCCGGCTAATATAAGCGCGAGCGCGGTTAAATCGATAGTGTTATACGAAGAAGAAGGTGCGTCCAAGTACGCATATATCGCCAAAAACGTGGGCGACGTAGCTGACACAGAGAAGTTCAACAGTTGGTGGCTGTACCCGGTATTTACGCAGTAAAGCCGACAGCTTCAGCTTTTTGCAAATATGCCGATACGTCAACATACTGCGGTTCGACAGCGAGTGAAGCGGGGAGATATTCGGGCATAGAGTAACGCGTCGAGCTTTCGGAGCGTTTGGTGTTATATGCTACTGCTGCTTGCTGTACCATGCGTTCGGCATTTTTTGAAGCGATTTGTAAAGATAAATCGTTTGCACTTTCGGCGGTAAAATTGCCGGTAATAATAGCGCGACCGTCCGTAATTGCGGCATTGATAGACGGGGAAGAGATAATCGACGAAGAGCCGCCGCTAATAGCAACAATATCGAGAATGCTACCGATATGGTTTGCTGTAAATTCGGCAAATATAGCTGTTCCAACCGTATCAAAAGTAATAACTACGGCGTAGCCGTTGGTTGCATCGTAAATGGTTTCAACGCGCCGCATATTGTCGTCCGTAAGGATAGTTCGCCCCTCAAACACAAAAGCGATTGATACGGCGGTATTGCTACCCGTAGAATGTTCACGCTCTACGCAAGCCACGTATGTTGTATAGGCGGCATCATATTCGCGGAGCAGCCCGACAAGCTCCTTTTCGGTTTCGTATCGCGCTTGCCACTTTACAAAGTTTGCGTAATCGTCCTCGTCTGTGTAGCCACTTCCGCACCCGACGAGCGCGAACGCGAACACAACACACAGCAAAGCGAATGCACAAAAAACACCTTTACGTTTCATAGAAACCGCCTCCAATGGTGGTTTTATTATAAAAAATTCATACCAAAAAGTCAAATCAATTCGGAGGTAATCTCATGAAAGAAATTCAGCAGCTACGAAAAATAGCGGTGCGGCTCGGCGTGAGCGGTACGGCGATACCGATAGCCGAAACACGACTGTATAAAGGCGGGTACGGCTTCGTCGTGCTCCAATGCTACGTCCCGGTAACGCAAAACCGTTCGCCGACCACAAGCCCGTTATGTACGGTATTTCGTTCTACGGTCGACAAGTTCGGCAACCGCAAGCAATTCAACAAAGACATTTACAATATGCTGTACGTCGACAACGCGGCGATCGAAAACGCCAAATATATGGTTTTCGAGTGTCCGCTACCGAGCGCGTTCACGGAAACGGTGGGCGAGCTTGAGCTTGTATTCACATATTCGGAAGTAAACGGCGACGACAAAGCCGCTACAAGGCTTGCAAGCGGCATATACAAGACGAACGTCGGCGACGGCGACGTGTCGGACGGTGCGACGGTTGACCCCATAGGCGGCGAATTAGCGCGCCTTAACGATATGACCGTAAAGGTCGAGCAGTTGGAGGACAGCGTCGACGCGCTGCTGCAGCCGCCCGATAACAGCGACGCGGACAAGGTTGGCACGCCGAGCGTGTCGCTGACGGACGACGGGCGGCTCAAATTCAGCGAGCTGAAAGGCGAAAAAGGCAACACGGGCGAGATTGCGGTCGGCGAGGTAACGACGGTCGATTATACCGAACCGGCAACGGTTACAAATAGCGGGACCTCAACCGACGCGGTGCTTGATTTCAAAATACCGCAAGGCAAGCCCGCATTTATCAAAGTAGGCAACGTGGTTACGCTGCCGCCCGAGAGCGACGCAAAGGTCGTCAACGTAGGCACGGAGAACGACCCCGTGTTCGATTTCTATTTGCCGGAGGGCGTGGGCTTTCGTATAAGCAAGACATACGAGAGCATAGAAGCAATGAACACCGGATTCGCAACGGACGAGGTGCCGCTGTATGGCTTTGTCCTAATCGACACCGGCAACGTGGACGATGCGGACAACGCCAAGCTGTATATTAAAAAGCCCGTCGGCTACGAATACCTTACCGACCTTTCGGGCGCGCAAGGCATAAAAGGCGATACGGGTGTCGGCATTTTGTCTATTGCGCCAAGTGGAACAAACGAAAACGGCGATAGAATTTACACTATAACCCTTACGAACGGGGAGACCTCTACGATTATCGCTCCAAAGGGCGACAAGGGCGCGTGCGGCGTGCAAGCGGCTACGGCGGGTATGTTTACCTTTGAAGTAGAAGAAAACGGCGACTTGTATGTAAACTTTGTAGATCAAGGGGAAACCCCGCAATTTGAATACGACACCGATACGGGTGATTTGTATTATATAATTCCATAGGAGGCTGAAATGGCAAGAATAAAAATAGGCAATATCAAGGGCAAAGACGGTAACGGTATAGCGTCGACCGTCATTACCTACGCAGCAAGCGAAAACGGAATAACCCCGCCGTCGGATTGGCAATCGGAAATACCCGAAGTGGCACAAGGCAGTTATTTATGGACGCGCACGGTTATTACATACACCGACGATACTACAAGCACGAGCTATACAAAATCGTATCAAGGGCAAAACAGCGTGAGCGTGGTCGAATTATACGGCGTTCGCATAGACACGACCGACAGCAACCCCGAAACGTGTTGCGAATACACCGACAACGCGGTCGGTATGCTTCCGGCAAGCGGCAACAACGGAGCGTTTAACGGCGGTGATTGGCTGACGCGCTACCCGTTCAACCAAATAAAACCGTGCTTGTTCAAAAACGGCGCGGTTGTCGGTTATCTGAACCCGAATAATTTTGCGCAGTTTGAGGACGGAAGCACTGCAGACATTTCGAGCGGAAGCGCGGGCGACGTTATGATCGAGATACCGAAGTTCTATTACAAGATAGCGCGAAACGGAAAGTATCTTGACGTTAAAATCTCGAACGCTTTAATGGCGGGCTTCACCGACTACGCATTCAGCTACAAGGGCGAAGTTAAAGACAAGTTCTATATCGGCGCATACTTGGGCTATAAGGACAGCGGCGGCAAGCTCCGTTCGCTGACCGGCAAAACAGTTACGAGCAGCATCACGATAGGTGCGGCGAGAACCGCCGCCCAAGCTAACGGCACCGGTTACGAACAGCTTTCGTTTAATAAGCTGACCGCGCTCCAAGTGCTGTATATCATAATGTTCAAGAACCTAAACAGCCAAGCGGCACTCGGTCGAGGGTATACCAATAATTCGACCGCATACCGCGACACCGGCGCGACCGACACAAAAGGTATGACCTACGGCACGAACGCGGGAGCGACCGCCGACGATACCGTAAAGTTTTTGGGTATTGAAGATTTCTACGGAAACCTTAGCCAATGGGTAGACGGCTATATAACGGGCGGTGGCGGTATTAAAATTGCGGACGGTAACTTCAACGATACCGGCAACGGTTATGAAAACTTCCCGAACATAAGCATTAGTATTACGGGTAGTTATTTCAAAGAAGTTGTTGGAACAAACGAGCTTGCCTTTACCCCTAAATTGTACGGCGCGAGCGAAACGACGTACTTTTGCGACAGAACGTTTATGATGACAGGCTCCGTCTTTCTGCCGTATTTCGGGGGCGATCGCTCGAGTGGCGCGAGTGCGGGGGCGTTCTGTTTCCTTTGCAGCTTTTCGGCGTCGTATGCGTATGTGATTATCGGCGCGCGCCTTTGCTTTTGTGGCTGATAGCCCAAGAGCGGAAATGTACAACAAATAAATTTTTTAAGGCGATGATTAACCGTCTATCTACCGAATTTCGGGGGCAATCGCTCGAATGACACGAATGCAGGGACGTTCTATTTCAATTGCAACAATTCGACGTCGAATGCGAATGTGAATATCGGCACACACCTACTTTTGATACAAAAATTTTGGTAAAAATCGCCGTGCCACTTGGCAAAATATTAAAATCTCAATATTCGAGTTAGTAGAGAAATCGAAAGCCCGAAGAGGACACAAAAGCCTTATGAAAAGATACGGCAACCTATTTGAGAAAATAGTAGACATAAACAACATTGTCCGCGCGCACACGAACGCGCGAAAGGGCAAGACACATTACAAAGCGGTCAAAATGGTTGACAGCGACGTTTTAGGTTATTGCGTAAAGATACGACAAATGCTTATCGACAAAACTTACACGACGTCGAAATACCATATATTCGAGATAGAGGACAACGGCAAGCATCGGTCGATTGCCGAGCTCCCGTATTACCCCGACCGCATAATACAATGGGCTGTGATGCAAGTAATCGAAGAAATAATTTGCAAACACCTAATACCGACAACATACGCCGCGCTGCCGCAAAAGGGTACACACGCAGTGCTCAAGAAGATGCACCAATACATGGAGAACGACCCGAGCGGAACGCGCTACTGCTTGAAGCTCGACGTTAAAAAGTTCTTTCCGAACATAGACAAAGCAATATTAAAATCATTGCTTCGTCGCAAGTTCAAAGATAAGGACTTGCTGTGGCTATTGGACGATATCGTGGACAGCTACGACAAAGGCAACCCGAAAGGCATACCGATCGGAAGCTATACAAGCCAATACTTCGGCAATTTTTACTTGTCGTATTTCGACCATTGGGCGAAAGAACAAAAGCGCATAAAATACTACTTGCGCTATATGGACGATATCGTTATCTTGAGCGACAGCAAAGAATATCTACACCGATTGTGCGGCGAAATTGCCGAATATTTAGCGGTCAATCTCGATTTGACGATAAAGGAAAATTGGCAAGTGTTCCCGGTGGCGACGCGCGGAATTGACTATGTCGGCTACCGCAGCTTTGGCAGCTTTACGCTTTTGCGCACGAGTACAAAGAAGCGGCTCAAAAAGGCGACGAAGCGGCTACGGCGTAAGGTCAACGGAGGCAAGCAGCTCACGCTGTCAGACCGAAGCACAATCGGTTCATATACCGGCATTTTGAAGTGGTGCGACAGCGCCCGACTAAAAGACAAAACAATCAATCTATTTATTGGAGGTAACAATGGCAAAAGTAAGAGGGTCGCAAGACCAAAAGCCGCTTGAGCTTGAATTCGGAAAAACTACCGTATACGAGCGCAAGAACATTCGCCGCATTGACGAACCGGACACCGAAGAGCAATTCGGTTTTCACGGGTGGGAATACGACGAAACACAGTACACAATAGAAGAGTGGTACAAGCACGACAGCTTGAACAATAAGCTCGCGATCGCTGAGCTTGCCGCGCTGATAGCGGGAGGGACCGACAATGGTTAAAATATACGTTGACCTTATACACGCCGGAAAAATGACACTTGACGAAGTGCCGCAAAAATGGCGCGAGGCCGTAGCCGTTGCGTTGGAGGAATAGCCTATGCGGTACGAGCTTATAGAAAATTCGGACGTTGGCGTTATTATCGACCCGACCCCTATATTACGCGATATAAAAGACACGTTCGCCGTGTCTTTTGTTTTGCCCGATGCGGGGGCGTATGTTGCGCTGTTCCGCGACGAGGACGGCGTGGAATACCGGGTGACAATAGCGGACGGCGCGGCGAAAATACCGAAGCAGCTACTTACAAAAGAGCAGCGCATCGGGCTGACGGTTTGCGAGATATACGACGACAAGATACTGCGGTCGTGGGTTTGCCAAACACTCAAGGTCGGCACGTTCCTATCGCTGCGAAAGACCCAATGGCAAATCACGGCAGGGGTGGACGACAAAGAGCTATACGCACGGCTTGCGGAGATAGAGAGAGCCAACGCAAAAGAGCGCGCCGAGTATAAGGCGCTGCTTGCGGCTTTCGACACGCTCCAAGCCGAATATGACAGCTACAAGGCGGCAACCGCAAAAGCCGAAGAAGAACGCGCCGCGCAGCTTTCCGAGCTAATAAAGGCACTTGCAAGCGTTAAAACGGCAAACGAAACGCTCGCCGCCAAGTACAACGAAGCAATACAAACTATCAACAACCATTCCGAGCGAATAACCGCGCTCGAAAAAAACTACGATCCGACGGTTATCGGGTAAATTTTTGGAGGTATAAACAATGGACTATGTATGGGAAATTATACAGCCGTATGTTGCGGCTATACTCGCCGCGCTTGGGAGCGGCGGCATTATAACGCTAATCGTTCGCGCGTTCACAAACAAGATGCTAAAAAAGAATTTTACGCTGCTTGACGGTACATACAACGTAGATGCGTTCAGTCAGCGTGTCGCCGAAAAGTTGGCGGGTAAAACGCTGAATATCGACGTTACGGCGGTTACGGAAAAATCGCTCAAAAAGACCGCCCAAGTGTTAGATAAACGCGTCGAAAAAGTAGAGGACGCGGTCGGCGCGCTCGCACCTATTTTGATAGCGATTGCAAAAGCGCAAATCAAATTAAAAGCATTAAGCGAAGCCGAGCGCGGCGAGCTTGCAAGCGCGATAAACCTACTCGAAAAAGGCTACAAGCCGCCCGAAGCGGACGAGATAATGACCGTTCAGCTTACACCGATAGAATTAAATCAAGAGCCGATCGATATAGGCGACGAGCCACCCGAAACGGACGGCGGCGTGAATTTTGGAGGGCTTGACGCGAAATGAAAATGACGAAGAAACGGCTTGCGTTCTTCCTCTTGCATTTGCTTTTTTCGGCGGTCGCACCGATCGTGCTTGTTATAGTACGATACAGCACGATAACGAACACAAAGGCGGCGGTCGGTTTCAAAATATCTATCACGGGCATATTGCTTTTGATATTCATTTTTTGGGTAATAAAAAAGCTGTTCATAGATAGGAGGCTGACCGACCTTAAAGCACAAGGAAACATTATGCTTGCAAACCTAAAAACAAAGCAAGACCCCGCCGAGCTTGCCGCGATAGAAAAAGAGCTGAAAAAGATTAAAACAGCCGAAGCTCTGTTCGGCTCGATAATACCGTTGCTGTTTATCGTGGCGGCGGTAATCGCGTTCAAAGCCCTTGAAGCGCAGCTCGTAACGCTATCGGCGACGCTCGGCTATATCGGCATCAGCTACGGCGTGGGGCTTGTATTCAACGTACTATATTCGCGCGAGATCCACACGAAGAACGGAGGGACCGACAATGGCGGCAAGTGAAAAAGAGAGTATGGGAAAGCTCCGCGAGCTTAAAAACAAATTCAATTATCGGCAATTTTTTATGGTTGCCGTTTTGCTATTTTCGACCGTTGCCGATATTCTGATAGACTACGTTCACGCGGGGTTCGATCCGGCGATTTTCAAAGACCCGTCGTATTGGATTATGCTCGCGCTAACGGGCTTGTCAATCATTTTGGTAACGCTTTCGGTGCGCGACTTCTTTCGAGAAAAAGAGCTACGCGAGAACACCGAAGTTGTCGAAACGCAAAAGAAGCTCGATGCCGCACACGCCGAGCTGATACGCCTTGATCTAACAACGAGCTTCGAAGATTATGTGAACGCCGAGAACGCCGCGCGCAAACTTAAAGCATACCGGGCGTACATACAGTTCAAGCTCTCCAAAACAAGGAAAGACAAGGCACGCGCAAAGTGGCAAAAGCTACTCGACCAAGCCGAAGCCGATATTGAGTTTTTACCGGTGCGCGGCAATACAATTAAGCTGTCGAAAACGCATCACATAAAATACAACCGCATTCGCATAGCAACGATATTCAGCAGAGCGGAGCGAGCGAACAGCGACGACGAGAATATGGAAACGAACGAACAAGCGCATATCGGCAACCTTGTATTCAGAAAGCTGTTTATGCTTTTTTCGTTTTCGATTGCGTTTAGTACGCTATTCTTCGAGCCGAATGCGTTTGCGGTGGCAATTTTGGTAAACACATTCACGAAGCTATTTCGTACAGCTATGAGCGTATATCTCGGCGCGAGCGACGGTCAGTCTTTCGTGCGCGGTACGCTTTTATCGAAAATGAAACTGCGGCTTGACTTTATACAAAAATTCCTTGAAAAAGAGAAGAAAGAGCGCGGCATCGCGGCGACGAACACAGCAAAAGCGGTTGAGTAATCAGCCGCTTTTTTCTTTTTGCCTATTGACAAATATCACGGGGGCGTGATATAATTGTGAAACGGAGAAATAATGACCAATGAGAACCGAAGCACAAAAAGCCGCCGACCGCAAATACCGCGAAACGCACAAGCACGACAGCGTGAAGTGGGGTACGCGACTGAAACCGGAAGAAGCCGCCGCCTACGACGCGATACTGCAACAGCATAATATGAGCCGCGCGGACTTCATACGGCGAGCGTTTGAAGAATTGCAAGGGCGGTGAAGAAATGAAAGGGGTCAAGTTCACAGCAAGAGAGAAGAAGCGCATACTTGATATGTGGCTCGTGGAGCATAAGCATTGGCTATACGTTTGCCGCAAAGAAAAATGTACGCGCGTTAGCCTTTGGCGGTGGAAAAAGCTATATGACGGTACGCTCGAAAGTTTGGAGAACAAATCGAGCCGACCGAAAACGCCGCACCCGAACAGCCAAACGGAAGAAGAAAAGCGCGAGATACAGCAAGTAATGGACGATAACCCGACAATGGGTTATATTGAGCTGTACGGAGAGCTGCGGGCAAAGTACGCATATTCGCGGCACTATATGACTATGTACAAATACATACGCAAGCAATGCTTACGCCCGGCAGAAGTATACGAACAGTATCAGCCGCAGCCATACGACACGCCGGAGATGCTCGGGCAAAAATGGCAACTCGACGTGAAGTTCGTGCCGCTTGAATGTGGACGCGGAATATTCCGGACGGAGCGGTGCTTCCAATACACTATGATAGACGAGGCAACGCGCGAGCGGTTTATATACGCATACAAAGAGCATAGCGGCTTTTCAACCGTTGACTTTATAAAGCGGGCGGTCGTATATTTCGGCTACGCGCCGATTGTAATTCAAACCGACAACGGTACAGAGTTCACAAACCCGAAAGGAACGGGCGAGGGTAAGGTTCATGTTGCCGACCAAATAATGAACCGGCTCGGTATAAAGCATCAGCTTATAAGACCGTACACCCCGCGACACAACGGCAAGGTGGAACGATCGCACCGAACCGACCAAGAGCGATTTTATAACTTCTTGCAATTCTCGACCTTTGAAGAGCTACAAGACAAAATGCGCGAATGGCTGAACCGATACAATCGCAAGCCGCACACAGCGCTCCGCGACCGCAACGGCAAAATGGCGATGCAAAGCCCGCTCGATAAACGCGCCGAGCTTTTGCAAATGCTCAAAGAGGGCGCGATTAGCGGCAAAGTTCGATTTGTAAAGAATTCCGATCGCGCAGCATAGCAGCAGCACCCGGCGGCGCGCGCCGCCCTTGCTTGCAAGCAAGGGCGCTTTTGCCACGCCTTGAAACAGCAAAAAAGATTGACCGATACGCCGAAATATGGTATGATAGGCGAGAACAACAGCAAAAAGTGGGGTAAAACCGCTATTCTAAAATATTTCTAAAAATTTTCTAAAAAAATATGAAAAAGTATGCTAAAAACGCTTGACTAATTTGCATAAATCGCGCCGTAATTCCTTGATTTTACGGCGCGATTATGATAAAATGAAAAGCGGTGCATAAGGTTAACGGACAAACAGCATATTTGGGCGACGAACATTCGTTCAGCTATGCCGCCGCGATCAGACTGTCGCAGGGCGCGTTCAAACCCTACGATCGCCTGTCGAAGGTGATTGCCGCCGTCGGGAGCGAGTGCGAATATGCGGTTGTTCCCGTCGAGAACAATATCGAAGGCGCGGTGAACGAGGTGTACGACGCGCTGTTCGATGCGCGGCTGTACATTGTGGGCGAGTTGATTTTGCCAGTGCGTCACTGCCTTATAGCCGAATGCGGAATGACGCTCGACAGAATAAAGCGTGTCGCGTCGCACCCGCAGGCGATAGGTCAGTGTCATCGGTTCCTGTCGGGTTTGAATGTCGACGTAGAAGCGGTTTCGTCCACGTCTAAGGCGCTTATGAGCGCGATCGGCACGACCGCCGCGATAGCTATACGCCCGCGCGCCGGACAAGTCGTGATCCGCGAAGGCATTGCCGACAGTCCGCTGAACGCGACGCGGTTTGCCGTTCTCGGCACGGCGCCAGCGGCAACGGGCGAAATGGCGTCCGTTATGTTCGACCTTAAAAACGAGGCAGGCGCGCTGTTGAAAGCGCTTGAAGTGTTTTACGGTCGGGGCGTCAATATGTCGCGCATACTGTCGCGACCAAGCCGCAAAGGCGACGGCAAATACAGATTTTCGGTCGACTTCGACTGTCATTTGGACGGAAACGAGCTGACCGCATTCTTGGCAAAGCTCGGCGAACACTGTGCCGAACTGAAATTTTTGGGAAGATACGACTGCGAAACGGTCGAGAATATATAATACGGCGCAACAGCGCAAATGTAAAGAGGTTGATATGGGTCTTATATCGTTTATAACGGGTAGCGACAACCGTCGCAACGTGCGTAGGCTGTCGGCGCGTGCCGAACAGGTTCTCTCATTGGAAGACAAGTTCGCGTCAATGACGGACGACGAGTTGCGCGGAATGACCGAACAGTTCAAAAAGCGTTATTCGGAAAACTTCGAGTCGCTCGACGATCTTCTACCCGAAGCGTTCGCGGTAGTTCGCGAGGCGGGTAAGCGCGTACTCAATATGCAGCACTTCAAGGTGCAGATAATGGGCGGAATAGCGCTCCATCAGGGACGCATTGCAGAGATGCGCACGGGCGAAGGTAAAACGCTCGTGTCCACTCTTCCCGCATACCTCAACGCGATAGCGGGCAAGGGCGTTCACGTCGTAACGGTCAACGACTATTTGGCGCGACGCGACGCGGAGTGGATGGGCAAGATCCATAGGTTTTTGGGACTTACCGTCGGCGTCGCGATCTCGGGAATGAAACCCGACGAAAAGCGTGCTGCTTACAACTGCGACATCACGTATGCGACAAACAACGAACTCGGTTTCGACTATCTGCGCGACAATATGGTCATTCGCAAGCAGGATATGGTTCAGCGCGATCTCGCGTTCGCCATAATCGACGAGGTTGACTCCATTCTCATCGACGAGGCGCGCACGCCGCTCATCATTTCGGGGCGGGGCGGAAAGTCGAGTGAAATGTACAGCAAGGCGAACAGGTTCGCCCGTCGTCTTGTCAAGGATCAAGACTATGAAATAGACGAGAAAAAGCGGGCGATAAACCTCACCGAAGAGGGCGTAGAGCGTGCCGAGACATACTTCGAGGTGGAAAACCTCGCGGACATCGAGAATACCGAACTCTATCATTATATCAATAACGCGCTCAAAGCCAATTTCATAATGCACCGCGATCAGGACTATATAGTAAGCGACGGCGAGGTGGTCATCGTCGACGAGTTTACCGGGCGTTTGATGATAGGCAGACGGTACAGCGAGGGATTGCACCAAGCCATCGAGGCTAAGGAAAACGTGCGCATCCAGTCGGAGAACAAGACGCTCGCGACTATAACGTTCCAAAACTATTTCCGTCTCTATGACAAGCTGTCGGGTATGACGGGTACGGCGAAAACGGAAGAGAACGAGTTCCGTTCGATATACAAGCTCGACGTCGTAACTATTCCCACCAACCTGCCCAGCCAGCGCGTCGACGAGAACGACTTGCTGTATACGACGGTCGACGGCAAGATCCGCGCCGTCGTCGCGGACATAAAGGAGTGTTACGACAGAGGTCAGCCCGTTCTCGTCGGTACGACGAACGTCGAGAAGAGCGAAGAACTCAGTAAGATCCTGCGCCGCGAAAAAGTGCCGCACAACGTCCTCAACGCCAAGAACCACGCAAAAGAAGCGTCGATCGTCGCTCAGGCAGGGCGGTTGCATCAAGTTACGATTGCGACCAATATGGCGGGACGCGGTACGGACATAATGCTCGGCGGCAATGCTGAATTTATGGCGAAAGAGAAGCTCAAAAAGGACGGCTTCGACGACGCGACTATCGATCTTGCCGCATCGATCTTCCCCGTTAATACGGAAGAAGAGATCAAAGCGCGCGATATGTACAACGAGTATATGAAAGAGTTCAAAAAGGAAGTCGCCGAAGAAAAGGAAAAGGTCATTGCGTTCGGCGGCTTGCGTATAATCGGTACCGAACGTCACGAGTCGCGCCGCATAGACAATCAGTTGCGCGGACGTGCGGGACGTCAGGGCGACATCGGTTCGTCGATATTCTATCTGTCGGCGGAGGACGATGTTCTGCGGTTGTGGGGCGACAGGCTCAAAAAGGTGATGGACACGTTCAAAGTGGACGACGACACGCCGCTCCAAGCCAAGATACTTTCCAAGCAGATCGAAAACGCACAGCGCAATATCGAGGGTCGAAACTTCTCGGTGCGTAAATCAGTTCTCGAATACGATAACGTAATGAACAAACAGCGCGAGATAATCTATGCCGAGCGCAGTAAAGTGCTTAAAGGTATGCCGCTCCGTGAAGAGATCTTCAATATCATACTCGGCAGAGTAGAGGCGATCGTCGACGCTTATGTCGATCCCAAGATCAACTTCGACGAGTGGGACAGAGAAGAACTCAACAAAGAGATCGAGCGCAAACTTCTTCCCGACGAAGCGGAGTTCTTTACGCCCGATCAGCTCGAAAACTATGTTCCGGACGAGCTTAAAGATATGCTGTATAACGCGGTAAAGAAAGCGTATCAGGCGCGCGTCGACGAGGCTGCCGAACACGGTGTAGACTATGAGGAGATCGAGCGGTACGTAATGCTCCGAATGGTCGATCAGCGCTGGATGGATCATATCGATAATATGGATGCGCTCAGAAGCGGCATAGGTCTCAAAGCCTACGGGCAGCAGGATCCCGTCATTGCATATCAGCAGGAAGGATTCGATATGTTCGACGAGATGATAGAACACATTCACGAAGACGTCGTAATGACGCTTATGCGCTCGCAGATAAAGTATAACGAGCCTGTACAGCAGCCCAAACAGGATATGCAAATGGTTGCGTCGCACGGCGGCTCGGAACCGCAGGAACGTCAGCCGGAAGTAAAGACTAAGGCGCAACAGACGGGGCGCAACGATCCTTGCCCGTGCGGTAGCGGCAAAAAATATAAAAATTGCTGCGGTAAAGACGCGTAAACAATTCGGGATACGGAACCGATCGCTACACGTATAAATAATTCGGGATTCCGAATCGATAAAAGGTATTATGGATTTAGAAGAGTGCAAAAATAAAATAGCGGGCGCGGCGGCGATGATAAACGACGCGTATGCTGCGGTTCAACCCGACAAACTCAAAGCGCGGCGGGCGGAGCTTGAAGTACGTCAGAACGACCCTGCTTTATATTCCGATCCTAAAGAGGCGCAATCGGTAAACAGCGAGGCGAAGTACATCGACAACACGCTCGGCGCATTCGACAAGCTGTTCGCGAGCGTAAACGATCTCAATGCGATGGCAGAACTGTTGGCTGCCGAAACAGACGCGGAGCTTATGGCGGAGCTTATAACGGAGACCGACGCTTTGTGCGAGCGCGCCGAAAAGGCGCAGATCTCGGCGCTGTTGAAAGGCGAGTACGATAAGTCGGACGCTATACTTTCTCTTCACGCGGGCGCAGGCGGAACGGAGGCACAGGACTGGGTGTCGATGCTGTTCCGTATGTACCGTATGTACTGCGAAAAATCGGGATATTCGGTCGACGTAGTCGACAGGCTCGACGGCGAAGAGGCGGGTATCAAGAGCATAACGTTCGTTGTGCGCGGTATCAATGCTTACGGTTATCTCAAAGCCGAAATGGGCGTGCATCGGCTCGTTCGCATTTCGCCGTTCGATGCAAACGCGCGTCGGCATACGTCGTTCGCAAGTCTCGAAGTTATGCCGGAGATAAAAGACGACACGACGGTCACGATAAATCCCGACGACATTCGCGTCGACACGTTCAGGTCGAGCGGCGCAGGCGGTCAGCATATAAATAAGACGGATTCTGCGATACGCATTACACATTTCCCGACGGGCATTGTCGTAACCTGCCAGAACGAACGCAGTCAGACGCAGAACCGCGAAATGGCGTTCACTATGCTTAAAAGCAAACTCGTCGAACTGAAAGAGCGCGAGGCGCTCGAAAAAGCCGCCAGCTTAAAAGGCGATCTCAAAAAGATCGAGTGGGGCAGTCAGATACGCTCTTACGTATTTCAGCCATATACGCTTGTCAAGGATCATCGCACGGGGTTCGAGGACAGCGATATTCAGTCGGTTATGGACGGAGATATCGAGGAGTTTATAATCGATTATCTTAAAAAGTCCGCTTCGTAACCGCCGCCGTTTGCGTCACGCTATGCGGCCGCAATTAAAGTCTATTGTGTCGGCAAACTTATATTAACGATATACTATGAAAGACAAAATCATTTTGGGAATAGAAACGTCGTGCGACGAAACGTCCGCCGCAGTGCTTATCGGCGATAAGCTCGCGTCGAATATCATTTCTTCGCAGATAGAGATACACCGTCGGTTCGGCGGGGTCGTACCCGAAATCGCGTCGCGTAATCATTTGACGGCGGTATTGCCGGTGATCGACGAGGCGCTCGAAAAGGCGGGTATAGAAAAGACCGACATCGGCGCGATCGCCGTGACATACGGCGCGGGACTCGTAGGCGCACTGCTCGTCGGTGTTTCTGCGGCAAAAGCGCTCGCTTACGCGCTCGGAGTGCCGCTCTATGCCGTCAATCACATCGAAGCGCATATCGCCGCAAATTTTTTGAGTTCGCCCGAATTGGAACCGCCTTTCCTCGCGGTCGTCGCGAGCGGCGGGCATACGGGGATTGTCAAGGTGGCGGACAGAAACAGTTTCGAGCTTATCGGCACGACGACGGACGACGCGATAGGCGAGGCGTTCGACAAGGTGGCGCGCGCGATCGGATTGCCGTATCCCGGCGGACCGGAGATAGACAAGCGCGCTAAGTCAGGCAAGCCGTCGATAGAGTTCATTGCGCATAAAAAGAAAAAGACCTGCGATATCAGCTATTCGGGACTGAAAACGGCGGTCGTCAATTATTTGCACGGTTGCGAACAGCGCGGCGAGACAGTAAATGTCGACGACGTTTGCGCGTCGTTTCAAAAGACGGCGGTCGATATGCTCGTCGACACTGCGATCGGCGCGGTGAAGAATGCGGGTATCACGACGCTTGCGCTCGCCGGCGGGGTCGCGGCAAACTCGTATCTGCGCGAAAAACTTGCACAGTCGGGGGCAGCATACGGCTGTACCGTTTACTATCCTCCGATGTCGCTTTGTACCGACAACGCCGCTATGGTGTGCGCACGTGCGCGCGATATGATCGCGGGCGGCGCGGTGCCGGCACGGCTCGACCTCAATGCCGCAAGTTATTTGAAGATAGGCGGTTGAACGGGAGTTAAAATGAAAGGCAAAAGCTATCTTAATAATTCGGATAAGATAATAACGACGGTGACGCTGTGGGTTACGGCGGTCGCACTTCTCGCAACGGCGCTCACATTGCCGATGTTGCCCGAAAAGGTGACAATAGTTTATAAGACGGTCGATATGGCTGATACGTCGTACAGCAAATACAATAATTTGTTGATGGTACTGTTCTCGCTGATCCCCGCCGCCATACTTCTCGTTGCGGTGTCGTTCAAAAAGCGCAACAGACTGCATAACAACTTTATATCGACCGTTATATTCTGTATGATGATGTCGATGTGTATGGGCGGAGTTACCATCTACGGAATTTTGCAACAGTTCAACGCCAGCGGCGTCAAGCAGACCATCGACAACGACACGCTCATAGCCGTCACGGTAGCTATGATTTTTTCGGTGCTGTCTGCGACGTTGCCTATGGTGTTCGCGTCACGCACGTTCATTGCGCGGTCGACTTCGCGCAAGATGTTCGCCGTATATATTTGCGACTCGCTCGACAGGCATTGGGACGTCGGGGCTTACGGCTTTTTGGTCGCGGGCTTGGCAAGCTCGTTTATTCCCGGTCCGCTCGCCTATGCGCCTGTCTCGCTGTGCGTGATATTCGTTTTTGTGTTCACACTTGTCATCGGCTATATGCGGATGAAACACACCGCCGAAACTAAGATATACGATCTTCTCGATTGACCGAATCAAATAACCGCAAACAAAAAGGAGCGTGTCGCTCCTTTTTGTTTGCGGTTACTGTTGCTGTCTTTTGAGAAATTCGATGCCCGAATATGCGATCTGCGCGCCTATGTCGGATATGGATTTTATCGGCTCGAGCATATCGCCGTTCAGCCAATACGTTACAAGTCCCAAAAATCCGCGCGATACAAACGTGTAATAGTAATCTATTTTTGCCGTCGGGCAGTCGGGAAATATTTCCGTCATCATTGCAGAAACCTTGTTCCTCCCGATTTCGAGCGCGTGGGTGAGAAAGGTGTTGTCGCCTGTGTGGGGCGAATTGACTATAAGTTTGCAAATTGTCGCGTTGCGTGCGACGAAGGCGAAGAATATTTCGAAAAAGTTTGCGTCGGGAGTTTTTGCGTCTGTCAATGCCGGCAGAGAAATAGTGTGCTCGAAATCCGACCGCAGGGTATCTTCGATCTCCGCAAACACGGCGGCGACAGACTGATAATGATAATAGAATGTGGCGCGATTGATTCCCGCGTGTTCGCAGATTTCGGTGACGGTTATGTTTTCGACGGCAGACGCACATTCCAGAAGTTCTATCAAACTGTTGTGTATTTTATCGGTTGTCTTTTTTC
This sequence comes from uncultured Christensenella sp., assembly GCA_910577435.1. Taxonomy (GTDB): domain Bacteria; phylum Bacillota; class Clostridia; order Christensenellales; family Pumilibacteraceae; genus Anaerocaecibacter. Next base: position 98,387 of record CAJTLV010000005.1, on the reverse strand, counting down.
CTGATTTAGCCATTATATCTTATTATATTACATTTTCTGTTCAAAGTCAAAGATTAGCGCGCGGTTGATATGCGGAATCTCTTACGTTGCGGGCGGTAAAAATGCGTCTGAATCAATACAGTCTCGGTCTGCCGCCGCCTACGGGAGCGAGCATTCCGTATATTTCCGAGTCGATTACGTCGGCGCGGGTGAGTGCCGGCTTTCCGTCGCCGTGTTCCGCCAAAAACTCGTTGACGGCGTCAAGCGTGCGGTTTCCGAAAGTGCCGTCGATTTTTATTCTGTACAGCTTGGACAGCAGTTTGCTCTGAATGTACCTGACTGCGTTGCCCGTTGCTCCGAATGCGAGTTCGGGCATATCCGTCAGCATAAGATCGCGCCATACGGGCGGGGTAGTCGAGCCGTCGCCTTTGCGCTCCCTGTCCGCACAGAACTTTTTGACGGCGCCGGACGTTTCTCCGCCGTACACGCCGTCGCACGTGACCGGCATTCCCGCAGTGCACAGCATATATTGAAGCATTTTTACCTTGCCGCCGCGCCTGCCTACGCCGAGTATGGGATATGCGAAAATATCGTCCCGCTTTACATACGGCATATCGAAGTATTCGCATACGGCAGTCGCCGTCGTTTCCGCGAACGCAGTAGCAAAGTCGGGGTCGTACACCAGCTTCGCGTCGTCGAAGTTGGTTAAATACCCCGCATCCGCAACCGCTACGGGGCAGTTCGCGCCGAACGCAGCGCAGTCGGATATGATCGTACCCGTCCGTCCTCGAGAGTTTTGCCGCGCGTAAATGTCCTCGCACAGTATGCGCGATTTGTTCGCGAACCGTCCGCCGTAATACCGCACGCAGAACCCGTGAATATCGTTGAAGTTTTTACGCGAGCCGAATGCGCCGAAAGAGAGCGCGATCCCCGCGTCGACGGGCGCGCGGTTTATGCGCGACGCGAATTCTTGTATGTCCGCCGCGTCGCCGTCGGCGTTGCAGTCCATTATTTCGAACCCGCACCGCAAAAGCGCCGCCGCGAGCAGACACTTTGCTCTTCTTGCGAAATGACCGCCGTCGAACCGCATTCCTACGTAGGGCAGAGGCGGAGTGACCCCGCAAGACAGATCGTCATAGACCGCTATGTTTATCGTTTTTTGAGACATAATCTTTATATATGCGATATCGGTCGGGATAGTACAAAATAATCGGGAATGCGACGGTGTTATTTTTAATTCCTAGTAAATCACTATAAATTTGCTTGACATATGCTCGTCGGGGAGGTATACTGAGATTATGGAAAGGATTTTCGACATTACGGGAATGACGTGCGCGGCGTGCGCGGCGCACGTGGAAAAAGCAGTGCGCGGCGTGGGTGCGGAAAAGGTCAACGTCAATCTGCTTTTGAACAGAATGACGGTGGAATCCGATGCGTCTGACGGGGATATAATAGCCGCCGTCGAACGCGCGGGTTACGGTGCGACGGCGAGGACAGGCGGAGAGGGAACAAAACCTTCCGCTCCGAAAAAGACGGTCGACTATTCAAAGACGTTGCTCATTCGGTTTATCGCGTCGCTTGTATTTCTTATGCCGCTTATGTACTTTTCGATGGGGCATATGGCGCACTTTCCGATGGGAGCGCTCGATCCGCATAAAGATCCTGCGTCGTTTGCGCTCATTCAGTTGGTGCTTACTACGCCCATACTCGTCATAAATTATAAGTTCTTTTCGAGCGGAGTACGCGCCGTTATTCATCGCGGCGCGAATATGGATACTCTTGTTACGCTCGGTGCGGGTGCGGCGTACATTTACGGGATAGTCACGCTTTTCGTTATTAATGCAAAAGCGGCGGCGGGCGATATTGCGGGCGGCTCGGAACTTGCAATGAATCTGTTTTTCGAGTCGGCGGCGATGATACTTACTCTTGTTACGCTCGGCAAGTTTTTGGAAGCCAAATCTAAGGGCAAGACGCGCTCGGAAGTGGAAAAGCTGTTGCGCCTGCGTCCGCAGACCGCCAACGTAATTCGCGACGGCGAGACCGTGACGGTATCGGTAGACGACATTCGTGTAGGCGACACCGTAGTCGTATTGTCGGGCGAGTATATCCCGTGCGACGGTATCATAACGTCGGGTTCTACCACTCTGGATAAATCCGCGATAACGGGCGAGTCCATTCCCGTCGAGGCGACGGAAGGCGCGGAGGTATCGTCCGCAGTTCTCAATCTTACGGGTCGGATAGAATTGCGCGCCGAAAAGGTGGGCGCGGACACGACGCTTTCCAAGATAATCGAACTGATAGAGAATGCGGGCGGGTCGAAAGCGCCCATTCAGAAGATAGCCGACAAGGTGTCGGCGGTGTTCGTGCCGACGGTGTGCGGAATAGCGCTCGTAACGCTCGTTGTGTGGCTTTGTCTCGGCTACGGGATAGGACACGCGCTTACGATGTGTATATCGGTAATAGTCATCAGCTGTCCGTGTGCGCTCGGACTTGCCACTCCCGTCGCGGTAATGGCGGGAACCGGTAGGGCGGCGGCTTACGGAATACTCGTCAAGAACGCCGAGACGCTGCAAAGTTTGGGCGACGTAAAGATATTCGCGCTCGACAAGACTGCGACAATAACGGAAGGCAAACCGCGTGTTACGGGCGTCAAGGTATACGGTGCGGACGAGAACGACGGGAAACGCCGCGACGAAGTTCTCGGAATCGCGGCGGCGCTCGAAAGCACGTCTACGCATCCGCTGGCGCGCGCCGTTATCGAGGCATACGACGGCGAGCCGTATAATGTGACGGCAAGCGAGTACCGCATAGGTTACGGCGTAGTGGGAACGGTGAACGGCGTACAATACGCGCTGGGCGCGCCCAGACTCGCCGCCGAGTTCGGCGTGGAAATTTCGGACGACGGCGACGCGCAGACCGTTTATCTGTGCAGAAAAGGCGGACTGATCGGCGCGATAACCGTCAACGACGAAGTAAAGCCGTCGAGCAAAAAAGCGATAGAACTTATTCGCCGAATGGGCGGTACTGCCGTGATGTTGACGGGAGATAACGAGCGTCAGGCGCGGCGGATAGCGGATGAGGTAGGTATTACCGAAGTGTACTGCAACGTATTGCCCGAAGACAAGCTGGATATAGTCGAAAAGCTCAAAGCGAGCGGCAGAACGGCAATGGTGGGCGACGGTATCAACGACGCGCCCGCGCTCAAAGCCGCAGATGTGGGGATCGCGATAGGTTCGGGTACGGATGTAGCTATCGAGGCTGCGGACGTCGTGCTTGTCAAGTCCGATCTTATGGACGTACCGCGCGCGCAAAGCGTGTCGCGCAAAACATTGCGCAACATCAAACAGAATCTGTTCTGGGCGTTTTGCTATAATACGCTCGGCATACCTCTCGCGGCGGGCGTGCTGTATTCGTTGGGTGTGACTCTTAATCCGATGATCGCGGCGGGCGCTATGGCGGCGTCGTCGCTGTTCGTTGTGTGCAATGCGTTGCGCCTAACGGTTATGAGGTTCGACGAAAAGCGCTTGGAGCGCCGCGCGTCCAAGACGAAAACGGCTGTAAATGCGCGAACGGAAGTTCACGATTCGCATCAATGTCAATTAGCGGACGGCAACGCCTGTTCCGTAAATGAAAATAAAAATAAAGGAGAAAACAAAATGGAAAAAGTATTGAACGTTAACGGTATGAGTTGTATGCATTGCGTCGGTCGCGTCGAAAAGGCGCTTGCCGCAGTGGACGGGGTGACGAGCGTCGATGTGTCGCTCGAAAAGGCGCAGGCGGTAGTCAATGGCGATTTCGACGTGAGCGCCGCCGTTTCCGCAGTGGTCGACGCGGGCTACGAATGCAGTGAAAAGTGAGTGACGCTAGGCGCCGAAGTATCGTAAAAGCTCGAATAAGCGTTGCCGTTTAACGGTAACGCTTTTTCTTTGAACGACAAACTGCGCGGACGTATATATTTTTGCGGCGTCGCCGTCAGCATTAAAAATCGATTAGAATATCATTACAAAAGGCGACTTGTGTTGACAAACGAATTACTGCGGCGTAGAATGGTATGTGAATAAACGCGCTGTTATTTTGTAGGAGATACCGTATGGCGAAAAAAGTCATAGTTCCCGAAAACGGCGACGGAAAGAGTCCCGTCGTTTCGAAAAGGCGGCACAGGGGACTGTCGTGTCTGTTGGCTTTCCTGATCACGGTTCTCGCTATTTGCGGGATCGTTTTCGGCATAGGCTGGTATTTCGGCGATAAATATTCCAAACTCTACCTCGAAATGCCGTTGTCAGACACACTCGGCGTAATGAACGAGCTGTATTGGACGAAGGATAAGGACGTAGTAAAGAAACCGTTTTCGGATGACGATCTCGACGGGTTCTACTCGGAGATAAAGCAAAATATACTGCTTCGATCGGACGCGGAAGTCGATTTCGACGCCGCGATCGAAAGGGCGGTATCCGATATTATGAAAAAGGAAGAAAGCGCTGTCGGCGAAGTGCGGAATTTTTCCGGCGGCGACGAAGACGGCGAGAGCGAGTCGGGCGGCGAGATAATGAATATCTTGGTCGATATGATGGCGAGCGCATTCACTCGCGAGAACATCGATATGGAACGGCTCGAATCGTACAGCGAGGACGCGGATAACTACATATTCACTTTGCGAGACAAGGAGCTTGCGGCGTTTGTCAATAACGTTCTCCGAATGATGTTGAACGAAATCGACGTCTCGACCGTCGCAGGCGGATTCGCTATGCCGGATATGGACCTCAATGCAGTAGTCAAGCTAAAACAGATCTATTTCGGCGCGCAGTCGGCAACCAACGAGTTGGGCGAGCGCGAAGTGACCGCTACGACGGCTAACATAACCGTGTGGATAGGCTTGGAAGATTTGGCAAGCCGCGTCGCGGTCACGGCGGTAAAGGACGCAGGTATGAGCTGGCTCGGCGGGCTTGTCGAGTTCGGGATAAAGACAGTATTGCCAAAAAACGTATATGCGACGGTGACGTTGCCCCTTCAAGGCGAAGCTCAGGCGCAGGTCTCGCTCAATGCTATGAACGAGGGCAAGCGCGACAGAATGTATCATATAATCAATAAAATATTGGCGATCGAGAACAGCGACGGGGAGCCTAAGACCGTGCAGGCGCTTTTGGCGGAGATGGCCGATAAGATCGCGCCGTATATGGATAATATAACGGGCGAGAACGGCTTGCAGGACGCTTTCGACGCGGCGGAGCAGGGCAACATAAAACTCGATCTTCTCGATATGCTGGCAAAGGCGGCGAACGGCGAGGATACCGACGATCCGATTACAAAATCCGATTTTATGTATCTTTTGCAAGCGGTGCTCACGTCCGATCCCGACGTTCGGCTCGAACAGCTTCAACCGTATCTTTACGAGGGCTGGTATATCGACGGAAACGGCGGTTATGCTTATAAGCCTGCCGACACGACGTGATACGTCGCTGTCGATTACAAGAACGAATTCGTGAATCAGCTTGCGGAAAAGTATTCGCTCGACATCGACGGAAGATCGCTTGACGAGGTGCTTGCAATGCTCGGCGTATCGCTCGACGGCTCGGAAGCGGCGCCCGATCCTATGGATATGCTCGATTTGGTGGACGGCGAGCGATTTGAGGAATTGCTCGGCACGGAGAATATCGACGACATAAAATTGACCGTCACCGACAGAATGCTCGCGGCGATACTTAACGACAAGCTCGGCGATATGCTCAAAAACGGCAATTCGTCTTTTGCAAATTTAAACATAAAACTCGACGCGCTGTCGTTCGTAGGCAGGGCGGAAAATCCGACGCATATGTACGCATTGCTCGCAGTCGAGGTGAATATAGTCGATTATATCGCGTCCGTAGGCGACGGCAATATGCTTATGGCGTTTGCGACAAACGTCTTGCCCGAACGGTTGTTGCTCGGTATAGAGGTCGACATAACGCGCAGTCTCGATGCGGGCGACGCGTATTCTCCTACTACGCTTATATTGAATGACTACGAAAATACGGGCAGAGTGCTCGAAACGCTCGGTAAAGTTGTCGACGGACTCGATCTGTCGTCGATGACCGAATCGATCGAGACTATGTTGCGCAATATGACCGACACCCTGTACGAGAAGCTCGACGCACAGCTTGTTGCGTCCGATACGACGGGCGCGGTCGTTACGCAGGGCGCAATACTGATGCCGGACGTGTTCACTCTTATGACCGATCTCGTGCTTACGGATGACGGCGTGCGCATAGTCGAGCCGGAAGAATTCAAGGATGTTCTGCGCGGATTGAACGAACACGGCGGATTCTCCGACGTCGCTAGGATCGCCGGCGATTATAGCGAGTTCATATCCGATTTGAAAGACAAATACTATTTTAACGATGTACTTGACGAAAACGGCAACGAAATAACCGACTTCACAAAACTTGCGGACGCCGTCGGAAGTGATTTCAGCGGTGACAGATTGCGCATAATTCCCGCCGCAGGAGCCGCGCCCGTTTCCGGTCACAGTTATCTGGCGTATGACGTTCGTCCCGTAAACGAACTCAGACCCGTAATGCGCGCCGACGAGATAGCGTTGCTCGTGTCCGAGAAACTCGCGGAGTCGAACGGCGTTTCCGACTTCAAAGTGCTCGAAGTCACTACGGGAGACGATATGCTTACGTTGCTGTTGTCCGTCGATGTGGGCGATCTGTTGCCCGCAAACGTAGGCAATCTGCTTAATATAAACAAGCTGTACGTCACCGCGACGGTAGATATGTCGCGCACGGTCGGCGCAGGCGAAGACATAGCATACCCCGTTTCGGTCACCGTAAACAATATGGACGAAGCCACGTTTGCCAATGCGGTCAAGATAATAAATCACATAGGCAACGGTTCGTTCGACATTGAGAGTCAAGTCGCGGAATTCGGAAAGATACTGTATTCGCAACTCGCTTCGCTCGAAGAGAGCTTGGGCGGCGAGGGCGTGATCTCGTTCACCGAAAACGGCTTGGAACTTATCGACTTTTACGGTTTCCTCATAAATAAAATGTGGGACGAAGCGGCGGGCGAGCGTCCTTCCGCCGAAACCGTCAAGAACGCGGTTCAGGGAATGTATCCGCGCTCGACCGTAGACGGGTTTGTCAATCCGAACAACTACGTGGTAGGAGATATAGTTGTGAACGGCGGCGCGGAAATGTCGTTTAACGGTGCCGTAGACAGCCCGTCGGAAAACAAGACCGCCGCCGACTTGTTCATCGCGTCTTTCTCGTTTGATCTGTACGATTCGATCAAAACGGACAGGGAATTCAACGTCTATCTCGACGCGCTTATGGTAAGACTCACGTCGGAACGCGATATGGTCCGCGCCGTGCAGACGTTCGCGATCGACAGAACTAATACGAGCGACGGTGCGATCGCGGCGCGTAATTGGCTGAACGACAGACTTGAAGGCAGGCCGTTAAAAGCCGACGGGGACTACATCGCAGTGACGTTCCGTATGGCAATGGATAAGTTTATGATCACCGATTCGGCGTTGACTTCCGGATTCCTGCCCGACGAGATGTACGCGACGATAGTCATAGAAAAGACGACGGACGCGAGCGGAAAGACCGTGTTTAACGAGCTTGAAAACGGCGTGATTTTCAACAATATGGGAGCCGACGAATACAATGCGCTTATCAAACTTATGTCGCTCAGCGCCGACGCGCAAGAAGAGGGCAGTTCCAAAGATAAGATCAATATAGTGACGATAACAGGCAACAGCGTTAAAGGACTTAACCGCTTGACCGAAGCGACGGGCGCCGAGATCGTGTTCGGAACGGCAACTGCCGACGGCGTGGGAACGGTCACTTACAAAAAGGAAACGTGATATAACGAAACTTATGCGAAAGGGCGTCTGCGGACGTCCTTTTTTGTGAAATTCCGAAGCGATACGGTGATCGAAGTCGAAATAAGGTGTTATGCGCTCGGTTTTTTATCGACAAAATTCGCCAAAACGTATAAGTTCCGGCCTTTATGGATATGATTAAATAGAAAATATTGTGCAAAATGTACAATAAAACCCCGATTTTTTTGTAAAAACCTATTGACAACGTTGGGGGAGGGTGCTATAATATGCACAAGCAATTAAAAAATCATTCTATGGAGGAAAATATGAAGAAGAAATTGCTTTCACTTTTGCTTGCGTCGGTAACGGCGCTTTCCGTTGCCGGCGGTCTTGCCGCGTGCAATAACGGTTCCAGTAATTCCGGCAACGCCGCAGGACTTGATCCGTCGGAATTTAATAAAGTCACGCATTGGGATGACCCTATGCTCGATAATGCGAATGCAAACAACGATAAAGTTGAGGCTTGCACCATTCGTGTTTGGGCTCCGGTAGAAGTCATTCCGACATATACGGCATTAATGAACGAGTTTACAAGCGATTCTTATCACGACGGTAAATACTCGAACGTAACCATTAATTTCCAAGCAATGGAAGAGGGTGAAGTTCGCGAAAATCTCGGAACGGACGCATCGGCAGGCGCGGATGTATTCTTTTTCCCATCCGACCATATGGGCGATTTTATAAAGAGCAATTACCTCGCTCCGCTCAGAGGCGCGACGGGTAGCTATTACAGCGCCGCAATAACGCAGCGCGATTCGGAAACGACCTATGCTCCCGCTATGAAAGACGGTTATTGCTATGCGTTCCCGACCACTTCCGACAACGGCTACTATCTTGTTTATAACAAAAACGACTTGACGGAAACGGAAGCCGGTTCTCTCGACACCATTATCGCAAAAGCCAAAACAGCAAACAAATCGTTTATGTACCGTTACGGTACCGGCTTCTATGCAGCTACGTTCTTCTTCGGCGAAGGTGTTGAACTGGACGCCAACGGCGCGGATTCGGACTTCTCGAGCTTTATGAGCGAGTCTGGCGAGCGCGGCGCGAAAGCGATGATCAAATATATTAATTCCGGTTATTGTCAGGACGGAGAAACTCCCGCCATTATAGATCTCGGTGCCAACGGCGCGGCTGTTAATGGCATAATAGACGGCACTCTCATAGCGGGCGTTTGCGGCGCTTGGGAAGCTCCGACCAAAGAGCAACAGGCAACCGTAGGTCTTGCTAAGTTGCCTACGTTCACTTCCGTAGACGGCTCGCAAAAGCAGATGGGCAGCTTCTTCGGCGGTAAATATTGCGGCGTTAATTCTTCGTCTCAAAATCAGCAAGTAGCTATGGCTGTTGCGAACTTCCTTACAAATACCAAAGCTCAGACGACCCGCTTTGCGGCTCATCAGGCAGGTCCTACCAATAAGGTTGTTTCGAATTTGAACGAAGTTAAAGAAAATGCTCCTCTTGCCGCGCTTGCGGCTCAGGTTGCGGCGGGCGGCGTGTTGCAGGGCAATATACCCGGCACTTGGTGGTCCGGTCTCGAAACCTATGTCGACGATATAGAAGCCGGCAATATAACCGAAACAAATCTCGGTCTTGCGGATATGGTTGCCGCTATGACGCCCGAAAAGGCATAATTATACAAATAAATAATTATTAATCGGGTTTACAGCAAGCGCCGAATCGAATTTATCGGCTCGGCGCTTTTGCTGTAAAACAATAGGAGTGAATAAATGGGTAATTCTGATAGATCCGCCACCCCTACTTGGAAACAGTTTAATCACCCGTGGTATGCCAAATTGGGTTTAGGTATTGCCGGCTATTTTAAGAATGTCGGAATAATGATTTGGCACGTTATAAAATCTATTCCGTTTAAGCTGTGGGCGTTGATTTTAGCAATCGGTCACGGTTTTAAGGGATTGTGGCTTAGATTTAAGAACGGGGATTGGCGAACGAGATTATCATATTTGATTATGGGGTTCGGAAACTTCTCTCGCGGGCCTAAGCAGTTTATAGTAGGATTTTTATATTTGGCCGTCGAGGCTTTGTTTGTCGTATTTATGGTATTCAGCGGGGCGGGTTATCTCGTCAAACTCGGAACGCTCGGCACTATCGACGAGTATTTCGATTACGATGCCAACGGTGAATGGGTTAAGTTCGACGGAGATAATTCTCTTAAAATATTGATTTTCAGCGTCTTGGCAATCGCAATCATAATATTCTTTATAATAATGTATGTGCAAAATACCAAGTCGGCGTTCAATGTTCAGCAGAGAGTGCAGAACGGGCAAGGTATAAGCTCGCCCAAAGATCAGTTCAATAACGCGATGAACGATAATTATCATATCACCGTATTGGCTTTGCCTGTACTCGGTGTATTGATTATTACGGTGTTGCCGCTTATATGCAATATTTTGGTCGCGTTCACCAACTTTAACTATTTACATTCTCCGCCGTCCGATCGTTTCTGGTGGACCGGCTTCGAGGCGTTCAAGACGACATTTCAGGGTTCGTACGGTATTTTATTGTGGCGAACGCTGGGCTGGACCCTTGTTTGGGCGTTTTTCGCAACGTTTACCAACTTCTTCTTCGGAATGTTCTTGGCGATGATAATCAACAAGAAATCCATCAAGATGAAAGTATTTTGGCGCACTTGTTTCGTTATCGTCATTGCCGTTCCGGACTTCGTTTCGCTTATGATGATGGGGCAGTTCTTCTCGTATTCCAATAGCAATATCTATACGGGCGCATTTAACCACATTATAATAGAATGGTTCCATATAAAAACGGGCGTCGGCGGAGTAAACTGGTTGGGCGGTGAGGCTTGGGTCGCCCGCATAATGGTAATCGTAATCAACCTTTGGCGCGGTATGCCGTTTACTATGTTGTCAACAATGGGAATACTGATGAATATTCCCGAAGATCTGTATGAATCGAGCCGCATAGACGGCGCAGGTCCGGTGCGCAGATTTATATCGATAACGTTCCCGTATATAATGTTCGTTATGGGGCCTCAGCTTATCACGACATTTACGGGCAACATCAACAACTTCAACGTTATATTCTTCCTAACAGGCGGCGGACCTTTCACCAACATCGGCGGCGTTCGGTACGGCGCGACGAATTTGTTGATAACTTGGCTTTACAGCTTGACGATGCAGGATACTGCGTTGGCTCGGTATAATATCGGATCCGTTATCGGAATATTCACGTTCATTATTACCGCGTTCTTTGCGTTAATCGTATTCAACAGTTCTAAATCGAACACGCAGGAGGATACGTTCCAATGATAGGAATAAGAGCTAAACGTATCGTCTCTGATACTGTAATATATATTGTCCTTACCGTAATGGTGGTCATTTGGTTGTTTCCGTTGGTTTGGATGATTTTACGTGCGTTCGGCACGGAGGCAGGCAATACGTCTTCGATCGTATTCCCGAACTCATACACCTTAGAGCATTTTAAGGCGCTGTTTCCGGGCGGTGCGGCAGATTACGAACAATTCCCTTACTTGACTTGGGTAGGCAATACATTGATTATTGCTATCGGCTCGTGTGTTATTTCGACGCTTTTCGTGTTGATGGTGTCATACGCCCTGTCACGGTTGCGGTTCAAAATGCGTAAGAAACTGATGAACATCGCATTGATATTGGGGCTGTTTCCCGGCTTTTTGTCGATGATCACGTTATACTATACGTTCAACTTCTTGGGACTGACGCCGAATAGCCGAGTGGGACTTATGCTTGCTTACTCTTTGGGCGCAGGTACCGGTTACTACATCGTGAAAGGATTTTTCGACACCGTTCCTGTGGCAATAGATGAAGCCGCACGTATAGACGGAGCAAGTAAGAACCGTATTTTTTGGCGAATAATCATACCGCTGAGTAAGCCTATAATCGTCTATACTATTCTTACTAACTTCATTGCACCTTGGTGCGACTATATTCTGGCCAGCGTGTTTATGTCTAAGGCCGAATATTATACGGTTGCAGTCGGAATAAGACAGTGGATAACGGGTTTGTCGTTGCCCGGTACGCATTTCGCCAGATTCTGTGCGGGCGGCGTGTTGATTTCGGTTCCGATCGTTATACTGTTCTTGGTAATGCAGAAGTTCTATGTAGCAGGCATTACCGGCGGAGCGGCAAAGGGCTGATCTTTTAACGCAGTGTATTGCTTACAAAACAGCATACGGTTAACCGTATGCTGTTTTGTAAGCAGATAATTAAATTATATACGAGGTTCTGGAAGATGAAAAAACAGATAAAAAAAATGATAACTTTTGCGGCTTGTATTTCGGCGGTCGCTTCCGTTACGATGTTCTCGGTGGGTTGTAATAACGGTCCGGGCGTCGAAAAAGACGGTTTCGACATCGAAACCGCTACGCCCACTAATACTTATGCATACGATATACCGCAGGATTATTGCAGAACATATTACGAGCTGTTTGTGCATAGTTTTGCCGACAGCGACGGCGACGGAATAGGCGATCTTCGCGGGCTTATAGACAATCTCGATTATCTTAACGACGGCGATGATTCGACTACTTCCGATCTCGGCATCAACGGGATATGGCTTATGCCCATACACAGTTCGCCGTCATATCATAAGTACGATGTAACCGATTATTACAGTATAGACGAAGATTACGGCACGATAGACGATTTTAAGGATCTTGTTGCGGCGTGCGACGAGCGCGGTATTTGGCTGCAGATCGACCTCGTTCTAAACCATACTTCTGTGGAGCACGAGTGGTTCAAGCGTGCGGTGGCAGATGCAAAGCTCGGTCTCGAACCCGAAGAGAGCACGGCAATGCAAAGGTATAATTTTGCACATCAGAGAAATTCTCCGTTCGGCGGAACGTGGCAAAAGGTGGCAGGCGCCGACGATTATTGGTATCTCGGAAACTTCGATAGCAGTATGCCGGATGTAAACCTCGCAAACGACGAGGTCCGCGATGAGATAAAGAATATCGTCGATTACTGGCTGGAACTCGGCGTTCGATCGTTCCGTCTCGACGCGGTTCCGTGGGCTTGTGCCAATACGATTGCATACAATCCCGAAAATGCCGAGTTTTGGACGTGGTTCAACGATTACTGCAACGAGAAAGGGCAAAAACTATACGGTGAAGAATATCCCGATCTCGACCGTTACTGCTATAATGTGGGTGAAGTTCTCGAAACATCCGGCACCACAACACTGCGCTTCTTCGAGACGGGTATGAGCAACTTCAATTTCAGACATTCGGGAAGCAACAGCGGTAGTTACATCAACGTAGCCGGAGGAACATCCGGCGCGGCGGGACTTGCTGTCGGCATTGCCAATATGCAAAAAAAAGTTTTAGCTATCGATGAACACGGATTGTTGTCCAATATTGTTTCTAACCACGATATGGACAGATGGGCTACTACTCAGTCGTTTGCTGGGAATCAGAATAAAGTTAAAACCACCGCCGCGCTCTATCTTTTGATGCCCGGTAATCCTTATATATATTACGGCGAGGAAATCGGTGCAATGGGGAGCAGAGGCGGCAGTAATACAGATGCCAATCGTCGCTTGCATTTTAATTGGGGAGACAGTCGCGCGGCGCAGGATCCGCCCGGAGCGAACTATACCTCTCAGCAAAGGTACGGGTCGGTACTCGATCAGACAGATGACAAGGACTCGATACTTACGTTCTACCGTCAGGCAATACGCCTTCGCAATCGGTTCCCGGAGATAGGGCGCGGCAAAATGGAGGCGTATGCTTTGAATGCCGACGGCTCGCTCGTAATTGCGGATACGCTCGGCGCTACAACAGGTCTTACGGACATAAACGCTCTCAACAAGGTTGTCGCGGCGTACACGCTCGAATATAACGGCGTTAAAACGCTTATAGTACACAATGTCGGCGATGACGACGCCGAGATCGATCTTTCGGACTTCGAAGGTTACGATGTTGTCGGCGCGGTAAAAGCGAACGGCGGCAGGGTAGTTGTAAGAGACGGGAAACTGCATATTTCAGGCGGTATTTCGGCTGTTGTCAAGACCGCCGCGAATTGAACGGATATTAAATTATCAATAACCACAGGAGGGTAAAATGAAAAAGTTCAAGAAAATGGAAACTGCCGCGCGCAACTGCGCGGCGGCGGGACTCGTTGCGGCAATCGCGATAGCGTCCGTGCCTGCGTCGCAAATGTTGATACCTAAGTATGCGGAGGCCGAAACGCCCGCAACGGCGGTGTCGGGCGACGTGAACGCAACGGCGCGCGCCGCGACGGCGGTAGACGACTTTACGCTTACCGTAAACTACTACCGCAAGGATCAGAATTATACGGGTTATAATATGTGGATATGGGCGGCGGGCGGAAGTCGCACCGATTCGACAAGCGCCGACTATTGCGATAACACGGCAACCTCGAAAGGCCAATTCACGAAAAACGTCGAGTTCGAGGGTTATGAGGGCAAGGTATGGAAACAGCTGTCGTTTACCGTAACGGGTGCGGTTCCCGACGCCACAGGCAATGTTCTCGGTATGATCGTTCGGCAATCCACATCTTCCAACAGTTGGGCGGCTCAGACTACTGACATTATGGTTTCCGCCGACCTCATAGTGGACGGGAAAATGACGCTGTATTTTGCGGAGCTGAACGATAGAATTTACGATTCTGCGGAGGATGCTATGGCGAATAAGATCGAAAAAGCGTTTTTTAATGCGGCTGACAGATTAAATATCACTACTACATCGAGCATAACCGCGTCGTCGTATTTCAAGGTGAAGAACAGCGCCGGCGACATTATCGGCTCGCTCGACTGTTCCGCTGCGGATTCTACGGCGGTCGGAAAGAAATCCGTCAATATTCCGCTGAGCGAGGACTTCGATATTACCGATACTTATACCGTCGTCGACGACCCCGCCGACTTCGATATAGACGTCAACTTTGTCGGACGCACGGTTATTAAAAATTCTTTCTTCGGTCTCGATGCATTCGACACCGCGTATAAATACGACGGCGAACTCGGCGTATCCGAAAACAACGGGCAGTACAAGTTCACCGTATGGTCGCCTGTCGCGGCGGATATGACGCTAAACATATACAACAGCGGCGAGGCGACCGACACTGACAAGACGACATACCCGATGACAAAGGGAAGTAAGGGCGAGTGGTCTGTCACCGTGCCGAGCGTGGGCGGCAAGTATTACACGTATACCGCCGCTGTCGAGGGCGGTACGTATGAGGTAGTCGACCCTTATGCGCGAAGCACCGGGCGCAACGGCAAGCGCGGAATGATACTCGATCTCGATTCCACCGATCCCGAAGGCTGGAACGACGCGTCGGCGCATAAGATCCCGTCGTTTGCGTCTACTGCGGAAGCAATGACAAAGTCGGTCATTTACGAGGCGCAACTGCGCGATCTCACCATACACGAGAGTTCGCGCGTTTCTGAAGCGAACCGCGGCAAATTTTTGGGTCTTACCGAAAAAGGAACGGGCGACAATATGACTCCGCTCGACTATCTCAAAGATCTGGGTGTTACCGCTGTACACTTCCAGCCGCTTTACGACTTCGGCTCGGTCGACGAGACATTCAATGTTGCGACATATAACAAAGCCGGCGAATATAACTGGGGTTACGATCCGGTGAACTACAACGTGCCCGACGGTTCGTATTCGTCAAACCCCGCCGACGGCGCGGCGCGCGTGCGTGAAATGAAAGAAATGATTATGGCGCTCCACAATGCTGGTATTCAGGTAGTTATGGACGTCGTTTACAATCACGTTCAGAGTATGAACGATTCGAACTTCAATAAACTTATGCCCGGTTATTATTTCCGTTCGGATAATACCGGCAAGTATTTCAACGGTTCAGGCTGCGGAAACGAGACTGCGTCCGAGCGCGCTATGTTCCGCCGCTTTATGATAGATTCGGTCAAATATTGGCAGGAAGAATATAAGATCGACGGTTTCCGTTTCGACCTTATGGGCTTGCACGATATAGAGACGATGAACGCTCTCTACGACGAGCTCGTCAAGACCAATCCCGACGTAATGATATACGGCGAGGGCTGGACGGGCGGTACGTCGGGCCTTGTTTCCGAAGATGCGGCGCTGCAGGCTAATGCTTCGAAAATGCCTAATATTGCGGTATTCAATGATAAGATCCGCGACGGATTGAAAGGCGGTGTTTTCGACGATCAGTTACGTGCGATCGGATTTGCCTCGGGCAGGAAGAACGATGAAGCTGTTTACGGCGGAGCGCGCGGCGCGACCGATAGTTTTGCCGCCAATCCGACGCAATCCATCAACTATGTATCCGCTCACGACAATCAGACGCTGTGGGATAAACTCAACGCTTCCGCTAACAAAGATTCGGCGACGCTTATGGCTATGAACAGGCTGGCGGCGACATCCGTTCTTACAAGCCAAGGTACGGCGTTTTTCCTCGCCGGCGAAGAGCTTATGCGCTCCAAGCCTACTGTTGCGGGGAATGCTTATGACAATAAGCCGAACGCTTATTTGACCGATCCCGAATATGTATTTGCAGGCAACTCCTATAAATCGCCCGATTCGGTCAATGCGATACAATGGTCGAAACGCGGCGACTTGGATACCAATGCAATGGTGCAGTATTATAAAGCGCTTATCGGCATCAAAAAGACATTCCCGCATTTCCAGATAGCGACTAAGTCCGATATCAACTCCTGCCTCACTATCGCAGATACCAAGAGGAACGACGGTATTGCGCGGTATACTGTAAAAGATCCCGCAAGCAACAGCTACGCAGTCGTATTGTACAACGCGACCGCCGAAGAATCCGAGATCCTCATCCCCAACGGAACGTTCAAAGTATACGTTAACGGCGCTAGTGCGACTTCCGATAAAAATTCGCCGCTCGATACTGTGACAGGCGACAGAATGAAAGTCGGCGCATACAGCGCGGTCGTTATGGTCGGCGATCTCGATGCCGCTGCTGTCACTGCGTGGGTGGCGGCGGAAAAAGCCGCAGCCGATCCCGCACCCGCACCCGCCGATGACGGCGACGGAAGCGGACTCGGTCTGAAACTCGGTCTCGGTATAGGCATTCCCGTAGCCGTACTTGCCGCAGGCGGCGCGGCGGCGGCTGTGCTTTTGACAAAAAAGAAAAAGGGCGGCAAGGGCGATTCCGAACCCGCAGGCGATGACGAAAAGACAGAGGATAAACCCGAAGAAGAGGTCAAGCGGGAAGAAGAGGATAAGAAAGAGGAATAACTCTTTAATCAACTGTATACGGCATAGAAAGGGCGTCTTGCGGGACGCCCTTTTGTGTCGAGTCACCGCAATGCGCCCGAATTTATAAAAATAATCGATTTATTTATAAAAATGATAGTAAAATTATTTGACACGGTTGACAATCCGTGATAAAATATCAAAATGCGTTAGTGTGCCATTATTGCGTAACGAGCGTAATGTTCTTGTAAAGGGTACGAAAACGGTTGTTGATTATCCTTAAATCCGAATAAATAGTTTTGCTTACGGTGAGGCGGAATGCTGTCTCCGTTTTTGTGCGTTAAATTAAATTTTTCGCGCGCTTTCCCGTCCGGTTTCGTCGGGATCAACACAAGTGTAATAACCTTTTAGGAGTTTGTATGGCTGAAAGAAAGATTTCCAAAGTGAAATACGGCAATACCGAACGAATGTCGTTCGCGCAGATCAAAGAAGTGATCGATATGCCCGACTTAGTCGAAGTACAAAAGAAGTCTTACAACGACTTCATCGACAACGGCATTCGCGAGGTCCTGCGTGATTTCTCGCCGATAACCGATTATTCCAATCGCGTCGAATTGTTCTTCGAGGACTACTCGCTCGGCTACCGCGAGGGCAACAGCCAAAAGCGCAATTATTCCGAGAAGGAATGTAAAGAGCGCGACGCTACATTTGCCGTGCCGCTGTATGTCAAGGTCCGTTTGAGAAATTGCGAGACAGACGAGAACACCCGTTCGGAAGTTTATATGGGCGATATGCCGCGTATGACCCCGACAGGCTCGTTTATCATAAACGGTGCGGAGCGCGTCGTAGTCAGCCAGCTCGTGCGTTCGCCCGGCGTTTATTTCGATTATAAAAAGGACGTCAAGACCGGACAAGCGCATTACAGCGCGCAGAATATTCCGTCGCGCGGCGCGTGGCTCGAATTCGAAGAGGATTCTGCGGGTGTGCTGTGGGTGCGCGTCGACCGTCAGAAAAAGGTGCTCGCGACAGTTCTCCTGAGCTGTCTTTCCGCCGTCACCGACGCGGGCTTCGGCACGGAAGAGAAACTTCGCGAGATATTCTCCGACGATCCGATGATCGACGTTACGTGTGCGCGTTACGCCGACAAGGAAGAAAAACCCGAACTCACCGAAGAGCGTGCGCTGTTGGAGCTTAACCATAAGCTGAGAAGCGGCGAGACTCCTACGATAGATTCCATCAAGTCGTTTATTTACGGAATGTTCTTCGACCGCCGCAAGTACGATCTTTCGCGCGTCGGTCGCTATAAATACAATAAAAAACTCGCGCTTCGCTACCGCGTAGACGGTTACCGCGTTGCGCGCGACGTCGTTGACGAGGACGGCGTGGTTTATGCGCGCGCCGAGAACAAGACGACGCATACTTCCGCCGATATACTCACCGAAGAGCTTGCCGAAAAGATACAGAATGCAGGTATCAACGAAGTTTGCGTACTCGACGAGAACGGCAAAGAATTCAACATCATTTCCAACAATCACGTCAGCCTCGCGGGTTATATCGACTGCGATCCGCGCGAACTCGGTATCACCGAGACCGTTTATTATCCCGTGCTTAAAAAGCTTATGGAAGAAGCGGACGGCGACAGAGCAAAACTTGCCGATCTCTGCGCAAAGCATATCGACGATCTGGTAGTCAAACACATAGTCGTCGAGGACGTTATTTCGACGGTCAACTACATTATGGGATTGCATCACGGCTTCGGCTCGTGCGACAACATCGACCACTTGGGTAACCGCCGCGTGCGTTCGGTGGGCGAGCTGTTGCAGAACCAATTCCGCATCGGTATGTCGAGATTGGAGCGCGTCGTGCGCGAGCGTATGCAGATCCAGACGGACGCGGAACTTTCGCCGCAGACGCTTATCAATGTGCGTCCCGTATCCAGCGCTATAAAGGAATTTTTCGGCTCGTCGCAGCTGTCGCAGTTTATGGACGAGACGAACCCGATCGCCGAGCTTACGCATAAGCGCAAGCTGTCCGCGCTCGGTCCGGGCGGTCTTAACCGCGAGCACGTCACATTCGAAGTACGTGACGTTCACTACACGCACTATTCGCGTATGTGTCCGATAGAGACGCCCGAAGGTCAGAACATCGGTCTTATCTCGTCGCTCACCAGCTATGCGCGCATAAACGAATACGGCTACATCGAAGCTCCGTATCGCCGTGTGGATAAAGTGAATCATATAGTAACGGACGAGGTCGACTATCTGCCCGCCGACGAAGAGGACAGATATATGATAGCGCAGGCGAGCGAACCGCTAGACGAGAACAACAGGTTCGTCAAACAGCGTGTGATGATGCGTTACCGCGACCTTATCGGCGAGGTTTCGAGCGACAGGATAGACTATGTCGATGTTTCGCCGCGCCAGATGGTTTCGGTCGCGACGGCGCTTATTCCGTTCCTCGAAAACGATGACTCGCACCGTGCGCTGATGGCGTCTAATATGCAACGTCAGGCTGTTCCTCTGCTCAAAACCGAAGCGCCTATCGTCGGCACGGGTATAGAGCATAAGATCGCTTATGACTCCGGCGTAATGGTCATCGCGCGCAAACCCGGCGTTGTCGATTACGTCGACGCGGAGCGGATCATTGTCAAAGAAGAAGGCGGACAAAAGCAGATGTACACGCTTAAGAAGTTCGTCGGATCGAATCAGGGCACTTGCATAAATCAGACGCCTATCGTCAGAAAGGGCGAGATCGTCAAAGCCGGACAGGTACTCGCCGACGGGCATTCCACCTCGCAGGCGGAGCTTGCGCTCGGCAAGAACATTCTCGTCGGGTTTATGAGCTGGGAAGGCTATAACTACGAGGACGCTATACTGATCAGCGAACGCATCGCCAAAGACGACGTATTCACGTCCATTCACATCAACAAGCACGAGACCGAAGCGCGCGACACGAAGCTCGGTCCGGAAGAGATAACGCGCGACATACCCAATGTCAGCCCCGAAGCGCTTAAAAACCTCGACGAGGACGGTATCATTCGTATCGGCGCGGAAGTCGATTCCGGCGACATACTTGTAGGTAAGGTAACGCCTAAGGGTGAAACCGACCTCACTCCCGAAGAGCGCCTGTTGCGCGCCATATTCGGCGACAAAGCGCGCGAAGTTCGCGATACGTCGCTCAAAGTCCCGCACGGCGAGGGCGGTATAGTCGTAGACGTAAAAGTATTCACGAGAGCCAACCGCGACGAGATGAAACCGGGCGTGAACAAACTCGTCCGCGTGTACATTGCTCAGAAACGTAAAATTTCGGTCGGCGACAAGATGGCCGGTCGTCACGGCAACAAGGGCGTAGTTTCCCGCGTTCTTCCCGAAGAGGATATGCCGTTTATGGCGGACGGTACGCCGTTGCAGATCGTCTTGAACCCGCTCGGCGTTCCGAGCCGTATGAATATCGGTCAGGTACTCGAAGTCCACTTGGGACTCGTTGCAAAGGCGCTCGGCTGGAAGGTTTCGACCCCCGTATTCGACGGCGCGATAGAGTCCGATATAGAAAAACTGCTTGCAGAGAACGGGTATGTTTCCCCGACGGGCGAAGTCGACGGAAAGATCCAGATGTATGACGGACGCACGGGCGAGGCGTTTGAAAATCCCGCCACCGTCGGATATATGTATATGCTTAAACTTATCCACCTTGTCGACGACAAGATGCACGCGCGTTCCACAGGTCCGTATTCGCTCGTCACACAGCAGCCGCTCGGAGGAAAAGCTCAGAACGGCGGACAGCGTTTCGGAGAAATGGAGGTTTGGGCGCTGTACGCTTACGGCGCGGCAAACGTGTTGCAGGAGATAATGACGGTCAAGTCGGACGACATCGCGGGACGTTCCAAGACATACGACAGTATAATTCGCGGTATGGACGTGTCCGAACCGGGCGTACCCGAATCGTTCAAAGTTCTAATCAAAGAACTTCAAGCGCTCGCGCTCGATGTCAAGGTACTCACAGAGAACAAGGAAGAGATCGGCATTAAAGAACTTATGGACGACGATCCCGTAATGTACGACGCGGAACCTACGCAGAAGCATTACGACGCGAGCCTGTTCGCGGGCGAGGGCGAGGACGGCGGCGACATACTCGGCGGCTTGGTAGACGACGATGACGATATGCTCGGCGGTCCGGAAGTCGGCGATTCGATCGAAGAAGAAGGCAGCCTGTTCGGCGACGAAGTCGATCTCGGCGACGATCCGTTCGAAAACGGCGATTACGACGACGATCTCGGCGACGACGAGTAAAGGAGAAAATATCGATGTTTGAACTCAATAATTTCGATTCGATGCAAATTCAGCTTGCCAGCCCCGACAAGATCCGCGAGTGGTCTTACGGCGAGGTAACCAAGCCCGAAACCATAAACTACCGCACTCAAAAACCCGAAAAGGACGGTCTGTTCTCGGAGCGCATTTTCGGACCGACCAAAGATTGGGAGTGCTATTGCGGCAAATATAAGCGCATTCGCTATAAAGGCGTTATTTGCGACAAGTGCGGCGTTGAGGTCACCACGTCCAAAGTGCGCCGCGAGCGTATGGGACATATCGAGCTTGCCGCGCCCGTAACGCATATTTGGTATTTTCGCGGAGTACCGAGTCGGATCGGTCTGATACTCGATCTGCAACTAAAACAGCTCGAACAGGTCGTATACTTCGTCAATTATATAGTTCTCGATCCGGGAATAACCGACCTTCAATACAAGGAAATAATCACCGACGACAAACTGCGCCAATATCAGGAACAGTACGGTCCGAAGGCGTTCAAGGTCGGTATGGGCGCGGAGGCTATCCGTCAGCTCCTTAAAGACATCAACGTCGACGAAGAGTATGACAAAATGCGCGAGATCGTCGAGAAGTCGACGGGGCAGAAAAAACTGCGCGCCATCAAGCGTCTCGATATACTCGACGCGTTCAAGAAGTCGAATGCCGACCCGTCGTGGATGGTTCTCGACGTTCTGCCGGTACTCCCGCCCGAACTTCGTCCTATGGTCCAGCTCGACGGCGGCAGATTCGCAACGAGCGATCTCAACGATCTTTACCGCAGAGTAATCAACCGCAACAACCGTCTGCGCCGACTGATGGAACTCGGCGCACCCGATATAATCATCAGAAACGAGAAGCGTATGCTTCAAGAGGCTGTGGACTCGCTCATAGACAACGGCAGACGCGGAAAGGCGATCTCCGGCGCGTCCAACCGCGAGCTTAAAAGTTTGTCGGGACTGCTTCGCGGTAAGCAGGGTCGTTTCCGTCAGAATCTGCTCGGTAAACGTGTCGACTATTCGGGTCGTTCGGTTATCGTCGTAGGTCCTGAGCTTAAATTCTATCAGTGCGGCGTTCCTAAGGAAATGGCGCTCGAACTGTTCAAGCCGTTCGTCATTAAAGAACTCGTCGCGCAGGGCAAGACGCATAACGCAAAGACTGCGAAGCGCATTGCCGAGCGTGCCGATGACGATGTTTGGAACGTACTCGAAAAAGTCATTAAAGATCACCCCGTGCTTTTGAACCGTGCGCCGACCCTGCACAGATTGGGTATTCAGGCTTTCGAGCCTGTTCTCGTCGACGGCAGAGCGATCAAACTGCATCCGCTCGCGTGCGGCGCGTTCAACGCCGACTTCGACGGCGACCAGATGGCTATTCACGTTCCGCTGTCCGTAGAGGCACAGGTCGAGGCGCGCGTATTGATGCTCGCGCCCAACAATATCCTCAAACTGTCCGACGGCGCGCCCGTGTGTTCGCCGACATTGGATATGGTAATGGGCAGTTATTACCTGACTATGGATAAGCCGGGCGCAAAGGGCGAGGGACTTACGTTCTGCGATCCCGACGAAGCCAAGATGGCGTACTTCAATAAGGAGATCGAGCTTCAAAGCAAGATCAAGGTGCGCATAGAGAAGCCTATCGAAACGGTCACTGCGGCGGGAGTGGAAATTCCGAAGAACGCCGTATCCGCCGACGGAAAGCATTACCGTCATATCGTCGAGACGACTGTCGGCAGACTGATATTCAACGAGCCTATTCCGCAGGATCTCGGCTATGTCAAGCGCGACACGTTCGAAAAAATGTTCGAACCGGAGATCAACTTCTGCGTCAGCAAGGACGTTATCAAGAGCATAGTAAATACGACCTTCAAGGTCAAGGGCGCGTCGGCTACCGTCGAAGTCCTCGACGCTATTAAGGATATGGGTTATAAATACGCGACGATAGGCTCGATCACGACGTCGGTATTCGATATGCATATCCCGCAGGACAAATACGACATTCTCGACGACGCGGAAAAAGAGGTCGTCAAGATCGAACGTCTGTTCGAGCGCGGTTTCGTCACCGAAGACGAGCGTTACAATGCGGTCGTCGATATTTGGAACAAAGCCAACGACAAGGTCACCGCGAGCCTGCAAACGACGCTCGATGCGTACAATCCCATCAATATGATGGCGACTTCGGGCGCGCGCGGTAATATGAAACAGATAAGCCAGCTTTCCGGTATGCGCGGACTTATGCGTAACCCGCAGGGCAAAACGCTCGACGTTCCGATCAGATCGTCTTTCCGTGAGGGTATGACCGTTCTCGAATACTTCATTTCGACGCACGGCGGTCGTAAAGGTCTTGCCGATACCGCGCTTAAAACGGCGGACTCAGGTTATCTTACTCGTCGACTCGTAGACGTCGCGCAGGACGTTATCGTTCGCGAGGACGACTGTTATGAAGGCGGACAGCCTAAGGGTATCGACACTTACGCCATAATGGACGGCAATCAGGTCATCGAAAAGCTCGAAGACCGCCTTGCCGGACGGTACAGCGCCGAGCGCGTAGTCAATCCCAAAAACACGAAAGAAGTGCTTGTCGACGTAAACGAGATGATAAGCGAAGCTACGGCAAAGCGCATCGTCGAGTGCGGCATTACGCACGTCAAGATAAGAACGGTTCTTACCTGCCGCAGTAAGCACGGCGTTTGCTCCAAGTGCTACGGCAGAGATATGGCGGCGGCAACCCCCGTCAGAACGGGCGAAGCTGTCGGTATCATCGCCGCGCAGAGTATAGGCGAGCCGGGTACGCAGTTGACGCTCCGAACGTTCCATATGGGCGGCGTTGCGAGCGCGGACGATATTACGACCGGTCTCCCGCGTGTAGAAGAGCTTTTCGAGGCGCGCAATCCTAAGGGCGTTGCGGTGCTTTCCGAGTATGACGGCAAGGTCAAGATAGTCGAGAAAGACGGCAAGCGCGACGTAATAGTAAAGCGCGACGACGGCACGGAGGATACGTATTCCATTCCGCACGGCGCGCGTTTTAAGCCGAATATAACAAACGGCGCTTATATCAAGACGGGCGACCCGATCACGGAAGGCCCGCTCAATCCGAGCGACATTCTTCGCACTAAGGGCAGGAACGACGTTCAGGAATATATCGTAAAAGAGGTTCAGTCCGTTTACCGTTCGCAGGGCGTCGACATCAACGACAAGCACATCGAAGTCATCGTCAGACAGATGCTCAAAAAGGTGCGCGTCGAGGACAGCGGCGATACCGACCTGTTGCCCGGCGAAATGATCGACCTCGCCACTTTCGACGAGGCGAACACCCGCGCGATAGAGAACTACGGCAGACCGGGTATCGCAAAGCATACACTGCTCGGTATCACCAAAGCCGCACTTGCGACAGACAGTTTCCTGTCCGCCGCATCCTTCCAAGAAACGGCGAGGGTACTCACCGAAGCGGCTATCAAGAGCAAAGTCGATCCGCTCATCGGTCTGAAAGAAAACGTCATTATCGGTAAACTCATACCCGCAGGTACGGGCGTGAAGATGTATCGCAACATCTATCCCGTCGAGCGCGCAACGTTCTCCGCAGAACAGCCCGCAAGCGACGGATTTACCGCAGACCCCGAAGAAGAAACCGCCGACGCGATTTAATGCTGAGAAAGTGCAGTATAAAACCGCCGCTGTTTTACAGCGGCGGTTTTTGTCTTGAAAAATTAAAGAAATATCAAATCTATTTCATTGCACGAAGAAGAGCAAGTAAACCGGATTTCTGATCCTGCGGCAACGCGCGAATGCGCCTTATAAGTTCGGCGTCCTTGTCCGCTTCGCGCTCTTCCGAAAAGAACTCGGCAAGCGTTATTCCGAATGCGTCGCAAATCGAACGCAAAGTGGAAATCTTCGGCTCGCTATGGCGATTAAAGATATTGTTGAGCGTCGATTGCGTCAACATAGCTTCCATAGCCAAATAGTTGATCGACCACCCGCGCTCGTTGCGCAATTCGTTTATTCTGTCGATTACGTCCATTTCCGAAAATCCTTTTTCTATATTGTATAACCCAAATGAGTTAAAATATAACTACAATAATTACATAGGAGAAAAAATGGCTAAATGTAAAAAATGCGGTGCAGAGTTTAACGGCAAGTTCTGTTCGGAGTGCGGAGAGTCTGCGGGTGAAGTCGATGAGTTCGGATTGATAGAAAAACAGATAGTAGAGGACGGAGTCGATAGCACGTGGCGAAAATACCGTATGGGCGAGTATATTCCGCACCTATTTATGTTTCTGGTGTCTTTGGCGTTTATGGCTGTCGGATTTATATTGGTCGTAGCTATAAGAGTGGAAGATTTCGGTAAGACGACTATGATAAGGTTAATGATAGCGGCGTTGATATGTATCTTTATAGGGGATATTATGTCGATAGTCGATACGTATTATAAACGCAATAAGGTGATAAAATGGTTCAACGGAACCGGCATCGACGGTATTCGATTGGTGTTGTTCGGATTGTCGAAGAATAATATTTTCGATAATTCGGATACAAAGCGTTGGGTGTACAGAGCTAATATGCAGGATATAAAATGGCGTATGGCGAGAGCGGCAATCATAGACGCGATAATACATATGCTGTGTTTGGGCGGAATGATTTCTATGTGTGTATTTGCTTGGCTGTTGAACGACGGCGATATATCGACTGCGGAGAAAGTGGGAGAAGCGATAACATTTTTAGGTCTTATGATATTTCCAGATATAATTAAAAAATTGACGGAAAGATTGATGTTCGAAAAAAGCGAGGCTGCAATCGACGTATGGATAAAAGACCAATATAAAGCAAAAAAAGTAGTTGATGACTAACCGAAAAAGCGGCAACAAGCGTTGCCGCTTTTTCATATGAATGTTTTCTTTTAACAATGAAATCCTATAATGCGCGGCTGTGCCGAACGGTGGGCGCGAGTTTTGCGTGCGACTCGCAAGGAGCGGATAATAAGCGGGAATTTTACTGTCAAGACAAATCATAGATCGTATAATTGTCCTGTGTGACCCGCAATCGTTTGCGCCGCCTTGACAATCGCGCGGTTATGCTGTATAATCTCGGTGTGGAAAGAGTGATCGAAAAGGCTGTTGAAGTTCTTAAACCGTATGCAGACAGAACGGTTTGTATAGGTGTGTCGGGCGGGCGAGACTCGATGTGCCTGTTGCACGCCGTTTTGACGTGCGGAATTTTCGACGTGTCGCATATGATCGTTTTACACGTAAACCACAATCTGCGTATGCAAGCGGTGCGCGACGAACAATTCGTCCGCGAGTTCTGCCGCAAGAACGGGATCGAATGCCGTTGCGTGTCCGTCGACGCGGCCGGCGAAGCGGCGCGGCGCGGACAGACCGTCGAGCAGGCGGCGCGCGATCTTCGGTACGACGCATTCTATTCGTTGATAAAGTCTGGCGAGGCGGGAATTATCCTAACCGCGCATCACGCGCTCGACAATGCCGAGAGCGTTTTGATGCACCTGTTTCGCGGCGCGGGGATCGACGGTATGCGCGGCATTTCCGCTCGCGGCGATCGCATAGTGCGTCCTTTTATCGACGTTTATCCCGAAGAGCTGGACGAGTACGCAAGAGCGCATTCGATCGATTATGTCGTCGACGAGACAAACTTCGTCGACGACGCAGACCGCAATTTCATTAGGCTCAACGTAATGCCGCTTATACAAAAGCGCTATGCGGGTGCGGTGCGGGCTGTCAACGGGTTTGCGCGCGATTGCGGTGAAGTTTGCGAATTTCTCGACGGTGCGCTCGATTTTTCGCTTATATCGCGTGATCGCGACGCTGTGACAATAGCCGACCGCGCGCTTTTGAGTTCGCTCGCTACTCGATATGTCAGGCGTGCGATGGCGCATTTTTCGCTTGTCGATCTGACGCGCGAACAGATAGATAACACGGTGGCGCTCGTCGGCAAAAAGACGGGCGCGGTCGCGGAGCTTAGTTGCGGAGTTAAAGCCGCGCGCGAATACGGCTGTGTGTCGCTGTATATTCCGCGTCTGCCGTGCGGGGCGGAACTTGCCTTAAAGACGGGCGCGAACTTTATAGACGGGCTCGCGGTAGACGTTGCGCTTTCGAATGCCGATCCCAAAAGCATTCGCGGCGGCGTTGTCGATTTGGATAAAATATCGGGCGCGACGTTGCGGTTCAGACGCGACGGCGATATGTTCGCTCCGTTCGGCGGCAAGCGGAAAAAGTTCAAGCAGTATCTTATAGATATGAAAATACCCAAGCGTTTGCGCGACAGAATTCCCGTCGTTGCGCGCGGCAACGAAGTGCTCGTCGCGGTAGGAATAAACATATCCGACGGCGTAGCGGTCACGGACAGTACAGTCCGACAAGCCGTAATTTCGCTCAGGAGCGGTCTATGAACGCATACGGTAAATATATCGGGTCAGGCGAAGCCGCCGAACCGCTGGACGACAATCACGCTATAATTCAGCGCAGGGATTGTTATAGATTCGGCTCGGATGCGGTCGCGCTCGCTCATTTCGCGGCGAAGTACGTGCGACGCGACGAGCGTGTTTTCGACCTCTGCTCGGGTTGCGGTATCGTCGGAATACAGATCGCGATCGAAACGGGCGCGAGCGTCGTCGGCGCGGAACTCGATAAAACTCTATGCGATATGAGCGTTCGGTCTGCGGTGATGAACGGACTTACTGCCGTCGAGTTTTTCAATGCCGACGTGCGCGACGGCGAGAGCGAACCGTTTGCAAGCGGACGCGGTAAGTTCGACGCGGTTGTTTGCAATCCGCCGTTCTATAAGGCGGGGAGCATACCTCGCGCCGTGTATCCGCAGGCTGCGAGCGAACTGACGGTTACGTTCGGTGACGTCGCGGATCGAGCGGGTTTACTGCTCAAACAGGGCGGCGAGTTTTTCGTCGTGCATACATCGTCTCGGCTCGACGAAGTGTTGTCCGCTTGCAGAGAGCGCGGACTTATGCCCAAAAATATGACGATCAACGAAAGCGGAAAGACATTTCTCGTGCGCGCCGTAAAGGGCGGCAAGGCGGGAATGACGGTCGACGTGAGGAAATTTTAATGCTGTATTTTGTTGCAACACCTATAGGCAATCTCGACGAGATAAGCGGGCGGGCGCTCGAAGTTTTGCGTACCGTCGATTTTATCGCCGCCGAAGACACTAGGCATACCGCCCTTCTTTTATCCCGCTACGGGATAAAGACGCGCACCGTCGCGTATCATAAGTTCAACGAGCGGGCGGGAGTAGACGGGCTTATCGCGGAGCTTAAAGCGGGAAAGAATATCGCCGTCGTGTCCGACGCGGGGATGCCCGTCATTTCCGATCCCGGTCACGTGTTGATCGACGAGGCGATAGCGAACGACGTCGAGTTTACCGTTGTGAGCGGCGCTTGCGCGGCGATTAACGCATTATTGTTGTCGGGTCTCGACGCGCGGTCGTTTACTATGCTGGGTTTTCTGCCCGAAAAGAATATCGACCGGAGACGGTATGTCGAGCCGTTTGTCTCCGTGCCGTCGACGCTTATATTTTACAGCGCCGTACACGATATAAAAAAAGATCTGGAATTTCTGTTCGATGTGTTCGGCGCGCGTCGGGTCGCGGTATGCCGAGAGATGACGAAGATGTTCGAGACGGTCACCAGGTTCACTTTGGGCGAAACGCCCGAAATCGTGGAAAAGGGCGAGTTCGTCATAGTGGTGGATGGTGCGAAGGGAAACCCGCTGTCCGCGCTGTCGGTCGAGGAACATATACGACATTACACGGACGGCGGCGACGACGTAAAGACCGCCGTAAAAAAAGTTGCGGCGGACAGACGCGTGCAAAAAAACGAAGTTTATAAGGTCGCCGTCGCTATGAAAGAAAACGAAGAAAAAACTTGATTTCGGCGCTGTGATGTTGTATAATTGAATTGTAATAAGCGACGGTTGTGTTGCGCGTTTGATTTCGGAACGCACACCCGCAACCGATCAAGTTAAACGGTATTAATTCGGCGGTGGCAATGATTAACGACGCAAATGCAATATGGCAGGAAATGCTGTCCAAGCTGGAAGTAGAGGTCTACTCGCTAGGCTTTGACGTTTGGATCAAACCATTGCGTCCCGTAAAGATAGAGGACGGAGTTTTGATATTGAGCACGGCGACGGCAACATCACGCAACGAGGTTGCCGCCAAGTATATGCCGCTGTTCAAAGCGATACTCCGCCGTATAGACGGCGCGCCGAGCGACATAGCCATCGTTTCTGATGACGAGGACGGCGTGCCCGCGCCCGCGCCGATTGCGCACCACGAAGAGCCGCCGCGCAACGAATACGGCACGATCAATCCCAAATACAATTTCGAAAACTTTGTGGTAGGCAAGTGCAACGAGCTTTCCGCCGCCGCCGCGCGCGCCGTAGCCGAAGCGCCCGGTCAGGTATATAACCCGTTGTTCATTTACGGCGGCGTGGGATTGGGCAAAACACACCTTATGCACGCGATCGGCAACGAGGTAAAGATGTCGACCTCCAATCTCAAAATAATGTACGTGTCGTCCAAGACTTTTCTAAACGAGTTCATCGAATCGATACGGACGGCGAGCGGCGGCAGTAATCAGGCGTTTCGTGAAAAATACCGCAGTATAGATCTTCTTATGATAGACGACGTGCAGTTCATCGCGAAAAAACCGTCGACGCAGGAAGAGATATTCCATATTTTCGAGGAATTGCAAAACTCCGGCAAACAGATGGTGTTCGCGTCCGACCGTCCGCCGCAGGATATTCCCGACCTGGACGATCGTGTGCGGTCGCGGTTTATGTCCAGTCTTGTAGTCGACGTGCAACCGCCCGATCTCGAAACGCGCATAGCGATACTTCAACGCAAGGCGCAGGACGCAAAGGTAAACATCGCCGACGCACCGCTCGAATACATAGCCGAGCGCGTTACGGGCAGTATTCGCGAGATGGAAGGGGTACTTACTAAGGTAATATTCCTAGCCAAACTGCGCGGAAGCAAGGTCGATTTGAACATCTGCGCGGAAGCGCTCAAAGATTACAGAGTGCAAGAGTGCGACGAGATAACCGCCGACGAGATCATCGATTGCACGTGTCGCTATTTCAACGTGCAAAAAGCGGACGTTGTCGGCAAAAAGAAGAACAAAGAAGTCGTAGAACCCCGTCAGGTCGCGATTTATCTTATAAACGAGCTTATGACGTTGCCGCTTGCCTCCATAGGTGAGTTTTTCGGCGGTCGGGAGCATACGACGGTTATGCACGCGCGCGACAAAATCTCCGCCGCGCTCGTTTCCGACCAGAAAATGCGCACTGCAGTCAACGACATCAAGGCGATGGTACTGCGCAAATAACAATAACCGAATAATATAGTTGACACGGTCGTTCTAAAAGTGTACAATATGACTATGGATACGGACATTCACCGAAGTACCCATACCAAAGCGACGATAACACTGTCGTCCGATTGCGAACCCGTCGATGCGGACGGCGCGTTTAGCGTGCGCGACGACGGTTTCGTTTTGGAGTTCGGTATAGGCGGGGATAAATACGTAATAACGCATACTGCGGAGAAAACGGTGTTCGAGTGCGTCGGAATGCAAACGTACTCGTTCGTTTTGAGCGATGAAGAATACAGATCGACGATAAAAACGCCTTTCGGCGAGCTTGGATTTTCGGTCAAAAACGGCTCGAGCCGTGCGACGGTGTCGGACGACGGATTGAATATGGATTTGGGTTATACGCTCGCTATCGACGGTGCGGCGGAAGAAGCGCGCAAGGTCGGTATCGCGGCGCGTTTCAATAAATCGGGAGAAAAGAAATGAAAATCAAATGGCTGGGACATTCTGCTTTTGTGTTGACGGAAAGTACGGGACTGTCGGTGCTTACCGACCCGTTCGATCCCGCAATGGTGGGGTACGGTTACGTCAAACCGTCCGTTGACGTAGTCACAATGTCGCACGGACATAACGACCATAACTACATCAAGGGCGTTGCCGAGTTCAAGGAAATATTCGATAAGCAGGGTACGTTCGAATACGACGGCATACATATTTTAGGCGTTCCGTCGTTCCACGACGACGCGGACGGTGCGCTTCGCGGCAAGAACATAATTTACAAGTTCCGTATGGACGGCGTCAATATTTGCCATATGGGCGATATAGGCGAGCCGTGCAGTCCGGAACTTATCGAGCGGCTTATCCCCGTTAACGTTTTGCTTATTCCCGTCGGCGGAAATTACACGGTCGACGCGGAGCTTGCCAAAGAATACGTAGACAGACTGATGCCGGATATCGTTATTCCTATGCACTACAAAATAAAGCATTGCGAACTCGATATCGACAAGGTAGAGCCGTTCAAGCGTCTGTTCGACGACGAACTGGTATACGAGGACGTCAAAGAACTCGATCTCGACCGCAACGACTTTAACGAGAGTATAGAGAGTACTAGACTCGTAATTTTGGATAAGGCGGAATAGGTTGCGTTTTATAATGTTTTGAGAATCACTGTCTGCTGTCGAACGAAGAATTACGGATCGATAGACCCGTTAAAACGCTTGTCAAAGATTTTGATTTGTGTTATAATCATTTTTACGGTCGGTAAAACAAAGTTACGGCCGATTCCTTACCCGATAATTCATTCGGGTCGGTAGTCCAAAAGGAGGTACTATGAATAACTACGAAATCCTTTATATCCTGTCCGACAAGCAGGACGCCGAAGCCAAAACGGCATTGGTGCAAAGGTTCAAAACGCTCGTCGAGCCTTACGGCGAAGTCACGGTCGACGAATGGGGTTCCAAAAAACTCGCGTATCCCATTCAGACGAAGATCTCCGGCAAGCACTTCACGGGTCATTACGTTTTGATGAAGTTCACTGCGCCGCCGGAGATCCCTGCGGAGATCGAACGGCAGATGCGTATCAGTGACGATGTTATTCGCTTTATGATCGAAAGAAAGTAAGGAGAAGAGAATGAACAAGATCATTTTGATAGGCAATTTGACGCGCGACCCCGAAGCGAGCACCACCCAGAGCGGCGTTAACTTCACAAGGTTCAATATCGCGGTAAACCGTCCGTTTACAAATGCGAACGGCGAACGCGTCGCAGACTACTTCGACATCATTTGTTGGAGACAGCTTGCGGACAGATGCGCCAAATACCTGTTCAAAGGCAGTAAAGTAGGGATCAACGGTTCTGTGCAACGCAGACAGTATGAGGATCGCGACGGGATCAAGCGCACGTCGTTCGATGTTGTGGCCGACGAAGTAGAGTTCCTCACGCCTAAAACCGCGTCGACAGGCAGAGACGGCGCGTCCGGCGGATATATGCCCGAAGAACCGCATCCCATATCCGATATGCAGCCCGTCGATAACGACGATCTGCCTTTCTAAACTAATTAAAGGAGAATTCCAGTTATGGAAAAGAATAATAAACCCAGAAACAAGGCAAACGATTCCGACGACAAGGGCGGACGTCGTCGCCCGCGCCAAGTAAAAAAGCGCGTTTGCGAATACTGTCAGGGTCATATCGACCACGTCGACTACAAGGACGTGGACAGACTTAAAAAGTACACCGCCGAAAACGGCAAAATTTTGCCCCGCCGTGCTTCCGGTCTTTGCGCCTGCCATCAGCGCGACGTAACGACCGCCATCAAGCGCGCTCGTATAATGGCGCTTATGCCGTTCCGCGACGAGTAATAAGGGTGCGCAGAAGAGTTCGTGCACCGATCTTGCTGTAAATTTCCGCGATGCGTGCGGCTATATGTTTGGCACGTAGGACAAGGCTACGAACAGCAACATATATCCATTGTATCACGAAAATTTCTTACGCAATCTCGGCGCGTCACTTAGTCTGCGCGCCCGAAACAACGGGCAGTCATAGCCCGTTTTTTTGTGAATTATTAATATCAAGGATCTGTAAATGATAAACGTAAACAACGTAAAACTTCAATTCGGCACGCGCGTTCTTTTCGAGAACGTCAATATCAAGTTCACGAGCGGAAACTGCTACGGCATTATCGGTGCGAACGGCGCGGGCAAGTCGACCTTCTTGAAACTTCTGTCCGGCAAGATCGAACCGAGCAAGGGCGAGATAGTGATAGGCAAAGGCGAGCGTATGTCTGTGCTCGAACAGAATCAAAACGCATACGACGGGTTTACCGTGCGAGAGGCGGTGATTTGCGGACACAAGGAGCTTGCCGACGTTAGGCATAAGCGCGACGTGCTGTACGCCAAGTCCGACTTTTCGGAAGAGGACGGCAATCTCGCCGCAGAACTGGAAACCCGTTACGGCGAGTTGGGCGGATACGAGTGCGAGGTAGAGGCGGAGAGCTTGCTCAACAGTATAGGCATCGACCAATCGCTGTTCGATACGCAGATGTCCGAGATCGAGCCGAAAGTCAAGGTAAAGGTGCTTGTGGCGCAGTGTCTGTTCGGCAAGCCCGACATACTGCTTCTCGACGAGCCGACAAACAACCTCGACATAAAGACAGTGCGGTGGTTGCAGGAGTATTTGAAGTCGCTCGAACAGGCGACCGTACTCGTCGTTTCGCATAACCGTCACTTTCTCAATCAGGTTTGCACGCACATTTGCGATGTGGATTATAACGCAATCAATATGTTCGTGGGCAACTATGATTTCTGGTACGAATCGTCCCAGCTCATACTGCGTCAACAGCGCGAGGCGAACAAAAAGGCGGAAGCACGCATCAAAGAACTTCGCGAGTTTATCGCACGGTTTTCGGCGAACGCAAGTAAGTCCAAACAGGCGACGAGCAGAAAGCGCGAGCTTGACAAAATAGAAATTCAGGATATAAAGCCGTCGTCGCGCAAATACCCGTATATAGACTATAAGTTCGAGCGCGATCCGGGCAACGACATTTTGCGCGTCGAAAAACTGACTAAGGAAGGGTACTTCAAGGACGTGTCGTTCACCGTCGGTCGCGACGACAAGATAGGCTTTATCACCGATAATTCGCGTTCCGTAGCCGAGCTTTTCGACTGCATTTTCGGCGACGGCAAACCCGATTCGGGTCGGGTCATTTGGGGCAAGAACATCAAGCCCGCATATATGCCGCAGAACTATGACAAATACTTCGACGGCTGTGCGCTGTCGCTCGTAAAGTGGATAGATCAGTGGTCGGAAAACCACGAACAGGAGTACCTGCGCTCGTGGCTCGGTCGGCTGTTATTTTCGGGAGACGAGGCGTTAAAGCCCGCAAACGTGTTGTCGGGCGGCGAAAAGGCGCGGTGTATGCTTGCGCGAATGATGTTGCTGTCGCCCAATTTCCTTATATTCGACGAACCGACGAACCATCTCGATTTGGAGAGTATCACGTCGCTCAATAAGGGAATGATCAACTTCAAAGCACCCATACTGTTCATCACCGCCGACGAGGAAATTATGTCGTCGGTAGCTAATAGAATAATCATCATCGAGAACTGCGAAAAGACGTTCGACCGTCCCGTCACTTACGACGAGTATATCGCAACACTGTAAAAAAGCCCGAAAGGGCTTTTTTGATTTTCGCGCTTAATATCGGTTGACGGCGACGATTAAAAGCGTTATAATATTCGTATGATTGATTTCGATGTAAACGGAATTGTGTTGCGCGTTAACAATAAAGCGCTCGGCGAGGTCGGCAATATTCGGGTAATGGGGAAGTCTCTCTCCGAATGGGCGGGGAGCGCTATCGGCGTGCCTTGCCGCACCGTCGAGGGTTCGCAGGTGGTCAATCTTTGCGAAGCCGTGCGAAGCTCTGTCGACCGCGCGCGTAGCGTCACCGTTATACTTTACTGCGATACTCCGCTGGTCACCGCAAAAACGATCGCGGCTGCGGTGGATCGTTTGCGTGCCGGTAAGTACAACTCGATGAAACTGCCGCGCGGGTTCGTTTTTCGCACCGAGCATTTGTTCGAGATGGATTCGCTGTATCTGAACGCAGAGCCGGCAAACGGCGAGTTCGATACTGTAGTCGACGCGGAATCGCTGTCGCGCGTCACCGACGTTATTCGTCGGCGAATACTGCGCTACCACGCGTCGAACGGCGTCAATATTCCGGACTTCAATAATACTTACATCGATAGCGACGCGGTCATTTCGCGCGGCGCTACCGTCGAGCCGTACAACTTTATTAAGGGTAAGACCGTCATAAAGGAAGGCGCGGTCATTATGCCCAATAACTACATCGAGGACTGCATTATAGGCGCGGGCGCGCGCATAGACAGTTCGAGACTGTACAAAAGCGCCGTCGGCTCATACACTACCGTCGGACCTTTTGCGTATCTGCGTCCGGACAGCGTAGTGGGCGAGGCGTGTCGTATCGGCGATTTCGTAGAGTTGAAAAACTGCATTATCGGCAGCGGAACAAAGGTCAGCCATCTTTCTTATGTGGGCGACGCACAGCTCGGCGAAAAGTGCAACATCGGTTGCGGGGTCGTATTCGTCAACTATGACGGAAAGAACAAGCATCGTGCGGTAGTCGGGAACAACGTGTTTATCGGCTCTAACGCTAACATAATAGCGCCCGTCACGATAGAGGACAGGGCGTTTATCGCGGCGGGATCGACGATAACCGATTCCGTACCCAAGCAGGCGCTTGCCGTAGCGCGCGGCAGACAGTATGTAAAGCGCGATTGGAAGGGCAATCTTTACGCGCCTATCGAGCAGAACCTGCCCGAAAACGGCGGCGTGATCGATGCCGCAGGCAAGCCGAACGGCGGACAACAATAAGTTATATCTATTGCCGTAAGGCAATGTAAAATTCGGAGGAACCAATGATAGCTCACGGCAACAAGATTAAACTGTTCTGCGGAAATTCGTGTAAAGCGCTCGCAAGCTCGATTTCGGAACGGCTCAAAATGAAACTTTCCGATTGCGAAGTCGGTCATTTCAGCGACGGCGAAATCTCGGTTTCGATAGGCGAGTCGGTGCGCGGGTGCGACGTGTTCGTAATACAATCGACTTCCACGCCCGTAAACGACAATCTTATGGAACTGCTCGTTATGATCGACGCGTTGAAACGCGCTTCCGCCGGACGAATCACTGCGGTTATGCCGTACTTCGGTTACGCGCGTCAGGACAGAAAGGCGCGTGCGCGCGATCCTATCACAGCCAAACTTGTTGCCGATCTTATTTGCAAAGCGGGCGCGGACAGGGTGTTGACTATGGATCTTCACGCCGCGCAGATACAGGGATTTTTCGATATTCCCGTCGACCACCTTTTGGGCGTGCCTATCCTCGCAAAAGCGATCGCCGGTCAGGACTTCATCAAAGAGGCAGGCGACGATCTCATTATAGTTTCTCCCGACGTCGGCTCGGTTGCGCGCGCACGCAAAATGGCGACCAAGCTCGATAAGACGCTCGCTATCGTCGATAAGCGCCGCCCCAAAGCCAATGTAATGGAAGTTATGAATATAGTAGGCGACGTTAAAGGCAAGCGCTGTCTCATAGTAGACGATATGATAGATACCGCAGGTACTATCGTTCAGGGCGCGAAAGCGCTTGTCGAAGTGGGCGGTGCAACCGACGTGTACGCTTGCTGTACGCACGCCGTGCTGTCCGGTCCCGCGATCGAACGCCTGCAAAATTCGGTAATTAAAAAGCTGTTCATTCTCGATACTATCGAGCAACCCGTCGAAAGACAGATCGACAAGATCATACCCGTATCGGTCGCGCCTATCTTCGCGGAAGCCATAGCCGCTATTTTTGCCGACCTGCCCGTGTCCAAACTGTACGACTGATAAGTTCGGAATGCGGAATTAAGCGGCGAA
Source organism: uncultured Christensenella sp. (assembly GCA_910577435.1). GTDB lineage: Bacteria > Bacillota > Clostridia > Christensenellales > Pumilibacteraceae > Anaerocaecibacter. Next base: position 61,302 of record CAJTLV010000005.1, on the reverse strand, counting down.
GCGCATAACTCAATGATGTTTTCCGCTTCGGGGAAAGTGTCTCGAGGAAGGAATAGGACCGTAACGGTAACGAATAAGAAATCTATAACGAGTTCGTTTTCCCGCCGACGAGATAACGGAAAAGTGTTGACAAAGACGTTCATAAGGTGTATAATTCATACAAATATATATACAGAGGTCACACGGTGCGAGAAGTGAGTTATAATAATGTAATAATGCTGGGGGGGGGGGCGCTCTAAATAGAGTAAGCGCCCGAAATTTCTCGCGCACCGAAAAAATCATTGAAACGACAAAGGACTTCGACGGAAAAACCCGTCGGGGTCTTTTTTGTGTTTGGAACCGTCGAATAAGTTCGTGCGGCAACCTTGCTGTCGATTTACGCGAATACGCGCCACAATATAACCCACACGTAGCGCCGCTACGAGCGGGTTATATTGTATTTCGTCTCACGCAAATCGCCGACGCAATTTTGCTCGCGTCACTCAGTCGTCGGTTCCGTTTAATAAAAGGAGAAAGTAGGATATGAAAAAGAAGTTCATCGTAACGGTGACTGCGCTGTTAGGCGCACTGGCGAGCACGCTATGTATGGCGGCGTGCAACAGGGACAAGAGCGACGATCCGCCCGACGAACCGACGGGCGTGACGTACACGGTGGTGTTCGACGCGAACGGCGGCAAGTTCGACGCCGAGATAGAGATAGAAGGCGAGACCGTCGACGACGGCGCGGTCATATCGTCGGACGGAAAGACGGCGACGTATACCGTCACGGCAAAAGAGCTCGACGAGCCGTTGAGAATGCCCGAGCGTGCGCAGTATGCGTTCAGCGGATGGGCGAAGGATACGGACGGCGAAGCGCTGTGGAACTTCGAAAGCGACGAGTTGGAGGGCGACACGACGCTTTATGCGGTGTGGGCGGTGAGTTTCGACTTTGCGCGAATGGACGACGGAAGCGGGTATATAGTGCGCGGCATAGGCGGGCTCAGCGGCGACGTGGAAGTGCCCGAAACGCACAACGGCAAGCCCGTGACGGCTATTGCGAATGACGCGTTCAAAAACTCGCGGTCGCTTACGGGAATAATCATTCCGGACAGCGTGACGGAGATAGGTACGGGAGCGTTCAAGAATGCGACCAAGCTGGAGAGTGTGACCATAGGCGAGGGCGTTACGGAGATACCGAGCGAGGCTTTCTGCGACTGTGCGGCGCTTGTGGAGTTAGGCTTGCCCAATTCGCTTAAAAAGATAAATTACGACGCGTTCGGAACGGATGGAATGCGGTCGCTTCTCGAAGTGAAATATGCGGGGAGCATAGACAAATGGTGCGGTATAGAAATGGACTGCTCGTCCGACAAAAAGGCGAACCCTCTCTCGAACGGGAAAGCGGAGCTGTACATAAACGGCAGAGCGGTGACGGATATAACGGTCAACGCCGAAACGGTCAATCGCTGGGCGTTCTACGGTTGCAAGACGATCGAGAGCGTCACGATCGGCAAGAACGTTAAAACCATAGGCGAGAGCGCGTTCTTATGGAACAACATAGAGACTCTCACGTTCGCGCAAGAGTCGACGCTCGATAGCATAGGCGAGAGCGCGTTCGAGAGCATAAACGTGACCGAACTTAAACTGCCGGACAGCTTGAAGAGCGTCGGGTACAGGGCGTTCCGCGCCTGCAACGCAATGACGAAACTCGATCTCGGCGGGACGAAGACGGTATCGAACGAGGCGTTCGACGGGTGTTATTCGCTTGCGAATATAAATTTGCGGTCTGCGGAATACTTAGGCGCGAGTGCGTTCGGCGGAAACAGCGTGATCAACGAGGACGGCGCGCTTGCGAGCGTGACTATCCCCGAAACGACGTGGTACATAGGCAGAGGGTGTTTCGGCGACCAGCCCGCGCTTTCGAGCGTTACATTCGCGAGCAACGCGACGTGGAAAGCGTACGCGCTCAGGACGGACGATCCCGCCGAGACGGTGACGACGGCGAATTTGTCCGGCGCGGCGACGGCGAGAAAACTGAAAGAGACGGCGCACTGGATACGGTTGGCGGGAACGCTCACGACGAGCGGGAACACCGTTACGGGCGTTGCGAGCGCCGACGGTATAGGCATGCTCGAAGTGCCAAAAGGCGTGACGAAGATAGCGGTGAACGCGTTCAAGGACTTTAAGGGCTTGCGGTATCTGACGATCGAACGGGATGTGACGGAGATAGGCGACGGATTCATAGACGGTTGCGATAACATTATGACCGTTACCGTAGCGGTCAACAACGGTGCGTATGCGAGTACGGGCGCGATACTGTATAAGAAGAACGGAAGCATACTGTGGATGAATCCGTCGGTAAAGAAAACTCGGTATCTCACGATACCGAGCGGCGTGAAGAGCATATCGAGCGGTATGTTCACGGGAATGGATATAGCGTCTTTGCAAATACCGGAGACCGTGACGGAGATAGCCGACGGCGCGTTCGAGGACTGTAAGATAGAACAGGCGGAGATCCCCGCATATGCGGCAAAGCATATAGCGAACGACAAACTGCGCAACGTAGAACTGATAAGCGGCACGGAGATAGCCGCCGACGCGTTTAAGAACTGCATGTCGCTCGAATACGTATGGTTGCCCGACAGCCTTACGACGATAGGCGCGCGCGCATTCGAGAATTGCGGTAACTTGACGAAAGTAAAGATACCTAATAAAGTGACGGAAATCGGACGGGGCGCGTTCGACGGTTGCGCGATAGTGCTCGAAACGGATAAGACGAGAGCGGAATGCGGGTGGAGCTATGACGGAGTTCCCGTAATATACGACAGTAGGAATAACGACGTCGCGAACGACGGATATATCTACGCCGTTGTGAACGGCATACGCTACGCGCTCAAAGACGGCAAAGCGACGGTGGCTAAACAGTCGTCGGTTCTTACTACGATAAAGATCCCCGCGAGCGTGGAGTACGGCGATACGACTTACGAAGTGACCGGTATAGCCGACGGGGCGTTCGACCTGTGCGAGATAGACTCGATAACGTGCACGTCGGGGAACAGCGGCATTTCGGTATATAAGGGCATACTGTACAACGCCGACATGACGGAGATAGTGCTCGTGCCGAAGGGACTTAAAGGAAGTGTAGTGCTCGCCGACACGCTGAAAAGCATACCCGCTAACGCTTTTGCGAGCATGACGGGCATAACGAAGATCACGATACCGAACAGCGTGACGAGCATAGGCGAGAACGCGTTTTCGGGGTGCCCGATAACGAGCGCGAAAATACCCGCATCGGCGATTTCGTCGATACCCAAGAACTCGTTAAAGACGGTGGTCATAACAAGCGGAAACAGCATTCCGGACAATGCGTTCGAGAATTGCGGTTTTCTTACAAGCATAACAATGTCCGACAGTATTAAGACCATCGGTAGGTATGCGTTTTATAAATGCAAGATGCTTGCAAACGTAACTATGGGAAGCGGTATTGAAAGTATAGGTGACAAAGCGTTCTCTGGGTGCGATTTGATAACGCAAATAATGATACCCGACGGCGTAACGAGTATGGGTGACTATGTGTTCAGTGACTGCTACGCGCTAACTATATACTGCGAGGCTGCCGAAAAGCCGAGCAGTTGGGATGGTATTGAGTGGCGCAGCTTTGGCTGTCCCGTTGTATGGGATTGCAAGAATAACAATAAAGATGAAAACGGCTACGCATACACCGTGATAGACGGTTTACGTTATTCGCTCAAAGACGGCGTAGCGACTGTAATAAGACAACCAAGGAATATAACGACGGCAAATATACCCGCTACGGTGACGTATAAAAACGTGAAATACAGTGTGACGAGTATTCAGAGTGGGGCATTCTCTTCAAGTGATTTTCTTACAAGCGTAACGATACCGAATAGTGTGGAGAGTATCAAAAAAGATGGATTCTATAACAATAATTCAATCACGATATACTGCGAGGCTGCCGAAAAGCCGAGCGGTTGGGATGACGGATGGATTTCGCCTTATAGTTTTTATCCGGTAGTATGGGATTGCAAGAATAACAATAAGGATGAAAACGGCTACGAATATGCCGTAATAGACGGTTTACGTTATTCGCTCAAAGACGGCGTAGCGACGATTGTAGGACAGCCGATCAATTTAAGCGGCAACGTGGAAATTCCTGCCGTCGTGACGTACAAAAATGCAAATTACAGTGTAACGAGTATCGAGGAGAAAGCCTTCCAATATTGCATTGGGTTAACGAGCATAAAGATACCGATCAACGTGACAAATATCGGGAATTACGCGTTCCGCTATTGTAAGTCGCTTATTATTTATTGCGAGGCGGCGAGAAAACCGAGTGGCTGGGACGAAAATTGGGGTAGTGATACCGGTGGAGGCAAGGTAATATGGGATTGCAACAATAACGACCGAGACTGATAAGAGTGCTCGTATGCAAAAGCCGTGAAAATTTCGCGGCTTTTTACGTTTGCGGTCGCTGACTGTGTTTTTTGTTTTCGGCACAGCGGGCGCGGGTCGCTTCACCGCCGCGAAGGTGGCGGACGGACAGGTTATAATCGAGTACCTTGCGCACGCTGTCGAACAGTTCCGGATCGATCTTTTCGAGCCGTTCTGTCACGTCCTTATGCACGGTCGACTTGCCTATGTCGAAGTGCGCGGCGGCGGCACGGACGGTGCAGGCGTTTTCGACTATGTATTTGCCTAATTCGACGGCGCGAATATCTATATCGTTCATAATTTCAGCTCCTTGCCCGCCCGATTGTCGGGTTTTACCAATATATGTCGCGGATTGCCGTAATATGCCGAGTGTTGAGGGATTATGCCGTGCCGCCGCAAAGTCTCTTTTGCGGTAATTCGCTTGACTTTGAGCGGACGTATGATTTATAATGTAACGAGTAAATTTATAAGGAGATAATTATGCCTAAGGAATATATTATGACTGCGGCGGGCAAGCGCGAGCTTGAAGAGCGGCTCGAACACATCAAAATGGTGGAAATGCCCGCTATCGTCGCGGAAATCGCTACCGCTCGCGCACAGGGCGACCTTTCCGAAAACGCCGAGTACGATATAGCGCGCGACGAACAGGCGAAACTTCAAAACGAGATCGACGCGATCAAAGAAAAGCTGATGTATGCTAAGGTAATCGACGAGAAGTCGATAAACGACGACGTCGTTTCCGTAGGCTGCACGATAGAGGTCATAGAAGCGGACATAGCCGACGGACTTGCCGAAGTGGAAAAGTGCGGACTGTCGCGCACCGACATTATAGAGGGATTTTTGACCCGTATGTCGGTCAACGATATGCGCGCCAATAAACAGAACCGTCCTATTCTCGGCGAGCTTACGGCGGAAGATTACGCGGTTGCCGGTTCGGAACTTCTCGGCGGCAAGCGCTATAAAAAGGAAGAACTTTTGGACAAGGGTTTTTCGGCGGACGAGCTTTCGCTCAAAGTCAAGGCGAGGGCAAAAGCAGACAGGACCAAGTGCGCCGGTCTGAAATCGTATACCATAGTAGGCTCGCACGAGTCGGACGCGCTTAACGGCAAGATTTCGAACGAGTCGCGCGTCGGATCGGCATTCCTCGACAAAGAGGAGAACGACGTCGTAATGGTCGGTGATCTTCTGTTCAAGATACTTTCGATCGCGGTCGATAAAAAGTCGATGAGGAGATGACCGGTTTATCTCCTGTAATCACGGCACTGAAATTTTACGTTTAAGAGAGACAGCTATGAACGATATACCCGAAAATGCGGCAACGCCCGAAGAGGATATAGACGCGCTTAAAGCAGTGCGTCTCGCCAAACTCGCCGATCTCACGGCAAAGGGCGAAGATCCGTATAAGATAACGAGTTTCGACGTCACCGCGCACGCGGCGGACGTTACTTCGAACCCCGAAACCGGCAAGGCAGTGTCCGTTGCCGGCAGACTGATGAGCAAGCGCATAATGGGCAAGGCGAGTTTCGCTCATCTTCTCGACGTGTCGGGGCAGGTACAGATCTACGTCAAACGCGACAATCTCGGCGAAGAGAAATACGACTTTTTCAAAAAGCAGACCGACATAGGCGATATAATCGGCGTTAAGGGCGAGGTGTTCGTCACACATCGCGGCGAAGTATCCGTTTCGGTCACCGAACTTACGCTGTTATCCAAAGCGCTTTTGCCTCTTCCCGAAAAGTGGCACGGTCTCAAAGACAACGATCTGCGTTACCGTAAGCGCTATCTCGATTTGATAGCCAATCCCGAAGTGAAGAATACGTTCATCGGACGCGGCAAGATAATTTCCGCCGTTCGTCGCTATCTCGACGACGACGGTTTTATCGAGGTGGAAACGCCCATACTAAACACCGTTGCTGGCGGCGCGGCGGCGCGGCCGTTCATAACGCACCATAACACGCTCGACCTCGATATGTATATGCGCATAGCACCCGAACTGTACTTAAAGCGGCTGATCGTCGGCGGTTTGGAACGCGTATACGAACTCGGCAGGTGTTTCCGCAACGAGGGAATGGACATAAAACACAATCCCGAATTCACGATGATGGAGCTGTATCAGGCTTACGGCGACTACACCGATATGATGAAGCGAGTCGAGGACATTTACACGGTTGCGGCGCGCGCTGTGGGACTTGGCAATAAAATAAACTATCGCGGACGTGAGATAGATATTTCCACGCCGTGGCGGCGCGTCACTATGCGCGATATAGTCAAAGAGACGGTAGGCGTCGATTTTATGGCGCTCTCCGACCAAAAGGCGCGCGCGGAACTCAAACGCTTGGGCGTGGAGATCGAGGGCGAGAAGAATGCCGCCGAGTGTATGTACGCGGCGTTCGACAAACTTGTGGAAAGCACGCTCGTTCAGCCGACGTTCGTAACGGGATACCCGATAGAAATTTCGCCGCTCGCCAAAAAGTCGGACGACGGATTGACATACCGTTTCGAGTTCTTCATCAACGGCTGGGAGGGCGGCAACGCCTATTCCGAGCTTAACGATCCGCTCGATCAGGCGAAGCGTTTCGAAATGCAGCGCAGTATGGCGAAGCAGGGCAACGAGGATGCGCAAGCCGCCGATGACGATTTCGTCGAAGCGCTCGAATACGCAATGCCGCCGACCGGCGGCTTGGGTATCGGCATCGACCGTATGATAATGCTGCTCACCGACAGCGCGTCCATTCGCGACGTCATTCTGTTCCCGACGATGAAGCCTAAGACGGGCAAGTGAGCTTATACCGAAAAATGCAAGGCTACGCGTCGAGCGAGCCGCTCAGACTTCACACGCCCGGACACAAGGGCGCATTGAGCAAAGTCGATCTTACCGAACTGACCGACGACAGCTTTCCGTCGGACGACCTCGTCCGCGCCCAAGCGTATGCGGCGGAAGTATTCGGCGCAAGACACGCACGGTTTCTGTGCGGGGGCAGTTCGCAGGGCGTAAAATCCGCCGTGTTTTATGCGGGAGCGAACGCTGTCGTCGACGTCAATTCGCACCGTTCGGTATTCGACGGGTTTATATTGTCAGGCAAGCGATGTGTAACGGCGGGCGAGCGCGGCGGCGTGCGGCCGCTTACCGTAGAGCAGATCGATGAAAAACTGACCGCCGATATCGGAGCGGTGATAATCACTTCTCCCACATATTACGGGTATAGCGCCGACGTAAACGGCATAGCCGAATACTGCAAGCGCAAGGGTTTGATGTTTATTATCGACGGCGCGCACGGCGCGCACTTCGGCTTTTCCGAGCACTTGCCGAAGAGCTTTGCCGGAGCTTGCGACATATGCAACGTATCGGCGCACAAGACGCTTTTTGCGTTGACGCAGAGCGCGTTGCTGTTCGATAATTTATCGGACGAAAACTCGGCGAAGCTAGGCGACGCGGTCGACGTTATGGGGTCTACAAGCCCGTCATATCTGTTGTATGCGTCGATAGAGTATGCGGTAGATAAATTGGCGGCCGTCGAAACACGCGCGGCATACGACGCATTGTATGCGCCGATAGAGAGTATTAAAAGCGATTTCGCATTTTTGAAAAACGACGATTTTACGCGACTTGTTCTCGACTGCGGTGCGGAAGGCGTGGACGCGAAAAAGCTCAACGACGAGCTTATAAGACGTGGCGTGTATTCGGAAATGGTCGACGGACGGCACATAGTGTTTATATTCACTGCCGCCGACAGCGAGGGCGGCGTCGCGCGGCTCGCCGCCGCGCTTGATAACGGATTGAGGAAGCTGAAATGAGCAACGGCAGAACGGGCAAGTTCATAGTTTTGGAAGGTATCGAGGGCGCCGGCAAGAGCAGGCAGAGCGCATTGCTCGTCGACGCACTGCGTTCGCACGGCGTCGATGCGATAGCCACGCGTGAGCCGGGCGGTGCGCCGTTGGGCGAGAAACTGCGCACGCTCATTCTCGATCCCCATTATTCTCCCGACGCGATAACCGAGCTTTATATGTATTCGGCGGCGCGCCGCGATCATTTGAAGTATATAGTCGAACCTGCGCTCGAAAGAGGGCGAGTCGTTGTGTGCGACAGGTTTATATACTCGACGCTCGCATATCAGGGATACGGACGAGGTCTCGATCTCGATTTCATAAGGGCGGTAAACGCCGCGACGATAGCGCCGGTTAAAGTCGATTTGGCGTTGCTTCTAGACATAGCTCCCGAAGCGGGGTTCGCTCGCAAAGGCGGCGCGGATAAGACCGACCGTTTGGAGCGTGAAAACCTCGAATTTTTCGGCAGGGTTTACAGCGGGTTCAAAGCTATGTGCGAGTCCGGCGAGCTAGTCGCGATCGACGCGAGCGGCGAGAAAGAACGGACGGCTGCGAAAATTTATGCGGCGGTGGAAAAAATACTGTGAACGCCGAGATTGCAAAATACGCCGAGCTTTACGGGAAGCTCGATATTGTTACGGGAATATCGCAGAGCGACGGCGGGTCGTTCCTGTTGAGCGGCGAGGACGGCGACGGACTTGCGCTCACGGCGCGGCTTGTTGCGGCGCGGCTGTGCGGCGTCGCGTTTGAAAAAGCGCTCGAAGAGCATGCGGACATTATCGTTTATCCCAATCCGCAGAGAAGTAAAACTTCGTCGAAAAAAACTGCCGAAAAATCCAAACCGCCGATGGTGAGCGTCGACGACGTGCGTGAGATAATAGATTCGCTGTATCTTACTCCGTTCGAGCTTGGTAAGCGTATATATATAATCGAGAATGCGGAAAGTATGAGCGAGATATGTCAGAACAAACTGCTGAAATCGCTCGAAGAGCCGCCGTCGCGCGTATGCTTTATACTTTGTGCGTGCGGGACGATGTTGCCTACCGTCGAATCTCGGTGTCGGCTGTTGCGGCTTGCTCCGTTCCCCGTCGACGTTGTGCGTCGGGAGTTGGATCTGCGGCATAAGGACAAGTCGGCAAACGAGCTTGCGGCGCGGGCAAGTCGCGGCAATATCGGGCTTGCCGAGCGCATACTCGGAGACGGCGATTTTTCCAAGCTATATTCCGCCGCGCTCGATATTTTGCGGCTTGCGTCGGGCAGTCGACGTTTTGCGGAGACCGCCGCAGTGTACGACAAGCTGACGCGAGACAAGGTGGCTACACTGCTCGGCATTATGGAATACCTGCTTTGCGATATTGCGCGCGCGCTCGTCGGCGCGGAAACGGTATTCCCGTCGGGAGACGTAACGGGCGTGAGCGACGGTTTTACGCCGTTGTCGGCGGCGAACGGTGCGGACTTTGTGCGCATTGCCAAAAGACACAACGAGGCGAATTGCATTCCGCAAGCGGTAATGGACGAGTTGGTACTTAAAATTATGGAGGAGAAGGCGCTATGCCGAAGGTAATAGGAGTTAAATTCAGAACGTCGCCGCGCGTATATTTTTTCGCGCCGACGGAAGGTGAAGAATACGAAAAAGGAATGTCGGTCGTAGTCGAGACCCAGCGCGGCGTGGAACTTGCGACGGTAGTTCAACCGCCGCACGACGTCGACGGGAGTAAAGTGGTAGCGCCGCTCAAACCGATTATGCGCATAGCCACTGAGTCCGACCTCGACGCGGCGGCGGCAGACGCGGACAAAAAGCGCGATATACTCGCGACAGCTAAGGAAAAAGTCGCGGCGCGCGGACTGGATATGAAGATAGTCGACTGCGAATTTACCGTAGACCACAGTAAACTCGTGCTGTATTTTACCGCCGAGCAACGCGTCGACTTCCGCGATCTCGTTCGCGATCTCGCTTCGGCGTTCAAGATGCGCATAGATCTGAGACAGATCGGCTCGCGCGACGAGTGCAAGCTGATCGGAACGCTTTCGCCGTGCGGAATGCCGTGCTGTTGCGGCAGGTTCGAATGCGACGAGGCGCACGTTTCGATCAAGATGGCAAAGACGCAGAACCTCGCGCTGAATCCCGGAAAAATCAACGGGATGTGCGGCAGACTTTTATGCTGTCTTGCGTATGAGAATAAGACTTACGAGGATATTATGAAACGTATGCCCAAGCACGGCGCATGGGTGACTGCGCCCGACGGCAGACGCGGAACGGTTGTGTCCGTCACGGCGCTCAGCGAAAAAGTGCGCGTTCGCTTCGGCAACGACGAAAACTTCGAGTTCGCCGAGTTCCCGCTCGAAGAACTCAAAATCGACGGCGCGCCGCAAAATAACGGCGGGGGACAGGGATGCCGCCAAAACCGCAACGGCGACGCGAAGCAGAAACGCGACGACCAAAGCCGAAACGGTCAGGGCGGCGGAAAGAACGGGCGCGGCGACAACCGAAACGGTAAAAACGCGAACAATAACCGTAACGACGGCAACAAGCGCGACGACAATAACGGCAATCGCAATAGCGGAAACGCGGAAAACAATAACGGCGGCGAAAAGCGCAATAAGAAAAAGCATAAGAAGAATTTCGGCCAAGGCCGCGACGGCATTGACGGCAAGCCCCGCAACCAAAACGGCGGTGACGGAACAAATAACGGAAGCTCGCGTTCGGACGCAAACGGCGGAGAAGCGTAAATCCGGAATATAAAAAATGTTCGCAGTTGCTAACCGAAGATAATAACGCGTCCGTATTGACAAACGCCCAAACAAATGGTATACTTAGCGTATAACAAATGGGAGGTCGACAGAGATGGCACATATCATAACCGACGAATGTATTGCGTGCGGCGCGTGCGCGGGCGCTTGCCCCGTAGGCGCTATCAGCGAGGGCGACGGCAAGTATGTCGTCGACGCTGGCGCTTGTATCGATTGCGGCGCGTGCGAAGGCGAATGCCCCACCGGCGCTATCAAAGCGGAATAATCAAACATAACTAAAAGAACGCTCGAACCGTTCGGGCGTTTTTTTTGTGCCGATAATAAGCGCGGCGGGAGAACTTTTTGTGCCGCACCGACGATCCGTACTATATAAACCGTTGGAAAAACGGCGGGTAGCGCGATATATATTTGCTATCAAGCTCAAAATGGATACGCGTCGGTTGCGGCGTTGCGGAAATATCGGATAATCGCTGTCGCGCGCTCGCTACAAGTAATCGGCGTTGCCTTTGCGCATACTATCCGAATGAAAACGCGTAGTTTCGGACGGTCGGCGGCTGTACTCGCCGTAATAGGCATTGTCGCCAAGCTGATAGGCGCACTGTACAGAGTGCCGCTCACTAACATAGTGGGCGCGGAAGGTATGGGACTGTACCAAATGGTGTTTCCGCTGTACACTGTGCTGCTCGCTTTCTGCGGCGGCGGAGCGGTGAGCGCGGTGTCGCGCGTCGTCGCAAAGTATACAGCGCTCGGCGACGACAAGACTGCGGGGCGTGCGGCGCGGGCGGCGTTCATTCCGCTCGGCGCTACGTCTGCGGTCGCGGCTGTCGCGGTGGCGCTGCTGCGTAACGTCATTTCGGGCATTCAGGGTAATACGGACGCGGGCGTCGCATATCTCGCTCTTGCTCCGTCGCTTTTGTTTGCGGGCGGCATAAGCGTACTGCGCGGATATTTTCAGGGCAAGTCCAATATGACGCCCAGCGGCGTGAGCCAACTCATCGAACAAGTAATAAAATTGCTGTTGGGGCTGGGGCTGAGTAGGATCCTTATCGGGCGCGGAGTGCGTTTCGCCGTCGCGGGAGCGCTCATCGGCGTATCCGCCAGCGAGTTTGTCGCCCTCGCGTATCTCGCACTTCGCGCATTGATAGCGCGGAAAAAACGTATCGTCCGCACGACAAGACCGGAACTCGCGACGGAAGCGGCGACCGACGCGGTTATCGTCACCGATCGGGAGTTGCTTAAAGAACTGTATTCTTTCGCGCTTCCCGTCACGCTCGGTTCGCTCGTTTTGCCGATAACGCAGATGATAGATTCCGTACTCGTCATAAATCTTCTCATAGGCGGCGGCGCGGGGAGAGAGTATGCTACTGCGCTGTTCGGGCTTTTCGTAGGTCCGGTGGGTACGCTCGTCAATATGCCGTCGGTCGTAGTGCTGTCTTTTGCCGTTGCGTTCCTGCCGGCGCTGACTTCCGCAGTAGAGCGCGGCGACGGCGGCGCGGAAACCGTGCGCGCCGCGACTAAATGGATAATGCTGTTCGCCATTCCGATGACAGCCGCGTTTATGCTTTTTCCCGACAGGATATGCGGCACGCTGTACAGGCGCGGACTTACCGCCGAACAGCTCGAAACCGCCGCAAGACTGCTCAGGATACAGGGCATAGCCGTGTTCTATTCGGGCGTGTTACAGCTCGGCACTACGGTCCTGCAAGCGAATAACAAAGCGCACTTGCCGGTGATAAACCTCGTTATCGGCGCGTGCGTCAAGGTCGCGCTTACGCCGTTACTGGTGCGTGCTTTCGGCATAATAGGCGCGGCGGGCGCGACGGCGGCATTCTACGCGGTCGCGGCGACGCTTACCGTGCGGCGGGCATACAAACAGTCCGCTATCGGCGCGGATATATTGCGTGCTTTCATTCTGCCGACGGTCTTTGCCGCTGTCGCGTGCGCGGCATTCGTAGGGGGAGTGTATCTATCGCGCGCGCTGTCTTTGGCGTATCTTTGGCAAAACGTGGTCGGCGCGGCGTTGTTCGTTATATGCTACGTTGCTGGCGTTATAGCAACGGGGGTTATAGACATAAAGTCGACGATAGCGGAAATAAAGAACGGACGCGCGGTTCGTCGATCCAAAAAAGTGTCGGGAAAAAGCAGAAAATAGACGTTCAAGGGTTGATTTTCGTAGCGCATTGGTTTACAATATAGGAAGAACTTTCGAATAAGTCGCCGATAAGGAAATACGCTATGATAGACATTAATCTCATAAGACAGGATGCCGCCAAAGTACAAGCGGCGCTCGCAAAGCGCGGCTACGCCGCCGATCTCGATTCGATCCTCGCGCTCGACGTAAAGCGCCGCGAGATCATCGGAGGAACGGAAGCGCTCAAAGCCGAAAAGAACAAGGTCAGCGCAGACATTCCCCGCCTTAAAAAGAGCGGTGCGGACGTTGCGCCCATCTTTGCCAAAATGCGCGAGATAGGCGACGAGATCTCTGCCGCCGACGAAAAACTGAAAGCCGTCGAGGCGGAGCTTCGCAACGCGCTTTTGTGTTTGCCGAATATACCCGATCCGGACGTCGTGGCGGGAGACAAGGAACAGAATGAAGTAATCAAAGTCTGGGGCGAAAAGCCGAGCTTCGATTTCGCGATAAAAAATCACGTCGAGCTTTGCGAAAGTCTGCACCTCATCGATTACGAGCGCGGCGTTAAACTCGCGGGCAACGGGTCTTGGCTGTATACCGGTCTCGGCGCGCAGATAGAGTGGGCGCTTCTCACTTACTTCATTAAGACGCACACTGCGGACGGCTACACGTTCATTCTGCCGCCGCATATGCTCAATTACGAATGCGGTTTGGGCGCGGGGCAGTTCCCCAAGTTCGAGGACGACGTGTATCGAATCGAGACGGGCGAAGAACTCGCCGCGCGTCGGTTCTTGCTTCCGACTGCGGAGACTGCGCTCGTCAACCTGTATCGCGGTGAAATACTGAGCGAAAACGAGTTGCCCAAAAAATTATTCGCATATACGCCTTGCTACCGCAAGGAAGCGGGCAGTTACCGTGCCGAAGAACGCGGAATGATTCGCGGACACCAGTTCGACAAAGTGGAAATGGTTCAGGTGACCACCCCCGAAACGTCGAAACAGGCGTTCGAAGAATTGCTTAATAAGGCTTGCGCGCTCGTCGAGGGTTTGGGATTGCATTACAGATTGAGCAAGCTCGCGGCGGGCGATTGCTCGGCGTCTATGGCGCGCACTTACGATATAGAAGTATGGATCCCGTCAATGGGTATTTATAAAGAAGTCAGCTCGGTCTCCAATGCAAACGACTATCAGGCGCGCCGCAATATGACGCGTTACCGCGCCGCCGACGGAAAGATCGGGTATGTGCACACTCTCAACGGCTCCGGTCTTGCGACGAGCCGTATCCTTCCGGCACTTGTGGAACAGTATCAGAATGCGGACGGATCTGTCACCGTGCCCAAAGTATTGCGCGAGTTTGTAGGCGTAGACGTTTTGAAAGCTTAGCCTCGACGGCATCACAGAGCTACGTATAGGAGAGCAACGCATTAATATGAGAAACAGAAACAGCTTCGATTACACGCGCACGGCGGACAACAGAGATTATTCCGATTTGACGCGATGCGTACCGCATACGGAAGAGAACATCCGGCCCGTTCACTACGGCGAGTCTGACGTGAGCGCAATGCAATTTTCGGGTGATGTTCGGTACTCGCAGCAGAACGGCGTCGATGCGCAAAGGCCGGCGCAAGAACCGACCGCGCCCGAACAGCAGAGCTTTATTCCGAATAATTACGGAACTAACGAGCCGAGCGCTTTCGGCTTGAACGTCGGGAGCGGATCGGGCAACGTCGGAAACGGATTCGGAACGAATAATTCGATCGGCGGTTCGGTCGGTTACGGTAACGGCGGTCAAGCGGGTTACGATCCCTCTGCGCGAGCATATTCGAATCAGCCTTTGCAGACGGCGGAACGTCCGCTTGTTTTCAAAAACAAGCGCGTCGAAGGACAGTTTATCTACGAGTATCGCGACCGTCTCGAAATATATAAATACACGGGCGTGGGAATGATCTACGTCGAGACTTTGTTCAAGAATGGATATTGAGCGCGTTCGCAGCGTAATAGCGCAAATGACCCTTGCCGAAAGACTGTCGCTTGCAGGCGGCGGAACGGTGACGGCGAGCGTGGACAGACTAAGAGTGGAGAGCGTCGATTTCGGGTGCTCTCTTTTTCCGTATGCGGTAAACGTTCCGTCCGAGCTTGCGCTCGGCTGTACGTTTTCGCCGGAAACCGTTGCGGCGGTGAGCAAAACCCGATCGCAGGATGCGGCGCGCGCCCGTCTCGCTTTTGCGGGAACTGTCGGTTGCGGATTAATGCTCGACCCGATGCGGCTCGATGCGAGCGGGTGTTTTTCGGAAGACCCGTATCTCGCAAGCACGCTTCTCTGTGCGGCGGCGGACGGCGGCGTGCTCGGCTACGTCTACACGGGCGCGCTCGGTCAGGGCGAATACGGCTACCGCACGGCAGACGTTCGCGCGCTCCGCGAAGTGTACCTGCGTCCGCTTCGAAAGGCGGGGAAAAAGGCGGCGGGGCTTTTACTCGACGGCGGATACTTAGGCGGAGAAGAAGTCGGCGCGACGCGTAGTACCGCAGAACTCCTTTCGGCGTTCGTGCCGCCCGACGCCGTGATAATGACGCGCTGTCGCGGCGTCGAAAGCCTGTCGGCTTGCGGCGCGTATCAGCTCGGTATGGACAATGCAGACAGACGCAAGATAGCGCGGGCGGTCGTAGACGGAAAAATGCTCGAAAACAAGACTGCGCGGGCGGTCGAGCGTATCGTGGCAACAGTCGCAAAAACGCACGGGTTTTATAAAAAACAGTTCGACCGCACGCCTGCCGACGCGGATATGTTTTTTGCGAGTGCGGTATTGCTCAAAAACGACGGCGTCCTTCCCGCAGACGGATTGAGCGTCGAAATTTTCGGCGATCCGTCTATGTTCGACGACGGCAAGTGTAAGGTTCGTCCCATAAAAGATGCTGCGCGTACAAGTGCGGACGTCGCGGTATTCGCCGTGACCGAATATTTCGGCGGCATCCCCGACGATGCGGTTCGCGCGATGGAAAGCGCGGCGAAGTCGCGCAGGGTTGTCGTAGCGCTGTGCGGCGACTGCGCGGCGGAACTGCCGTTCATAGACAGTGTAAACGCAGTCGTTTTCTGCCCGTACTTCGAAACTGCGGCGGATATAGAAACGTTGGTAAAACGGCGCGAGCCGCGCGGCAGACTGCCGTTTACGTGGTGCAAGTCGCGTTCGGCTTACCCTGCGAATAACCCAGTTTACGCCGACAGAGGCGATTTCCGATACACCTCTGTTTATGCGGGGCATACGTATTTCGATAATTTCGCAAACGCCGACGTTCTGTTCCCGTTCGGACACGGACTCGGCTACACGACATTCGACTTAGGTAAGCCGAAGATAACGGTGGTCGGCAATACCGCCGTAGTGTCGCTTGACGTTAAAAACGTCGGAGCGGTGCGCGGCACGACTTCGGTTCAGGTATACGTAACATACTGCGGTAAGGGCGCTTACGGATTAAGCGGTAAACTGTGCGCGTTTTCGCGCGTCGAGTTGGGTTCGGGCGAGTCCGAAAATGTCGAACTCGTCATCGATGCTGAGGATTTGGCGCTGTTCGATGTGAACGACGGATCGTTCAAAACGCTCGGCGGCAAGTACGAGGCGGCAATAGGGTTTTCGTCTGCCGATATACGCGCGCGTTGTGCTTTCAAACTGGACGGCGAAAAAAAGACGGCGATCGGACTTACCGAGCGCGAGGCGCCGTCATATTACGCAACGGGAGACAAACTTAAACCGACCGCGCCCGAAATAGAAAAACTTCTCAAAGTGCCGTTCGTAAAAAAACCTAAATTGCCCGCGCGGGAAATAGACGCGCGCACCGTGAAACGCGAGATCAAGCGCGCAAAAAAAACCGTCGAAAGACGGCTTTTCGCCCGCGTCGAGTATAAGATAAACA
The DNA here is from genome assembly GCA_910577435.1 of uncultured Christensenella sp. Classification (GTDB taxonomy): domain Bacteria; phylum Bacillota; class Clostridia; order Christensenellales; family Pumilibacteraceae; genus Anaerocaecibacter. Next base: position 44,262 of record CAJTLV010000005.1, on the reverse strand, counting down.
ATACGCCTATCGAATAATGCGATATGCGGGATCGAATGACGCGGTATAAATATTTAACTAATCGAACTTGACCGTGTCGAGAATTTCGTCGAGCGAATTTACGCACGCAAACGCTTTATCCGATTTTATTCCGCCGACGGCTATAACGCCCGCGCCTGCGGCGTGTCCCGATTCTATCCCCGATATTGCGTCCTCTATGACAAGGCAGTCTTTGGGATCGACGTTCAGCATTTTTGCCGCTGCGACGTAAATATCGGGCGACGGCTTTTTGGGGCAGGCGAGCGTGCCGTCGGCTATGCAGTCGAATATATCGAGTTTTCCGAAGTTGCTCAATATATCCTTGCATTTCGATGCGGATGTTGCAATGCCTATTTTGACCGCACGGCTGGAAAGAAGTTCGATCAGCTCGAACGCGCCCGACAAAAAGTCGCGTTCGGACATTTCGGCGATCGATTTGTCGTATTCCGTCAGCTTTACCGCTCTAATGTTTTTGCGCTCGGCGGCGGTCAGCTTGCGCCCCGCGCGTCGCTCGATATGATCGATTATATTGTCGCTGCCCGTGCTTTTGAGCGGAATGTATTCTTCGGGCTTAATGTGCGCGCCTACCGTTTTCGCCGCGACGTTCCACGCCGCATAGTGGTATTTTTCGGTGTCGAAGATCACGCCGTCGAAGTCGAATATGACAGCTTTGTATTTGCGCGGCGAACCGCCGATCGAAAACCTATTGTCGAATGCACTCGTGAATACTTTGGCAAGCTCGGCGCTCGCGCAGGCGATAACTCCGTCGTCGCCGAAAGAGTAGGGCTCGCCGTCGAGGTTTACGACGACAGCGCCCGCTTCGCGACACATAAGTATTCCCGGCGCTATGTCCCACAGATTGCGTGTGATCACGACCGTGCAGTCTGTCTTGCCTGCCGCTACGAACAGAAAGTCCGCGCACGCCGCGCCGAACATCCGTATCTTTGCGATCTGCGTGTAAAGTTCCGCGATAGCCGCGTGTTGGCGCTTTGCCACGCGCGAATTTTTTGTATGCGGATAATCGCCGAAGCTCGCTACGGCATTATTGACAGTGCCGTCGCGTTTGACGTATACGCGCTCGCCGTTGAGATAGCAACCGCACCCTTTTTCGGCTGTCATCAGATAGCCGAGATTGGGAATATATATAACTGCCGCGACGGGTTGTCCGCCGTCGAACAGCGCGCACTGCACGCCGTAAAGCGGAACGCCGCTCGCCATATTGCAAGTGCCGTCGATGGGGTCTATCGTCCACGTTCTGTTTTCGGTCAGTTCGTCGTGTGTTGTCTCTTCGCCGTGAATGACATCGGTCGGGAAACGGTTTGCGATAGCCGCCACAAGCTCCGCTTCGATGTTTTTATCTATATCCGTCACCAGATCGAACGCCGATTTCTGTTCGACCGAGCCGAGATCTCCTCGCGCGTACCGCTCGTAAGCGGTTTGCATTTTTTCGGTTATGAATTCGAGTTCGGCAGAATAGCTTTTCATATGACAGCCTCCTTAGCGTCGCTTTTGAGGTATTCGTACACCTTTTCGCAAAAATCCCAGATAGGCGAGTTGGAGAGATGTTCGATAAAGAACGTGGGATTGCTCCAACCGGGAACGTTGTTGGCATAATATTGAAGAATGAGATGGTTATCGGTGAATATCATATTCATTCGCGGCTGTTTGTCGTATATCATCAATTTGAAATTTTCGGGATGTTTGACGCGCAGTCGCATATCGAACGCGGTCTCGATGTTAGTTTCCGTTATCGATTTGATGCGTCCGCTTCGCAGGCTTTCTTCCTCCTCGCGGAGCGCCGTGAATTTGCCGTAAGGATCGAGAAAGAGTATTTCGACCGTTCCGCCGTTGTCGATACAGTTGGAAATCGCGAACGGATTTATGCGCGCGGTCATCTCCGAATTGGATATGCCGACGACGCGCACGTTCTTCGCGGACGCGATAAGATCGTCCAACCGACAGCTTTGGTGCATTGCCGACCGCGTCGCGAAAACGTCCTTAATTTCCGAAGTGTGTTGCATATTCTGCCACGTGCGCTTATCCGCGATTCGGGTCATTATCCAGTTGTAAATGTCCGTGAAAACACAGTCGTCTCCGCCGTGAAAAAAGTGGGTGCGATTGGCAAACAACTCGTGGAGCCGCGCCTCGTCGCCCTTGCGGTAATCTCCGCACGCTAGGACTGCGGCGTCCGACACCGATGCTTCGTCTATCTGTGACGTGGCGTAGAACGCGTCTATTTCGGTCGAAAGCTCGTAATGGAACTTGGAGTCTATCCGTCCGCTCTCGGTCGTGTGCAGGCCGTTGGTCGTGACGAGAACGAAAGTGCGCGAGCGCAAAACCTCTATGATATTCGCCTTGTAAATGCCGTTGCCGGTAACGGGGAAGTAGAAGCAGTTAAGACCGCGAGATGTTAGATACCCGTACAGTTTGTCTGCATATTCGGGCGACCCCGACGGGTCGTAACTACCGTGATATGCGATGAATACGTCGTGCGTTTTATTTATGCTCATTGAATTTCTCCGACAGCGTTTTAATCATTATAATATACTTCGGCGTGTTTTGCAAGCATAAATATTTATGTAAACGTTAATTGTGGATTCTTGACCGTCATTTGAAGCGACGGACGGTTTACGGGTGACGACGGTCGACGGTCGAATAAACATCGGATTTTGCACGCGCAAAAACTCGGAAAATTTCGGCCTATGCAATTCTTTGTAAAAACGCTTGCTATTTTCGATAGGAAAGGGTATAATAACCGTACTGCGCTAGACGGAGAGTTAGCGGCGCTCTGTAACCTACAATCCGCTACAGTAGGGTCGAACACCGCTCTCGGTTTGCGTATGGAAGGTCTGTTACCGTTAGGTGGCGTTGATGTCAAGGTCTTGTGCAACGTCTGCTTGTGAACCGTGTCAGGGCTTGACCGCAGCAGCACTAAGCAAGATGTGCCGTGTGCCACAAGGTAGCTTTGGCGGAGTTAACCGGCGGGAGAACGCTTCGGTGCGTATTATCAAAAGCGGCGCGCAGTTTTCATACGCCGACGAGCATTGTTTCGTCGGCGTATGTTTTTTTGCGTTAAAAAGGTCGGCGACGTTTGCCGTGCCGACCCTGTGATGTCTTATTGTCTTGTGGTAAGTCTTGCCGCAGGCAAGAACTCGCCGTAGAACATTTGCTGAAATTCTCCTATGCTCTTGTATCTGTCTTCCGGCTTTATCGCGAGCGCTTTCAGCAACGATTTTTCGCGAACGGGCTGGATCTGGACGTTGAGCGCCGACGGCGGAACTATCTTGTCGTGAATGCGGCGTTCCGTCGCGTCGGGCGGGGGGTTGCCGACGAGACAGGTATATATGGTAGCGCCGATCTCGTATATGTCCGTCCACGGGCCTTGCTCGTTGGATTGCGAGTACAGCTCGACGGGCGAGTATCCTTTTTTCAGGACGAAGAACGGCTTACTTACGTTCTGCGTGTATATCGACGCCGCGCCGAAGTCGATCAGCTTTATTGCGCGGTTATTGACTATCTGAATGTTTTCCGGCGAAATGTCCTTATGTACTATTCCGTGTCGGTGTAACAGCATAAGCGTTTCGAGCACGGGGCGCATAACGTTGAGCGTTTCGTTGAGGTGCAATCTGCCGCCCCTGCCGTGAATGAACTTGTGCAAGCTCATTCCGTCCAGATATTCCATAATTATATATGCGGTGTTGTTTGTAAGGAAAAAGTCGTAAATGTTGACTATCCCTTCCAGATTCTTGATGGATGTAAGAACGTTTGCTTCCTGCACGAAAGCGGTCAGCCAATAATTGAATACTTTGCCGTTAGCCGCGTCCGACGTGTCGATGGCGAGCGAACGGGGACTGCGCGTCGCATATCCTTTAGGAAAGAATTCTTTTATTGCGACGCGTGCGCGCGTTAGCATATCGTAGCCTTTATAGGTTATTCCGAATCCGCCTCTGCCGAGCGGCGTGCTTATGAGATACCTGCCTGCAAGCAAAGTTCTGAGCGGTAATGCCGACGTGTTTTGCGCGCCGACTTCGGCGCGTCTGCCGCAATACGGACATACTCCGGTGCGCATATCTACGGTTCCGAAGCAGTTCAAACAGATAGTTCGTATGTCCCTTGTGTCCTGCATCGAAATCAGTATACTACATTTTGTATAAGATGTCAAATATAATTCGGAATTCATAAAATCATAATTCGTAAGATTATCGGGCGGCGTTAGGATCGAGTCGCATAAAGACGGATGTGTAAATCTTTTCGTGCCTATTGACAGAAACGGAAAAACGTTGTATAATTCATATATGGATAACAACGGGGTAAAAGCATACGATTGTATAATAATCGGCGGGGGAGTGATAGGAACGTTTGCCGCGCGTGAGCTTGCTCGGTTTAACGGCAGGTTTCTATTGCTCGAAGCGGCGGGCGATGTGTCTGTCGGAACGAGCAAGGCGAATTCCGGCATAGTGCATGCCGGCTACGACGCCCTGCCCGGTACCTTAAAGGCAAAATTCAACGTCGGAGGCAGTCGGCTTATGGCGGCGAAGTGCCGCGAGCTGGAAGTGCCTTACAAAGCGAACGGCGCGTTTGTTATCGCGTTCGACGGGACGGGTAAGCGCGTGCTTAACACGCTCAAAGCGCGCGGAATAGAGAACGGCGTGGACACCGAAATCATATCCGGCGACGCGGCGCGGAAGCTGGAACCGCGTCTTTCGGAGCGTGTGTCTGGTGCGCTGTACGCGCCGACATCGGCTATCGTATCGCCTTACGAACTTACGATAGCGTGTTATGAAAACTTTCTGGAAAACGGCGGCTGCGCCGCTCTTAATAGCCGCGTGACTGCGATAGAGCGGTCCGACTTCGGTTACAGAGTAACCGTGCGAACGGGAATGACCGACTGTGTTTACGCCGCTCGCACGGTCATAAACGCAGCGGGACTTTACGCCGACGATATAAACAATCTCGTATCGGGACGCAAGCGAAAGATAGCGCCGCGACGCGGACAGTATATGCTTCTCGATAAAACGGCGTTGCCTGTGGAACGCACGATATTCCAAACGCCGACGGCGCTCGGGAAGGGCATACTCGTTACTCCCACGTGTCACGGCAACACACTCGTCGGTCCGGACGCTGAGGATATTTCGGACAAGGACGACGTGTCGACGACGGCGAACGGACTCGACGACGTGTTCGACCGTGCGTTGCTGTCTGTTCCGACGCTTGCTCGGCGGGATATTATAACGCAGTTTTCGGGTGTTCGCGCGGTTTGCGGCGACGACTTCGAAGTGGGCGAGGTCGAGGACGGCTTTTTCAACGCGCTCGGGATATGTTCTCCCGGACTTGCGTCGTCTCCCGCAATAGGCGAGTATCTGGCGTGCGCAGTAGCGCAAAAGATCGGTCTCGAAGAAAATAAGCGTTTCGAATCGCACCGCACGGCGATCCCGTGCTTTGCGACGGCAAACGACGAGGAGCGTACGGCGCAAATAACGCGCGATCGGCGTTACGGAAACATAGTGTGTCGGTGCGAGCAGGTCACTGAGGGCGAGATTGCGGAAGCCGTTCGTCGCGGCGCGGTCGATCTCGACGGAGTGAAGCGCAGAGTGCGGGCGGGAATGGGCAGGTGTCAGGCGGGTTTCTGCACGCCCAATCTTATCAAAATAATCGCTCGCGAACTCGGAATATCGCCTGCGGAAGTGACTAAACACGGCGCGGGGTCGGAGATACTCGGAGGCGGGCAGTGAAAGAACTGAATAAAGATATAGTAATAATCGGCGCAGGTCCTGCGGGACTTGCGGCGGCACTGTCGGCGCACGACAGCGGCGCGCGCGATATGATCGTTTTGGAGCGCGACGAGTATTCGGGCGGAATACTCAATCAATGTATTCACAACGGATTCGGGCTTCACACGTTCAAAGAGGAGCTTACGGGGCCCGAATATGCCGCGCGTTTTTCCGCTATGGTCGAGGAGCGCGGTATAGCGTGCCTGTTCGGAACGACAGTGCTTAGCGTAGACGGCGGTCAAAAAACGGTCACCGCAGTCAACCGCGACGGTATAATGAAGATTCACGCCCGCGCGATCATACTTGCGTGCGGGTGCCGCGAGCGACCGCGCGGCGCGGTCAATATCGCGGGAACGCGCCCTGCCGGCGTATATTCCGCAGGAACGGCGCAACGTCTCATAAACATCGACGGCAAGCATATAGGCAACGACGTATTCATTCTCGGATCGGGCGACATAGGGCTTATAATGGCGCGGCGAATGATATTCGAGGGCGCGCGCGTTCACGGCGTGGCGGAACTTATGCCGTACTCATCGGGGCTTAACCGCAACATCGCGCAGTGTCTCGACGACTTCGATATTCCGCTGATGCTGTCTACGACCGTTGTCGATATACGCGGGCGTAACAGAGTGAGTTCGGTGGTCGTGGCGAACGTCGACGGCAGTAAAAAACCGATAATGTCGACGGCGCGAGAGATACCGTGCGACACGTTGCTTTTGTCGGTAGGACTGCTTCCCGAAAACGAACTTGCGTCGAGCGCGGGAGTCGGCTTGTGCAGGGCGACGGGCGGCGGCGACGTGGACGACACTTTTATGACCGACACCGACGGTGTGTTTATGTGCGGCAACTGCTTGCACGTTCACGACCTTGTCGACTATGTTTCGAGCGAAAGCGCCGCTTGCGGGCGGTTCGCGGCGCAATACGTCGCGGGCAATAAAGCGGACGGGCAAAAGACCGAAGTGTGCGTAACGGGCGGAGTTCGGTACTGCGTGCCGCAACGGATAAGTAAGAGCGGCGGCGCGCTGACCTTCCGTATGCGCGTTGACGGAGTGTACCGAAAATGCAGGCTTGCCGTATATGCCGACGGAAAGGAAGTGTTCGCCAAGACGAGGCCGATTTGCACGCTGGGCGAGATGGAGACCGTCGAGTTGAATGCGGCGCAGTCGGACGCCGTGCGCGGCGCGCGTTCCGTAGAGATAAAACTGATAAAGGCGGTCGAGGTATGAGCGGAAAAAAGTTAAAGACCGAAAACGTAGATAGGACTTGCGAAGTGAAAAAATTCGTGTGTATCTGCTGTCCGATCGGTTGCGAACTGACCGCGACGGTAAACGGCGACGGCGGTATATCGGTGACGGGCAACACGTGTAAACGCGGCGCATCGTATGCCGTGACAGAGCTTACTTCGCCGACTCGCACGGTCACTTCGACGGTGCGAATAAACGGCGGAATAATAGATCGTGTGCCTGTAAAAACGGCACAGCCCGTTCCTAAGGAAAAAATGTTCGACGTGCTGTTCGGCGTAGGCGGGATAAAGCGTATCGAAGTCGACGCGCCGATAAAGGCAGGCGACGTAATTATAAAAAACGTCGCGGGAACGGGCGTCGACGTGATCGCGACGCGGGACGTTGACAGAACGGAAATATGATGTTAGGCGATGATCTACTTTAATTGGCGGGAGAATTATTATGAGCAAGCATAAATACATTTTATCGCTCGATCAAGGCACGACAAGCTCGCGTGCTATCGTATTCGACGAGTCGGGCGCTGTCAAAGCGTCGGCGCAGGCGGAGTACGGTCAGATATATCCGCGCGAGGGTTGGGTGGAACACGATCCGCTCGAAATTTTTTCGTCGCAGTCGGGCGTTATTTCGGAAGCGCTCGCGCGCGGCGGTCTTATCCGCAGCGACATTGCCGCGATAGGCATAACAAATCAGCGCGAGACGACTGTGGTGTGGGATAAAAAGACGGGTAAGCCTGTCTATAACGCCATAGTGTGGCAGTGCCGCCGCACCGCGAAAATGTGCGACGACCTGATCGCGCGCGGGTTTGATAAGATGATATTCAAAAAGACGGGTTTGCCCGTAGACGCATATTTTTCGGCGACAAAACTCGCGTGGATACTCGATAACGTGTCCGGCGCGAGGGAGAGTGCATCGCGCGGCGATCTTCTGTTCGGCACGGTCGACACATATCTGATGTGGAAGTTTTCCGGCGGAAGCATTTTCGCGACAGACTACACCAATGCGTCGCGGACGATGATGTTCAATATACATACACTCGAATGGGACGACGAACTGTTGGAGCTGTTCGATATCCCGCGCGTAATGTTACCGTCCGTTCGGCCGTCGGGCAGTCTTTTCGGCTACACCGACGAGCAGGTATTCGGTGCGAGAGTGCCTATCGCGGGTGTGGCGGGCGATCAGCAGGCGGTTGTTTTCTGTTGATGAATACGGGCGACAAAGCTGTCGAGAGCAAGCGCGGACTCGTTACGACGCTCGCGGCGAGTGCCGACGGAAAGGTGAACTATGCGCTGGAAGGCAGTGTTTTTGTGGGCGGCGCGGTCGTGCAGTGGCTTCGCGACAGTATGCGTATGATACGCTCGGCAAGCGAAACCGAAAGGTATTGCAATAAGGTGGAAGATACGCTCGGCGTGTACATAGTGCCGGCTTTCGTCGGTCTCGGCGCGCCGTATTGGGACGCATACGCACGCGGCACGGTAACGGGACTGACGCGCGGCGCGACAAAGGATCATTTCATACGCGCGGCGATAGAGAGCATTGCGTATCAGGTGTTCGACGTTTTGCACGCTATGGAGCGCGACAGCGGAAAACGCGTCAAGAGCATTGCCGTCGACGGCGGTGCGTCCGCAAATAACTTTCTTATGCAGTTTACTGCGGACATAACGGGTTGCGAGGTCGTGCGTCCCGCAATCGTCGAGACTACCGCGATAGGCGCTTACTATCTCGCGGGGTTGACCGTCGGCGTTTTGGATATAAGGTCGCTGGGCGCATGCGGCGGCGAGACTGTGTTCAAACCGAATATGCCGAGCGAAAAGCGCGAGCGGCTTTTGGCGGGTTGGGCGGAAGCGGTCCAGCGCGCTCGGCGCAGATAGATAAAAGTGTGCGATCTTCGTAATCGGGTGGCGGCGTTGCCGCGCATATATTTAACGATTATGTCTTGACAACATTGCGGAAAATTGATATAATTATATTATGAGAAGAAACGGCATTGCCGCACATATACATACGGGTGCGGAAAAAACGCGTTTCGTCGGGAGCGCGTTATGAACGACGACGGAAAAAACACGGCGGTAAAAATAATCTGTTTTATCGTCGCGGGATTATGCGCCGTCGGCGCCGTCGCTTGCGTGATCGCGTATGCGATGACAAAGTCGGACGTGCTGTTTATTCCGATCAGCTTGTGCGCTGTGGGAGTTATGATTTCGCTCACATACGGCTTTGCGTGGAGGTCGTAGAGTGGTTGTCAAGGTGTTGTATTTCATAAACCTCGCGCTCGCATTCTTTGCTCTGGTAGAGGGCGCTGCGCTGTTGTTACTGGACAGAAAGACAGCGTATGCCAATGTCGCGGGACGGGCTTCGGTGTTTGTGTTCGTTTTCGGACTGATTGCGTTTTTCGTGCAGTTGGTTATGTTTCCGTACTCGCATAAATATACGGCGCACGCGGTGTATGCGGCTCTCGGCATATTGTTTGCGGGGTATATTGCCTGTGCGGTTTATTGCTTTATGCTCTCCCGACGTTCCGATAAAGGGCTGTGCATCGTGACGGGAATAATGCAGTCGATGCCCCCTGTCGGCGCCGTTTTTACCGCGATACTGTGTAAAAAATTGCGGCGGGATACGCGGGCGCAGGAGCTTGTATTTACCGGTTACTCGTATACGCTCGCGGCGTTTGCCGAGTTTTCGGCAAAGTATGCGCCCGATTTTGTCGACGCGGCGAGCGCGGAACAGTTTGCGCCTCTGTCCAAAAACGGAATAAAAGCACTGCTTAAAAAGCTCAAAAAGCAAGCCAAGACGCCCGAAGGGTGCTTTAAGTACGGCGAGGCGGTGGCGCATTACACGCCGCAGAATATGCACGAGGCGGTATCGTTTATTACGCGTTCCGCAAAGGGAAATTATCCGTCGGCGCTGTTCAATCTCGGTTATTTCTACGATTACGGCATATACGTAAAGAAAGATCTGAAAAAGGCGCGGGAATTTTATAAGCGTGCCGCCGATTTGGGCGACTCGGACGCGGGATTGAGACTCGCGATAGCGGACGTTCGAACGGGCAACGCCGAGCGGGGTATAGCGGAGATAGCGAAGCGCGCCGAAACGGACGATATGGCGAAGTTCGATTATGCGCTTTGCATAGAGCGCGGATGGGGCGAAGCGCGCGATATTTTGCGCGCGGTCGGTATGTATGCGGAGTGTGCCAAAAGAGGTTTGATCGTCGCGCAACGCAGGCTTTTCGCGATGCTCGCGGATATGATAGCGGGCGGCAAGATCGAAGACGGCGTTTACGGAAAGATAGTCGGCGCAGGATTTTCGGGCGAGTTCGGATTGATGGTAAGCGGTGCGGATTCGGTCGCGACAAAGCGGGCCGAAGAAGCGGCGGAAATTTTTATGTGCGCAGTCAAAAAGCGCGGTAAATGGGAGGGCGAGGCGCGTATGTTTATAGGTACGCTGTATTCCGATTGCGGCAAACTGGACGCAGATAAGAGGAACGGCGCGGCTTACGTCAAGTCGGCGCTCGGCTTGACTCCGGTCGCGGGCAGAGTGTATTCGCTTCTTCCCAAAGAATATAAAGTATGAATGCGGTCGGGTTCACCCCGTAGCGTTTGCATAAGCCTGAAACTAAAAATAAAAAATCGAAAATATTTTACAAAACAGTGTATTTTTGCTTGACATATTTTACGGGACGGTATATAATGAACTTACTTTGAACGTGATGTTGCTGTACTGGAACGTCAAAGGTCATTAAATCGCTCATCATTTTCCCCCTTATCATATAGCAAAACGCTCGACTTACGTCGAGCGTTTTGCGTTGCGGTAATTTAATATGTAAAACTCCCGTTTTTTCCGAACGGGAGTTTTATCGGTTTTCTTTAGTTCTGTCGCCGATTACGCGAATGCCCAATAGCCTAGATATACCATTGTACTTACCGAGACGAGAAAGAATATCGTCATTACGATACCGGCGGCAGTCGAATGGTAGTACATCAGTATCATAGTACCGATCGCGAGCGCGCAACCTATAGTCGCTACGATGTAAGATGCGAGCGGCATATTATAGAAAACGAAATACGGCGCGATAGAAGTCGCAACGAATAACGCTGTCCAGAATACCCACATCCACACGCGCGCGGTTCTGCCGTTGGCGGTATACACGTTCTGGCGCAGTGCGAAGAAAAGAGCAAGCCCCAAGTGCAAAAACAACACCGGCGGCATTACGATTATCGACCAGTCGGGAAATCTGTACGGCAGATTGGTAAGTCCGTTCTGTCCGTTGATTATACCCGAGCTGTATGCGATGGCGAGTCCGATACCTACGGTCAGCAGGGTGCATACCCAGAACAGCGCCGCGTCGGACAGTCTTCTTTGATTTCTGACTACAACTGAATCTTCCATAGTGCCGTTAGTATGCGCCGTCTCCCTTTGCGATATTCCGAATTTTTTCAATTCTTGCGAAAATACTTGACTTTGTCGGTTTCGCGGTATATAATAAATTAAATAACAACTGTTATTTAATTTGGAGGCGGATCGTGGCGCGCAAGACGGAAGTGAGCGGCGATAGAATAATCGATGCGGTAATGGATATCGTCGAAGAGAGCGGGTTCGGCGAGGTATCGGCGAGAAACGTCGCGGCGAGACTGGGAATATCCACTCAACCTATTTACCGCATATTCGGCGATATGGACGGAGTGCGACAAGCGGCGATAGAACGTGGCTGGCGTACATTCGTTCGCGAGGTGAGCGGAGAAGCGCTCGATCGGGCGGTCGGGTATGTGAAGTTTGCCGTCAAGCACAAGAGGTTGTTTGAATTTTTGTTTCGCGAGCAAAATTACGGATACGACGGACTTAACGATCTGTCGCATAAACTCGTAGACGGTACGATAATAGACAAGCTGGTCGAGATAACGGGGCTTTCGCGGGAAACGGCATATCGCGTTCATCTATGTTTATGGATGGCATTACACGGATTGGCGGCGGTCGCGGCGGACAACGAAATGACTCTTTCCGAGCGGGAGATCGAGCAATTCACTAAGGATATATCACGCGCGATGACTGCGTTTTATAAGAGCGACGGAGAGAACGTATGAAAGCATTGAGTGTTTGTAATATAGAAAAGCGCTATAAAGCTCATCGCCGCACGGTGACTGCCGTAGACGGAGTGAGTTTCGAAATAGATTGCGGCGAGATATTCGGACTGCTCGGAATGAACGGTGCGGGAAAATCTACTGCGATAGGAATATGTACGGGGTTGATAAAACCCGACGGCGGTAGCGTGTCGGTGTTCGGTCATGACGTAGCGACGGACACGCGCGCGGCGAAAAACCTGCTCAATGTCAGTCCGCAGGAGACGGCGGTAGCGCCTATGCTGTCGGTGCGCGAAAATCTGATGTTCATTGCAAGCGTTTACGGCGCGGACAAAGTCGAGGCGAAAGAACGCGCCGAAAACGTTGCGGAGAGGTTGGGGTTATCCGACAGACTGAACGATCGTGCGGGAAAACTGTCGGGCGGACTGAAACGGCGGCTGTCGCTCGGAATGGCTTTGATAACGGAACCGAAACTGGTGTTTTTGGACGAGCCGACGCTCGGACTCGACGTAGTTGCGCGGCGCGTTCTATGGCAAATTATAAGAGATATATCGGACAATACTGCCGTCGTTCTCACTACGCACTATCTGGAAGAGGCGGAAGCGCTGTGCGATCGCATCGCAGTAATGACAAACGGCAGGATAACCGCAGTCGGCACGGTCGACGAATTGAAAAGGCGGAGCGGCGAAGATAATTTCGAAAACGCTTTTTTGAAGCTGGCGGGCGAGGAGTTTGTATTGTGAAAAATCCTAAGGCGCTGAGCGGCGGCGTCGTGTTCGCGCGGCGGAATGTACTCGAAACAATGCGTTCGCCCGCCAGTTGGGCGTTCGGGCTGGCGCTTCCGATCGGCATATTTATAATTATGCAGATCATAGTGAATTCTATAGGCGAACGGGCGGCGGCGAACGTGCCGATGTTCGGCGTGGACAGATTTACGGGCGGCGCGGTCATTTTCGGCGCGGCGTTTCTCAGTCTGTTTTGCGCTATGCTGATATCGAGCGATCGCGCGCAGAGTTTTCTGTCGCGTCTGTATGCTTCGCCACTGACGTCCGTCGATTATATCGTCGGGTATATGCTCGGAGTGCTTCCGATAGCGGCGGCGCAGAGCGTGACGATATTCGTCGCGGCGCTGTGCTTCGGACTGACGCCGACCGTCAATATTCTGCCCGCGTTGTTGTTCGCGGTACTGTTTTCCGTTATGTTCGTATCGATAGGGATGATATTCGGCAGTACGCTTTCGGCAAAGGGCGCGCCGCCCGTATGCTCGGCGGTCGTTCAGGTCGCCGCGCTTCTTTCGGGAATGTGGTTCGATCTCGATATGATAGGCGGCGGATTCGCTGTGTTTTGCCGCGTATTCCCGTTTGCGCACGTATACGATATTATTCGGTACGCGCTTACGGGTGATTGGGCTAACGTGTGGTTGCCGTTCGTAATTGCGTTCGCGTACACGGTCGCGCTTACCGCCGTCGCCGTCGTCGTGTTTGAAAAGCGTGCGAAAAAAGGGTGAACAAAGGGGAAGCATACGCGCGTATTCGGTTGACTATTAGCGTTAAATCGTCTATAATTAGAAAAACTTAAAGGACAAATTTTTATGGAACATATCGATCTGTGCAAGATTAGAAGGGGCGATTACGTCGGAAAAAAAGTAGCCGTATGCGGTTGGGTGCGCACGTCGCGCGACTCAAAGAACGTCGCGTTCGTAGAGCTTAACGACGGCAGCGAGCTTAATCATATTCAGGTCGTTTTCGAAAAAGCGGACTTCGACGCGCACACGCTCGACGGCGTTCTTAACTTGGGCGCGGCAATATCGGTTGTGGGCAAAGTCGAGAACGGACTCAAAGCCGAGTCGGTGGAAATCCGCGCCGAAAAAGTCGAGCTTTTGGGCGCGAGCGATCCGTCGTACCCGCTTCAAAAAAAGCGACACACGATGGAGTATCTGCGCACCATTCCGCATCTTCGCGTGCGCACCAACACGTTTAACGCCGTATTTCGCGTCAGGAGCGAGCTTTCGTACGCGATACACAAATTCTTTCACGACAACGGTTACTATTACGTACACTCGCCGATAATCACGGGAAGCGACTGCGAGGGCGCGGGCGAGGTGTTCAAAGTGACCACCGTCGGGTTCGATAAGACGGTGAAAAGCGAGGACGAATACAACGCAAAGGACTTCTTCGGCAGACCTGCGGGACTTACCGTTTCGGGTCAGTTGGAAGGCGAGGTCATGGCTACCGCGCTCGGAAAGATATACACGTTCGGACCTACGTTCAGAGCGGAAAACAGCAACACGCCGCGCCACGCCGCAGAGTTTTGGCAGATAGAGCCGGAAGTCGCGTTCGCCGACATCAACGACATTATCGGCATTGCGACCGATATGATAAAGAGCATAATCGGTCACGTAATGGACAATTGCCGTCCCGAACTCGAATTCTTCGATGCGCGGTTCGAGAACGGTTTGATCGCCAAACTGCAAAACGTTGTCGACAGCGAGTTTGCGCGCGTGGACTATACCGACGCGATAGAGATACTCAAAAAATCGGGTAAGACTTTCGTGTATCCCGTAGAGTGGGGACTCGATTTGCAGACCGAACACGAGCGATATCTCACCGACGAGTATTTCAAAAAACCGGTGTTCGTCGTCAACTATCCGAGAAAGATAAAATCCTTCTATATGAAGAAGAACCCCGACGGCAAGACCGTTGCCGCGACCGATCTACTCGTTCCCGGAGTGGGCGAGATAATCGGTTGTTCGGAGCGCGAAAACGACTACGATAAACTGCTTGCCGAAATCAAAGCGCGCGGAATGAAACTGTCAGATTACGAGAACTATCTCGATCTTCGCAAGTACGGCAGTGTGCCGCACAGCGGGTTCGGCTTGGGACTCGAACGTATTATGATGTATATCACCGGTATGTCGAATATCCGCGATACGATAGAATTCCCCAGAACGAAAGACGAGTTGAGATAATAAAAAGCGCCGCAAGGCGCTTTTATATTTGTATCGATAATTACACGACGGTCGCCGTTAAGCGGTTTGACTATTGTATAATTTCAATGCCGCTAAGCGGGGAATCATTCTTGTTCGGGAGTGTCGATGTCGATCGGCGTTTTTGTATAGTTCTCCGATCCGACGGGTGCGGCGGGCGGCGTGACGGTAGCCGCAACATCAGGAGTACCGGTTGCCGGCGTAAGACCCACTACGTTGGTGACGGGTAGGGTGAACGAAATGCCTTGACCCGCCGTCTTCAATCCCGCCGCTTGATATACCGCGTGTAGAACGGCTTCTTTTATATCCGTCGGAACGAGGATCATCACTATTTCTTTGTCCGGCTGAACGGTTATATGGAAAAACTCTTCCGCTTCCTTATTCGCCGTGCCGCGAGCGTGAATGACCGTGCCGCCGCGCGCGCCGACTTCTTTCGCCGCGTTCATAACGGTATCCGAAAATCCTGTATTGACTATGCACATTACGAGTTCGTATTCGGTCATTATTATTTCTCCCTGCCGTCCTTGACTGCCATTTTATTATTGCTCAAAAACCCGAAAATCAGCGTGCCGATCACGCTCGTCATAGGCACTGTGTAAGCTATGCCCTTGCCGTTTTTTATTTTTGCGAACTTTTCTTCGAGAGTGGCTAGCGCATCTTTTATTTTTGTTTCCTGAATGACGCTTATTATCACGGCTTTATCGGAGTCGGTAAGTCCGAACAGCGCGAGCGTACTCGCGTCCGCCGTGCCGTGACCGAGCATAACGAGTTGCATATTCACGTCAAAAGAGTTGAGCAGGTCGATATAATATTCGGCTTTACTGCGGTTTACTATCGTGAACAGCAACTCCAAGCGGTTCTCTTTGACAGCGGGATGCTTGAAAGCGTCTTTTGCGGCGCGTATCTTTTTTCGCGCGGTGGAGTTTTCCGCTTTTTTCGCGAGTTTTTCAGTACCGTCTTTTACTGCGCTTTTGAGCGTTTTATTGTTCTTTTCGGGTTTCGACTTTTTATTTGCCATTGTCGCTCTCCCACGCAAAGTTGATTATCTGTTCGTCGTCTGCGGACAGTATTCGTTTCATTGTGATGCGGTTTCTCGCCTTTGCCGACATCACTGCCTTAAAGCCGAGCAACTGTATCGTGATAAGCGGGATCATCGCGACCATAGCGACAATGCCGAAGCCGAGCGACAGAATGCTCCCTTCGTCCGCGACGCTCGAACAGGCGCCGACGGCAAGCGGCAGAATGAAACTCGACGTAAGCGGACCGCTCGCGACGCCGCCGGAGTCGAACGCTATCGCCGTGTACAGCTTGGGAACGAAGAACGACAGTCCGAGCGACAGGCAATATCCGGGAATGAGATAATACAAAATCGAGAAGCCGTAGATTATGCGAATCATAGACAGCGCAATCGAAAGTCCGACGCCTATGCACAGCGCGATCAGCATTTCCTTCTTTGTAACGCCGCCGCCCGTTATTTCTTCGACCTGTTTATTGAGAACGTGTATAGCCGGCTCGGCGAGAACAACGACCATACCGATCACAAGCCCGAATACGACGAGAACGATTTTGTTGTCGGCCAGCTGTGTGCCGAGCTTAAAGCCGATCGGCATAAACCCGATCTTTACGGCGGTGAGGAAAACTATCAGCCCGACGAAAGTGTAGGCGATGCCGATTACGATACGGACTATTTCCGGTTTGGGCAACTTCAATACGGTCAGCTGCAATATCACGAAAAACAGCACTATGAGCGCGAGTGCGCGCAAAACTTCGAGTACCGTTTCGCCTATGACGTTTCCGAAACCGCCGAGCGCGGAAGACATCGAGTAGTCGGGAATCGTGTATGTAAGATCGCCCGTCGCCGCGAGCGACAGTATCATAACCGCGATGATAGGCCCTATCGAGCAAAGCGCGACAAGTCCGAAGCTGTTTTCGTTGCTATTCCTGCCGCCTATCGTAGTCGATATGCCCACGCCGAGCGCCATAATGAACGGCACTGTTATGGGACCTGTCGTGACGCCGCCCGAATCGAAAGACATCGCGAGAAAGTCGTTTTTGCCGCTTTCGATAAGCAGAGCGCATATGGCGAACAGCACCATATAGAAAAACAGAAGAAGCGCCGACAGATCTCGCCGTAACACTATTTTGAGCACGGCTATGAGCAGGAACAGACCTACGCCGACGCCGACTGTGACAATAAGAACTATATTGTTCATCACTGCGCGCACTTGGTCGGCGAGTACGGACAGATCGGGTTCGGCGACTGTAATAAGTATGCCCATAACGAAGCACACGATGAGAAGCACGGTCAGCTTTTTGGACTTTGTAAGGCCTACGCCGACGTGCGAACCCATAGGCGTCATTGCGAGGTCCGCGCCCAGATTGAACAGCGCGATTCCTATAACGAGAAATACCGCCGAAACCGAAAAGGTGATAAGTTCTGTCGACGAGAAATCGGTAAGCGGGGTCGCCGCCAAAATTAGCACGATAGCTGCAACGGGCAAAACCGATATAAACGCTTCGCGCAGTTTGATGAGCAGTTGTTTCATATATGTATATACAAACTATATCATATTTCGGTTCGGTTGGCAATGATTTTCGTCGAATTTCCGCAGGCGAAAACGTTCGACGCGCTTTTTCGGCAGCGGAACAGGTCGATTATGCCGTTAAATAAGCCGATGTGGCGGTGTGCGCGGCAGTCATAGCCGTTTATATGCGCGCGGATACCGTTTGCGTCAGTACTGTTGACAATGTCGATGTTAAATGGTATTATATATAGGTGGATTTTCGGAGCAGGTTGCTTTCATTTATATATAAGCCCCCGTACCCGTTTTGCATAACGGTATGGACGTTGACGACTATGTTTCTCGGCGGAAGTACGGCGGTCATATTTACCGCGCACGGCGAAGAATGGTGGGCGTATTTGATATACTCGCTCAATATTTTATTCCTATTGATATCGTTGTTTCTCGGACTGACGCGAACCGATCTTTTCGGAAAGATGGAAGAGCGCGGCGACGTCGAGAGATTTGTATACGATTTCGGATTCCGCTCGCAGGTGATATGCGTAATATCCGCGATTTTCAATACGGCTTATGTGGTTTTCGGTACGGTATTTGCGTATATGACCAATTCGTGGTGGCTGGGCGCGCTCGTAATATACCACGTCATTCTGGCGATCTGCCGCGTCGTAGTGTTTTTTACCGCAAAGAAAAAATCCGGGACCAGCGACAGCGGGCGCTACCGTCGGCGCGCGTATACATATTGCGGTGCGCTTCTTATACTGCTTGCGGTAGTCGTAGTACCGGTAGTTAGGTTGGTTGCGCTCGGAATGAACAGTTACACATACATAGGCGGCACGATCGCGTATGTCACGGTCGTTGCCGTCTACTCGCTCGTAAAGCTCGCGCTGTCTTTGCGCAATCTGTACAAAGCGCGACGCAACGGCGACGTCGGTCCGCGCGCGATGAAGAATATAAGTTTCGCGTCAGCGCTCATATCGTTGTTTGCTTTGCAGGCGGTAATACTGAGTACGTTTACGTCGGGCGAACTTAACGTACTCAACTATGTAGTGGGCGCGGCGGTTTCTATCGCTATCGCCGCAATGGGAATATATATGACGGCGCGCGGTATAAGAATGTCTAAAAACGACACGTGCGTCGGCAATACGGGCGAAGCCGAGAAAATAGAATTGGACGAGACCGAGCTATTATAGACGTATGCGTCGGTTTCGGCGCGGAAAGATACCGATCGGAGGATGTATGGAAGAGAACGCCGATAACATTATCGAGATAGACGGGCTTGTAAAAAAGTTCGGCGATCTCACGGCGGTGAACGACATATCGTTCAGAGTGAAACGCGGCGAACTGTTCGCGTTTCTCGGCGTGAACGGCGCGGGCAAATCGACTACCATTTCGATAATCTGCGGCGGCTTGGAGCGCGACGGCGGGAGAGTCGTTGTAGACGGTTGCGACATCGATACCGACCTTGCGGATATCAAGCGAGAGCTGGGCGTCGTGTTTCAGAACAGCGCGCTCGATAAGGCGCTCGGATGTAAGGATAATCTCAAAAGCCGCGCCGCGCTGTACGGTATATTCGGCGCGGACTTCGAGGCGCGGTATTCCGAGCTGGACGAATTGCTGTCGCTCAAAGAACTCGAAAAGCGCCCCGTCGGAAAACTTTCGGGTGGACAGCGCAGGCGCGCGGACATAGCGCGCGCACTGTTGCACGAGCCGAAAATACTGATACTCGACGAACCGACGACCGGTCTCGATCCGCAGACGCGAAGCACCGTGTGGCGGGTCATAGACGAACTGCGCGGCAAGGGGCTGACCGTATTTTTGACAACGCACTATATGGAAGAGGCGGCCGGCGCGGACTACGTGGTCATACTCGACGCGGGCAGGATCGTAGCGCGCGGCACGCCCGTCGAACTGAAAAATAAATACACGGGCGATTTTATATCGTTTTATTTCGACGACTGTGAGGACGGCGCGGATAATAAAATCGCTGCGCTCGAAAAACTGGGTAAGCGCATCGAACACATCGCGGGCGGAGTGCGTATCGAGGTCAAGAACACGGGCGAGGCGACGGAACTCATAAAAGCGCATCCCGAACTGTTTACCGACTACGAGGTTTCCAAAGGCAAGATGGACGATGTGTTTTTGGCTGCGACGGGCAAAAAATTGAACGGTGAAGAATTGTGAAATTCAAGACTTTTATAAAACAGACGGCGGCGTTCACCGCGCGCAATATAAAGATTTTTTTCAGAGATAAAGGCACGTTTATTTCGGCGCTCATCGCACCGCTTGTCATTCTTTTGTTGTACGTGCTGTTTTTGGACGGCGTGCTGAAAGATACTTTCGAATCGAACCTGCCGCAGGAACTTCTCGAAACGTTAGACAGTAAAATCATAAACGGGTTTGTCGCGTCGTTCGAAGTCGCGTCCATACTCGCGACTTGCGGCGTCACGGTCGCGTTTGTTGCGAATATGGCGATGGTCGACGACAGGTTATCCGGCGCGCGCGACGATCTTATGATAGCGCCGGTAAACCGCGCCGTTCTCGTTCTCGGATATTATTTCGCAACAGCGGTCGCCACTCTCGTAGTGTGCTACACGGCGCTCGGCGCCGGATTCATATATCTCGCGGTAAGCGGGTGGGCTATGACGGTGCTCGACGGATTCGCATTGCTTCTGGACGTACTCTTGACGGTGCTGTTCGGAACGGCGCTGTCGTCGGTCGTGTGCAACTTCCTTAAAAGTCGGGGCGCGGTGAGCGCCGTTTCCACGATAGTGTCTACGGTATACGGATTTATATGCGGCGCGTACTATCCCATTTCGCAGTTCGGAAAGGGGATAGCCGACACCGTTATGTGCCTGCCCGGAACATACTGCACGGCATTATTGCGCACGCATATGTCGGGTGAATTCCTAAACAAGTTTATTGCGGCGGGCATTCCGGAAGATGTTGCAAAGACGATACTCGATTCGCTGGATACGAATATGTACTTTTTCGATACGCAGGTACCCGTATGGGCGATGTATACCGTCGTTGCGTGTGCGGTGCTTGTTCTCGTCGGGATATTCGTCGCGATAAATCTCGTGCGTAAAAGACGGGGGAACAAAGTCGGAACGACAAGAAAGACAGTGCGCGACGGGAAGTAGCGGGTACTTGCTTTTGTGACCGAACGTGCGTTCGGAACATATATTAAATCACGGTGCGAATTGGTTAAAAACAAGCGTGTAAAAAATGCGGTAGCCACTCTTGCGGTGGGACTGGCTCTCAATATAGCTCTGGGCGCGGCAAAGCTCGCGGCAGGAATACTGTCGGGGGCGGCTTCGGTCGCGTCTGACGCGGCGAACAATCTTTCGGACGCGGCGGTTTCCGCTGTCACTATCGTCGCTATGGCGCTATCCGCGCGCGCCGCCGACCGTGAGCATCCTTACGGTCACGGACGGTACGAGTACATAGCGACGTTTGTGCTGGGTGCGGTGATCGTCGCGGTCGGCATAGAAATATTGCTCGGCGGAATAGAACGGATAATATCGCCCGTCGACGTGAACTTCGACGCGATAGTGTGGGCGACGCTCGGCGCCGGCATAGCGGTCAAGGCGTTTATGGCTGTGTTCTATTCGGTGCGAGGCAGGCGTGCGGGTGCGGAAACGGTAAAGGCGGCGGCAGTGGACAGTATAAGCGACGTTGCCGTCACGTCTGCGGTGCTTATCTGCGCGGTGATCGAAAAATTTACCGGCGCGCACATAGACGGTTACGCGTCGGTCGCCGTATCCGCAGTCATACTAGTGTTCGCCGTGCGCATACTCAAATCGACGGTGAGCAGACTGTTGGGCGAACGTCCCGACGGAGCGCTGACGGAGAAGATAGCGGGAATACTCAAAGAGGACGAAAATGTCGTTTCGCTACACGACATAATAATCAACGACTACGGTGAGACGAATAAGATCGCCGAAGCGGACATAGTGCTTCCCGCAGATATGAGTTTCGTCGAAGTTCATAAAATCTGCGACGGCTTGGAACATAGGGTTCTCAAAGAGACGGGCGTGCGCCTTTCGATTCACGCCGATCCGCTGATCACGGACGACGTGCGACTCACGGAGCTTACGTGCAGTCTGTCCAAACTGCTCGAACGATTCGACGCGACGGTGCACGACGTATCTATTGACGACAACGAAAACAAGGTCGAGTTGGACGTAGCGTTCGGCAGAGACGGCGTGCCGACCGACGAGATAAAGGCGCTCGTAGCGGCACACGTAAAGAGCAAACTCGGCTATTCGACCGAAGTTAACTTCGACTATATGTAAATCGATACGACTGAAATTTCGCGCAAATAACGACGGTAAAACATAATGGCAAACGAACGTAAAAAAGTAATAATCGGAATGTCGGGCGGCGTCGATTCGGCTGTCGCGGCGGCGATCCTCAAAGAGGACGGGTACGACGTGACCGGTCTTTTTATGCGCAATTGGGAGGACGACGGCGGCGAGTGTACGGCCGCAGACGACTGGCGCGACGTAAAGGCGGTAAGCGATAAGCTCGGTATCGAGTGCTATTCGGTCGACTTCGCAAAGGAGTATGCGGACGGTGTGTTCGATTATTTCCTGCGCGAGTACAGGGCGCTCAGAACGCCTAATCCCGACGTGCTGTGCAACAGGGTAGTCAAGTTCGGCGTGTTTCGCGATTATTGCAACGATCTCGGCGCGGACTATATCGCGACGGGGCATTACTGCCGCCGCGACGGCGACAGACTGCTTCGCGCCGTCGACAGCAATAAAGATCAGTCGTATTTCCTCAATCAGGTCCTTACCGAACAGCTCGAAAACGTGCTGTTTCCGATAGGCGGACTGACAAAACCGCAGGTGCGCGAAAAGGCGAATCGGCTCGGTCTGTCGGTTGCGCAAAAAAAGGACAGCACGGGAATATGCTTTATCGGCGAGCGAAAGTTCAAACAGTTCTTAAAGACGTACATTCCCGCAAACGCGGGCGATATAGTCGATACCGACGGTAAGGTCGTCGGCAGGCACGACGGACTTATGTATTATACGCTCGGACAGCGGCGCGGTTTGGGTATAGGCGGCGTAAAGGGCGAGAGCGGCAGATGGTTTGTGTTAAGAAAGGACGTGGAGAACAATCGGCTCGTAGTGTCGTGCGGCGACGAGAGCGCGCTGTATTCGGACGGGCTTATCGGCAGCGGATTAAATATAATAGGCAGTTACGACGGCGGCGACGTGTTGCGCTGTACGGCCAAGACGAGATACCGTCAACCCGATTTCCCCGCGACGTTGACATTGCTCGGCGGCGGTGCGTTCAGACTGGATTTCGACGTTCCGCAGCGCGCCGTCACGCAAGGTCAGTACGCCGTAATATATGTCGGCGAACGGTGCTTGGGCGGCGGAGTAATAGAAAGTACATTTCGCAATTAGGAATGCAAAATCGAAGAGCGGCTTTGCCGCTCTTTTGTCTGTGATTTTTTTATAATTCTATTGACATATATGAATTGTGTGATATAATATGTAATATAAACGTGATACGGATATTAGACGGATCAACGGGGGTTTCGATGAAACGGGCTGTTTTGTGCTATTCGAAAAATAAAATAATGATTGTTTTAACCGTTTGTGCTTGTATGTGGCTTTCGATTCCGCTGTGCGCGTGCAAAGAGAAGCCTTATACTTTTACCGATCCGATTGAGTATATTGATGGGGTGCCTATATGCGAGTGGGAAATGGGATATTTTCAACATCGGGTGGTAGACGGATATTATGATTTCGACGATTGCGCAGGGATATATGCCGAAAATTATAAGGGCAATAAATTATGTCTGTTTAATGCGGATGAAAACAATATGTATACCAAGCACCAATCATATTATGTGATGGGGAAGCATGATGACAAGCTGTATTCATATACATCATGCGTTTATTACGATGAAGAATTGGGTGCGCCGCCAAAAGCCGCAGAGAAACATAGTTTTGCCTGTGATATTTATATTAAACCGTTAGCGGCGGAATATGATCGAAATAAGTTATCCTTTTTGTTTGTAAAGGAAACTTCGTCCGAATGTAAATTTTCTCATAAATTTATAAATATTTTTATGGATGGCGAGTGCTTTGCGACATTCTTTTTCAGTACGTGGGTACCGGTAACGCAGGAGTGGTTCGAAAACTTTTTGACAGAACGTCTCGTATGGGGCGATTCAATGGAGTTTGAAGAAACAGATGACGAATTATGAAAGTAGGCCTTTTTGCAATGGCAGTTTGTGCGCTGTTTTCGTTTCTAGGTCCTTTGGGCAATACGTTCGAAATATCTAGCTTTGCTCCGATAGATATTTCGGTTCAAGAGTGTGTTGCGGGAGCGTATGATGACGATGAATGCGGCGATGAATTCGATAGCAGGATAATACCTGCGGCGGCTAGCTCCAACAGTTTTACGACTTACGACAACTTTGCGCAGGCTTATTTCAAAGGATTGACATCGAATTTCGGTATCTGAAGTAGCAAACTGCAATCCGGTTATTGTTTCATTAGGAAAAAACGGAACGGAATTGGGTCACGCTTGCGTGGCTTACGATTATGACGAAGCTACGAACGAAGTATATTTTCATGCGGGTTGGCACACCGGATCGACGCGGCGAACATTATCTAATATGGGATATGATACATATCGCGGATATTTGGTTATTCGTTTTAATATCGACCACAAACATTCGAATAATTACACGGTAGTGCAAGGGGACGGCACATATAAGTATTACTGCTATTGCAGTGATAAGGTGGTAACGTACAAGCACGACAAATGCAACTATACACTTAATTATAAGACGGTAAGCGACAAGCAACACTTCGTATCCTGTGTTTGCGAAGACAGTATAACGGAAAATCATTCATATACATGGACTTACGGAAAATCGGATCAGTTTTCGCATGCGGCATATTGCAGGTGCGGAGCGCAAGCGATTTATCCGCAGAAGCATACTTGGATAGACGGTTTCACAATTAACGGCGTAGACTATATGCGTTGCAAGTATTGTTCGTTCTCCAAGCCGAAAGGCAGTTTGTTACTTGACTTAATCGACGAGTCGTTGCCGTCCGTTTTGTGATCGCTATGCGAATTTGATTCCGAATATTCCGATTATACGGTTACTGCTTTATAAGCCGTAGCATAATTCACGATACCCAATTGACATAAATCGATTGACCGCCGCAAAGTTATATGTTATACTGAAATCTATGAGCAAGGCTAAGGTAGTACAGACTCAGATAGCGTACGGCAAGCCGCAAGAACTCACCAATATCATAACGCACGCGTTAGGCGCAGCGCTTGGATTTGTTGGGCTTGTTTTTCTTATGCTCAAAACCGTTCCGCAAGGCTCGACACTTTCGAGCGTTGCCGTTTTTATTTACGGGATTTCCATTATAGCAATGTTCGCGGTGAGCGCGCTCTACCATTCTATGAAGTACGGTACGCGCCGCCGCGCGGTGTTCCGTCGGCTCGATCACTGCACTATATCGGTGTTGATATTCGGCACGTATGCGCCCGTTATGCTTATCGGTATGATGAGAGGCACGCGCGCCGATATGATATGGGGATACACGCTTTTCGCGATCGTTGCGGCGATGGCGATACTGTCCATAGTATTCAACGGCATAAACGTGACTAAGTTCAAGGTGTTCAGTCTCATCGCTTACATCGTGATGGGGTGGGCGTGCATAATCAGGATAAACAGAATACTTGCGCTGTGCGGCAGAGGGTGTTTTTGGTTTTTGCTCGGCGGCGGTATCGTTTACTCCGTCGGCATACTGTTTTACGCGATCAAAAAGATCCCGTTCAATCACGCGATATGGCATTTCTTCGTGATGGCGGGCGCGGCAATGCATTTCGTGTGCATTTACGTATATATGATATAGCTTTGGAAATTCGGGAGGACAAAATTTTTTATGTATAAGAAAGTAACGGGTTACGATCCCGTAAATATGGAAAAGCGCGTTGCAGAGTTTTGGAAAGAAAACGACGTGTTCGTTAAGAGTGTAAAAGCGCGCGAGGGCGGCGAGGAATTTTCGTTCTACGACGGTCCGCCGACGGCTAACGGCAAGCCGCACGTCGGACACGTTTTGACGCGCGCTATGAAAGATATAATCCCGCGTTTTCATACTATGCGCGGCAAGCACGTTTTGCGCAAAGCGGGTTGGGATACACACGGTCTGCCCGTCGAGTTGGAAGTGGAAAAGTCGCTGGGCATCGACGGCAAACAGGACATCGAAAAGTACGGCGTAGAGCCGTTTATAGACAAGTGCAAAAAGAGCGTGTGGAAGTATAAATCCGAATGGGAAGTAATGTCCGACCGCGTCGGGTATTGGGCGGATATGGATCATCCGTACGTCACTTACGATGACAATTATATCGAATCGGTGTGGTGGTCACTTAAAAATATTTTCGATCGCGATCTGATTTATAAAGGACACAAGATAGTTCCGTACTGCCCGCGTTGCGGCACGGCGCTGTCGTCGCACGAGGTGGCGCAGGGTTATAAGGATGTGACAGAGAAATCGGCTGTCGTCGCGTTCGATTCGGATTTCGGCGGCGGCAACGTCAAATTTCTCGCGTGGACGACTACGCCTTGGACGCTCCCGTCCAACGTCGCGCTGTGCGTAGGTCCGGATTACGATTATGCGCTTATCGACGTCGACGGCAACAGGTATATACTTGCGGAACAGCTCGTCGGCAAGCATTTCGAAAACTACAAGATAATAAAGACGTACAAGGGTAAAGAACTCGTCGGCGCGCACTATGCGCCGCTTTACCGCACGTACACCGGCGAAAAGGACTGTTACCGTGTGGTTGCCGACGGGTATGTAACGCTCACCGACGGCACGGGCATAGTCCACATCGCGCCCGCGTTCGGCGAGGACGACTCGCGCGTCGGCAAGGCGAACGATCTGCCGCTCGTAATGACCATCGACGAGCGCGGACGGTTCACCGAGCCGCAAGATTTCGCGGGGCAGTTCTGCAAGGACGCGGACAAGCTCATACTCAAAGACTTAAAGACGCGCGGACTTCTCATATCCGCGCCGATGTATACGCACAGTTATCCGTTCTGCTGGCGGTGCAACACGCCGCTCATATATTACGCGCGGTCGAGCTGGTTCATAAAGACGACGGCGGTCAAGGACGAACTTATAAAAAACAATGCGTCCGTCAATTGGTATCCGCAGTCGATCGGCACGGGCAGAATGGGCAACTTCTTGGAAAACGTGATCGATTGGGGATTGTCGCGCGACAGGTATTGGGGCACGCCGCTTCCTATCTGGGTGTGCGACAAGTGCGGAAAGACCGAGGCGATAGGTTCTAAAAAAGAACTCAAAGAAAAATGCGGAATAAAGGGCGATATCGAACTGCACAAGCCCTACGTCGACGGAGCGACTTACCGCTGTTCGTGCGGCGGCACTATGAAGCGCACGCCCGAAGTCATCGATTGCTGGTACGATTCGGGATCTATGCCGTTCGCGCAGTATCATTATCCGTTCGAAAACAAAGAGACGTTCGAAAAGACATTCCCCGCAAACTTCATATCCGAAGCGGTCGATCAGACGCGCGGCTGGTTCTATACGCTGCTCGTCATTTCGACGCTTATGTTCGGCAAGGCGCCGTTCAAAAACTGTTTGGTACTCGGTCACGTCACCGACGAGCAGGGGCGCAAGCAGTCCAAGCACTTGGGCAACGTCGTCGACCCGTTCGCGGTATTCGACGCGTGCGGCGCGGACGCGGTGCGTTGGTATTTCTACACGAACTCCGCGCCGTATCTGCCGTCGCGGTTCTATCGGAAAGCGGTCGTCGAGTCGCAGAACAAGTATCTCGGCACGCTGTACAATACTTACGCGTTCTATTGCCTATACGCCGATATAGACAGTTTCGACCCGACGAAGGTAAACGCGAAAAAGGTCAAGTATTCACTGCTCGACAAGTGGCTTTTGTCGGCGCTCGGCACGGTCGTCGGCAAGGTCAACGCATATCTGGAAGAGTATAAGATATACGAAGCGGCAAAGCTCATCGGCGATTTCACGGAACAGCTTTCAAACTGGTATGTGCGCCGCTCGCGCGACAGGTTCTGGGCAGGCGGAATGGGCGACGACAAAACGGCGGCGTTCTATACGTTGTATACCGCGCTCGATACCGTTGCGAAACTGACGGCGCCGTTCACGCCGTTCATAGCGGAAGAAATATATCAAAACATCACGCGCACCGTCGACGGCAAAGCGCCGATCTCCGTGCATATGGCGGATTACCCGACGGCGAAACAATTCAAAATCGACGCAAAACTGACCGCCGATATGGAGCGCGTCATTCTCGCGGCGGAGCTTGGCAGAGCGGCGCGGAACAAGAGCGGGATAAAGAACAGGCAGACGCTCGCGAAAGCGGTCGTGTCCGGCGAGTTCCCGACAGAGTATTCGTATATCCTCGCCGACGAGCTGAACGTCAAAGATGTCGTACTCGGCGGCACTAACGAGCTTACGGGTTATGACGTAAAGCCGCAACTCAAAACCGTCGGACCGAAGTACGGAAAACTTGTCGGAGCCATTCGCGCGCGTCTCGCCGAAAACGGCGACGAGGCGGCGAAAACCGCGCTCGGCGGCGGAGTGTATAAGTTCGATACGGACGGGCAGACCGTCGAACTGACTAAGGACGATATGCTCATCGCGACGCGCGGCGCGGACGGATACTCGGTAGAGCAAAGCGCGGATATGACCGTCGCGCTCGACGTTGCGCTCACCGACGAGCTCATCGCGGAAGGGTGCGCGCGGGAGCTTATTTCCAAGATCCAGACTATGCGAAAGTCGGCGGGCTTCGACGTTACAGACAGGATAAAGCTGTACTATAACGGCGATAAATTTATCGACGGCGTGTTCGCTGCTCACGGCGAGCGCATAGCGAAAGTCACTCTCGCGCTCGAAGTGGGCAAGGCGGCGGGACGCGCGGACGCAGTCGCCGCAGATATTAACGGTCACGACGTGGCGCTTGCGATAGAGAAATGTTAGCGCCCGATTGGAAAGATTACGAGATACTCGGCACGGGCGACGGTCTCAAACTCGAACGTTGGGGAAACGTCACGTTGCTTCGCCCCGATCCGCAGGCGATATGGCGGGTGACCGTCGACTATTCGGCGTTCGACTGTCACGCGCGCTATGAGCGCGACAGGTCGGGCGGCGGGAAGTGGATCGTGTATAAGAAGATGCCCGACGAGTGGCAGATAGGCTGGCGTGATATGAAGTTCATCGTCAAGCCGATGGGGTTCAAGCACACGGGACTGTTTCCCGAACAAGCGGTCAACTGGGACAAGCTGTCCTATGAGGTAGACGGGGCGGCGAAGAAAGGCAGACAGCTCAAAATACTCAATCTGTTCGCATATACGGGTGCGTCGACGGCTGTTCTCGCAAAGCGCGGAGCTGTCGTGACGCACGTAGACGCGGCTAAGGGTATGGTCGAGCGTGCGCGCAGACACTGCAAGCTGAACGACGTTGCGGAGACGAATACCCGATACATTGTCGACGACTGCAAAAAGTTCGTCACGCGCGAGATAAAGCGAGGCAAGACTTACGACGCGGTGATAATGGATCCGCCCAGCTACGGGCGCGGCGCGTCGGGCGAGGTTTGGCGGATGGAAGACGACGTATACGACCTCGTAGAACTTTGTACAAAGGTCCTTTGCGCCGATCCCGCATTTTTCCTTATCAACAGCTACACGACGGGATTGCAACCGCAGACTATCGAGAACATTCTATCGCTTACAATGCCGCGCGGACGGACGGAGAGCTATGAGGTATGCCTGCCCGCGCAAAACATCGCACTGCCGTGCGGATGCAGCGGCTTATGGAGGTCTTAGTGGACGACAAAGATGAAAACAAGACAATAAACGGCGGCGAGCGTAAACATTACGGCAAAGGCGGCGGTCGTCGCGAAAGCGAACGCGGCGGCAAAAAGCGGTACGACGGCGAACGCAAAAATTACGGCGACAAAAAAAGGTTCGACGGAAAAGACAAAAACTACGGCGGCAAAAAGCAGTACGGGAGCGAAAGCGGCAGGCACGAGTTTAAGCGCGACGACGATCTGCAGCCCGAAGAGAAAAAACCGACGGCAAAGGTAATGCTGCGTCTTGACGTTAAGGACGTCGTAAAGTCGGGCGAAGAGCCGAAGCCTTATGTTCCGCCCGAAACGACGGACGGCAACGAGTTTCCCAAAGTGCTGTACGAGGACAATCATATTCTCGTCGTTATAAAGCCGCAGAACATTCCGTCGCAAGCCGATTCGAGCGGCGATCCCGACTTCTTGACAGAGCTTAAAAAGTATTTGATCGAGAAGTACGACAAGAAAGGCGACGCGTATCTCGGATTGCTTCACAGATTGGACAGACCGACGGGCGGCGTTATGGTTTTCGCCAAGACGAGCAAGGCGGCGGGGCGGCTGAGCGAACAGATACGCGCAGGCGAGTTCGAAAAGTCGTATGCGGCGGTCACGTCGGGCAGACCGAACAGAACGGGCAAGGTGGAACATTATCTGTTGAAAGACGTGCAGACGAACACCGTTTCCGTAGCGCCGTCGACAATGGAAGGAGTCAAACTCGCCGCGTCCGAAGTGACTGTTCTCGACGAAAAGGACGGAATGTCGCTCGTCGCCGTAAAACTCATCACCGGCAGGACGCATCAAGTTCGAGTTCAGCTCAAAGCGCTGGGCGCGCCTATCGTGGGCGATTATAAATATGCGGGAAACAAACTGATAAAAAGCAATAATCTCGCGCTGTGGGCGTACCGACTGGTGTTTACTCATCCCGTGAGCGGCGACGTTATGCGATTCGTCGCGCAACCGCCGGAAGAGTTCCCTTGGAGCGAGTTCGACACAGACGTGTTGATCGATACCGTGCGACCTATCACGCACGGACACTACAATTAACGAAAATTAAAAACAGGAGATATTTAATTATGTTGGATAAGGAAATTTCGAATCTTATAGCGTATGCCGAGTCGCAACTGCTTCTCGACGAGCTGGACGCGCCGCGTGCGACGCGCAGGATATGCAAACTGCTCGGCATTACCGAGTTCGCGCCCGAAGCTCCCGACGAGGAATTTGTCGACGCGCAGGCGTCGCCCGACGATCTGATCGCGCCTCTGCTCGCTTATGCCGCCGAAAACGGCAAGACCGACGCGACGCGCGGCGAGATAATGGATGCGGTGAGCCTGAAACCGTCCGAAGTGAACGACCTGTTCTTCGATACGTATTCGGTCAATCCTCAAAAGGCATTCGAATTCCTGTACGATTATAACGTCAAGTGCGGGTATATCAATCTCGACTCCGATCAAAGCGAGCGCTGGGAGGCGAAGGAACTGAAAAGCAAGATAGAGGTAATTATCAATCTCTTGCCGCAGGCGGAAGCGTCCGGTTATCCCAAATGTCCGTTGTGCAAGGAGAATATCGGTCTTGCCGGATACGAAAATATGCGCCCCGCGTCGATAGATATAGGCGGCGAGGAATGGATATTCAATTATTCGCGTCACCGCTATTTCGAACGGCACGGCGTTCTGGCAAACGGCGAACACACTCCGCTCACCGACGGAATATCTACTATAAAGAAACTCGCGCTCGCGGCGGACTTTATCGGCGCGGACGGGTTTGTCGGTATGAATGCCGTAGTCGAAAACGGGGGCGCAAAGATAACCGCGCACGAGCATTTCCAAACGGGCGCGAAGTCCACGCCTATGCTTCGTGCCGGATACAAGGCGCGCTTCAAGTCCAAAGAATATCCGTACTTGGAACTCGGCGTAGTCGATTGGTACGGCACGGTCATTCGCTTTTCGCATTCCAACCTCGAAAAGACGGTCGAGTTTGCGGATAAGCTCGTTACCGCGTGGAAGAGTTATTCGGACGACAATATCGACAACAAGGACGGCAAAAAGAACTTTTGCAATGTCATCGTAAGAAAGATCGCAGGCAAATACGTGTTCGACGTTGTGCTTCGTTCCAACGGCAAAAAGAAACACCGCACGCCTGCCGAGTACGACGAGATCAAAGCGGACGCACTGTCCGTCACCGACATTATGGGTTACTTCGTATTGCCCACTAAACTGTCCGCCCAACTCAAAGAAGTGCAGTCTTATCTCGACGGTACGAACGCGTTCGACGCGGCTAACGTCCCCGCAGATATCAAGCCGTTCGTAAAGATGATAGAACGTATGCTGAAAGAGCAGGGCGGCACGGTCAGCAAGCTCGAAGCCAAACTCAATCTCCACGACGAGATAGACGTTGTGTGCGAGAAGATACTTGCCTCTACCGCAGTTTTCGATAACGTCGGCATTCAGTCGTTCTTCGACACATTGGACATCAGAGCGCTGTAAACGGCGTAACATTGCGCGACAGGCTCGCTAATAACATTGCGTGCATCGCATTCACATAATATATCGGGGTGTCTATGGACGAACTCAAAAAAATCATATGCTCGCTAATCGACTATGCCGAGCGCAATCTGTCGCTCGATCCGCGCGATAAAATTTACAAGCGCAACGAACTTTGCGAGATCATAGGCGCGCCCTGTTTCGACGCGGCGGAAGTGCCGACGGCGGACGGAAACCGCGAACTGCCCGACGAATTGCTGTCCGCGCTTGTCGCGGAATGCAAGGTGGCGCGGCTTGTCAAAGACGGCGAAGAGGAAGCGCTCATAGATAAGGTTATGGGCGAGCTTTCGCTGATGCCGTCGGCTGTCGCGGATATGTTCGACGCGATACTTCGAGATGAGGACGGTAAAGCCGCAACCGAGTGGCTGTACGGTTACTGTATAAAAAACGATTACGTAAAAAAGAGCGTATTGGACAAAAATCCGCGCTTCGACGTGGATAACATCACTGTAACGATCAATAAGGCTAAGCCCGAGTTTCGAGACGCAAAAAAGGCTGCGAGCGGTAACTCGATCGTCGGCGGTTATCCCAAATGCACGATCTGCCGCGAGAACGAGAATTTCGGCGGACGCAATAAACGCACTCTGCGCACCGTCGGTATAAAGCTCGGCGGACACGATTGGTTTTGGCAATTCTCGCCTTACGGATATTTCTATCAGCACGGAATAGCGGTGAACGGCGAGCATATACCGATGCACGTCGACAAACAGACGTTTTACAACCTTATGGACTTCGTCGATATGTTCCCGCATTTCTTTATAGGCAGTAACGCCGCACTTCCGCGTATAGGCGGGAGCGTGCTCGCGCACGACCATTATCAGGGCGGCGGCGAGGTGTTGCCGTTGCAAAGGGCGGGTGTCAGGCGCCAGCTGTTCGACAAGTCGTTCCCCGACGTAAAGATCGGCATTGTCGATTGGCCGGGTACTGTCGTTCGCGTCGAGACGGACAGCCGCGACGATATGGCGGCCGTGTGCGAAAAAATACGCGCCGCGTGGGTGGGGTACAGCGATCCCGCGCTCGGCATCGTGTGCGAGGACGGCGACGGAATACATAACGCGGTAAGCCCGACGGTGATAAAGACTGCGAAAGGCTACGAAATGAATATCATCCTGCGCAGTAATATCACAAGCGAAGAATTTCCCGACGGAGTATTCCACGCGCACCCGGAATTCCACATCGTTAAGAAAGAATCCATAGGGCTTATCGAGGCGCAGGGACTGTTTGTTCTTCCGGGCAGACTGGACGAAGAACTGTGCCGCGTCGAAAAATGTATAACGGCGGGCAAGCTGACCAAAGATCTGTCCGACTTCAAGCTCGTGTACGACGAGGCAAAGTCGATTTATGAAGCGGACGGAAAACGCGACGTTCACGACGCTATGCGCAAAGAATTGGGCAGTATATGCGGCAGAATCCTGCACAACACCGCCGTTTTCAAGAATGACGGGCAATTTATCGAGTTTTTGAAAGGAATAAACATCAATGGATAACAAGTACGCATTCAAAGTCACCGCCGCAGGCAGGGTGAATATAATCGGCGAGCATATCGACTATTGCGGCGGCAAGGTGTTTCCCGCCGCGCTGTCGCTCAAAAATACGGTATACGTCAGACCGAACGGCACCGACAAAATCAATATCGAATGGACGACATTGCCGGACAAAGCGACGCTCGATATAAACGATTTGGAAAAAGGCAAGGCGCTCAAATACGGCAATTATCAGGCGATGAGCGCGCTTATGTGGGGTAAAGCCGGACATAAGGTCATAGGTTGCGATATGTTGCACGACTGCACCGTTCCGTTCGGCAGCGGACTTTCGTCGTCGGCGGCGATCGAGGTCTCGACTATCGCGGCATTGGCGACGGTCGCGGGCGAAAGTTTCGAACCGCGCGACGTTGCGCTGATTGCGCAAAAAGCGGAGCGTGCGCTCGGCGTGAACTGCGGAATTATGGATCAGTATGCGTCGGCGTGCGGAAAGGCGGGATACGCGATGTTGCTCGATTGCAGCGACGTAACGTGCGAGTACGTGCCGATACGCACGGGCGATTACTCGATAGTCATAATAAACTGCAACAAGCCTCACAACCTCGTGGAAAGTAAGTATAACGAACGCCGCGCCGAGACCGAAAAAGCGCTCGAAATACTCAAAACCAAACTTGACATAGAGTGCCTGGCGCAGGTCGGCGAACGCGATTTCGAGCTTTACGAACATCTTTTGGAGGGCAAGATACACGACCGCGCAAAACACGTCGTGTCCGAGTGCGCTCGCGTCGCCCGCGCGGAAGCGGCGATGAATGCGGGGGATATGAGATTGCTCGGCAGACTTCTCAATGAGTCGCACGCGTCGCTTCGCAATCTCTTCGAAGTGACGGGCAAAGAACTCGACGCGCTTGCGGCGGCGGCGCAAAGCCACCCCGACTGCGCGGGATCGAGAATGACGGGCGCCGGTTTCGGCGGTTGCACCATCTCGCTCGTAAAACGCGGTGCAGTCGAGGATTTCAAAAAGTACGTTTGTGAAAAGTATACGCGAGCGACGGGTTATAACGCAGTGTGCTACGACGCGGAAATAGCCGACGGAATTACCGTCGAAAAACTTTGAGAGAATGTATTATGAGCAAGAAAAACTACGGCAAGGACGCATTTATTTATACAATTTCGGACGGTAAACTGTCCGTAGATATTTGCAACGTCGGCGCACGCATAAACGCGCTGAGAGTGAACGGCGTCGATATAGTTTACGGTTTCGACTGCGTGGAGGACTACGTAGCAAGCGGCACGTTTGCCGGCGCGACGATAGGACGTGTGGCTAACCGCATAGCGGGCGGTAAGTTCGCACTGGGAGGCAAGACGTATACGCTTGCGTGCAATGACGGAAAAAACCACTTGCACGGCGGAACGGTCGGGTTCGATAAAAGGGCGTTTACGGTAGAACGGCACGACGACAAATCGGTCGTTATGTCGTACCTGTCGCCCGACGGCGAGGAAGGTTATCCCGGCGAACTGAAAATGATTGTTGAATTTACCGTAAGCGACGGCGCGCTCACGGTAAAGTTCGACGCGACGTCCGATAAGGACACGCTGTGGTGTCCGACAAACCACGCGTATTTCAATCTCGACGGGGAAAACAGCGACAAGATGACCGACAATATACTTACGATAAACGCGCCTCGTTACACTCCCGTCGACGGCGGACTAATTCCGACGGGCGAGTTGAAAAGCGTTATCGGTACTCCGTTCGATTTTACTTCGCCCAAGCGTATAGGCGAGAACATCGCTTGCGCCGAATTGGCGTCGACTAAGGGTTACGATCATAACTTCGTATTCGGAGACGAGCGCATATGCCGCGTCGAGAGCGTTAAGACAGGTATAACTATGGAGCTGACTACGGATATGCCGTGCGTACAGTTTTACAGCGGCGGCTATGTGGAAAATATCAAGTGCAAGTCCGGTCATTACGGACAATGGACCGGATTTTGTCTCGAACCGCAGTATATGCCCAATGCAATAAATATGCATAATGTCGACAGCCCCGTGCTTCGCGCGGGCGAGAGTAAGTCGCATTATATAAAATACAAATTCAATATTTAGAGGGCGGCGGTCACGCCGCCTTTTTATTGCTACGAATGCCCGTCACATCGACGAATTCGATAATTGCGGCGCACTTAGTTCCTTGTTTGTGTTGACAACTAAAATCGAATATTGTAAAATATAGTAAACCGAATAACTTGGAGGTAATATGGACGGTTTGATAGTAAAGGACGAACAGTCGCTGGGCGAGTGCATTAAACGTGCCAGAGCGGCGCAGGTCCGATTTGCAACGTATACGCAGGAACAGGTGGATAAGATATTTTTAGCCGCCGCGACCGCAGCCGACAAAGCCAGGCTCTCCCTTGCGGAGATGGCCGTCGCCGAAACGGGTATGGGTATAGTGGAGGACAAAGTGATAAAAAATCACTATGCCGCCGAGTACATTTACAACGCATACCGCGACGTTAAAACGTGTGACGTTATAGACGAGGACGAAACGTTCGGCGTGCAGACACTCGCCGAACCCGTCGGAGTTATCGCGGCGATAGTGCCTACGACTAACCCCACGTCGACCGCTATATTCAAGGCTCTGCTTGCGCTGAAAACGCGCAACGGACTTATATTCTCGCCGCATCCGCGTGCAAAGAACAGCACGATCGCGGCGGCTAAGATCGTTCTGGACGCGGCTGTTGCGGCAGGCGCGCCCCAAGACATAATAGGCTGGATAGACGAGCCCAGCGTCGCGCTGTCGGCGGACGTTATGAGCAGTTGCGATCTGATACTCGCAACAGGCGGACCCGGTATGGTCAAAGCCGCGTATAGCTCCGGCAAACCCGCCGTCGGCGTCGGCGCGGGCAATACTCCCGTGATCATCGACAGCACGGCGGATATAGAACTCGCCGCGTCGTCCATACTTCATTCCAAGTCGTTCGATAACGGAATGATATGCGCGTCCGAGCAGTCGGTCATCGTTATGAAAGACGTGTACGACGAGTTCAAGAAAGAGCTTGAGTATCGCGGCGCGTACTTCCTCGACGAAGATCAGATAAATAAAGTTCGCGGCACTATACTTATAAACGGTTCCGTAAACGCGAAGATAGTAGGACAGAGTGCCGCCAAGATAGCGAACATTTGCGGTTTCGAAGTACCCGAAAGCGCGCGCATAATCGTCGGCGAGGTAGAGTCTGTCGACATTTCCGAGCCGTTTGCGCACGAAAAACTGTCGCCTGTGCTTGCTATGTATAAAGCGGAAAACTTCGAAGACGCGCTCGCTAAGGCGGAGAGACTCGTCGCCGACGGCGGTTACGGTCATACGTCGGTCATCTATGCCGACGAGTACGCCGAAAAAGCGAAGATCGCCAAGTTCGCCGACGCTATGAAAACCTGCCGCATACTCGTCAATTCGCCTGCGGCACAGGGCGGTATCGGAGATATTTACAACTTCAAACTGCGTCCGTCGCTCACGCTCGGTTGCGGCTCGTGGGGCGGCAACTCGGTGAGCGAGAACGTATCGGTTAAACACTTGCTCAACTATAAAACAGTCGCAAAAAGGAGAGAGAATATGTTGTGGTTCCGCGCGCCCGAAAAGGTGTATTTCAAACCGGGTTGTATGCCCGTCGCACTGCAAGAGCTTAAAGATATGGGCAAAAAGCGCGTGTTTATCGTCACCGACGAGTTTCTGTTCAAGAGCGGGTTCTCGAAGTGCGTGAGCGACTGCCTTAACGAGATGGGCATAGTCAACACGACGTTCTCCGACGTTCAGCCCGACCCGACGCTTGCGTCGGCGAAGAAAGGCGCCGTTGCGATGCGCTCGTTCGAACCGGACGCGATAATAGCGCTCGGCGGCGGTAGCGCGCTCGACGCGGGCAAGATAATGTGGGTACTGTACGAGCATCCCGAAGTGGATTTCGCAGACCTCGCAATGCGGTTTATGGATATACGCAAGCGCGTGTATAAATTCCCCGAAATGGGCAAAAAAGCGTACTTCGTCGCTATCACGACGACGGCGGGTACAGGCTCCGAAGTCACGCCGTTCGCCGTCATCACAGACGAGTCGACGGGTATGAAGTACCCGCTCGCCGATTACGAGCTGTTGCCCAAGATGGCTATTTGCGATCCCGATCTTATGATGGGCATTCCGAAAGGTCTTACCGCAAACTCGGGTTACGACGCGATGGTTCACTCGTTGGAAGCGATAGCGTCCGTTATGGCGTCCGACTTTACAAACGGCATAGCGAAAGAGGCTATAAAGATAATATTCGACTGGTTGCCCGCCGCATATATCGACGGAAGCAACCGTAAGGCGCGCGCCGAAATGGCGTATGCCGCGACTATGGCGGGTATGGCGTTTGCGAATGCGTTCTTGGGTGTTTGCCACTCGATGGCGCACAAGCTCGGCGCTTACCACCATCTGCCGCACGGTATGGCTAACGCGTTGCTTCTCATTCAGGTGATGAAGTTCAATGCGGCGGAAGCTCCGACCAAGATGGGCACGTTCCCGCAGTACGATCACCCCGTAGCGCTCAGACGTTACGCCGAAGTTGCCGAAATGCTCGGTATCAAGGGCAAGACGGATGAGGATAAGTTCAATAAGCTGATCGACAAACTCAAAGACCTGCGCACCGCAGTCGGACTGCCCGCGACGATCAAGGACGCCGGTGTTCCCGAAGACAAGTTCCTCGCGAGTCTCGACGATATGTGCCGCGACGCCTTCGACGATCAATGCACGGGCGCTAACCCGCGCTATCCGCTCATCTCCGAGATAAAAGAGATGTATCTCGACGCCTATTACGGAAAGGAGAGAAAATAATTATGGCATTCAACGAAATCGCTACACGCGCAAATAAGACCGTATACCGCGACGGCGGACACTGCTTAAAGGTGTTCGCGGCAGACTATAATAAAGCCGATATATTCAACGAGGCGCTCAATCAGACCCGCGTCGAAGAGACGGGGATGTTCATTCCGAAAGTCCACGAACTCAAAAGGTTGGACGACGGCAGGCTCGCCATCGTTATGGAGTACGTAGCGGGCAAGTCGCTTGCGACGCTCATCGCCGAAAACCCGAACAAGAGAAGCGAATACATCGAGCGGCTCGTCGACGTTCAGCTGGCTATGCACTCGCTTACCGCTCCCAATCTCAATAAGCAGCGCGACAAGTTCAACGCCAAGATCGACAAGTCCGGTCTGGACGCCACGACGCGCTACGAACTTCACGTGCGGCTCGATTCGATGCCCAAGCACAACAAACTCTGTCACGGCGACTTCAATCCGTCAAACGTCATCATCACCGACGACGGCCGCGCCTGCGTTATCGACTGGTCGCACGCAACGATAGGAAACGCGTCCGCAGATACCGCGCGCACGTACTTGCTGTTCAAGCTCGCGGGCGACGATGCGTCCGCCGAAGAGTATCTCGCGCTGTTCTGCAAAAAGTCGGACACCGCGCGTCAGTACGTAGATCAGTGGTTGCCCATAGTCGCCGCGTCGCAAATGGTCAAAGGCAAACCCGAAGAACGTGATATACTTGCGAAGTGGGTCGACGTCTGTCAGTATGAATAATTAAAATTCGGAATGCGGGATTCGGAATCAGGTGTCGATTCCGAATCCGCATTCATAATTCCGAGTTATATAAGGAGGAAAATACTTTATGGTATTAAGCGTATGTGTCGGCAGTTCCTGCCACTTGAAAGGCTCGTACGATGTTATCGAGGCGTTCAAGGCGCTTATCGAAAAGTACGATGCGTCGAGTAAGATAGAACTTCGCGCATGTTTCTGCCTCAACCGCTGTTCTCACGGCGTGTCCGTTAAAGCGGGCGATGCTTACATACTCGACGTATCGCCGCAGAACGCCGAAGAGAAGTTCGTAAAAGAGATACTTCCGCTCGCGGGGGTTTGATATGTTTTATCTCGACTTTCTCAAAGTAAACTGCAAAAACTGCTATAAATGCCTGCGCTCGTGTCCCGTCAAAGCGATAGATATGCGCAACAATCAGGCGAAGATAATTGAGAGCAGGTGCATACTTTGCGGAAATTGTACTCGCGTCTGTCCCCAGAACGCCAAGATCGTTCACGACGACACGACGGCTATCGTGCAACTTCTGGCAAAGCCGAAGCCCGTTATCGCGTCGGTTGCTCCGTCGTTTGTCTCGTCGTTCGGATCGGACGGTTTCGAGCCGTTCCGCGCGGCGCTCAAAAAGCTGGGATTTCACGACGCGTTCGAAACGTCGGAGGGTGCGGCGGCGGTTACGGCGGAGTATAAAAAACTGCTTTCGAGCGGCAAGTACGAAAACTTCATTACTTCGGCTTGTCCTGCGGTAAACCGTGCGATACAGCTCTACCATCACGATGTTTTGGAATATCTCGCTCCCGTCGATTCGCCGATGGTCGCGCACGCCAAGATACTGAAATCGCGTTTCAAGGATGCGGCGATAGTTTTTATCGGTCCGTGCATTGCAAAGAAGCGTGAGGCTAAGGAAAACGGGCTTGCGGGCGCGCTCACTTTCGAAGAACTCAAAGCTATGTTCGATAAGCGCGGGATCGTCATA
Source organism: uncultured Christensenella sp. (assembly GCA_910577435.1). Lineage (GTDB taxonomy): Bacteria > Bacillota > Clostridia > Christensenellales > Pumilibacteraceae > Anaerocaecibacter. The sequence goes on along the minus strand of CAJTLV010000005.1, from coordinate 4,149 downwards.
GACGGAGAGAAAGACAAGAGTACATCGCGCATCGTCGAGCGTGTGCCAGAAACAACGGCGGAAAAAGCAGAAAATCAGTCGGACGAAAAAACGGGCGATGGCGGCGTCGCGCTCAGTGCGAAATATTATCCCATTTCACGCGGCATAATCAAGTCGTTCGACTCCTTTCCCGCAGGATATGAGTACATAGCTATCGACGGCGTGGACAGGCTGGACGAGGCACTCGAAGACCTTAAAAACGTCAAGGGCGTGTTTTTGGAGATAAACGCGTGCGACGGCGCCTGCGTAAACGGGCCGTGCATTTTGCCCAGAGCGGGCGGCGCGGTGGAAGCGAACGCGCTTATACGTCGGTACACAAGCCGCGCGCCAAAGGACGTTGTGCGCGAGTGTCCGTCGCTTGCCGCTGTGCGCAAGCCGATGGAGCCGGGCGCGCGAGTGCCTACCGAAGGCGAGATAAAAGCCGTGTTGGAGAGTATAGGCAAGTTCAAGCCGGCTGACGAACTCAACTGCGGTGCATGCGGTTACGGCACCTGCAGAGAAAAGGCGTGGGCGGTCGTAAACGGTTACGCCGAACAGAATATGTGCGTTCCGTATATGCGCGAAAAAGCGGAGTCTATGGGCAATGTCATAATCGAAAACAGTCCCAACGGACTTATCGTGTGTGACAGCGATCTCAAAATCACCGAGATCAACCGTCGCGCAACGAGTCTTATAGGCATAGACGACCCCGCTTACATATTCGAGTGTTTCGACCCTACGGCAGTATTCAAAGCGGCGGAAAGCGGCAAGCCGACCGGTGTCGAAAAATTGAAACTCGAAAAAACGAACAAGTATGTCAATATAAATATCGTTCCGCTCGTCAAGGAAAAATCGTTGCTTCTCGTTCTTACGGACGTGACCGAAAAAGCTAATTACGACGACGAGTTGAGCAAGATGAAACGCGACACGCTGGTCGTAACGGAAACGGTCATCGAAAAGCAGATGCGCGTCGCGCAGGAGATAGCGTCCTTGCTCGGCGAGACGACCGCCGAAACGAAAATAGCTTTGCTCAATCTCAAAAAAGCCATCTTGGAGGAGAAGTGATTTGAGTTACTTCATCGACAGGGGTTACACGTCTCTCAATAAAAAAGGCGAGGAGCTTTGCGGCGACCGCGTGCAATGCGCGATCAGCGGCGATTACGTCACCGCCGTGTTGTGCGACGGTATGGGCAGCGGCGTCAAAGCAAATATACTCGCAACGCTGTCGTCGAAGATACTGTGCACGATGCTGTCTGCGGGCGTATCGCTCAAAGACTGTATCGAGACGCTGATCGGCTCGTTGCCCGTGTGTAAGGAACGCGGCGTCGCATACGCCACGTTCTCGGTGTGTCACATCAACAGCGAGGGTAAAGGCGAACTTTTGGAGTTCGACAACCCTGCGGCAATACTTCTTCGCGGCGGCGACGCGCTCGATCTCGACAGGGAGAAGAGCGTTATCTGCGGCAAGACGGTGTACACTACCAAACTCGATCTCGCTACGGACGATGCGCTTGTCATCACGAGCGACGGCGTCGAACACGCGGGTATAGGAATGCTCTTGAACTTCGGTTGGGAGCGCCCGCAGATAAAGGACTATTTGCGTCGCGCCATTAAGCGCGGAATGTCGGCGACTGCTATTTCCGCGTCGCTGGCGAGCGAGTGCAACGAGCTGTATATGCACGAGCCGGGCGACGATACGACCGTACTCGGCATAAAGGTGCGCAACCACGCGCCGACGTCCGTACTCGTCGGGCCGCCGATGAACAAAGAGGACGACGCCGCGTGGATAAGCGATTTTATGGCGTTACCCGGTAAGAAAGCCGTATGCGGCGGCACAAGCTCAACGATAGTGTCGCGCTATCTCGGCAAAGAAGTCACGACAAGTTTCGACTTTCCCGACCGTGACATTCCGCCGATAGGGTATATAGACGGCATAGATCTGACTACGGAGGGCGTGATCACGATAAGGCGCGTACTCGAACTGTCCGAAGCGTATTTGGACAGCGGAAACTGCGAGGCAAAAACGTTCGACAAGCGCGACGGCGCGACATTGCTCGCCAAACTACTGTTCGAGGACTCGACGGAACTGAACTTTTTCGTAGGGCAATCGATAAACGAGGCGCACAAGGGTTTGCCTATCGAGACGACAATGAAGTTGAAACTGATCGACAGACTTGCCGAAAACCTTAGACGTATGGGCAAGTCGGTAAACGTGCGCTACAACTAATCACAGGTAATAAAAAACTATGAATGAAAGATTATTCGATACTGCGGTACAGGAGCTTAAATACAAGGTTATAAAAGAGCTCATACAGGCATATGACAAAGGCTTGAACAACGAGATTTTTCACGACATCCCGATCAAGATAATGCCCGGTCCGAAAGCCAGCCTGCGCTGTTGCGTATATAAAGAACGCGCGATTTTGCAAGAGCGTTTGAAACTCGCAATGGGCGGCGACAAGGACAACGACAACGTAGTCGAGGTCATCGACATCGCGTGCGACGAATGTCCGGTCGACGGAATTTTCGTCACGCCCGCTTGTCGCGGATGTATTTCGCACCGTTGCGCGGAAGTGTGTCCCAAAAACGCAATAACTATCGTGGACAAGCATTGTGTCGTCGATAAGAGTAAATGCGTCGAATGCGGCAAATGCACGCAAGCGTGTCCGTATAATGCGATCATTCTTCAAAAGCGGCCTTGCGTCGCAAGCTGTAAGGCGAACGCGATAAAAGTCAATGAGGATAAGAAGGCCGTCATAGACAATAATAAATGCGTCGGGTGCGGCGCTTGCGTGTATCAGTGTCCGTTCGGCGCTATATCGGATAAGTCGTACATACTGAACGCTCTGGATATACTCAAAAATTCGAAGAACAACACAGAGTACAAAGTGTATGCGCTCATCGCTCCCGCCATCGTAGCGCAGTTCAATTACGCCCGCATAGAACAGGTCGTTACCGGTATGGGTAAGCTCGGTTTCTTCCAAGTGATCGAGACGGCGCTCGGCGCGGATATGACGCTTAGCGAGGAGGCGGAGGAATTGTGCGAGCGCGGCACTCTCACTTCGTCGTGCTGTCCGAGTTTCGTCAAGTACGTCAAGATAAACTTCCCGGACTTGGCAAAGTATATATCGGATACGCCGTCGCCTATGGTTATGGCGGGCAAACTCATAAAGGCGATGGATCCGACGGCAAAAGTCATATTCGTAGGTCCCTGTACTTCGAAAAAGTTCGAGTTCAAGCAGGAACAGGCGAAAGACTATGTCGACTGCGTGCTGTCATTCGAAGAACTTCAAGCATTCCTCGATGCGCGCAACATCGACGTGTCGTCGCTCGAAGATACAGTACTCGATAATGCGTCGTACTTCGGAAGAATATTCGCGCGGTCGGGCGGACTGTCGGAGGGCGTCGGCGAACTCGCTAAAAAACACGGGTTCGATGCGAAACCGATAGCTATGAGCGGACTCGAAGACTGCCGTAAACAGCTTCTTATGCTCAAAGTCGGCAAATCGCCTTACAATTTCTTCGAGGGCATGGCTTGCGACGGCGGATGCGTCAACGGCGCGTTGTGTTTGCATCACGGACCGAAGAGCCTTACCGACGTCAACCGTTACGGCGAAATGGCAAAGGAAAAGACTGTCGAAAATACCGTCAAACTTTTCAAACTTGCGGGCGCTTCGGACGATAAGGATAAGAAAGAATAAAATCGCACAATGCGGAAACGGGCGCAATGCCCGTTTTTTATTTCTGTTTTCTTCGCATATCCACACATTGCGGCGGGCATTCGAATATAATCAAGCGTGGATGAAGAAGTCGTCGGGGTCGCAGTTCGAAACGATTCAGAGCGTGTCGGCTTTCTCTATCACGGTATCCGACGGGATGTTGACTATGTCGTATAACGAACAGTATGTATATGTATACGGAGCGATCGATTAACGAATTAATTTGATTTATAAAGACGGATCGTCCACCGAAAGCCACTTCCCATATGGAATCATAATACAGACGAAGATTAAAAGCTCTCGAACAAAAGTGTTCGAGAGCTTTTTTTCTACTCATAACCAAGTAAGACAATTCGGAATTTACATTATTCTATGTTTGATAGTACGGCAAATCTCGGAAAGGTCTCCCGAT
>CAJTLV010000004.1 GCA_910577435.1 uncultured Christensenella sp. | reverse complement strand
CCCCACGCTTTCGTGCCTCAGTGTCAGTTACAGTCCAGTGAGTCGCCTTCGCCTCTGGTGTTCCTCCTAATATCTACGCATTCCACCGCTACACTAGGAATTCCAGTTGCCCCTCCTGCACTCAAGTCCAACAGTTTTAGTAGTAGTGCCGAAGTTGAGCCCCGGAGTTACGCTACTAACTTGCTGAACCACCTACGCACCCTTTACGCCCAGTCATTCCGGACAACGCTTGCCCCCTACGTATTACCGCGGCTGCTGGCACGTAGTTTGCCGGGGCTTTCTTACAGGGTACCGTCATACTTCGTCCCCTGCGACAGAGCTTTACAATCCGAAGACCTTCATCGTTCACGCGGCGTTGCTGGGTCAGAGTTGCCTCCATTGCCCAATATTCCCCACTGCTGCCTCCCGTAGGAGTTTGGACCGTGTCTCAGTTCCAATGTGGCCGATCACCCTCTCAGGTCGGCTACCCATCACAGCCTTGGTGGGCCGTTACCTCACCAACTAGCTAATGGGACGCGAGCCCATCTTCAACCGAAATTCTTTTACCCCTCTCGGATGCCCGAATGTGGTCTTATACGGTATTAGCACCTATTTCTAAGTGTTATCCCGTAGTTGAAGGCAGGTTGCTCACGCGTTACTCACCCGTCCGCCGCTAAGTATAAGAGCAAGCTCCCATACTCCGCTCGACTTGCATGTGTTAAGCACGCCGCCAGCGTTCGTCCTGAGCCAGGATCAAACTCTAAAATAATTGTATAACCAAAGATTTCTCTTTTAGCTATCGAAAAATAAAAAAGTTAACCGATTCTTTCTCAAAAACATACTGACATAAATCATTGACTTTGTTTTATTAAAGAAAGTACAATTTGCTAAAATCTATTCACTTTTTAATGTGCGTTGCCGTCACTTCACGAGACAGCTTACGTATGATACCACAGCCTATTTATATTGTCAAGCGTTTTTCGCCCTTTTTATAAAAATTTTTCAAAAATTTTTTTCAGGACGTTTTATATTCTGCCTCCTCCTCGTTTGTGGCGTTCCACTCCCAGTTTACGGTGTCCTCTTCCGTATTTATGTATTCGGTTTCGTCGACCGACGCTTCACCCTCCGCGATTTTGCCGTCGACGTCCGCACATATTATCGTTTTGCCCATATAACCGTATCTCTTGCGGTAACCGATAATAAATGCGGCGCTTACCGCGAGCGACACACCCTCTGCGACGATGGACGCGCACCATACGCCGTCCAGCCCCATAGCGAGCGGCAATAACATTACTGCGGCGATCTGAAATACGAGCGTTCGCAGGAATGAAATTGCCGCAGACGCCAGTCCGTTGTTCAATGCCGTAAAAAATCCGGAAGCGAATATGCTGTACCCGCATAGTAAAAAGCAGAATGAATAAATTCTAAACCCGCGAACAGTCATTTCGTACAGATCGACGTCATAACCTACGAACATTTTACATAGCGGCGACGCGAGAGCCTCCGACAAACCGGCCATCACTACCCCGAACGCCGTTACGATGACAAGACTTTTCCCGAACAGATTCTTCAACTCGGATACGTCTTTCGCTCCGTAATGGTAGCCTACAACGGGAGACACGCCGACCGAAAAACCCATAAATACCGATAAGAAAATCATCGCCACGTACATAATAGCACCGTAAGCCGCCACGCCGTCGTCACCGACGAGACGCATAAGCTGATTGTTATACAAAATCGTCACTACCGACGCGGAAATATTAGACAGAAACTCCGACGAGCCGTTTGCCGCGCTCTTTGCCAGTGCGCGAAAGTCGAACAACGGTTTCGAAAAACGCAATAAGCTGTCGTTTCTGCGCGCGAAATACACAAGCGGAAATATCCCGCCGAAAGCCTGACTTGCCGCCGTAGCCGCAGCCGCGCCGACAAGTCCCCATCCGAATGCGGCGACGAAAACAGCGTCCAGCACCATATTCAAAACTCCGGCGGCTACCGTGAGTATAAGACCGAGCTTGGATTTTTCGGCGGTCACGAAAAAGCTCTGGAACACGAACTGCGACATACAGAACGGCATAACGCCGAGCAGTATTCTTCCGTACAGTACGCAGTAGTGATATACTTCACCCTCTGCACCGAGAAGACGCGCGATATTCGGCACGAAAAATTCTCCGACCAACGTAAACAGCGCGCCCGCCGCAATAATGACAATGACGAGCATCGAGAATATTCTGTTCGCTTTTTTACTTTCGCCCTCGCCAATCATCTTGGAAATAAGCGCACTGCCGCCGGTACCCAACATAAGACCGACAGCTCCCAGAATGAGCAAAAGCGGAAATATGAGATTGATCGCGGTAAGCGCCGCCTTGCCGACGAAATTGGACACGAAAAGCCCGTCAACGACGCTGTACACACTCGTAAACACCATCATAACGATCGGCGGCGTAACAAACCGCAAAAGCCGCCCGTAATTAAAATGATCGGAAAGTCTTATTCGCATACTTTTTTTCACCCGCACAACGTCAATACAGATATTATAACCTAAAATAAAAGCCCGAATATTAAATATCCGAGCGCACTCGACATCTTATCGACTGTAACCGTTGCGACGGTTCGTCCTCCGATGAGCTGAAAATTCGATCGAACTATACAATAGTTCGCTTTGAACAAGAGTATACTATATACTATATGCATTGTCAAGCACATTTCCGCCGAATCAAAACGATCTTTTCGCCGAAAATCAACGGCTTAAAAACATTTGCGTTTTGATTTGTACGGTGATATAATATATAAGTTATGCGTATAGATAAGTTCTTAAAAGTTTCCAGACTTATTAAACGGCGTACAGTCGCGGCGGAAGCGTGCGACGCAGGCAAGGTATATGTAGGCGGCAGAGCTGTCAAACCGTCATATACTCTTAAAATAGGCGACGAAGTGGAAATTCGGCTGGGACAGCCGATAACGTTCGTCGTAAAGTCTCTAAATGAAAAAGCGTCGAAAGACGAGGCGCAAACGCTGTATGAAATACGGAACAAATAATCCGCAACGCGCAAGCAACGTCGGCGCGGTCGTGGTTTGCGCAGGCAAGGGCGAACGCAGCGGCTTGCCGTATAATAAGGTTTTGCATTGCATCGGTCGTAAAACCGTTCTCGAAACGACTCTGGACGCATTCCTAGCCGCAAATGTAACCCGCATAGTCGCTGTCGTATCCGAATCGGACGAGGCGCGCATACGCAAGCTTACCGCCCAATACAAGGGTGTATCCGTATGTTTAGGCGGGAACTCGCGCGGACAAAGCGTATTAAACGGACTGAAAGCTCTCGACGGTTGCGATATTGTAGCCATTCACGACGGCGCACGTCCGTTCGTAACTGCGAAGATAATAACGGACAGCATAGCCGCCGCCGAAAAATACGGGAGCGGTATTGTTGCCGTACCCGTGACCGATACGATAAAGTCCGTCGAAAACGATTATATAACCCGATCTCTTCCCCGCTCCGAACTTTACGCTATGCAAACGCCGCAGACGTTTTTATACGATAAAATACTTGCCGCATACGAATCGACACGCTTTGAGGACTGTACAGACGACGCGGAAGTATTCGCGCGAGCGGGACATACGCCGCACATAGTTAACGGTTCATACGACAATATCAAAATAACGACTGCGAGCGATCTGTTCCGCGTTTTTTCTTGCGATCGTATAGGAGCAGGATTCGACGTACACCGACTGGAAAGCGGTCGGCCGCTCTATCTCGGCGGAGCGGAGATCCCGTATGACAAGGGACTGTTGGGACATTCTGACGCCGATGTACTAATTCACGCCGTTATGGACGCGTTGTTGTCTGCGGCGGGACTTCCGGACATAGGCGTACTGTTTCCGGACACCGACGACGAATATCTGGGTATAAGGTCGACGACTCTGCTCGAAAAAGTGTGCGAAAAAATAAAAGGCGCCGGTTACGGTATAATAAACGTATCGGCGGTGGTCATAGCGCAACAGCCGAAACTAGCTCCGCACATAAAAAAAATCACCGAAAGCATAGCGGACACGATCGGCGCAACACCGTCGCAAGTAAACGTATCGGCGACGACGACCGAACATTTGGGAATAATCGGCAACGGCGACGCAATTGCCGCGAGCGCCTCTTGTTTATTGAGGAAGTTATGAGAAAACATAAGATAAAGAAGCGTTTTTCGATGCGCCCGATGCTGACCGTATTTTTGGGATTTCTCGCGCTCATACTCATCGGCTCGTTCTTGCTCACCCTGCCCGTATCGAATAAAAACGGCGAGTGGTTGCGCTTTATCGACGCGCTTTTCACGTCGGCGAGCGCGGTATGCGTCACAGGCTTGACCGTACGGTCGACCGCCGTCGACTTCTCCGCTTTCGGACAGGTCGTTTTGTTGCTACTCATACAGGTGGGCGGTTTGGGAATAATGACGCTCGCGACGCTCGTGTTTATGCTCATAGGCAAGCGCATAACGCTGAGAGATCGCGTCGCATTGCAAGAAGCGCTCGGGCAGGACCACATTAAAGGAATAGTCCGCCTGGTGCGCAACATAGTGATAATGACCGCCGTCATAGAATGTGCGGGCGCGGTACTGCTATTGCCGTTCTTCTGCGTCAAGAACGGCGCAATAGGGATATGGCAAGCGGTATTTGTGTCAGTGTCCGCATTCTGCAATGCGGGGTTCGACATTCTCGGCACGGCTTCGTCGCCATATGCGTCGCTTACGGAGTTCAACGGCAATGCTGGCGTGCTATTGACGGTGGGCGCGCTTATAATACTCGGCGGGCTCGGCTTTACGGTAATCAACGATATTCTAAACAACAAATTCCGCTTCGGGCGGTACAGCCTGCATACAAAGATAGTGCTCGTAGCGACGCTTATTCTTATTCTGTTCGGCACGCTGTTCTTCATATGCAGCGAATATCTTTCGGCGGCTTATGACGGATTGAACTTCGGTCAAAAACTGCTCAACTCGATATTTCAATCGGTAACGGCGCGCACTGCCGGCTTTAACGCCATCGATCAAAACTCTATGTCTCAGCCGGGAATAATATTGACATGTATTTTGATGTTTATAGGCGCGTCGCCGGGCGGCACGGGCGGCGGCATTAAAACCACTACATTTGCCGTCATCGTACTTATGGCGTTTGCGGGACTGCGCAACAGAGAAGAAATCACGGTCGGTAAATGCAATATAAAAATCAAAACGGGGTTCAGAGCCGTCACCATTGCGACGATGTCCATAATATTGATACTCGTCGGCGCGCTCGTGATCTCGGCGACGAACGGACAGCTCGACGTAAATCTTATAGCGTTCGAGACGATTTCGGCATTCGCGACGGTGGGTTTATCTATGGGCATATGCCCCGCCCTTTCCGTAGGCGCAAAGTTTATGTTGATACTGATTATGTTTGTGGGCAGGCTCGGTCCGCTAAGTATCGGTATGATTTTCAGCAAGCGCGACACATTGAATATTAAGTATCCTTCCGCAAATATCATGATAGGATAAAAGGAGAATTCCAATGAAAGCCAAAAAGGTAACACCGCTCAAAAAACAGTATGTCGTATTCGGTCTCGGCCGGTTCGGCGTGGCGCTCACAAGGTCGCTGTACGACTACGGCGCGGAAGTACTTGCCATAGATAACAACGAGGAAAAAGTAAACGAGATCTCGCCATATTGCACGCACGCTATTTGCGCCGACGCGACCGACGAGCGCGTGCTCAATCAGCTCGGCATAAACAATATGGACGTTGCCATCGTCTGCATTGCGTCCAATATCGAGGCGAGCATTTTCGTCAGCCTTATGTGCAAGCAGATGGGTATAAAAACCGTAATTTCGAAAGCGTCGGACGAACGACATCGGCTCGTGCTGGAAAAAATAGGTGTAGACAAGGTATTTATTCCGGAAGAAGCTATGGGTGAAAAAATAGCGACGATGCTCGTAAAACCGAATATCGTAGAGATAATGTCGCTCAGCGACAGTTTCCGTATGGTCGAAATACGCACGCCCAAAAAGTGGGAGAATAAGACGCTCGCCGAACTCGACATTCGCAACACCGAACACGTAACGCTTGTCGTTGTCAAGCGCGACAATGACGTAATCGCCTCACCGGGCGGCGACTTCAAGCTGTTGCCCGACGACCTCTTAGTCATAGCCGGTTCGTTCAACGATACAAAGCGGCTGAGCAACAAGGCTACGGGCAATGTCGTAAGCGAGATAACCGACATACTGTAATTACCGGTTGATATTTACATAAAAAAAACAGGGTTTGTCGAAAACCCTGTTTTTTTATTTTACTGTCATTATTTAACCGATTTATACATTGCCGTCGTCAGGATTACCTATATCAGCCGAACTTCCGTCGCCTTCGGGCAAAGCCAGATTCTGCGTTACGGGAATATCGGTACTGCCTAGCATCATACTCGGATCGACCGCACCCATTCCGCTTTGCGTAGGCGGCAGATAACCGTAACTTTGATAATCGGTCGGAGACGGTCCTCCCGCGAGTTTATTCATCTGCTCTTCGATTTCGAGTTCGGATACGAGCAAGGCTTCGAGTTCCTCGCGCTCGCGCTTACGTCTGCTTTGCACGGTTATTATTATCACGAGTACGGCTATCAGTATCAACACAGCGACGATAAGCAGTATCCATACCAACTTGTTCGCCTCGAAACTGGACGTAACGCGCATCCACAGACTGGGGGAAGGCAGGTCGTCGTTCTTGACGGTAAACGTTCTCAGACAGGACTCGCCCGTTTCGTCGGTGACCTCGATCGTTATTTTTGCCGAACCCTTTGCGTTGAACTTAATCGCTATCATATTGTTCTCGGTCGTAGAAACGCGAACGAGCGACGGTTTTTGCGATTTGGCGCTGATGAACTGCATTAGATCGTCTTCGGGATCGTCGAGTAACTGATCGGGACGAAGGTAAACAGTATTGTCCGTATTCAGCGTCGTAAAGGTATCGATCGGTTCATCCTCCGCAGGATAACGCTTAAACGTTATCGTAGCGTACCTAAGTTCGGGCTGGTAGTTTTCGGTAACTCCGAACAGGAAATAGTTTTCGAACGGCTCGGCGTCGGGATCGGATTTCAGCACGTATTTCACGTTGATGCGTTTGGGATCGCCGGTGACTTTGAGCGCTTTGAGCATCCACACGAGACTGCCGTCCTCGTGCGAAACGGACGCACTGTCCGCCGAAGTGGACGGAACGATTATGTCTACGATCTGATATGCGGAAGCGGGATTGAATGTCGCGGCGGACGGTGTTCCGTCTTCGTTGACGATAGTATTGGTTATATCGGGAATTATCGTTTCGATAGCTATGAGCGCCGTTTTGCCGCGCGCCGTAGTAACGGTTTTAAGCCCGCCGTTATCGATCTCTTCCGGATTATACACTACCTGAACATTGATACGGAACGTAACGGTGAGCGTGTCTGCGCGCTGACCCAGATCGCCGTCGGCAACCGATATGTCTATAGCTCCGCTGCCGAAGAAACCCTTGATCGGACGGATCGTAAACTTCTGGTTAAACGAGTCTGTAAGCATAATCTCGAACAACGCCGAAGAATCCGCCGTGTCGGTCACCGTATTGTTCTTGCCTTCTTCCGTCGAGTAAATGCTCTCGACCATACGGTACGACATTGTGTAGATACGCAGATACGTGTCGCGGTATCTCTCGTCGCTACTCAACTCGCCCACGACGTCGGAATCGTTGATATCGTTGACAAACTGATCGATCGAAAACTCGATTCCCTCCGGATCGGCATTCTTCGAACCGGTCATAACCACAGTCGAGTAATCCTTGCCTTCGAGAGTATACGGCTTTGCGTTCATAACCGTAACGTTTATCGTTATCCACAGTCCGTTGGTATCGTCGTCGGGATCGGACGCACGATCCAGAATGCGCACGTATGCAGTCGCCATATAGCTTCTCGACGTTGCAAGCGCGCTGAGTTTAATGCCCGTGCGGTGCTGTTTGTCGCCCACTGCCGAAAGCCGAGCAAGCTCGATATACTGCCCCGCGATAACATCCGTGTAGTACAATGCGGTTATAGGCTCGTCGACAAGATACATATTCTCGTTTACGCCCGCACCTACGCGCGCCGCGCCGAACACGAACGAATCGACGTCGCCGCCCGCAACATAGTCCGCATCTTCAACGATGTCGGCAAGATTTATCGTCAAATCTCTGCCGTACAAAATCTGTGCGTCGATAATATACTCATTGAGATCGTAACGACGGAACGAATAACCTACGTTTCCGTTATTTACGTCGTAATCATAGCGATCGGATTTTCCCGTCGCGCCGGTGTTTCCGACGGTGATCCGAATAGTGACGCTCGCAGATTCGCCTTTTATATCCGTACCGACAAATGTCATAGGGAACGAAACGCTGTCGGCGTAGTCGTCGCCCGTCTTTTTATCCATACGTCTGTTTATCTTTATTTCGAGCGTACCCGCATCGTTATCGACGTTAACGGTAACGGCGCGCGCCTTGCCGCTCTGCGAATCGGCGCGCCAATCGAGAGACGCGTCCGCAGCAAGCGCACCGGCAAGCGCTCTTTCATACGAACTGTCGGAATCGGAGTCGAAATTCAGAATACTTATCTTGTCGCCTATATCGGAATCGGTGAACAGTCCGCCGAACGGGTCCGCAGGGTCGTATATCTTGAATACGACGCTGTCGCCCTTGACGCCGGAGAACGAACGGTCGTAAGCGACGTTGTCACCCTCTGTGGAGACGCGGCGCGGCGCCGAATCTTTGACATTAAGCGCAAACAACGAGCCTGCACTGACTATTCCGTCGCCGCGAGTCGTCGATTTCGATTGACCGATGCGCTTCTGTACTTCGACATACATCAAAACGGTATCGTTGAGCGTGGACGTCTTTGGAATAAACGTCATACTCGTTCCGTCGAGCGAGAACGAGAAGTCTACGTACTTGTTTACAAGCGCAAGCACGTCCGTGCCTACCGCGCCGACGTTAGACACCGCGCCCGTACTCGGATCAACGGTTATGCCGCCGATAAGATAGCTTTCCGCATAGGACTCATTCGCGAGCAAGAACGTCTCCGTCTGTCTGTCGCGCGTCAACAGAGTGCCGAGCGCCGACGCGGCAATCGGAGTGCCGTTGCCCGCATTCATAAACGCATACAGCTTAACGTCGTATGTCGACGCACCCGCGCGCGATTCGTCGGGATCGCATATGGGCGATGTATTTTCATCCGTTCCGCTAACGCCGTCGAGTTCGACGAACGCGTAAGTGGAACCCTTGCCTATGCCGTCGGTATGCTCGTAAATTCCCTGCCCGACATAAGCGTCATACGCCTTTACGTTGACCTTGTGCGAGCCGGCGAGATACGCGTTGTACTGCGCATCCGACATTTCCGCAACGCTCTCGTTGATCATATCGGAATAGAACGTATACACCTGAACGGTCACTTTGAGCGTGTTGGCAAGAATCGGATTGCCTGCGTCGCTGATATAGAATGTCAACTCTTCGTAATCGTTATCGGGATTGTAACCGGTAATTTCGATGGTGAACGATTTACCGTCCGCCGCAACTGCGATGTTAAAGTATTCCGAAACAAACCTGTTGGTGATATTCGACCACTGCATATCGACGTTATTTACGGCGAACCTGCCGCGATCGTACAACGACATTTCCGCAGTCTCGTTATCTCCGTCGGGATCTTTGGCTATAAGTCTCAGCTTGACTTCGAACGAACTGGACGCCGTCTTGGTTACCGAGCTCGAACCGTCAAGTCCTCTCACCGTTATGTTTCTGCGTCCGCCCGACGGAACTGCGAACAGTCTGAACGTAGCGGGGATATATCCCTCCGCGCCTCTTTCGGGCACGCCTTCGAGCAACGTCTGCGAAATCGAAGCGGACTCCGTTGCGGGATCGCGCGCGACGGGCGGCGAGCTTATGACTCTGATCCTGAACGTGCGCGACGCTTCCATACCCTCGCCGTCGTAAACGGTGACGGTCATTTCTCGTGTGCCGCCGCGAACCGCTTCGACGTAAAGCGCGATAGGCTGGCGATTTCCCAGCTTGTTGGGATCGCCCTCATCGAAAATATTGCCTTGCGGCGTAACGTGCAAAATCTGCAAGCTCTCGCCCGTAGGAATATTGCTGAACCTTAACCGCCAAGACGTATCGTCTTTGAACAGACCGATACTGCCCAAATCCGTTCCGCCCGTTTCGTTGTCCGAAGTATCGGTAATAAAGTTTTCCGCGCTGTGAACACCCGTGCTGAGAATGTCGGAATACGTCCAGCCGGTAACGTTTTGAATATCGCCCTCGTCCAAGCGGCGCTTGGTATTGGAGTTTCTGTACGCAACGGAACCGCCCTCGTTCAAATATTCTCTTCCGCCGATAAAATTATCGTAATAAGTCGTGAACAGCGTGAAGTAATCGCCCACGCGCATTGTTATATCGGTAATATTGCGCGAGTCGAGATCTTCGGTAGGCTTCTGGTTGGTGACGTTGACTATAAACGTAACGGGATCGGTAGCCCTGCCCTGACTGTCGTAGAACGTCAGAGTAAACCTGAACGGATTGATGTATTCGCCGCTTTCGTCTGTTGTACGACGGCGCGCGCTGAACCACAGAACGTTTTCGTCCGGTTCGGTTTCTCTGGAAATGCCGTTCTCTCCGCCTACGACCGACATCCACATTATGACGTCGTTTTCGGTATTGTTCTGCGCACTGAGACCGCCGTTACCGGTGATCAAAGCATTCTGATCGGTATTGATCGGATTGCCGACTTCTCCGCTGTCGCCGTAAACGAGCGCATACGGCGAAACAAGGTAGTCACCCGTTTCCGCATCGATGTCTCTGGCGTTGTTCAAGAACAGTTTGCGAGTAGCGAGCGCACCGTGCAACACGAGCATATCCGGATCGGAAATTATATTGGAAAGTCTAACGTTTGCATTGGTCTCGACGGGCAGATTGATGTTATAGAAATAATTGCCGTTCTCGTCTTTATTGCTATCGGGAAGCGAAATCGTCGGCGCCGCGTTCCGTATGCAAATTCGGAATTCGATCGCAACGTAAGACGCGTCGTCCCAACCCGCTCCGCAACTGTCGTAAAGCATAATTTTGAGCGGATAGTACACTCTTGATATTTCGGTATCCGTACCCGATCCGACGTACTCGACGACAAGGCCGCGCGACGCGTATACTTCGGTCAATTGCGCGCGACTCAAACCGCCGTGACCCGTCTCGTCGTTCTCGTTCCAAGTGAAAGTGCCGAACGCGGGATTCTTGCCCACGAACTCGGTTTCGACTATCGATTTGAGCGAAGTCTCGTTTATGTACGTCTTTTTATACGACATAATATTGAGTATTCTGCCCTCTTCAGCCGTCGTGACCGAGAAATATCTGCTGAACTTCTCGTTATTCGAACCGTACTTACCGTCATTGGGAATATAGTTATCGTCGGTCGTCATACCGCCGTAGAAGTATTCCATAGACTTTTGCGCGCGGCAAACGCCGTCCGTCGCGGCATTCGCAGTGTTCACGAACACTCCGTTCTCGACGGTCACCGGGCGAGTCTTATTGTTGCGCCAATACCCGATACGGTTGGTCGTATCGCTCATAAAGTAAGCATAATCGCGGTACGCGCTGTTCGTTTGATAGTCCGTGTCGGTGTATTTGAGCGTGCGCACGGTGTTGGCGTTACCGATATTTTCATAACGCTCGTTTTCCGCGCCGCTGCGCGTAAGACGGAAGCTCTGCGACTGAGCGGACTCCAAAGTGAGATCGGTGTAATACGTATTATTATCCGCGTCGTATTTAACGCCGTCTTCGGTAGTAACTAGGTCGAACTTCGAGTTTTCCACACGTATATTGACCGATACCGTGCGGAAATCGGTATCCGGATTGGAATTGGCGGTCTCCGTGACCGTTCTTCCGGTAACGGCGTGCGTCTCTTTGTTTATGGAAAGCGATCCCGAGCGCGCGAGTTTGACCGTGAGCGTGAGATTATATACGCCGGTACGCATATTCTTCTTAGAGAACGTCAAACCGAAGTTATGCTCGGCGAGTTTTTCCGTCTGCTCTTCGAGATAAAGCACACTGCCGTCGTCTACGAAGTTATGGGCGTTATCGGGCGAATTTTGGAACCCGATAAGTTCGCCTTTCGCGTTGAGCGTAGGCACCGCGAGCATACGGTTGTAATACGGTATGCTGTATTCGGAAGAATAAGCGCTCTCGCCGTTGCCTGTTATTGCGTTGTTTGCTCCGACCGCTGTAATAAAGCTCGTCGCCTCTATATTCAGATACGGATTTTCGGAAAGCGGATCACCCGTTCCGCCCCAAATGCCACTGCCGTCACTGAGCGTTATAGCGGGCGAAATGCTCGCAAGATCTGTAAGAGTAAACGATTGGTTATACCTTCCGCTACCGACATCGTAGCCGACGTAGTTAGGAGAATACTTTACCGCGCCCGTTCCGACTGTAGGCGAAGCGAGCGTCTGCAATAACCCGAAGAACGACATAGGAACGTTGACCTTATCGTACTCGCCCTCACCGTTTTTCGTAGAAGGAACGATTATCGTATCGGGATAGCGGTATGCCTGTTCGCCGTCGCTCAAAACGATCGGATCCGTCTTTTTGTACTTTTGTCCCGAATTCACGCCCGCAAGCGTTCCGTCGGGCGAGCCTGCGTTACGTCCGTCTTTAATGACCTTCGTGCCGCTCTGATTGAGTTTTAAGTCGCCGTCGTATTTAATGTCGGCGAGATTTTTGACATAAGGCGAATTCTCGTTGCCGTCGTATGTGGAAACATATCCTGTTTTGGTAGTCGTACCCGTCGGATCGAGAACGACGTAATATCCGCCGAACTCGTCGAATTCGGACTTGGTGATGATACCCGTATCGGAAATAGTCTGATAGAAGGAAACGTCGAGCGAACCCGTCGCCTTATCGAGAACACGCGTAGAGTTGTTCGCCGAAGTCCAAGCCGTCGCCCGTCCGAACGTATCGCCGCCGAACTCGGCTTCGTCGCGCAAAGTTACGGTGATTTTAACGCGCGCGCCTCCGGTAGCGTTAGTAGCTCTCAAACGGATAGCCCACGTAATTACAGAGAATCTGCCGTGCTCGTCGAACACGTCGCCGAACGTGCGGTCGCCGTTGCGAAGCGCAGCGAGCAATTCGTCGCGGGTGTACCACTTTTCATTGACTCGGAACAGCAGGTCGACCACATATCCTGCGGGCGCGCCGATTTCGGCAGTGCCGTCGCCATTGTCGGTGCTGACGATGACCGACGCGCGTGCGGCGTAAGCAACGTCGCCCGCAACGCCCGTCGAGCCGAACGGAACGGAATCGGTATCGGAGAAACTCATCGCGCTCGCCACGCTCGGAACGGCAAGCTCGAAAGTATCGGAGTTATCTTTTGCCGCATATGCCGGAGATTTCTGCGAAAGTATAAGTCCCTGCAACGGATCGGCGACAGTAGCGAGCAATTTAATATCCGCACTCGCCGCGCCGAAGCCTATCGTAACGTCGCTCGACATAAGCGCGGTAGCCGCTTCTTCGCTTCCTACTATGTATCTCGGTCTGTTGATATCCGCCGACGCAACCGTCTTTATGCTCCATACGGGATCCGCCGATGCGGCTACGCCCGTCTCCGCAAATGCGGAAGAATTGAATACGGGCGCGGTATTCAGTACCTCGAACTGCTTGTAACCGAGCGTTTCGCCGCCCTTTCCGTCGTCGACGAAGAAGTAGACGAATACGCCTTTTTCGATGTTGCGCGTCGAGTTGACGGCGGCGACGGTGAGCGTAAACTCGGTAGTGAGTTGCGCCGTCAAATACGATTCGGACAGTTGCAGTCCGCCCACAGTTGTGTAGCTTTCGAGATCGGCTATCTCGTCGAACGAAGTTATGGGTGCTGTGCCGTTAGGCGTCGTGACCGTGCGGGGAAGCTCCCTGTTCGCCACTATCAGACCGCGATCGAGCATAAACCTGAGTCCGTCGCCGTCGCTGTCGCTCATTATCGTATTTACGCCGACAGAAGCCGTATTCGGGGTAATCACGGTAAGACTGTCGCCCGAACCTTGCGTAACGGGGCTGACGGCGAGATTGGTCACCGTCTTGTCGCCGATAACGGGTGCGGTATTGACTACCTCTATACGAACGCAGATCTCTACCGTACCGTCGCTCGCGCCCGCGCCGAATCTGTCGCGAACGGTAAGTCTTATCTCAGCAGGTTGTTGCGTGCGTATCTTGGAGCGCAACAGAATAAAGTCGAGCGCTCTGTCCGCTCCCGCCGTATTTACCGTGTCGCCGTAATAAACTTCCAAATAGCCGGACACTCCGGTCTGAACGGTAGAAAACTCGTTATTTCCCGTATAGCCTGTCGGATTATAGGCGAACGCGTCGCAACTGCCCGCCGCAGGATCGGACTTTCTCGCAAAGAACAGTCTGTCCTTATACACGGACGCATTTGCGTCAACGGACGGATTGAACGCCGTACTGTTGCCCACCTTGCCTACTGTTATGCCTTCGGAAGCAATGCGGAGCATATCGGAAACATCCGCCTTATACTGCGGCGTGCCGTATACGTTTGTATCGAACAGCGCGTTTACGCTGTTTGCGGGATCTGTCGAAGGGTCTCCGACAGTGAATTTTCCGCCGCCGTAAACGCCGCTCATTCCGTTGAGCGTAAAGGCATTGCCCGCGAAAAATCCCGCGTCGCCGTTCATTTTGTTTTGGTCGTAATCGCTCACTAAGTCATACGGCGTGATCATAAACGTCGTGCCGAGCGGTACTCTGTAAGTTATGGTAGGCAAACCGTTATCGCTGTCGGCGGGCGCTTTATAAGTGCCGTAAGCGTTGCTCGCCTCCGTCGTGTACGTAGCGACACTGCTCGCCGCCTTGACCGACGGCGCGGTGTCGTTTACCTTTACGGCGATCATTACGTTAGCCGCCGGCTTGTTAGTAATATCCTTAATACCCACGTTTACGTAAAAATACCTGTTCATCGTCGTCGAGATGAGCGTGATCTTGATTCCGTGAGTATAATAGTATCCGCTACGCGCGGTGCCGCCGTGTTGCGGTTGAGAATAAATGCCGTTGACTTCCGCCGCCGCTACGCGTCCGCCGATCGAGCTTTGCGGAATGTAAATATCTATAAGTTCGACGGTTGCTATCTTATTCGAGTCCGCGCCGATCGTAGCCGCAATATCCGCCGCCGACGACGTTATGCGCAAAAACTCGTTGAGATAACCCGTGCGCGAAGAAAGTCCGTTTGCGGTCGCGAAGTTATCTCCGTCCAATGCGAGGGGTTGCAGATCGCTTGCCGTGAGATTTCCGTCTTTTTCATACATACCGACCGGCGTAGACGAACTGCCTATATTCATACCCATCGGCGCGAAATAGAAAGACGCGTCCTTGTTTCCTATGGCATTCGGAAGCACGGAACTCGTTCCCTGTCCGCTTACCGAACCCGCGCTCGTTCCCGTATTCACAGGCGCCTGACCGTAAACGGCGGCGCTTACCGTGAACGCTATCGGCAACCATATGCCCGCGTCCGTCGTGTCGTTATTATCCGTTATTTGTATGAGCAGATAGAAGTGACCGGGATTCAAAACGCACCTCGCCGTAGTGGTAGGCGCAGTATTGGTGCCGCCAGTTATAGCCGCACTGCCCTCTCTGTCCGGTTTATACTGCGAATAGCTCGGTCTCAGTCCCGTGACGGACAGCTTTATTCCGCTGAAAGTGTACATAAGGAACGCGTCCGCGCCCGCACTGCCCTTCGTCGCAATGGACGAAGCGAAACCCGTCTCCGCGTCGCTGCACCCGCTTGTCATAGCGTCGGAAAGCGAGCCGTTTACGTTGTAATACGACTTATCGGCTCCCGAACCCGAAACGTTGACGGTCGACACGGTGTTACCGTACTTGTCGAACTGAACGAATTCGTTGGTGGGAACTATTACGTTTCTGATACTGTGCGTCGACGTGGATATAGTGTTGTCGTCCGCGTCCGAAAAATATGTGTTGAGCGACAGCTCGGTTTTCGTTCCGATCGTAAGGTCGACTACGTTATTCTGCGCCGCTTTGAGCGTCGGACGCGTATTGTCCACGCGGAAAGTCACTTTGAGCGTGCGCCCGCCGGTGCCTATATTGCTGTTGTATGTCGCGCCGTAAGGCTCTTTGTTGGTATTGCCGACAGACGCTTTCTCTACGACATACAGCGTCCACGACAGCCGCTGCCAATTGGGCGAAGGCGAGATCGCATTTATGGTGAGCGACGAATATCCGGTCATAGACGTGCCGCCGCTGTTATAGATCGTCGCGGTAGTTCCCGAATACGAGAACGCTCCGTTTGCGCTAGTAGGTACGGCGCCGGGCACAATGTATACCTGATAATAACTCGTCGCCGCAGTTACCGCCATAAGGTCGGCGGCGCTTATCGTGAGACTGGTGCCTATCTTTATAGGATTTTTAACGGTAAGCGCAAACTCGCCCACCGTCGGAGAAACTATCGCGCCTCCGGCTACGTCTGCGGTATTTGCGGACGTGGACTTTCCGAAGCTGTACGTGTAACTGCCGCTCGTCTTGTTTGCCGCCGCTTTTTGGCTCGCCGAAACCGTCGCATACGTTATCTTAAACGATACGGTAGTCGTGGCAGGCGATAACTTAAAATCGTCTTTTATTTTAGTATAAAGCGTGAGCGTATTGTTTGCTTGCCCGTTCGTGCCGGAACGCGGCAGCTTTAACAATGCCGTAATGGTTATTGTATCTCCGGATACGGAGTATGTCACATACGAGTTGGCATTTGTCGTGCAACCCGATTCGAGATAAAGCGTCGTCGCATTCAAGTGAACGGTATCGGACGTGTTGCTCGTGTTCGAACTGTAATCGGGGTCGGAGCCGAGACTGTTGGCGGTGACGCGGATGCTTTTCCCCGTACCCAGCGTTTGCGAAGTCGCGACCGTAGGCGTCTTTGCCGTAGGAGCGGAGTTGGCAATCGCAGTCACCGTTATCTCCACTTTACCGACGCCGCTGTTCTGCGCGTTGGCAGTGGATCCGCCCGTCAAAGCATAAGAACCGGACGACCTGACGTAGTTGCTTCCGCCGCCGCCGCCACCACCTGAACCGGCGTGATAATTTTGACCGGCAGTAGTATATCCCGCAGCTCCGCCGGCACCGCCCGTACCGGACGAATTTCCGCTACCTCCGGTACCACCGGTTGTACCGTGTGCACCGGAGCAAGCGCCGCCGCCGCCACCGCCGCCGCCGTAATAGCCGCCGCCGCCGCCACCGCCGCCGCCGGGAAAATAATATCCGTCGGAACTAGTAGAAGATGACGTACCGCCTGCACCGCCTGAACCGACAGCGCCCGTTGTCGCCGCGCCGCCGCCAGATCCTAAGCCCGTCGAGCCTCCTTTAGTTCCTGCCGTAGAGCTGGCACCGCCCGCGCCGCCTGCCGTACCCATAGACGACGGATTCCCTAAAGTCATTTTTGAGGATCCGCCGTTACTTGCGCCGCCGCCGCCACCGCCGCCGCCGGCTACGATGACTCGGTTCGACGCCGCAGTGCCGCCTATACGTATATCGGACGCGCCGCCGCCGCCGCCGCCCGCGTTATAATATGTATGTGTTGTAGATGTTGTCCATCCGTTGCCGCCCGCACCGCCGCCGTTATAACCGCCGCTTCTTCCGCTTCCCCGACCGCCGACATATATATATATGGTTGTAGCCGCCGTAAGAGTGAGCGTGCCCGTAGCATATCCGCCCGCACCGCCGCCGCCGTTGCCGCAGTATCCCGATGCCGCCGCGCCCGCGCCGCCCCACAGCTTAAACGTATACGTACCCGGCAAGAGGTTTAACGTATAATTTGTCGCCGAAGTATAAGTCAACGTATCGTTAAGAGCAAACGTTCCGTTTTTAACCAAATTCTTAAACCCGTCGCCCGTCTGCGCTCCGCGATTGGTCGCCGATGCGGAAACCGAGCCGCCGACATTGTTGCCGACGTCCGTCCGTTTCGATTGCGTAAAGCACAGCGCGCAAGTCACCCCTATCGCAAGTGCGACAAAGCCGCTGACTATCGCAACCAAGATATTGCGCGCCCTCTTGCTCAAAGTAATATTATTCGAATTGCTATTTTTGTTCATAGCGGTACCTCTTCTACCGACGGTTTTTACTGTTTGTTAACAATTTGTTCATAATTATATGGGTATACAGTAATATATTAACAATTTGTTCATAATTTGTCAATACTTTTGGCGCGAAAAAATGCGCTTTATACAAAATTAGAAATGGGCTAAATTTAGATAGCCGCGTAAATTTCGCTCTCCCGGTAACGGGATTCGCGATTATTTTCGACATTTTCATACACACAACGCTCTAAAAAATATTGACATAAGCGTAAATGTATTGTATAATACATAACGAGGTGGCTAATGGCTGAAAGCGATTTGATTCGCGGCAATGTCGATACGGTAATACTCAAAGTATTATTCGAGGGCGATCGCTACGGCTATGATATGATCAAGATTATCAATGCGCGTAGCGGCGGCAAGTGGGAACTGAAACAACCCACTCTTTATGCGTGCCTCAAAAGACTTGAAAAGCAAGGTTTCGTCACATCTTATTGGGATGCGTCCGAAAGCAACGGCGGCAGACGCAAATATTACACTCTCACCGATCGCGGCAGAGACGTGTTTATCGCATACCGCACAGAATACGAGCGCACACGCGATATTTTCGGCGAGCTTATCATAAGCGACGAGCCTATCTCGGCGGTCGACGATTTCGGCGACGTCGAGGAAGAGATGTACGACCTGCCCAAGCGCAGAAGCAATCGCAAACGCAAAAAGGCGGAAGAACAACCTAAGGACGAGCCTGTCGACATACCGCCGCAGCCTGTTCCCGATACGGTCGAAGAGCAAGCCGCCCCCCGCCCCGCCGAACCCGAAACGTTCGAGCCGGAAAGCGCGTTTACGCCCGATGACGGGAACGAAGATTTCCGTGAACTCGATGTCGACGACACGGCGCCCGACATCGGCGAGATCGCCGACGACGCCGAGTTTATAGGCGACGACGGACAAGCCGAAGAGGAACACGCGCCGCAATACGTTCAGGACAGTTTCCTGTCCCAAGAGCCGATACGCGCCGAAGACATTATCGACCGTTCTTCAAACAGCGACGTCGACCCGCATTCGCTTATCGAAGAGATGTATGCCGAGACGTATACAGGAAAAGACAGTTACTACCGCGCGCGCGGCAGGATATACGACGAAGAGTACACTGAAAGCACGATACAACCGCGTGCCGGATCACTCGCACCGCCCGCGCCCGCGCAATCGACTGTGCCTGCGCAATCGACTGTGCCTGCGCAAAAGCCCGTCGAAAAGCCTGCGGTACCCGCAGTTTCCGAAAGACCCGCGCCGCCTGCTCCCGAACATCGGAGTTCGGAGATAGTCGCTCGCAATGACGAGAGCATAGCCCGCATTCAGTATCGCGAAGTATTGTCCGATCTTGTAGATAGGTGCGACAGCGGCGTTATCCGCGCCGACGAAACAGCCGCCACCGACGAGGTTGCCGAAGACGGAGAGTTCGATGACGTAATGCAGAATATTTCGGAGCTGGGCAACGAGGTGACCGTTCGCGAACACAACGACTCGGCTAAGACATACAACCGTCAATACAAGTACCGCAGCAGTAGGCTAATGATGACGCACTATACGATAATGTGCGCGACGATGTTCGCTCTCGGTCTTATAATGTTCCTTACATTCTATCTCGGCGGACTTGATAAAGATCTCGAATATAATTACCTTCTCTACATATTCGCGGGACTTCTTCCCATAATTATGTTTATTACGGCTGTCGCGATATTCGCTTACAATCCGGACCGCACGCGGCGCATTAACGTCAATTACAGATTTTCGATGATAATACGGTTTGTCATTATGATACAGGTTGCCGTAGTTATCTATTGCCTTAACATAATCTGGGGTATGCCTTCATCTTTCGACGCGGCGCACATTCCGTCGCTCATACTCCCGCTCGTATACGCACTGTTCATTCCCGCAAGCGAAGTGATATTCTTTACTCTGCTTCGTTCGGGTAAATACGCAGTATAGCAGTTCTCCGATATGAGTTCATACTTCGACGAAAGAAACGAGAAAACATTGAGCAGGATCGACAGGTTGCTCGACGAACTTCCGGAGTTTGCGAGACAGTTCAACGTCGGCATATCGATGCGCACAATGCCGCTTACAAGACTCGGATATCTCCGCGATATTCGGGTTTTTTGCGATTATCTGACGCGCAAAAAGTTTCGCGACAAACAGATAGTCGATCTGACGCTCGCCGATCTCGAAGAGCTTTCCCCCACCGACATCGAGGCGTTTATCGACTATCTTTCTTCTTATACCGTCGACGGAAAAAAACACTCGTGTAAAGAGCACGCCAAAGAACGAAAGGTGTCCAGCCTGCGCGCGATGTTCAAGTATTTCTATAAAAAAGAAAAACTGTCAAGCGACATTATGACAAAGGTAGACACGCCCAAGATACACGCAAAACCGATTATACGTCTCGACGTGAACGAGGTAGTAGATCTGCTCGACGAGGCCGAAACCGGCGAAAATCTGCCCGGCAGACAGAAGAACTTTCATAAAGCTACGGCGGTGCGCGACGAGGCTATGCTCTCGCTGTTCTTGGGTACGGGCATTCGTATAAGCGAATGCGTCGGACTCAACCGCAACGATATTCGATTCGACGACAACAGTTTTGTCGTGACGCGAAAGGGCGGAAACACGACTATACTGTATTTTTCGGAAGAAGTTGCCGATGCGCTCAGGCGGTACATCGACTGGCTGGACAACGAGATACTCGAACAGACCCCGTTCGGACGGCGGGTAAGCGACCGCGACGCGCTGTTCATTTCGAATAAAGGCGGACGAATAACGCCGCGCGCCGTCGAAATGATGGTTAAAAAGTACGCCAAAGTGATAACGCCGTTCAAAAAGATAACGCCGCACAAACTGCGAAGCACATACGGCACCAACCTTTACCACGAAACGCACGATATATTCGTCGTCGCCGACGTGCTGGGTCACAAGGACGTGAACACGACGCGCAAGCATTACGCGGCAATGAGCGACGATATACGGCGCGACGTGGTAAACAAAGTCAAGCTACGCGACAAATCCGATATAAACATTGACCCCGACGGCGAGGATCTCGATTAGTCGTATTTTGCGTTATTCGAATCCGTCGGGAACACCGACGGATATTTTTGTTTCTGATTGATTATTTACGAAAGATTAAAATAACACGGATTTTAAGGGCGAACGAAATGAACGGCAAAGTCGACAGCCTTTTGAACGACCAAAGGGTCAATTACCTCGCCGATCTGTTTTTGGCGCGGTATAACATCCGCTCGGCACGAAAATACCGATACGTCCGCAATGCGGTCATTCTTTTGTCGCGCGGCATCGGCAATATGAAGGAAGTCGTTGAACTCCTCGCCGAAAGCAACGGGATAACATACGAGAAAATGTATTGCGAACTCGTTATAGCGGTGACCGATCTGCCAGAACCAATCAGTACCGTGTTCAACAGGCATTACTGCTATCCCCGCTATCCGCTCGAAAAACGCCCCGACAATATCGAAATGCGCGACAACCCCGATCCCGAATACATTCTGCCCTTTCTCGGCGGCGTATTTCTTTACATCGTCGTGACCGACTATCCCGTCTATGATTCGGTAGCGGAGATATCGGCGCCGTAATCCATATAACGCGCATCGTCGGCTTCGGCGCAGTGCAAAAGTTAATTTCTTTCCCAAACGAAAAAGCCCTTTCGGGCTTTTTCAGTTTATGGCTTTTGTATCTACTTCTTCGCGTATCTTGGCGATAAAATCTTCGAACGGCATTTGTCCCAGATCGTCGTTGCGGTGACGAACGGACACAACACCGTTTTCCGCCTCTTTATCGCCGATAATGAGCATATACGGCACTTTATCGAGCTGAGCTTCGCGTATCTTATATCCGATCTTTTCGTTGCGGTTGTCTATCGTCGCCAAGAATCCGCGATTTTTGAGCGTCTTGACTATCTCGCCGCACTTATCGACTGTACGCTCTGTGAGCGACAGCACGCGCACCTGTTCGGGCGAGATCCACAGCGGGAACGCGCCGCCGAACTTTTCGATGAGCAGTGCCAGCGTGCGCTCGTAACAGCCTATCGAACTGCGGTGAATGATATACGGCGTGCGCTTTTCGCCTTTCTCGTCGATGTACGTCATATCGAACCGCTCGGCGAGGAACATATCGACCTGAATTGTCAACAGCGTATCGACCTTGCCGTAAACGTTGCGCGATTGGATGTCCAGTTTCGGACCGTAAAACGCCGCCTCGCCTATCCCCTCGACGTACTCCACGCCGAGATCTTCGAGAATGCGCTTCATCGTCTCTTCCGCTTCTTTCCACTTCTTCGCGTCCTGAATATATTTATCCTTGTCCTTCGGATCCCAGCGCGAAAAGCGGTAAAAAATATCGTCGCGCAAGCCGAACACGTTGAGCATATATTCGCAGAGATCCAAGCAACCCTTAAACTCGTCTTCGAGCTGTTCGGGCGTGCAGACAATATGCCCGTCGGCAAGAGTGAATTGCCTGACGCGCGTCAAGCCGTGCATTTCGCCGCTCGATTCGTTGCGGAACAGCGGGCTGGTTTCCGAATAACGGCAAGGCAGATCGCGGTAGCTTTTCAGTCCGTTCTTATATATCATATATTGGAACGGACAGGTCATAGGACGCAATGCGAACACCTCGTCGTCCATCACCTCGTCGCCGATAATGAACATTCCGTCGCGGTAATGATCCCAATGCCCGCTCAGTTTGTACAGATCGCTCTTTGCCATAAGCGGAGTTTTCGTAAGCATATAGCCGCGCCGCTCTTCCTCGTCCTCGACGAACCGCTGCATAGTCTGTATCATCTTGGCGCCCTTAGGCATTAAGAGCGGCAAACCCTGACCTATGCGCTCTTCGGTCATAAACAGCTGCATATCGCGACCGAGCTTGTTGTGGTCGCGCTTTTTGGCTTCCGCAAGCCGAGCGAGATAGTCGTCCAGCTCCGACTTCTTTTCGAACGCCACGCCGTAAATGCGCGTGAGCATTTTGTTATGTTCGTCGCCCTTCCAGTACGCGCCCGAAATCTGAATGAGTTTTACGTGCTTGATCTTGCCCGTGCTGGCGAGGTGCGGACCACGACAAAGATCGATGAAGTTGCCCTGTCTGTACAGCGTTATCTGCGCGCGCTTGGGCAGATCCTCTATGAGTTGCATTTTATACACCTCGTTAAAGCCCTGCATCTGCGCCATCGCCGCCTTGCGCGTCGCGACTATGCGCTCTATCGGAAGATCTGCGGAAATGATCTCGCGCATTTCGTTCTCTACGACGGCAAGATCCTCTATCGTCACGGGGAACGGCAGATCGACGTCGTAATAAAATCCTACGTCCGTCGACGGGCCTATGGCGAGCTGTGCCGCAGGATATACGTTCTTTATCGCCTGCGCGAGTATGTGCGCCGCAGTATGACGGTAAGTCCTTTGTCCGTCCGCGTCCTTGTACGTCAGTATTTCGAGCGTGCAGTCGCCGTCTATCGGTCTGTTCAAATCGACAAGTTCGCCGTTGACGCGCGCGACGAGCGCCGCGCGGGCAAGCCCCTCGCTTATGCTCTGTGCTATTTTAAGAGCCGTCGAACCGCTTTCCGCCTCGATAACGCTCCCGTCTTTGAGTGTTACTTTCATATATGTGATCCTCCAATGTGTACAAATAAAAAACCGCCCTTAATATAAGGACGGCAGTGACCGTTGTTCCACCTTACTTCGCGCAAGCCTCGAATTTGCATACGCCTCGTTTACTTGCATACGGCAAGCCGTTCTTTTTCGGAGATACATAAAACTCCGAGTACGGTGGTTTCGCTTATGCGCCCGACATACAAGGTTCACAGCTACCCCTTGCTCTCTGCAATGCCCCGCGCGGCTACTTGTCCGCACAAAAAGATATTCACTTGAATACGAGTTTAGCACTTGCGAATACGTTTGTCAAGTCTTTTAACGCACCGAACCGCAATAACGTTGCACGGTTTTACCATTTCCTTCGTTTTTTACGTTCTTTGCGTTTGCCCGCGCCCCTGCTTTCTATCCTCGACTTTATGCAGTACGCCATTATCAGCGCCACGAACAGCGCGCATACGATCGCTATCCACACGGGTATCCCCCAGCCCTCGAACGGGATCATTCCGCTTCCGAGATACGCAGTTATTCCGATCATAACGGGGCGCGTAAGCAAACACACGAGCGTAAAATATCCGTATGTCATCGTCGTAATCCCGGCGATCATACACATCATATCGTCGGGGAACATAGGAAACAGCAATACTATTATAAACAGGAATCTGCCTTTCTCGTTGAGCAAACGCGCGTACTTTTCGGTCTTTTCCGCACCGAACATCCAATCGCACAGTCTGCGCCCGAACACTTTTCCCAGCATAAACGAGATTAGCGAACCGATTATCGTGCCGACAGTGGACAGAATGAAGCTGAGTGTCGGTCCGTATATCGCCGTACCCAACACTATAGTCAATGCGGCGGGTACGGGCAGTACGACTACCTGAAACACCGTCAGTGCGATAAATACCGCCACCCCCCAGAATCCGCTGTCCAAGATGAACGTCTTGATAGCGTCGAAGTCGTTGAACTTTTCATTCAATCCCGTTTCGAAATACACTATGTACAACGCGACAAACAGGCACGCGATTACCGCCGTGACCAACACCGTCCGCGATGCGTGCGGGTATTTGTCGCCGTCTATTGCGCAGTACGACACCGCTATTACCGCAAGCGCAACTACGGACACATAGAAAACGACCGAATCGAGATCGTGCAAAAACACGCTCCCGACAGCTATAGTCAATAGGCACAGCGCACTTGTTCCGCACTTTGCGAGCGCCGATTTTGTTTGCACTTTCACACATATAATATATGTAATTTCGCAATACGTAATTCACGGATATATACGATTTCGTTCGTTTCTTATTATACGCCGAGTTCCGAACTTTCCGCTGTACACTATAATTTTTTTATCTCTTCCCGCGCCGCTTTGTCGCATCGGTTGTTGTAAACATTATCTGCGTGGCCCTTTACTTTTATGAACTCGACGTTGTGAAGGGCAAGGAGTCCGCTCAGTTTTTCCCACAGATCGCGGTTTTTAACGGGCTTGTTTTCGGCATTGACCCAGCCGCGACGTTTCCAACCGTCCAACCAATGTTGGGTTATCGCATTTACGAGATACGCCGAATCGGAATAAAGCGAAACGTTGCACTGCTCTTTGAGCGCCGACAAGCCGGCTATTGCGGCGTACACTTCCATACGGTTGTTAGTCGTTTCCGCCTCTCCGCCCGAAACAACCTTTTCTCTGTCGCCGAATATAAGAATGGCGCACCACCCGCCTTTGCCCGGATTTCCGCTGCAAGCGCCGTCGGTATAAATGTCCACCGTCTTCACCGCATAAGCTCCTTAGATCTTTCTATCGACGCGCGAACAGCCGCGCGCAATGCGTCGCAGAAACCGCGCTCTTCGAGCAATTTAACGCCCGCCGCTGTTGCACCGCCCTTACTGCACACCGACGCGATGAGACCTTCGACGTCGCTTTCTCGCTCTGCCGTCAGCGCACTGCCTATAACCGCCTGAACCGCCATTTCCTTAGCCGCACCCGCGTCGAAGCCCTGAGCTATCCCCTCGTCGATCAACGCCTTGATCGTCATAAATATATAAGCGGGCGAACTGCCAGTTAGTCCGGTCACCCCGTCGAGTTCACGCTCGTCGACAATATGCGGAACGCCGAACGATCCGAGTATCTCAACGACCGTTTCCATTTCCTCTTCGTCTATCCCGATCGCACAGTACGCGTTATACGACTCGCCGACGCGCGCGCAAAGATTAGGCATTACGCGCACTATTTTCTTCGCACCAGTAAGCTCTTCGAGAACGCCGACAGATACTCCTGCCATTATCGATATTACGGTCTTATCGGACAGATCGAGCGCGGATAGAGCCGCTTCCGCATCCTGCGGCTTAACCGCAATTACGACATACGCGCAATCGCGCACGGCAGACGCGCCGTCGCGCGTGACGGAACAATATCCGTCCGCCTTTCGGAGCGCGGCCTCATCCTTGTCGATCGCGGTGATTTCGAACAGTTTTCCGTTGCGCCGCAAAACGTCAGCCGAAACGGGATTCGTCATACTTTCGATCATCGCTCGCGCCATATTGCCGCAACCGACAAATGCTATTTTTATTCTTTTCTTCATAAAGCACTCCAAAATTATTGACTTTACTTACCGCATATGATAATATATTAAAGTTGTGAGCATAGGGGCGTAGCTCAATGGTAGAGTTGCGGTCTCCAAAACCGTCGGTTGCGTGTTCGAGTCGCGTCGCCCCTGCCAAATTCCCATCCGAAAGGGTGGGAATTTTTGTATAGAGCGCAAAACTCGCCGCGCCGCCGTCGATCACACTATGCTTTTGCACACAAAAGCACTTCTATTATATACGTCTGCGGACTGAGTTCCGAGCGTAGTGTTCCTACAAACATCAAAAGCAATGCAATCACGCATTGCTTTTTCAGTTTACCATATATACACGGTTTAGTCAATCGATCGTTGAAAAATGATACCTATGACGTCAACTTCGGTTCCCGACTTTATACCGACTATACGTCCGATTGCTTTCGAATTATGTTGCGAATTATGTTACCGATAAAGGCTAAACAGCGCAAAGTACCGAAAAAAATTTTTTTGAAAGGCAAAAACAAAGATTTTCGGATTTGACACGTTCTCTTTGCGTGTGCTACACTGTGCCCAACACCAAAACAAGGACGGGTACTAACCAATGAAACACAAAAAAAAGTTTCTTCCGTGCATTCTCGCCTGCGCACTGGTGGCAATGCCGCTCGCCGCGTGTAACCTCGAAAGCGAGATTTACGACGACAAACCTGATGCCGAAATAGAATATCCCGAAGGCAGTATGCCCGGTGATACTCCCGACGTCGATCAGAGCGTTCCCGACGATCGACCAGATACGCCTGTCTCGCCCCCGTTATCGGGCGAAGTCGGCGACAGCAATTCAAACAACAACGAACCCGGATCCGATACCGGAAGCGATTCCCCGACGACAGCGCCGAAGCCGGACGACGTTCCGACAACTAAATCGGTAAGTTACATATGCACCAAAGTCAACGGACTGAATATCCGCTCCGGACCGAGTACGTCATACTCGTCGCTTGGCGCGGCGGAAAGCGGCGTACTGCTCAAGCTCGTGGAAAAAGTCGGCAATTTTTATAAAACCTCATATCTAAACCGCACCGCTTATGTCAGTGCGAATCCGTCGTACACTTCGATAATCTCTTTCGAATTGGCTGACGCGAACGACGACATCGAGCGTGTGATCGAAGATGGATTGAAAGTTCTCGGCACCGAATACGTGTACGGAGCGGCACGGTATCATTACGGAAACGGTACGCGCAATCCTAACTTTACCGTTACCGAATTCGACTGTTCGTCGCTTATGCAATACATTTTTTATAAAGGCGCAAACGCGCTTTTGGATATGACGTCGCGCACGCAATCTATGCAAGGCAGGGCCATAAACAGGTCCGAAATAAAACGCGGCGACCTGCTGTTCTTTACAAACTCTACGCGCTACCACAACACGGGAATAGAACGAATCGGTCACGTCGCGCTGTATCTCGGTAAAAATTACATACTTCATACCGCATCCGACTACGCAAAGATCGAGCAAATAAGTTCCGCGCGATGGAGCTATTATATAAGCGCGCGCAGAATAATCGAATGAGCATAAACGCGCTTTTGCGGTTACACTGTCCGGTTTAAGATCGGGGCGGGTCTATAACAGCTCTATCCCGTGCTTTTTGCAGTATTCTACCGTATCGGCGTTCCACACCGAAGCCTGAACCTCGCCTATATGCGCTTTGCCGAGCATAAGCATACACAGTCTCGACTGTCCTATGCCGCCGCCTATCGTATAAGGCAACGTTCCGTTTTTTATCATCGTGTGATATGCAAACTTATATCTGTCGACAGCGTCGCACGCGACGAGCTGTTTATCGAGCGATTGCGCGTCCACGCGTATCCCCATTGACGAAATTTCGAGCGCGTCGTTCAAAGTCTCGTGCCAAACCAAAAGATCGCCGTTCAGATTCCAGTCGTCATAGTCGGGCGCTCGCCCGTCGTGCGGCTTTCCGCTACGAAGCTGCCAGCCTATCCCTATAATAAAAACCGTGCCGTACTGCTTGCAAACAAGTCTTTCGCGTTCTTTCGGAGACTTGTCCGGATACATATCCTCAAGTTCCTGCGACGTGATAAAATACGGCTGCTTGGCGATACGCACATTCAGAGCGGGATAGCGTATGCTAACCTTGCGGTTGGCAAACGCTATTGCCTTTACTATTTCCGTGACAGTCGATTTCAAGAATTCGATGTTACGGTCGGTCTTGCGGATTACTCTTTCCCAATCCCACTGATCGACAAATATCGAATGAGTGTTGTCGGTCAGATCGTCGCGGCGCACGGCGTTCATATCGGTATATATCCCCTCGCCGACGCCGTAACCGTACCGATACAGCGCAGTCCTCTTCCACTTGGCGAGCGATTGCACGATCTCGGCATTGCACCCCGCCGCGTCGACCGAAAATTCGACTTTGCGCTCGACGCCGTTGAGATCGTCGTTTATACCGCTGTCCGACCTGACTATGAGCGGTGCGGTAACGCGGTCAAGCACGAGGTGCGAGGCGAGCGTTTGCTGAAATACATCCTTTATATATTTTATGGCGTACTGTGTTTCGCGCAGTGTGAGCGCCGATTTGTAATTTTCGGGAATTCCGATTCCGTTCATCGTTCTGTCTCCTGTCATTTAAGACCGCGCTTTACATCGCGCACCGTATACGCGTGGCATATTGCGGCGGCGAGCGCGTCGGCGGCGTCGTCGGGCTTGGGCGTTTCTTTGAGCCGCAACAGCGACTTGACCATATACTGTATCTGCTGTTTTGTCGCCATTCCGTTGCCCGTAACCGTCGATTTTATTTGGAGCGGCGTATACTCGAACAGCCTGTCGCAGCGCTTAGCACAAGAAAGGAGTATAACTCCGCGCGCCTGCGCGACCTTAATTCCCGTAGTGATGTTGGTATTGAAAAACAACTCTTCGAGCGCGATCTCGTCCGGCTCGACTTCGGTTATCATCTCCGTGATCTTTTCTTCGATCATTATCAGCCGTTCCGCCGTCGGAAGCTTGGCGGGAGTTTCGACCGCTCCGTAATCCAACGGGCGCAGTTTGCCGTTGTCGTTTTCTATTATTCCGTAGCCGATTATCGCATAACCGGGATCTATTCCGAGAATTCGCATATCGTCACCTATACAGTGTTATCAACACGGAGTTCATTTTGAGTCGCTTGACCGCGTTCTTATAATCGGGATAAAGCGAGCCTACTACAGCCCAGAACGCCTTGCTGTGGTCGTGATGAACGGTATGCGCCAGCTCGTGAACGACCACATACCGCGCCAAATCGCCGTCCAGCATAACGAGCCGCCAATTAAGCCTGATATTGCAGTCGCCGTCGCAACTGCCCCACTTGCCGCGAGCGTTGGTAGTGGCGAAAGATTTATATTCGAGTCCCGTTGCTTTCGCCGTGCCGTCCAGCAGCTCGGACAATTCCTTCTTCGCGACGCGCTTATACCACGCCGCAACCGCTTTTAACGCTTCCTCTTCCGAACCGTACTTGTTCGGTACGAGCAGCTCCCCGTCGGACAGAGCAATGCGCTTTACCTTATCCGTCTTGATTATAGGACAAGCCGATCCGTGATACATCGCACTCGAATAATCGAGTGCGGGACGAACAGCGCTCGTCTTTACGGCGTACTCGAAAAGTTTCTTATCAATCCACGCCGATTTTTGCGCCACAAAACTCTCTATATGCTCTGTGGGCATTTTCATCGGCGCTTTTACCGTTATAACGCCGTCGCGTATCTGAATGGTCAGCGTCTTGCGCTTTTGTCGGACAAGACTATACCTCATTTTCTATGTCCGTCGGCTTGACGTTATCCGTATATTCCTTGCGTGTGCGGAACTCATCTACGAAGTCGCCGAATCTGTCGTTCTTTATCGCGTTGCGAACGTTTTCCATCAGCCGCGTCAGATAATACAAGTTATGATACGAAATGAGCCGAGCACCGAGAACCTCGCCCGTATTCACCAAGTGTCGCAGGTAGCTCCTTGAAAAATGCGTACAGGTATAGCAGTCGCATTCGGGATCGAGCGGCGACAGATCCTCTTTGTACGCCGCGTTCCTTACGGTCAGCTTGCCGCCGTGAGTGAACGCCAACCCGTTCCGCGCAGTTCGCGTAGGCAGAACGCAGTCGAACATATCTATGCCGCGAAACACGCCCTCGACAAGGCAGTCGGGACTGCCCACGCCCATAAGATAGCGCGGCATATCGCTAGGATAATAAGGTCGCAACGTATCGAGTATTCTGTACATCACGTGTTTAGGTTCGCCGACCGACAATCCGCCGATCGCGATACCGCATTTCGCGAACTGCACGCTCTCCTTAGCCGACATTATGCGCAGATCGTCGAACATATTGCCCTGAATTATGGGAAACAGCATTTGACCGTCACGCTTGTGATGCGCATAGCATCGCTCCAACCATTTGAGCGTTCGATCGAGCGCGCTTTGAGCGTATTTCTTATCGCAACCCGCCGCAGAACACTCGTCGAACGCCATAATGATGTCCGAACCTAATGCGTTCTGAATATCTATCGATTTTTCTGGCGTAAAGAAGTGCAGCGATCCGTCCAAGTGCGAATTGAACTCCACTCCGTCGTCGGTTATCTTGTTCAGCCTCGACAGCGAAAAAACCTGAAAACCGCCGCTGTCCGTCAGTATCGGCTTGTGCCAGTCCATAAACTCGTGCAGTCCGCCGCAATGCTCCACCGTCTTTTCGCCGGGACGCATATACAGATGATAGGTATTCGAAAGAATGATCTGCGCACCGAGTTCCTCTATTTCATACGGCGCGAGCGTCTTGACCGTCGCTTGAGTGCCGACGGGCATAAATACGGGCGTTTCTATGACGCCGTGCGGCGTATAAAACTTACCGACGCGCGCACCCGTCTGTTTGCATATATGAACTTCTTCGAACTTGAATTTACTTTCGCACATTTCTATATCCTTGATTCTGTTAACGGTGAATTATAGCAGTCCGCACTAAGCGCTACTTCGCAACGCGCGCTCAAAAGAAAGCACAGGCGTCTCCTATGCTTACGGGACGCAGGATTTACGTCATATACCATATATATAATAAGCCCCGCCCACGTTTGGACGGGACTTTTATATTATAATTGATTTGTTACCGAATTGCAAGCGTTTTACTGCCCTGTGGCTTGTAGGACTTTCTTTACTGCCGAGCTTGAATAAATAGGTGTCTGAAATTTGCAAGCCTTGTGGTGCGAATTTGAGCCTTTTTTACTCGCATACCAAGATGTAGGTATTTCCTATCTTGTTTACCCACTCGTTATCCATAACTACCTGTTCCGTAATTTCGCTTCCGTCGGTTTCGTCTATCCATTTGCCGTATACCAGCTTTGCGCGTCCCTGATACATATCTTCGAGCAAGTTGGTCCAGTCTTCGCTTGTGGAATAGCTGTCTATTCCGAGTCCTTCAAGTAGGTCGTCGAGCTTTTTGCGCCCGGCGAGCCATTTTACTTGCTCTTCTACGAACTCCGCGATTGTTACACCCTCTTCGAGATAATCGAGGCTGTAATAATCAAAGTAGCGCATCTCGCTGTCGTAGATTTTGATACGATGAGTTTCTTCTCTGTCGTTTTCCTCTTCTATGTAGAGGATGCCGAACGGCGTTTCTATCTTTCTCACTTGTTTCCTCCTTTACTTCTGAATGTGTCGAGGTTAACTGACTTAACCTCAAGGTCTATTTTGATTTCTGCCTCGATGCCGATTTCTTCAAGTTTTAGTCGTAGCATTTCGGTTACTGGTTTCGTCATACTCTCTACTACCGCCTTGATACCAACCAGCTCAAGCATTTCTTTTATCTGTTCAAATCCGCTCATTTTCGCACCACCCACGGCAAGCTATCTTGCCTGAACTTATCTCCCATAATTACGCGCAGGCTTTCCTTCATAAATACGTTGATTTTGAAATAGTCCGCAAGCATCACTATGTCGTCTATCCACTCTTTCTTCGGGATAACCTTACCCTTTCTGTTTCCCGTTTCTGCTCCTATAATTACTGTTCTCGTGGTAACAATAGCGTCGCTCATATCGAGATGTTCGAGGATAGGCTCTACGCTCAAAAAGTCGGTTATTTCCTTATTCTCCACAAGAGCATTTACCTGACTTTGAGTTGTAACCGATTTTCCGATGAACAGCCGCAGCGGTTCGTTTGATGAAAGCTGGAATTTCATAAGCCTGTTAACGAGTGCATTGACGTTGGTTTTGGTTAATGCCAAATACCAGTGCTGCGGATTTTCGTTTATCGCGGAGAGGACTCTATGCAACCACTCGTCCTGCCACGTTCCGATGTCGCTCATACTGTCGATGAAAATACTTCTCGGCGTTTTCTCGTAGAACTGTCGCAATCTATCCGCAAAGAACTGTGGATGCTTCCAGTCGTTTACAAACTTAAAGCGTTTGTTGAGCTTTTCCGCATAGCAATACGCGCAACCGTTCTCGCATCCTACTACCGGGTTAACTGTGCAATCACACCAGTCTATTTTGGTTTCTTTCATAACTTTGCCTCCTGCAATTTTTTTATGCGTTCTTCTGCACTTTCCCTGCTACTACACATTTCTACATTCCGCCTGTGTATAGTTGGCTTGATAACCTTGAACCTAAACGGGATTTCGTTTTTTATTTCAATAATATATGGTGTAGTGTCAACCAACTGCCCGCTTTCGATTTTGTCCTCGATGTCTGCAAGTCGCTTATATACTTCCGCCACCTCTTCTTTGGTTAAGTTATGAGCTTTGTAGTCAAACGCGCTTGTTAAATTATGCAATGTTAACCTTTCCATAATGTATCTCCCTACGATAATTTTCTGCCGCAATTCGGACAGTATTTAGCGTGATACACCCATTCCTCTCCCGGCGCAGCTTCACGTTCCATTATGTCGCCCTCGCTTGATACTGGAACGTATGCGTCAAACTCTTCCGAGCAGTATTCATTGAACGGTCCGCATATCGGGCAAGGCTCGTGCGACGCAAGCCTATCAGCGAGGCGTTCAATTTTCTTATGTTCTACGGTTTCGGTATTGATGCCGAATATATATCGTATCTGGTTGAGCATAATCTGAACGTCTGCAACTTCTTCTGCGATGTTATCAATAACCTTACTTCTTACAGCAAGGTCATCACTGTTTCGCGTTCTACGCTCTTTGCAAAGCGCTTTTGTGAGTTCAGACATCTCTTCGATTGCCATAAGGACTTGCGCGTCGATGCCGTAGGTTTCGATTGCCTGTTTGATGATGTCTATATCATCAATTCTTTCTTCGTTTGATGTGTTCATTATAACTCCTTATCCGCACATAGCGGCGTTTAATTCTTTGACTGTATATAAAGGTTTTCTGTATGCTAAATCCGCCAAATTTGCTCTAATAAGAGCCGTAGCGACTTGTGGGCATACCGCATTACCAAGTCTTGCTACCTGCTTTGCTTCGCTGTACTTTTTACCGATATACGGTTCAATGTCGATAACGTAATCTATCGGGAATCCCTGCGCAAGTTTTAACTCTTTCGCTTTCAACATCCGCATACCGATGTCCGCTATAAAATGCCGTATTCCGTTAATTTCTAAAATCAGTATTTCATCTTCCGCTATACTGTACCCGGCATAATCATTCAAGAGTTTGCGAACTTTGTCCCAGTTCTTCAAATTTTGCGAACCGTCGTACTTCTGAATATACGTTGTAATCTGCGCAAAATGCCCTGCGGATGTCGTAAGCGTTGGCAACGGCTCATCCATTGCTTTGCAGTCCGTATTCTTCCGTAATACACACAGATGACTTTCAACTACCGCGCTGTGATCTATTCCCGTAACCGTAGGCGCAGGCTCGTTTATGTCCGCTCCCGCTTGCTTCTCGCCACTGAAATACTTTGTGAGATACGGCATAACCGCGCCGAACCGTGTCGCACCCGCCATAACCGTATCAATCGGTTTTTCGGGTTGCTGCCCCAGACTGTTCTGCTGGAACTTCGTCAATATCGGCGTGGTTACGCAATGTTCATTCTTTACGCATATCGTTCTCAACGGCTCTTTTGCCGAACTCGCTCTGTTTTCGCTCCCCGTCTGGCTGATGCTTACTATTTCCGGCGTTATCAAATAGTGATGATTTGCCGTCGTCTGCGTCGTCATAGGCTTTTCAGGGTCTTGCGCTGTATTTTGGTAGTTCATCTCCATAATGAACGGACGCGGATTCTTCAAAACAAACTTATCAAGCCCACGCGCTATACGCCGTTGAGTATTAACCGCAAGGTCTTTCTTCCGTCCGAATATCGAAGGGCAAGGAATGGACCAATCAATACACTCTGCCGCCGTTCTATACGTCTTCAATCCCTTCCCGTGTGTAGGCGCTGGCCATACAATAGGCTGCCCGTCTCTACGCGCTATCAAATAAAACCGCTTACGGATTGTCGGCGCACCGTAGTCGCAGGCTTTGAGAACTTTATAGTCCACGTTATATCCAAGACCGTTTGCAAGTCTGTCCCCCTGTTCGCTATCAGGCGTAATCTTTAAGAACTCACAGGCTTCCGCAAATGCAGGATGGCTTTTACTGATGCCGTTTGTGAGCATTGCGATAAATCCGTTAAACGTCTCGCCTTTTCGTTCGGGATCGGGGTATGTATTACCGTCAATTTCTTTCAATGGTCCCCAAGTCTGGATTTCTTCTACGTTTTCCATAAAGATACAGCGTGGCGCAACGTGCGATAATGCCCATTTAAGAATAACCCACGATAGACCGCGAATTTTCTTGCTTACAGGAACTCCGCCCTTTGCTCTGCTGTGATGCTTGCAATCGGGTGAAAACCACGCGATTCCGACAGGTCTTCCGCCCGTAACCTTTTCAGGCTCAATCGCAAACACATCTTCCTGATAATGCGTCGTGCAGGGGTGGTTGACCTTGTGCATTGCGATTGCGTCTTCGTCGTGATTGACCGCTATATCTACCGGTCTTCCGACAGCAAGTTCAATGCCGATACTTGCACCGCCGCCGCCAGCAAAATTGTCTACTATAAGTTCATTTAATAAACTGTCCTGATACCCGCTCATCTTTCTTTGCCATACACCCTTTTTAGAATTGTCGGAATCTTTTCCCCGATTTTCTTCAAGCACTTTTCGAGATTGAGCTGATACTGTTCAACCGTGCTTCCGCTCCCAAACTTATCTGAAATGACTTTGTAACAATAACACTCAATATCATTGAAATAGCAAGCCTGCAAAATCGCAGCCCCTTCCATATCACGCACATCCGCATCCAGAATCTGCGTCAAAAGTACATTATCTTCTTTACTATCATTAAACCTATCTGCGGTCGCAAGTCTTCTTGCGTCCATTTGTGTAACGTCGAAAGTTAAGTAGTTAGAATACATACCGTCCAGCGTTCCAATTTTCGTACCGTTAACTTCTGATAAATCGAAATCGTATTGTACTGCACTGTATATTTCATACATCTCTCCGATTTCTACTGTGTTGTTAAGACCGCCTGCTACGCCGATATTGATAATAATGTCTGCAGATAAATAATCGTATGCTATTTGCGTACACACTGCTGCGTTTACTTTCCCAACGCCGCTGACGATAACGCTTAACTTTTCTCCATTCAGCCTTCCTATGAATGCACGTCTTCCGAAGACATTATGCTCAACTATCGAATCAAATTGCCTTACGATAGGCTCCGCTTCTTTTAACATTGCAACTATGATACAAACTTCTTTCATACCACCACATCCCAATTTATTTTTGCTTCTTTGCCGTCCCATTGTGCAGTCGTTTCGTCAAAGTCAATATGCTCTCCACTTTTTTCAACCGAAAGCATTACCCATATTTCCCCTATCGGGAACTTATACTTCGCGCATAATTCATTCAGGTTCTGCATCGCAATTTTCTTTGCCGTTTCTATGCTGTTACCGTAAGCGTTTACAGTAAACCCGACATTTCCTGACAACGGCTGAACAGTAAGCGTTGCCATATACTGTGCTTTTTCGTTATTCATTACTGACCTCCCGCAGCGAGCGCCAAAAAACCGTTGCTTTCGATTAAATAGTCTTTTTGATTTTCAAACACTTTGTTATAATTCTCTTCTCCGCCGTCGAAGGAATCTACAACCGCCCGCTCTTCTTCCGTCATACTCTTATACGATGCTCTTCCGTAGTTCGGCGGAAGCCAATTCTTATTTTTGCCAGCGTAGATGTTCAGCCGGTCTATCAAGATTTTTGCATCATCTCTAAACGTGATGTGACAGGTTCCTTTCTTATAGAACGTAACGTAGAAGTACGTACAATCTATGTTTCGCGTCTCGCCGCGCCGTTCCGCAAAATGCAATCTGTTTGCCAAGTCGCAACGTGTTCTCTTCGGATCTTTGCCGTCAAGATAATCAAGCGTCTTTTCTAAATCGGCAAGTACGGAATAGCAACTACGACTATCTATAAAATCGTTCTTCTTTTCAACCAGCCGCTGATACTTATCGTAATCGTATCTGTGAGCGAACGACCCGTAGGCTGGTATTATAACTTTGTAATTGACCTTGTGAGCCTTGTTTGTCTTCCATCCGTTGTAATAGTGAATGTTCTCGTTATTGCCTTCATAGTAGCAATGTTCGTTCGATAACTTATCGAATAAGCGAAGTATCTCGTCTTCTACTCCCATTTGTAACTGGACGCGGATGTCCCAGATGACTTCCTGAATGTTAAACATCGAAAACTCATAGTTCGCCATATCGTTGATTTTTGCATCATACGAAGTGCGAATAGCCGTTGTCATTTGCTTCCCGATTTCAGGCAAGTCCAATAACTGTTTCCAATACTTCAATCTTACCGACTGCAAAAAATTGTTTATTACTTCCGTGTCAATACCTTCTCGAACTTCACTCCCGCCTATCATAAGTCCGATAGTCGGCTTGCTATACCAATCGGAACCGGTCATTATTTTCGGGCGAAGCGCATCCCATTCCCGCAGGAACGCCAACGATGCTTCCGACTCGATTTCATAAGCTCTTACAAGCCCTTCAATTCTGTCGCCGGGCGCAACGTCTTTGCAATCTTCGCTTTGGAACTCTTCGCCGCGAGCCTTTTCCATTCTCGAAAACATTTCCGACTCTCTGACTTTCAACGGAATATTGAAACTTATCAGGGCAATGTTCGTATCGGTCTTTCTTTCCGCCTTCTTAAACGGAGATTTCAAATACCGAACCACTGCCCGATGCTCTGCAATTTTCTTCATCAAGACTTTGCGCAAATTCGTGTATGGATTGAGCAGCGTCTCTGCATTGAGCAAGCATACGATTTGCCCGCCGACACATTCCTGCATTTCGATTGCCCTAACCAAATGCTCGTCTCCGTTTGAAAACGGTGGGTTCATAATAATCAAATCGTACTTCTTGCTCGTAAAGTAATCCAAAAAATTATCGTGGACTACGCGGTAATTCTTGCCTTTCAGTATCAAGCGCAAATTTGCGTCCACCTCCACACAGTCAATATCTACGCTCCTTTCGTTACGGCTCTGTTTGTAGTAATTCTTTACAGCGTCGCACAAATCCCCCTTGCCGGCAGACGGTTCAAGTATCGTTTTTACTTTCGACCAATTTACGCATCCGATCATCTGACCGCATACGCTTTTTGGTGTCGGAAAAAACTCACTGTTGTCGCCTTCCGGCAGATACTTTATGTCAAACGCCTGCTTCCCGTTCCCAGACTTAAATTTTCCTTCCCGTACCGTTTCTTCGTAGCCTTTCGCTATGTTTCTTTTCATTTCCGCGAGCGTCGCGCTGTAATTCGCATAAATACCGTTAT
This sequence comes from uncultured Christensenella sp., assembly GCA_910577435.1. GTDB lineage: Bacteria > Bacillota > Clostridia > Christensenellales > Pumilibacteraceae > Anaerocaecibacter. The sequence goes on along the minus strand of CAJTLV010000004.1, from coordinate 118,131 downwards.
CGCTGTGGAAATAGTATTTCTGCCGATAATCTTTACGGCTATGAATTATGCCTACGCACATTCCGTTTATATACGCGCTGTATTCGTCTGGTATAATTCTTCCTTTCTTGTATTTGTCTTCCAATGGGAATAATGTTACTGCCGTCATTGCTTTTTACTCCTATCTTTTAACCAATCAGCGAAGTAACTTTTGTCTTCGCTGCACCATTCTTCTGCCCTGTCGATTACCGCGTTCGCATCAATACGCGAAGCGTTTATCTTGTCTTCCAATGCTTTTATCAGCAGAGCGTCGATTTCTTCTTGATTGAAATAAAACGCGAGAAAGCCGTTTATCGAGACTTCCATTCTCGCACTTCCGTCTTTCCCGCACGCTATCGCGTTATCGACCGTCATCTCTTCTTTCAAGCACTCATCACAAACGCTGTCGTGTAGTTCGTCTTCTCTAAAATACTCGCCGCAGATTTCGCAGCGTTTTGCATCTACCACTTCGCCGCCGCAAGGACAAACCGAATATGTTTCGTAGCAACCGCCCATATAATCGCTGATGTAACTTCTTTCCTGCTTCAATTCCGACTCGTCGAGAACATCTCCGCAGTCTTCGCATATTACCATTTCAAAACCTCCAACAAAAAGCGAACGCAGGTCGCTTATGTATTTCTTACTTGCTGTAAACTACGCGCTCTAAATCTTTGATGCTTTTATCGAACATCTCTTCGATTTGGAACAACGCTTCCTGCGGATTGCCTTTAACGTCTGCTTCGATATGTCTTGTAGAAGAGCAGAACAGCGATAACAACTGCTGCGCTCCCCTTAAATTGATTAAAACGGTTTGTAAATCTTTCATACGATTTCCTCCTGATATTGTTATCTTTGCAACCTGCGTTTGCTCTTTGGCTTGTAAAAACGGCGCGTCTTCGCCGTACAATACATACAACGCGATCTCGCGGCTTGTCGGGTCGCTAACCCCATAAAACAATATCAGTTTTGCTCTTGCTTGTTCCGTCGTCATTTTTATCTCCCTTATGCTGCCAGCATTTTCAAAGTCGCTATTTCTGCGCGATACCGCTTTATCTGACCCTGCTTGATTTTAACGTCTACCTTCCAGCGCTCCCCGTCCGGTTCTTTGCTCCATTCAAGGTATCTTTTCAGGTCGTCCTTTGTCATTTCAAGCCATTTCTTTAATTCTGCTATCTTTTCGTCTATTTCTTTTCTAAATTCCGCCGCCCTTTCCTTTCTCGCTATTGCTTCTTCACTTTCGGGAATTGCTGCGATATTCAGCATCTCAACAAACTTCTGTTTGGTTACGCTTTCAGGTGCCGCAAGATACATCTCTTCATAAATTCTGAAAGTCTCATAGGAAACTTCTTTTCCTATCATCTGTTCAAACTCTTGCTTCATCATAATTGAGAACCTCCGAGTAACTTGCTAATTTGCAAGTTTTATTTTGTACTTTTATTCTAACTTACAGAACTGTAATTGTCAAACGGAATTTATGTATTTTGCAAATATTTTTTGAAAATTTTTATTACTGTGTATTGAGAGAGTAAAAAAACAGGACGCTTGCTTTCGCGTCCTGCTCTTTAATCTTTGAATATGCTCTGCACGTCTTCGCCGCCGCAATCTTCGTAAAATCTTTTTGCGTTTTCTTTTGAGATGACGGCCACGCACGCACTTCGTCCCGTTTCCAAGTAAGCAACCGTAAAGAACTTACCCGTTCCCATATCGCGGAACAACTCAAACCAGCCTCCGTACACCTTCGGGCTTCTGCAAAGTGAATCTGCTTTGTCCGTATCGTACCAATGACCGTCTATCATCTGTTTTACACGTGGTCCCGTGCTATTTCTACGCGGCTTTAATACGGTGTTGTTTTCGGTATCTACCATCTGTATCTCGTAACCGATTATTGCAGCGAGTTTTACCCATTCTTCCGCATCTATGGTGTTATTTGATAATCGGTTCGTGAAGCCCTGCGGACTCCAACCCATCTTAACCGCAATATCTTTTTGTTGCAAGCCTTTCGTTGCGATTGCCTGCTTAATCATTTCGCTTACCGACATACTGTTGCTTCCTATAACCTGTGTTTGCATACATCTTACTCCTTTTCGTTTATTTTGTCAATGATTTTCTATACTACACAAAAAACTTTATTCTTCGCCGTTTAGAAAGTTATCGACAAGTTCTTTCAGATCGTCGTGTTGTGCAATATCGCAATACTCTGTGTAGACATATTCATCAACCAATGTGCTGATAATATGACCGTTGCATTTTCCATAGAGCGCAAACATTGTTTCGACTTTCAATCCTCCGTCCTGCAGAAAGTCGAAGATGCTGCTCCAAGCATTGATTCTAAAAGCATTGCAGAAAACTTCTTCCGTGCTTTTTGCAATCTGCTCCGCTTTATAGTCTTCAAACTCGCGCTCAATCGCTTGCTTAACGCTCTCAATCGTAACTGTGTCTTTTTTCATACCGCCGCTTTACCTCCAATCAATTTTTCCAGAAGTTCTCTGTACAGTCGCACAAATGTGTCGCGTTCCGTCTGCACTTTAATAAATTCGTCATACGTAACAGCCTGCTTAACAGGTAGCACAGTCTCCGCCGCCTTCTTCTCTTCTTTCTTTTCCTGCGGTTGAAGAACAACTTTCGGTGTAGGGAAATCAATCCCCAGACTTATCATCATACCGGCAGCAAGCATATCAAGTTCGTACTTCGTGCAACTTCCGATATAATTTCCAAGTCGTTCTTTTGATACCGAACTAATCTGTTCGCATAATGCTATCGAAGGTCTGTTTGCACTCTTGATGTCGATATGCGTCGGCAAATCCGTTTTCGGCTGTGTAGTCAGATATACAACCTCAATCACGTTGCTATGCTGATTCCCTTTGTCGTTTGACACCACTACCGCAGGGCGCCCAGCGCGTTGCTCGCTGCCTTCTTCCTGATAGTTGTTGACGATATAGTAAATATCGCCGCGTTTTACTTCGTTCATCTTGCGTTCTCCTTATCGAATATTTATTTCATAAATTCCGCACTTCAAGTATTCTGAAACTACCTTCTTCGCGTCTTCATCGTAATGTATGTTTTCGTAGACCTTCCGCAAATCCCCATACTGATTATACAAGGCTACGATTAAATCTGATGTCGCAACCGTGCTGTATGCAATAGGACGACTATTCTTTTTCGCATCCGGCAAATACCACGCAACGCTTCCTTTTACTTGCCCTTTTACCATTATGCCACCCTGCGGATTTCATACCGCATACCGACCTCGCCTTTAATACTGTCGTCCTGAACTTTCATAAGGTAATTGTCGTATTTCAAACCGCACTGTCTTTCAAGCCCCATAAGGTACTCCATTCCAGCCTTCCTGAAATACGCAACTTTCTCGTAGTACGTTGACGAGCCGTCTGTAAGAGCGTCTACACGTCCTCGCTCTTTGAACTCTGGCGTACTTGTTATTCTGTGCCATCCGTCCATAACGCGGCGCTCCGCATCGTTTAAGTCGCGGTAGCCTGCAAAGTACACCGTAAGCGAATTTCCGTCATACTCAACCAAAGTTGATTTTTCTAACCGTAACTCGCTTTTCTTTCCGTCTGCGTTCTGGAAGAAAATAGCAACCGAATTGCTGTCTACTAATCTTCGCCAACCCTGCAACCTTTCCGGCAATCCGTCCTGCCACATACTGTGAAAGACGATTCTGCCTTCGAGCGTACCGCTTTTTGCGTCTCTTTTCAAATTCGCAAGTGTTTTCATACCTACCTCCTATACCGTTAAATCAAACTCCGCAGGATCCATTTCGACGAACTCCGAGAAGTGAGCGTACAAATCTTCGTCGCACTCGTGGTTCTCGCTGTATTCATCAAGCCGTTCCTGCACTTCTTCCATAAGCTCCTCGACGGTCTCTTTATGCTTGTACTCGAAGGGCAATGTCTTATCAAGATAATCCTGTATATCCTGAACCGAACTGAACATATACCTGTCTTCGATAAACTCGCATTTGCCGTCTTTTGTCGGCAAGCAACCGTCTACGTAATACGTATCAGGGAAAAACATCTGACCTTTTGTTTTGTCCCACACGCAGAAATAATCGCACCCACATTCTTCCGCAATGTAAGCAATGTGAACTTCCGGATAGAACCTCTTTACGATTTCTGCCCACATTCCCATCTTTGCCGTCCACGCGGTTTCCGTCCACATCGTGAACACATCGTACTTGTCGTTATGTTCGATTTCGTCAATTCCGTCAACCCACCCGCGACACTCCACTTTATCGTGTCCGAGTTCTGGCAAAAACGTATTTGCGTAGTCTCCCATAAATCCGTTCTTAAAATCGTTTTCAACGGTAGGCTTTCCGTTCCTGATTTCGTTGAACTTTTTGTGCATCGCTTCCAACTGCTCTCTGTTTTCCGAGTAGAACTTTATAACTGTCGAACACCAATTAGGCATTTCTTTTACCTCCTGTAACGCCCATATTTCGTTTGTAACGGCTTTATCATTTCAATGAGTATTTGGTTGACCGCGCCGTTGAGCGGTCTGAAATGGACTGTAATCGCGTATTTTGCAACGATGATTCTATTTGTAGTTGCGTCCTTCTTCTTCGACTTCAACTTGCCTTAAATACAGTTCGTAGAAATCCCCGTCGTCGTTCTCGTATCTGATTTTTGCGTACCCGAAATCAAAACTCTGTTCCGCATCCGGTTCTTCGTCTTTGAGAAAGAAGCTATCATCTTCCAGCAACCTATCGCGTTCCACTTCAAACGCCTGTTTAGCGGTATCGTAATCGAACGTCCTGATGTAGATTTTTTCTTCCTCTTCCAGCCCGTCCCGCAGCCCTTCTCCGACTTCGTAAAAGACCGCACGGCGATTATTCCATACGCGCTTTTCAAATACTATTTCGCCTTCCTGCTTCGCCTGCTGATACAGCCCGTATGTGTCGTCGCTCGTGTACTCTTCGCGCAGCCATTTCTCCATATCTTCAAGCGTCTTGATCTCGTCGCTTTTCAAATATGCGAACAGATAATCTTTTCTGACCGCGAACATCAATTCGTCATATCCGCAACTCTCGTCTTCGGTCAGGTACCCGCTGCTTAAAAACAGCACCTTCAAATCGTCATACAAATTTTCGTGATTTATCATTACCACTTCTCCTCGATTTCTTTCAGCAATTCGCTGTATTTTCCCCAAGCAAGTAAACTGCACTCGTGGTGAAAATTGATGTCGCACAACATCTTTTCAATCCACTTGCGTTGTTCCGGCGTTCCGTTCTGATGCCGCAACGTCCACATTTTCAGTTGCGCCTTCGTCAACCCGTATCCGTTCTTTTGATTGTAACTATGGTAGTCAGTCTTTTCAAATCCGCTCATTTGTCTTCCTCCCACCCCGTTACTTCCGTTTCGCTGGAAGTGTAGCACGTTCCTCCTGCGCTATCGCGTTCCAAAATAGCATCGCGTATTTCTTCGTATGTAGCGTCGTCGGGAACGGATATTTGAACTTTGCCGTATGTAACTTCTTTGATGTAACCGATAATCTCTTTCATTGTCCTTACTCCTAAAAATTGTAATCGTAGAACTCGTGTCTTCCGAGACCGATTTTGATACTTTGGTCTCCGCCCGTCGTATATCTTCCCATTTTCTCGCTCCAATAACATTTGGTTATCTCGCCGTTCGGATCGCGCTCGTAGGTGTACGACTGTTCATCCTGATTTGTGCAATGCGCCGAAAATCCGCCGGGGATAAATTCTGGCTTGAAATTCGGATCGAGCGTTGCTTTATCTCTCTGCACCGTGATTGTCTTCGCCGTCTTTGCAATTACCGTGCAAGCATAAGCGTCGCTGTATAGGTACATCGTTACGCCATCGCCAACATCAATCTCTCTGTTCATTTCTGTATGTATGGCTCTTTCCAGCACCCTGATGTCTTCCGCGAACTGCCTGCCGTACTTGTCGTAGTATTCGTTCCACGCTGCATCCCAGCCTTCCTGCGTAGGGTCTGTTCTATTCGCAACCATTTCGTTGAACTTCTTTTCTTTGAGTTCTTTCAGCTCTTTGAGCTGCTGTCTTAATTCTTCGCTACGCTTCATCCTATCCTCCTTATCCCGCCGCCGAAGCTCTGCAGGAATACGTCTCCAAACTCGCTACCGTAATCGTAGCTTCTGTTCCACGTGTAGGCAAATGCGTAAAATCCGTTTCCGCTGCGCCCAACCAAATCAACCCATTCTTGCGGATTGCTTGTAACCACAAGGAAACTCCACATATCGTCGCCGTAGACTTTTTCGTGAGTAATCGCATAAACCTTGCAACCGTGTTCTTGCTCGATTTCCCTCATCTTCTTTTCGATTTCAGGTTCTTGACAAACCCAGAAGCCGCCGAACTGTTCAAAGAAGCAAACTTTGTCCGATTGCTTAAATCCCTGTATGTACGGCTTGAAAATACCAAGCATACGGAGATACTCAACCGCTTTTGCTTTTTGCTGTTCCAACAAATCTGTGCTTACATCCACTTTCTCTGTTTCGCTCATAGCGTTTCTCCTTTGACAAAACTCTTATTTGTGTAAGTTTTGTTCTGTATCATCATTCTAACTTACCGTTCTGTAATAGTCAAACTAAAATCGTGTATTTTTCAAAAATTTTTTCTTGAATAAACGAAAATATTTACTGAACACTATGTATAAGAATACCGCCCGCCATACAAGGCGGGCAGTATTCAGAGTTGAGATTACACGCAAAAGCCGAAGCACACGCCGTAGGTGTTGCCAGCATAGCTGTCGCTGACGTAGCCATCGCTGGTGACAAGGCGGAAGCCGGTGGTATCACCGACGTACGGGGAACGAAGCCACCAGACGTACGTAGAGCCGCCGCCGTTCGCCTTGCGCTTAATTATTTCTTCGTTGTCGTCGTAAGGGTCTGCATCTCCGAGCAGTTCTTTGAAATACTCGTACTGTGTCCCTTCTTCCTGATACGTGTCGGCATTGCCGGAAATATTGCTGTTATCGGATTTCGAGATGCCGCGCTGCGAATAAATCTCTGCAAGCGAGAATAAGAACAATTTATCTTCGCTTACCGTAATATCCGTAGAGCCGCCGCCTGCGGACGTGCTTTTCTTTACCGGAACGATGATGTTGCGCAGTTCTTCGGGAAGCAATTTGAAAACTCTTTCCATATAAACCGTGCGCATACGGCTCTTTTCCCAGCCGCCTTCGTTTGTGTGCGTAAGATTCATTTCAAAATCGCCGTCCATCAGGTTCTTCAACCCGATTGTCATATTGACCTTTCCGCCGCTTACCTTTTCGTCCTGCCCGAAACCGAGAAGAACAAGCGTAATCTTCTCTCCCGTGATAAGCGTTTCTTCGCGCTCGTCTCCGACTTCAAAGACTTCTTTCGCCTTGCCGCTGTCAAGAATTTCTTTGATTTCCTGCCAGTCGCTCAATGCGAACGACTTGATTTCTTCTTCCGCGTAGTAATCGCGTAACGCCATAAAAACATCACAGCCGCTACACAACCCCGCTTCTTTGATTTTCGGGCATACGCACTTGTCTCCCGTGCATAGCACCTTTTCTGCCATTTCTTCCGCCTTGTCGTACACTTTGTCGTTGTTCATTTTTATAAACCTCCTGATTAAATTTCGTACTTAAAGTCGTAGTATTTTTTCAGAGCCTTATTCAGCCCTTTACGCAATCGCTTATCTGCTTTTACTTTGTCAAGCGTAAGACCGAGAGCGTCAAGCGTTTCGTCCAGCTCATACGTGTACCCGAACTCGTTGTTTGCAAGTTCCGCCGCAAACATATCTTTGATGTAACCCAGCCCCGTCTTGTCGGCCGCCATCGCCTGCTCGCGCTCCCTGCTCTGTCTTTCTACCATTTCATCAAACGCTGGCGAATCCGACTTGCGAAGGAACACCCCACCCGGCAACCGATAAATCTTATCTGTGTCCGTAGGCTCAAGCCCCCACTTCCGCATCATTTCGTCGAACTGTGCATTACTGAACGCCGCGCCGAGCGGAAAGGCATTAAACTCTTCCTGCTGTCTGTTTCTTAATTCCGTATAACTGTTCATATACGTTACCTCTTATCTCTTGCTTCTTTGTACGCCGCCGCCCATTCCGCTTGCCGTCTGGCTGTTTCGAGATTTGCAAGCATATCCTTGTAACCTTCTATGAGATTATCAAGCAGGAAATTTTCAGCCCATATCTTTACTTCTTCAAGTGTGTGGGTATCGTCGAAAAATTCTTCCATCGAATACCCGTGACAGTAGTTTACTCTGAACCCGCTGGGATTGTACCTTGCGTGGGCTGGATCTTTCTCGTTTTCACGCTTTTGATATTCGCAGGTATTGTCCCATACGACTATCTCCCTTTTAGTTCCGTCTTCAAGCTCTAATTCCAGCTCGTAAAATCCGATGTTCGCATCTTTGTTGTTCCATTCAAGTTTCATTACGTTTCTCCTCTAATCGCTTGTAGGCGTTCTCGATGTTCGTCCAAAAATCCAACCCACAGTCTTCGCCGTCTTCAAATTCGGTTAATATTGCTTTTGCCATTTTTGCCGAACAGTTCTTTCCAGTTTCGTTTTCGTACCACGTTTTTATATCCTCAAGATGATACCGCTCTTCAACCTTGCGGTAAATCGACTCTTCAACTTCGTGGACTTCCATTCCGAGCCGCTCTGCAACGCCTTTCAATTCCGCCGCAATCGGCGCATACCGCTTATCGCTGAACATCACTTAACCCCCGTAAATCGCGGCAAGAACCTTCCGCTGAACTCGCCCGTTGCCCTGTTGATGTCGTTCTGGATTTGAACGAAATCGTGGGAGAAATTGAAGTCGTCCGCGTTCAGCATATCTGCAAGCCGCAGATTGAAGCGTTCCGTCGCTTTCTCCAAGTCGATGAGCGCCGTCAACTTGTCGCCCTGCATCAGCCCAAGTTTCTCCGATCTATTGACTATTTCCATAGTCAAAGCCAACTGTTCTTTGTTTAACATTGAGACCTCCGTTAATATCTAAATTTATCTGCTTTATCCGCGAGCTGCGGGCAAATACTTCTTAAAATCGCATCTCCAACAGCACGTTCGATTGCTTTCGCCTTTCTCTTCTTTGCTGTGCAGGTCTTTGTGCAATATGCTTTCCTACGGCATTTGTCGCAATTACCGCCCTCTTTCCATTGCTCTGCGCTCATAATCCACCTACTCAAACAAATCGTATTGAACTATTGTCGTTGCTTCTCCGTTCGGCTTGTAGGCGTGTATGCAACCGTATTTCATAACGATATACCCTTCCTTTTTCCGCAACTTCACGCCGAACTTTCTTGCTTCTTCTACCGTCTTGAACTTCTTACGTTTACAATGCCCCTTCGGGGTCCAGTAGTTTAAGTAAATCATTTCGTCTCCTTCGGCTTTCTGAAACATCCGAGATCTTCCGACCAATCACACCGCATACCTTCATTATCTTCGCTATGTAAGCACTCGTCGCAAAGCATAATCTTCTTCCCGCAGTTCGGGCAGGTAATCTGGTATCCGTTTTTCTCCACGTCCCACTTCTTTGTTATTTCTTGCTCGCAATGCGGACAAATCTCGACGCACTCACGCTTCATAATTCCACCACCTCTATTACGATGTCTCTCGTTTCGTAGACTTCTCCAACCGTCGCAAGCTCCGCCCATCCGTCTACTTCGATTGCAGTTTCCTGATCTGTCATCTGCCAGACCATATTGAACAAGGTTGACGGACTATCAACGGTAACGGTCATTCCTCCGTCCTTTCTGATTTCCCAGCCTACACCTCTTGATTGCTTCCAATTACACATCTTCGATGCCCTCCAATTTCTTTTTGTCTTTGCGTACCTTACGGAACTTCAATCCCCATAACTCCGCAATGTAGGTCATTACTTCGTGCTGTTCGAGCCGGCAAAGCGTTTCTACAAGCCCGTCGTTATCGTCCATCGTCGCCCATTCGATTGCTTGATTTCGCCATTGCTCAACCGTATAATCGCGGTACATTCCGAACTCGCCGCTCTGCAGGTCTTCCGTAACTCTGTAACGGATGTTGCTGTCTTTTTCCGTATGCTCGATTGCCGCCTTATACTCACGCGCTTCTTTGAGTGTCTTACACTCTTTCCCGATACCGCAATACCAAAACGTCTTCCCGCCATCAACGCTCGTTTTAACCTTCGCGTCGTATCTGTAACCGTCGAACCACGCGGAATGCTGACAGTCTATCTTTTCGATGTCTACCCTTCGGATAACTTTCGAGAACGGAATTTCTTTACCCGTCGCTTCTTCTATAATCTGAACCTCGCCCAGCTCGTATCTGCTTTTCAGCTTTGCAGCGGCTTCATTGAAACTGTCAACCGCGCACTCGTAGCCGATAGCCTTGTCTTCCGTCCTGAACTTGTGCCAGCCGTCTTCATACCTGTATAATACTTTCATCTTCAATCCCTCAAATTGCAAATTTTCGTGTAGTCTACGAAATTTCCCGGACGGGTTTCCGCAATGCACTCGCCGTTGCAAGGAGTTAAGTCGATATTCCAATCGTCTGTTACTACGAACTTCCGATTGCATTTGTACTTTCGACTCTTTATCGTTCCAAAAAACTTGTCGTTCTCCGTCTTCGCAACATTCTCCCAATACCCGCCGAGATATTGACTGCCGCGAAAAACACGCAGAACCAAACTGTGAAAAATTGTTGCGTGTAACTCTACGCTACTTCCTTCCGCTATGTACTTATTTGCTAAACCTACTACTTCTTCGATGCTCATTGCATTTCCTCCATTCCGATAAACGTCAAATCGTAGTCTTTCAATTCCTTCTCCGTCAGCAACCGCGAATAAACTATCACGTCATAAAAGTTTTCCGTAAGGCTATCGCGCCGCTCGATAAAGCCGTCCATCGGTTGACATCCGAGAGAGAACCCGCGCAACCTCATACCATACACATATTTTTTCATTCAATTACTCCTTCTGCTTTCGCAATCGCGCTGGCAAGCACAAAGCATTTTAGGAACTGCCATTGCTTTTCGGTCATATTCGGATTTACTTGCAACGCCCGTTCGCGCAACTCGTCAATGACTTTCTGTGCGCCGTCTTCGTTCGCCGCTTTTATGTACTGTTCAATAGGTCTTTTCATATCAATACCCCGTCGCTTCAAACACTACAAATTCTTTCGTGCCGCTTACCGACTGCAACCGCTTACGCTTAATCATCTTCGCAAACTTTTCCGCCGCGTTCTGTTCCGAGCTTGCTCTTACCGTCCATCTTAAAGGCTCACAGTAGAACCCGCAAAGAAACTTCTTCATACTTACCTCCGTTAATCACTCGTGAGCAGGTCGTACATTTCCTGCGTTTCCTGTCTGTCGTGAATGGGCAGCGGCTGTTCCGCCATTCTGCTATATCTGCTATCGCTGCTGTAAGCGAGATTCCCGCCGAACATCCAACCAAGATGCTGCGGTCTTGCAACCGGCTCTATAAACTTGTAGGTCGAGAACCCGCAATGGCTTTCGCTGATCTTTACCAAATTTTCAGGCAGGTTCTCTTCGTCGATTGTTACATAACCTTCATCGCATACTAACAACAATTCTTCATACTTGCTGCTGATGCCGCCGTTCGTGCAATCGCAATCTCTTTGCCTTTTCGTAACATAAACTTCGATGGGTAATGCTTTCATTGAAACTCCTTTTCGGTCTTGCCGATATGTAATATGTATTTTGTACTTTCATTCTAACTTACAGAACTGTAATTGTCAAACGGAATTTATGTATTTTGCAAATATTTTTTGAAAATTTTTATTACTGTGTATTCAAGCATATTTCTGGCACAGAAAAACACATTTCGCGTTATTTTCGTTTCGATAAAAACGATATTTCTTTATTTCTGCCACGAAAGTACACAAAGTATAGGAAAGAATAGGAAATCATAGATAGTATAGGAAAGTATATTGCGTATAGACTTCTGGTTTCGATTGTATGCCTTTTTATTCTCTTGCCGATAGTTTATAAGAACTTCATTTTTTGATTGCGTCATATAGCCGTGAGCGCTTATTTTTTTGGTTTTACGGCATAAAAAAAGACCTTGCTATGAATTACTCATAACAAGGTCAATTTTCTTTGCGTTTAGAACAAATCCGCGTGAGTTCCCGTTCTGGAAAGAAACAGTATCAATGCCGTTTCGTCTGTCCTGTAAACAAGCAACCAATCCGGCTGAATATGACACTCGCGGAATCCTGCGTACTTGCCAGTCAAATTGTGGTCTCTGTTCTTTTCCGGCAACTCTTCTTTACTTGCAAGTTTGTTTACGATCTCGTCAAGCAAATCCAAATCGTAACCGCGTTTTGCTGCAAGCCGTAAATCGCGCTTGAACTGATTAGAAAGTATTACTTCAAGCATTTCACAGCACCTCGCTTAATGCGGCTTTGAAATTCGGGTATCTCTTGTATGCGCTGGGGTTCTTCTTCATTTCCTCGAACTCATCCATAGCCGCAATAGTCGTTGCGTTAGGAGTTCTCGCGCTTACATCAAAGGGAATACCCTGCTCCATCAATATTCTTTTGAGATACATATTGATTGCTGCGGTCATACTTAACCCCATTTCATCCAAAAGCACCTCAACCGCTTGCTTCGTTCCTTCATCAACGCAAACATTGATTTTAGCAGTAGCCATAATAAATACCTCCATATAGTTTATTTTATGCTTTCATTCTACTATATTATATTCAAATTGTCAATCATTATGCGCAAAATAATATCTTTTATGTTGCAAAAACTCAAATAAACAAAAAAAGACCCCGCTATGCTGTTACACATAACGGGGTCGTACCTATAAATGCCTTGAACATTCGCGCTACTTAAAGTGCTTTTCTCCAAGCCGCGTCGCCCAACCTTCAAACCAAATCGCGTCGTAATCGGGTAAATCGCTGTACTTTTTCTTTCCGCTTCTGATAATCAGTTCTCTATACCAGTACCTTATCATAGACGGGATGCTTACGAGAAACGGCATAAGAACACCGAGCATTATGTTCTGTAATCCGTGTCCCGATTCGTGCTGTCTTATATGCAAAGACGGATGTCTATTCACAAAAAAGAAGCCGCCCGCTTCAAAGCCGCCCCAGCCCGATCCCACTTCAAAATAAATGAAGTAGTGAAACCGTTGCGGCTTATGTCCTGTTACAATGAGAGCAATCGCGCAAATTGTTCCAATGAGCGTCATAGGCAAGCCCCACGTAAGCGATATTGCCCAAAAAAGAATACCCTTAACTATCCGCATCCTTTTTCTCCGACTTCTTCTCAACCTGCTTCTTTGCATATCGTTCAATGCCATCAAACACGGTCTGAACGAGCGCATCAAGCATCTTGTAAGTTATAAATGGCTTTAATACCGCAGGTATGAGTTTTTGCAGTTGAGCGATAACTTCCGCTTTTTTTGCCGGCCCTGTTGCGTCGTCTATTTCGGCGCTATCCACCTCATCTGCAATCGCTTTTGTAATCTTATTCTTTACATAAAAGTAATAAGATACCAAAATGCCCGCAATCGACAAGATTGCGAACACCACAGTTAAAATAATTTCCCAAGTCATATTTCATTACCTCCTGACTTTTTTCTTCTCGGTTCGGGCGGCTCCTCCGGCAAAGCCATAATATCGTTATACAATTTTGTAACGACACCGTTTCCGCCCAGTGCGTGGTATGAATCATACGTCTTCGTCAAAGACTCTTTTGCATAAATCGGACAATATTTCTTTTTCATATATTTGTCGTGCGCGTCTATGATATTGTTTCGCAAAAGACTTTGCATACCATTTTTCAAAGCGTTGTTTTCTCGCGTCACTTTTTTATACCTCATTCCCAAATAGGTCGTGAAAGCGCCGAGCGCTCCCGTAATTGCCCACACTATAATGCTCGTAATAATGCTGACAGTCATTCTAAATCCTCCGGTTTGATAATAGTTCCTTCAAGGCATTTGTACCATAATTCGCAGGGCTGTTCGCACGGCCCTTTTTCACAGGCTTGACAGATATTCTCTATTGTAATAACAGGCTCCTCCATACTCGTCTCCTTATAAAATAGTTCGTAAAATAATCTATCCATACGTTTCAAGGTTCGTTTTGCGTTGCAATGCTTGATGTGTCCGCGCCACGAATTGTAAGATTGCTTAATGTCGAAAAATTCTCTTTCGCCGGCATCGAATTTGATTTTCAACTTCTTCAACTTCCTGCGTTCCTTTACAATTCCCTTTCTCGCTGGAATAACAATAACTTTACCCGTATTCGACAAAAAGACCTTACGTTTCAAAAAGACAACGCCGCGATACAATTTCTTTTTTGCACGTAGCGTAATACCGCGAGATATTTTAATAATCTGCGTTTTCTTTTCGTTCAGTCTTATTCCGAGACAGGCACAGATTTCGCGCAAATCCGCAAGGCATTTCTGCAGATGCTCTTTGCTATGGTGTAACATATAGCCGTCGTCCATATAGCGACCGTAACCTTTGATATGTAAAACTTCTTTCACATAGTGATCTAACCGATTCGGAAAGCGAAGCGCCGAGACTTGCGATATTTGACTGCCAAGACCCAACCCCTTCTCTCCGCCGAAATCGTCCACCAAACGCTTGATAAATGCTGCCAAACGCTTGTCTGGGTAACTATCGTCTATAATCGACTTCAACTTATCGTGATTGATACTGTCGAAATATTTAGAAAAATCAAATACCAGCGCATAACCGTTATTGCCGTACTTTCGGTAATGCCGCTGTAAATGAACGATAAGCCTGTTTACTGCAAAGTCTATTCCTTTGTCTTTCATACAGGCTCCGTTGTCGTAGATAAACGAATTGCTAAATATGGGAACGAGCGAGTAATCGCAGAGACATCTCTGGACTACCCGCTCGCTGATGTGAACGCTTTTAATGTGGCGTTCCTTCCCACGTTCTATAATATCGAACTCGTAAAACCCTTTGCTTTTGAACTTGCCACTCTTTAACAGGTCGAGCGTATCAACCACATTGAGCAGGACGTTCGCTTTGTACCGTTGCGTACTTGCCTTCCACCCTACACCTTTGCAGCATCCCTTGTATGCCGCGTATAGGTTCTCAAAGGTAAATACTTTGTCGAAATCTCCGTACTGTTCTGCAAGGCTACGTTTCTTTTCTTCACGTCGCGCCTTGCGTCGTCGGTAGCGGAGTTCGTGTCGCTCTTTACTGTTCATAATAATATCACTCCGTACAGCCAGATTAAGCGAAGTAGGCTGCATAATGTATGACTATTAAACGAGTTTCGCCATTTATCTCGCAATGCAAGAAGCGTCCAGTCACCTATATCGGAGGACCCATTTATCCTTACGGAAAGGTCACACACCCCTTTTGCAAAGGCATTGATTTCGCTTCATTCTTTGAATGAGTTACTTTGTCGAGCCTATACAATATGCAAAAGCCGAAGCACACGCCGTAGGTGTTGCCAGCATTGTTGTTGTTGACGTTGCCATTGTTGTTGACAAGGCGGAAGTTGGTGGTATTACCGATGTACGGGGAACGAAGCCACCAGTTGTTCGTAGAGCCGCCCAGACAATAATAACGGTATGTAACCTATGACAAATTCTTATTCGGGTTTGGGTTCGAGATTATACTTTCCTTGCAGGCTCTTTTTGAGAGCCACTACTAATTTCAGTTCAGTCGAAATCAGTCTTGCCCATTGCTCCCAAACGGTAGGTTTAATTGCTTTGTCTTTGTCGTTATGTTCAACAATTCCTTTCGCAATATCTAATTGCGACGCAAGACATTGCAGATCGCAGACCGCCTGAATGAGAAAATTTACTCTGATTTGCGACTCTTCCTTATTTGTAGGATAGACGCTATTTGCCGATTTTACATTATTATAGATTGACCTTGATAAGTCTATAAGTTCCTTCGTTATCAAGAACATATACCGCTTCGGGAAATTCGCACATCGCTGTATGGTATAAATTTCAAGTTCCCGCGCTGTATCAAGAAACTGCATAGGACTTTCGTTACGTCTGTATTTTGGTACTGACATTACTCACTTCCTTCCTCCGCAATTTCTTCTGCTTCCGGGCATAACAATGAGTTCCAAAACTCTTCGTTTTTGACCGTAAGCGTTTCAAGCACAATGGACGGACTTGCGCCCGAACCGAGATACACGTCGTCGTTTGTTTTGACGTTTCTCGCATACCAGCCAATCGGCGAGCCGTCATATTTGTATATCAGATGCCATTCTGCATTTTTGATATGCAGTCTGTTATTCTCGCTGTATGCTTCGCCATTGAGCGCCGTCGCAATGAGTTCGTCTTTACCGTTGTTTTGCGGCGTTGCCACAAAATTATAGACCATAATTCTTTACCTCTCTTTTCGATTATTTTTATCTCTGCGCCCACACAGGGGCGCAGAGTATATGATTCTGGATTACACGCAAAAGCCGAAGCACACGCCGTAGGCGATGCCAGCACTGCTGTAGCCGACGCCGCCATAGCTGCTGACAAGGCGGAAGATGGCGGCACTACCGACGTACGGGGAACGAAGCCACCAGCCGTCCGTAGAGCCGTTCTTGCGCTTAACCAAAGCCGAGCAACTATTGTTCGGTTCCGCATCTCCTACCGTATTCTTGAAATACTCGTACTGCGTTCCTTCTCCGTTGTAAGCGGCAGCATTATTTTTTAAGTCGCTTGATGCGCTATTTTCTATTGCAGTTTTCGACCACAGTTCTGCCGCCGCAAACAGCCAAAGTTTATCGCTCGAAGCTGTGAGCGATGTACCTTGATTCCCTGCTGTTGCTTTCTTGTTAACCGCTTTAATCACATTTCTTAAATCAGACGGAAGTTGCGATAAGAGCGTAGCCATTGTCTCCGTTCTCATTTTCGACTCATTCCATCCGCCTGCGTTTGTGCTTGACGCATTCATCGGGTACGACGTATTAAGCAAATCTTTCATTCCGAACGTAATGCCTGCCTTGCCGCCGCCCGTCTTTTCATCGTGGTCGAAGCCAAGTATGACAAGCGTTATCGTTTCGCCTGTCGTAAGCGTTACCGTCTTCTCGTCTCCTATACTGAACGCTTTTTTCGCTTTTCCTGCGGCAGAAAGTTCCGCAATTTTCGACCAACTTGTAGATTGTAACGACGGGTTCTGCGTTACAAATGTACTTCCGTTGTAGTAAATTCCAGTAAAGTCATCGCCTATCGGCGTACTGCCGAGAATGTTCTGCAACGTAATGTTGACGTTTCCTGTTCTGTATGAACTTTCCTTCGCGCCCTTGATTCCTGTTATCGTGTTCTTCTGCGCTCCCGTTTCAATCCCATTAAGTTTTGTCTTGTCTGACGCGCTCATCAATCCGTGCTTTGACGTAGTTGCATCATTTGACGGAAGCGTAACGGTGGTCTTGTCTTTTCCTGTAACGTGTCCCTGCGCGTCGTAGGTTACAGACGGAATATCAATCGTTCCACCGAACTCTTTTGCTCCGCTACCGCCGACAGTCGTTCCCGCTTCGATAGCGTTCGTGTGTTTGATTTCTCCGGCCGTGATTTCAATGCCGTCCTTTGCGCTAATGGTTTTCTCCGTGCTACCGTCAAATTCCACATCTCCAATGCGAAGCGCTTTCTGTGTTTTAGCGGCCGTCCCAGCCATCCTCGTACCGTCTTCAAGATTATCGAGCCGCTCCGTTACGGCGGTATTTTCTTCGGTACGCGTTTGTTTTTCTTCCGCTATCAAATCGTGAGCCGCGCCGATTCCGTCTTCGATATGATTAAAATGCAGGGCATCCATAGCGGTACCCTGCTGAACAACAAATCCTTCTTCATCTACGAAGTGATCTACCCACGTTTGCTTTTTGTAGGTCGATTCCTCTTCTGCCTGTTGCTTAATTTCTTCTGTCATATTAAACCTCCTGATAAGAAATGCTTAAAACAAAAAGCACGGACTGAATTGAGTTGACATTTACACTCAAATCGCGCCGCGCTATTTCTTTTCCGTTTACGTCGATAATGCGTATCGCCGTAATGCTGTAATCGGACTGCAATACGTTCGGAAACAGCAAAGTGAACCGTATATAGTTTCCGACTATCTGCCGACTTCGTTCTGTGGCCGTAAGCCATTTTTCGCCGCCGTTGATTTCGTACTCAAACTTGTCGATAAGCGCCATAAACTCGCTTCGCCGTTCTGCCAAAAAATCTTGTGTGAATAATCCCATAGATACCTCCTAAATTCCTTTTGGCGGATATTCCCCGCAATGCCATCCGCCGCAACGCGGGAACGGCTTATCTGACGGGTATTGCCCACAGTAGAGCGTTCCGCAAGCCACGCCGCCGATGTAGTACCTGATTTTATGCGATAATTCAATCGTGCTTCTGGTGTCTACTTTGTACTCTACGCTTACGCCGGCAGGTTTTATCGGCGGTATACCGCTCAAAGACAGTTCATTTGACCCGCCAGTGTTAATATCGAAAATGATTGTTGCAGGAAAATTCTCATCTTCCGTGTAATCTATTTTCGACCCGCCTCCGAGAATGGTCTGCATTGCTTTCACGAGCGAATAATACGTGCCGTCGCTGGAATTTTGAAACGCCTTATATTTCAGATAGCGTCTGTACCGTTCATCATCGACAGGCTCATAGTAAACAGATTGACCGCACAGCAACCCCGCTTCGGCTCTTGTCAGTCCTACGATGTCGCCTATATAATCCAACTGCTTTCCTATCGCCGTGTCAATATCGGTATTGAACGCTATCTGCCCGAAAACTTCCGCAAGTTCGTTGAGTTGACGATTGACCGCCGCGCAAAGCGCCGCCGTGTTCGGTCTGCCCCTGAACTGTTCGAGCAGATCTGCTTCTATACCGTTAATTTTCATCGACTTCCACCTCTATTCTGCTTTCGTCGAAATACGCTTTCTGTCGCGGCGTTACCGTAATGTAAGTAAGCGTATAATCGCTGTCAGCCGGCGTTGTGCTTGCATCGGTTGAAGTGAACGCTTTAATCGAAATATAGGCAATGCCCGAAACAGCCACGTTAATGGGCGCGATCACTTTCTGAATGACAATGTTCTCGCCTGCGGTTATTTTCTCCGCATAACTCATTATCGTTTCTTTTACCAATGCTTCGTAGTTCGGCGGCATTGCTTCATCGGGATTTTTTACGATAGATACTTTTAACCAAACATAAACGGCAGACGGTCTATTGAACTTGACCGCTATCGTTGCGTTCCCGAATGAACTCGGAACGTCAACCGCAATACTTCCGTATGTCTGGATGCCCGCCGCTTTGTAGAGCAAAATCTGTTGCGCGATTTCCGCATCGTTCCCGCCGTCAACGACAACTTCAATCGAGTGCGGCGGCCTACCGTCGCTGTCCTTCAAGTCCGTGTCGTTCTCAAACGCAACCGCGCTGGAAACTTCCTTGACGTTGTTCATAATCGCGCTCGTTATACTTTCAAGCATTGTTGCCGAGCGGTAAGATTGCTTCGCCGCATAAGATTGACGCAATTCAATGTCTGTTTCGCGTTCCCTGCCGTAAACAGGTATTGCAAGGTTCGTGCATTTCTTAAAACCTGCCGTCGATGTGATGATTTCCGTAATCGCACCTTCCGTGAGTTGAATACGTTTATACTCTTCCGAATCGAATACGATAATCGACGTAACTTCTTCCGTCGATAAATTCTCCGTCATATCAATCGAATGGCTTAAATACTTGTTCTTGCTCGTAATCACAAGGAACTCGTCTTTTTCGTCGATGCCGACCGTAAAATTCTCATCGGTTATTGTTTCTTTCAAGCCGTTGAGAATAGCCATTTTATCGTCTTCCGTCTTGCTTAAATACGTGTATGCCGTATCGTCAAGATAGACCGTATAATGCAGCTCGCCGGCAACTTGCATAACGCGAATTGTTGCGCTATTGCAAGACGATCTCGAAATGGTATTGTCTTCCGCTGTTGAAAAGAAAACCTGCGGCGATGTCGTTGATGCTATGCGCGTTCCTGCAGGAATAGCCGTTCCGTCCGTTCCCGTACATAGAATGCTGTACTTTGTTTTAGAACCTTCTTCTCTCGTTAGCCCGCCAAACTGACAGGCATAATCAAGATTGATGCCTTCTGCGGTGGCAGGATAATGACTGTAATACACCATTTCCGCCAACTCCCACGCGACCGCCAATTTGTCCGCAACGGACGAAAGCAGGACATTAAAAAACGATTTCGGGTTAATTGAAACATCAATACCCAAGCCGTCTTTTATATCGCCCTGCAATTCCGAATATATCGTATCGTATCGCTTACGGACAAATCCGTTTTTGGTAACGCCGTAATCAGACATTGACCTTTACCTCCTCGTCAATTATTTCGTCGTTTGCAACGACGGTAAAGTGAATGGCGGCCACCCGCGTGGGCTTATCTATAACCACGCTAATGCTTTCCACCGCCTGAACCCCGTCAACGGAAAGTATCTCCGTTCGCACCCTGTCTTCAATAAGCGCCGTGCTGGGATTCTTTATAAAAACTTCATCGTAGTACGGCATACCGTAAGTTGTATTGATACGCCATTCTCCGAGAAACCATTTCAAACGAATTTTGATAGCCTGCAAAACGCTATCGGTAAACTGTACATCCCCGTCTTCTGTAACGTACAAATCCCCGTCTTCGGTAAGTCTTAAATCCTTCATATAACCTCCTGCGAAAATCGCTTCTAAATTTCGTCTGGAACGCTTTTGATTTCGCCGTTGATTAGTAAGTTACCTTCTACCGAAATATCGCCCCTAATGGCTATACCTGCGTTTGACAGCGTTATAGATGCGTTTTTGTGTTTAATGATTACCGCGTCTCGCTCTAACGCTTCCTTAAAAACGTCAGTCTGCGTCCGCAACAGTCCGGGGATTGCTATTGCTCCAGACAGTCCGTATTTGACTTGCGGTGCAGTCATCCCCGTTTCAAACCAGTAATCCAATGCCTGCTCGCTAAATATAAGTAAGCATTGATCTCCAACGTTTACGGGAAAAACTATTGCCGATTGCGAAATTGCACTTTGCGGCATAACTATCGGAACTCCGCTTATAATTGGAAACTCCAATGTCTTTCCATTTGAAAACTGCATTTGCGCTTTCGGCTTTACAGATACAAGCCCAGCATTTTTATCTATCGAAACAATCTCTCCCGGCAGAGCTGTGTGCATATTGTTAATCTGTTCTTTTACGAGAGCCTTAACTTCCGTAACAAAATCAAGTACACTCATTATGCCACCTCCGTAATCTGGGCCGTACATTGCCAGTTGCCTTCAAGATTGTCGCCTTCAATCGTGATGCTCGAAACCATAAACATACCCGTAACGATTTTTGATTCTACGTATACCCTATCGCCTATGCCGATTGCTCCGTTCATAAAATACTGTATTTCATAGCCATACAGCATATCTGCCGTTGTATCGGAAGACGTATCGGTATTCGCCGTCTGCGAACTGTAAACTCGCTTCGGAATGTTAATAAGCCCCGTTGCTTTGTTGAGTTTGTGAACCGCTGTCGAAACCCCTTCGTTTTTTCTGCGGATTTGCAAAACGCCGTTTTGTATCGACCACATAAGCGATGCTTTGTTACATACGTCGTCAAGCACATACTGCGCATAGCCGACAAAACTGTAACCGTTTGAAAAATACGACTTTTCAAGGATTTCCTGCGCCGTTGCGGAATACGTAACCGGCAGATTGAGTTTAGCGGCCGCATCCTGCAAGATTTTAGCCGTCGCAATTTTGCCGCCGTAAGAAATAGAAACGACGGTCTCGCTCAACTGTGCGAAACCGTCTACCGCTTCTATCTCTATAAGCCTATCCGCTCCATCAAGCGATTCCTGCACGTTAGATACCGTACCCTTGAATACGATAGGTCTTGACGCGCCGTACCCAGCCGACAGATTTAATTGACAACCCGACTGCGTTAACACGTTAATCTGCTCTTTGTTCAGATTCCAAAGTTTTATCTTTGTCGTATTGAGCGTTGTCGAATCGCTCCGCTCAACCATAAAGTTGATATGGATTGCCTGCCGAGTCTTTTCGTCGGGCTTACCGATTTCAAACCCCTTGCTTCCTTCTACTCCCGCCCGTAAGCGGTATTGTCTGTCCCAGTTCGCCATTACTCGTTGCTCCTTACAAACTCGTTGAACTCGTCGTAAGTAACGTAGACAAACTGCGCGTTCCCGTCGATAAAATCATTTCTGCCTATCTTGTCGAGCTGTGTCATTACGCCAAGAACGCCTTTCGGCAATTTGATATACTGACGAAAATACCAGTTAACAGGAAAGCAAGGGGTAATTTTAATTCCTGCCACAATCGGTGCTTCTTCGCTCTGATAAATTCCGAGCGTCCAAAACTCGCCTTCGTAGTTGTAGGAAAACCTGAACAGGTACTCGTCGCCGTCCAAGATGATGCGTGTAAAACTGTCGTTCTTGTCTGGCGGTGTGAAGTACACCATAACTGCCACCTCCTATTTGAATAACCAGCCAAGCAACGACGAAAGAATACTTTTCTTTTTCGGCGTACTTGACTCTTCTGTTGTCGCGGACGAACCCGCGCCGTCTGACGAACTTCCGCTGTAATTATAACTCGACACTACAATGATGTCCGCCGACGTTACCGTTACCTGCTTCAACGACAGCGTGATCTCCGCCGCGTTGACATAATCTTCTTCCGGCACACTTAACTTCGTAATTCCCATATTCTCGTATACCTTATCAGGCGTTACGAGCGTAGACAGCTTTCCAGACAAATACAGGTCTACAAGGCTATCAATCGTGTTCTTCACTCTGTTGTTGCCAGCGTGTCGCTTTGCCCAAGTTACGGGCATATTCGTAACAAAAACCACCAACTCAAACGTAAGCGGCTTTTTGTGAATGGAGTCCGAAACGTAGTACCCATCTTCCACAGGGTATTCGGGTATGTCCGCTTCGTAACTCCTTTCTCTGCTAATTGTACAATCGAACTCTATGCCGCCGAGCGAGGCGGGTATTCTTGCTTTACTCATACACATTACCTCGCATAAGCAAGCGCACGGGCAAGTTCGCCCGTAGTATCGCTTGTAGTCTGTTTCATTGCTGTCGCTGCGGTCTTCTGCACGTCTCTCGAACCTTCAAATGTATTATTGATATACACATTCTGCGTAACATTGCGATTTATGGTATTCTGTTCCATTGCCCGCGCTGTTTCCGTCTTGCGTCGCGTCGTCGCGCCGCCCAAGAAAATTCTCAAAGCGTCGATTACCGTATCGCGCATTTTGCTTATGGGCGAAACAATCTCGCCTTCCTGCTTATTATCGCCTATGACAACGGGCGTAGGCTTATTTTTGTCTACATAACCGCCTTTCGCCAAGTATGAAATTCTGCCGAACTGAACTTCTGGTATTTCTGGTATACCGGGGATGCCAATCCACGTCCACAAAGACGAAAGCGCCGAAGTGATTCCGTTTATCGCTCCGATAAAGAAGTTAATCAGCCCTTCAAACGCTCCGATGATTGAGTTTATAATCGCAATAGGAATATTCCCCAAAGCCTTCCACGCTGTTTCCCAGTCTCCCGTAAATACAGCCGAAATAAACTTAATGATCTGACCGAGAAAATCAAGCAGTCCGCGAAGCGGTCCTGCTATCAGGTTATTCACGACGTTTGCGATAAACTTAAATGCTCCGCCGAGTTGGTTAGACAGCAACTGCACCAATACCTTAACGATTGCCATAATCGGTTTGAGTATTGCGCTTATCAGTTCCAACAACGGCTTGATTAGAGCCATAACCACATCGACAAGCATCATTACCGCATCGACTATAAGCATAACCACTTCAAGTATCGGGTCAAGCAATTCTAAAATCATCTCGATTATCGGGATCAGCATATCAAGCAACTCGATAATTATTTCCCACGCCTTTGCAGAAATCGTAAGATTTACCTGCGCCTTTTTAGATATTATCGTCAACGCCGCTTGCAACAACTTACTCAATGTCGGCAATATCGTTTTAATGATTTTACCGACTGTTTGGAATATCGTGCCGAATACTTGCTTTATCATAGCAAACAAGTCTTTCAGCGTTTTCCGCAATTCTTCTGCATCAACCCCAAACTTTTCAAAGAGATTCCCAATAAAACTGTCGTCCCCGTTCGCAAAGGCAATTAGGTCATCAAGCACAGCAATACACAGCAAGACCGCCGCGACGATAAGCATTATCTTTCCGCCGCCTGCGGCAAGTGCAGAGCCTATTGCCTTAATCCCTGCCACTATTTTGTCGTACTTAAACGCAACAATCATTGCACCAACCGCCGCCGCAACCAAAGCCGCCGCCCGTCGCGTGGAACCAAGCAGATTGACAAGCCGTTGAAACGAATTTACGAGAGCCTTCAATACGCCGAGCAGACTCCTGAACGCACGTATCAAAAACTTCGCAATATCGTTAGTCAAATTCAGCCCTTCATCGGTCTGATATAGCCACGTTCCGAACTCGTTGCGAATTATACGCAACGCATCCGATACTGTCAGTCGTAACTTTCCGTATGCCGATTCAATGCCTTCCGCGCTCTGTGTAAAAGCGTTTTTCAGTTGCTTTGCCGTAATACTCCCAGATAGACCGAGAGCCTTTACCTGTTGCATAGAAACGCCCAGACTATCAGCGAGATACTGAATGATGTCTGGGCTTTGCAGCATTATAGTATTAAACCCGCCCGCGCTTAACTTTCCTGTTTGGAATGTATTTTTCAGCACGTTATTCAGCGAGTTCATTTGTGCTTCCGACGCGCCGGACACTTTGAACGCTTTATTTGCAAGTTCCAAAAAGTCCGTCGCATCTTCTACCGTTGAGAAAAATCGACTCCCCGTTTTAACAAGGCTCGTAGCATATCCGCACATTTCGGCGTATGTAATCCTACAAGCGTTTGCCGCTTCGGTTATTCTGTTTTGCACCGCAGACTGGTCTTTCAACTGTGTGTTCACGTTGGCAAGGACTTTATTGACCGAATACCATTCTTCAACCAGTTTGTTCATCTGCGTAAGCGATATGCCGATGCCGATTGTAGCCAAAGCCTTCGTTGCAAACGATTTTAACTTTGTAACTGCGCCTTCCGCTTTTTTTGCGGATGCTTCGTCAACCGTAAAGCCAAACGCAATAGCGATGTCTCTAATGGTCATTTATTTAGCCCTCCTTGCTTCGTTTTTCATTTCTTCATTTCTGCAATGCTCTATATCGACCTCCATCATATACAGCGCGTACAGCTTCAATGCTTCGTCAAGGGTGTAATACTCTTTTAACTCCTGCATTGAAGCCAACTGCGCCTTAATCAAAGTGTACATCCGAAGCTCAAGATCGGTAAACTGTTCTAAATCCAGCTTCCCGTACTTGCTTACTTCATCAGTTTCTGTGCTAACTCGGCAACTTTCCCAGATTGGGTGCCGAGCTTCCCGAAAAAACCGCCGTAATTGATTTTGATTACGTGGAACGCGAGAATATACATATCCTGCACGTCGCCGCAAAACAGTTCGTTTACAAGGTCCTCCGTGAGCGGCTTCGTTTCGCCGTTGAAATCGACTGCGATATTGTTTCCCCTGACGAGCAAATCACGCAGCAATTTCTCAACCGCATCTCCCGACAGCGATTCAAACGCTTTCGTAATTTCGGGCGCAATGGTCGCCAAATCCGTATCGAGAACGGAAGTGTCGCCGCTCGTACTTACGAACGGCAATACCGACCCGATAATAGGAACGACAACTTTTATCACTTCTCCGCTGATGTTTGCCGCCCTGAAAGCAGGGAACGGGCGGATGAAGTAATGCTTTTCGTTTACAACTACTTCCGTAGGTTCTTGCAATTTCATTTACGCACCTCCTTAATACGTACCTTCGTTGACGGTCGCCTGACCGGTCTGCAATTCCCATTCGCGGTTGTTCGTTTCTTTGCCGTATGCCCTGCTGGGCGGCTTAACAACCCACGCCGCGTCTGCCGAAAAGACGAAGTTGCCTTTAAGGTCCTTAATCAAAATCGGGAAAGCGCCGTCGCCGTTCGTTTTGTCTGCGTTATACTGCGCCTGCAGGAAAGCGTTGGAACTCGAAGTCTGCAAAAGCGTAATTTTGACCGAATATTGTTCGTTCGGATCAACCGCCCTTGCAACTTCGCCGTCGCAACCCGATTTCGACGTTACGCCGTCGCCCAACGGCTCGACTGTAATGAAACTGTCGTCCGCAAAGCCCGTAACGGAGTGCGTACCGAGCGCAACCGTAACAAGCCTACTGTTATAAGTCTTTACAGATGCCATTTTTCTGTCCTCCTTTTATTACGCCGTAAGCGTTCCTCTGATTTCGACGATATGAATTGCATTTGCAAGCCGCGCCGTGAAAGAGCATCCCGCAAGCGTTCTCGTTGCTTTGTTCGCATCGCCTATGTTTGCCGACGTAGGAACGCTGGTAGTGAAACCGGGGATTTCGTTCCCTTCGTCGTCGTATTCGGTCTGCGCAATTCCGCCGACGCTCTGTCCTTCTTTCAGCGATGCAATCATCTGGTTCTGAATGAGCGCGATACCCGCATCCGTGTACGGAACTTTTGCGTTTTTGATAAACAGATTGTAAATACGCGTCTGCATATCGTTCAAAAGCCAATCGCGGAAACGGATTACGTCAATCCATTCGCCAGATGTCGTTTTACCTTCAAGCGTAATTGCCTTACCCGCGCATAACACGTAGTAGTTCAGCCCCGCCGTTTTGAGTTTTGCGATGTCCGAAGCCGTGAACTCGTCGTACTCTACGCCCGACAGCGTTTTGTATGCCCACGTTTCCGAACCCGCCTGATAGGTAAGTGCCTTTGCGAGAAAAGCAACCGCGAGATGCGTATTGTTATCGTTCGTTACAGCCTTCTTCGTTCCGATACCGAAGGCGTAACTGTACGTGGTGGGTACGGGATTTTCTATGCTCTCCGAGCAATCAACCGTATAGCCGAACAGTTTGCTATTCGACTCCGCCCAATCCGCAACCGTCTTGTAGTCCGCAGGTTCAAAGCCTGCGAGCGCGAGACCGTACCAGCCGTCCGTTTCGTTTGCTCTGTTCAAAACATCCGCAATGCTTTCGCTCGCGCCCTTTTCCGCAACGTAGAGCTGCGTAGCGCCGTTCATAAACGCCGCTACCGCCGCCTTGTATATCGCGCTGTTTTCGTCCCAGCCCGCTTCCAAAATTTCGTTTGCGGAAGCATAGACGGCAATGTTTTTAGGCGTAGCGTCATCTGCCGCAATTCCGACCAGCAGAATGTTACTGAAACTTGCGCTGCTTCCCACGCCTTCGCTGATTGAAATTTTCACGTTGACGAGATTATCAATCAAACCCATTTGTTAAATCCTCCTGTTAAAAGTTATTTTTTATGTCAATGCTATCCGCATCAAGATTTTCTACTTCTTGCGAAGCAAGTTCCTTCGTCCCGCCGCCGCTGGCGGTAGGCTTCCAGTCTTTTCTCGTTATTCCTGCCAGACCGTTTGCCGTTTGCATAAACTCGACGACATATTCCTGCATTGCCCTATATTCGTAATTCGTATCTAA
Organism: uncultured Christensenella sp.; assembly: GCA_910577435.1. Lineage (GTDB taxonomy): Bacteria > Bacillota > Clostridia > Christensenellales > Pumilibacteraceae > Anaerocaecibacter. Next base: position 90,631 of record CAJTLV010000004.1, on the reverse strand, counting down.
TAATCCAGACACATCTTTCGCATCCCCTTCGGGACGTAAAGAGATGTCGTGTTTCGTGTAATACGCATCCGCATAGTCGGACGTGAGAAAGTTCGTCAAATCCACAATATCGTTCAAAGCGGTATTTACGCTTATCGTTACCGTTTCTCCGTCAATCGCAATCTGTTCATCGTTACCGTGAGTGAAAAGTTGTAACTCTAACATCATTTTAGACGGCTTGTAACTTACAGGAGCGTCATTTTCCGTTACCTTGATAGAATGTTGGGTAGCGGTAAGATTCCTTAATTTGAGCGTAATGAACGTGCCTGATGGCTTAACAAGTTTTCTTTGTTCTGCCCAGATAATGAGCGTATTCGGAAAGTATTCCGCAATAATTTCGTGCAAAACCGTTTGCAGTTCGCTTACTGTCATTGCTCTACCTCCCTATTCGGTTCGCCGTCCTGATTGCCTGCTTCGGAAACTCTAATATAAAGCGACTTCCAATGGCTCAACGGCGTATGCTCGAAGAAAGACGACGAAACGCACTCGTACCATTCCCCTGCATAAAACAGTCTGTCGGCACGTAATCCGCGTTCAACGTCTGCGGTCTGCACCTTAAAATCCCCGTAAGACTTAATGCCTTTTGAAGACCTATCGCCTTCCGGCAATGTTTTCATTTCCGTTGCAACCATAGGCTGCACGTTCAGTAACACCACCTGATCGGTATAAGATGCCTTGACCGCAAATCCCTTTGCTGTCCTTTGCTCGGAGAATTTACGCAGCGTGTACTTCTTTTTGAAAATGTTCATACTGCAATCTCCTATTTCTTAACAATGACGAAGTTAACCGATTGCCGCATCTTGCCCGTGTCAATCAGCGGTTTATCAGAACCCTTCTTCTTAATGGTGGACGGGGCGTTAGGCTCAAAATCGCCGTCAACGATTTCAGCCTGCACAAGTCCTTTCTGGAACACGCCGATAGACTTCATCATCTGCTCGGCTGTTGTATCTCCTTTTGCAAGCAACGCCATTTGCTTTTTCAAAAAGGCGTTTATCTGTTCGGCGTGGTTGTCAACGCTATCACGCATAAACGGGCGGGACGGAATATTCTCCGTCCCCAGTTCGTTGTAGACTGCTATATCGCATAAATCCGCGCTCTCGCCTTCCGATTCGATATTTTCTTCTCCTCGTTGATAGCCTACGCGCACCTGTAACTTTTTCAGTTTTTCGATTTCCTGTCTAAACTTCTTTCCCGCCTTTGTTTCTTTGTCGATTACTTTTGCCATCAGTTTTCTCCTGCGGAAATTATCGGAATGATCCGTTGCCGCCTGATAGACAGGTACTGCAATCCGTAAATCGTCAAAGCGTACTCTGCGTCAACCGCCATATTGTTGCCCTGCGAAACAGAAAAGCCGATTGACGCATCTCCTTCGGAGAATGAACTCACTCGGAGAGCGTCATCGACTTTGCCCATCGTATTATCGCCTTTGCCTGCCATTTTCAACTTGTGCGCCGTGAGATAAGCAATAGCGTGGTCGTATGTGTTCCCGAACTTCTTTTTGCTTACAAACGGCTTCGCTAATTCCATCCACTTTTCAACTTCTTCGTCTTCGACTTCCGAAAATTCGGTAGCGACGAGCCTGAATAGTTCAAGTGGTTCCATAGCGTTTACTCCTTGCCGGCTTCGGTTTCTTCGTCCGTATCGGTATTCTCGGTAGTTTCGGTGTTTTCGGTCTTACCACCTTTTCCGTTGTTCTTACCGCCCTTGTCGGTCTTTCCGCCTTTGTCTGTTTTCGTTTCGCCCTTGTCTTTTGCGGGTTCGATAATCGACACGATGCCGAGCGCAACATAGGTGTCAAGCACAACATCCTTGAACGAATCGGGAATATGTGCGGTTTCATCGGGCAGAACAGAAGTCTGCCCGAAGCCGATAATTTTACGTCCGATATTCTTAATCTTCATATCGCACCTCCCTTACACGCCGACCGCGATAAGCGCGGAAAGCGGATAGTAGATGATTGCGCCCGCCGTTCTTGCTTCGCAAGGTACTTCGATTTCAAGGCCCTTCGCCTGCAAGGGGTACTGATAGAACGGGAGCGGATGCTCGATAGAGAGTTTTCTCGCATCCTTCTTAAACAGAAGAGCCACGTTCTTACCCTGTGCGGAATAAGGGTTGGTTTCTTCCGCGTCCGCCTGCAATTCCGCCGCCGAAACGATGTCCTTGATGTACGGAGCGTTTTCGAGCAAGAATTTCTTAACAGTATAACCCGTGTTGGGAATTTGTCTGGTGCTGATTTCGATATGAACATCCGCAGGAAGAACAAGCGTATCGGGACGCTCTACGTTCTTCGTGGTGCGAGCAACCTGCTTCTGCATTTCTTTAAGGTCTTCGAGTATTTCATCCGCCGTTTTCTCCGCCCAAGTCGTTTTTCCGCTGGTCTTTCCAACGGGAACCGTGAACAAAGGGATGTCGTTTTCGGGCGAAAGTACACCGATAAGCCCGTTTGCCTTATCGCCCACCCAAGCAATCTTGTTGAGTGCGTAATCGGCCGCGTAACGCGCCGCTTCCGCTTTACGAACATCGAGCGATTTTCCGGCAAGCCTGCTGGCTCTCATTTCCTGTACGGAATAACCGTAACTGTCGCCTACGGATTTTACGTAAGCGGTGGTCGGTTTACCCTTTACGTCCGCACGGGGCAGGTCGGTTGCGTAGTTATTGATAATCTTCGCAACTCCCGTCCTGTCGTAACTGTAATAGGTAACGGTTTCCGCGCCGGGACTGACTTCGTTGGAAATCGGGAACAGCGTGAGCGCCGTAAGTTCGGGGTATACCACGTCGTAAGACTGCGCCTTAACGTGGTCGAGTTCTCTGGCGAAGAATACGGAAGCGTCTTCCGCATCGTCGAATCTCATCGACTTATCTTCCACCAATGCTTTGGGGATATTCGAGCCGAGAAGCGCCGCGTAGTCGTTCTGGCTGTAAGAAGTTTTTTCCATTTCTGTTGTCCTCCTCTTTATTCGGTTTTGGTGGTTTCATCCACCTTGTCTACAAAAACAAACGCGGGGGCAATCGCATCGGTTGCCTTCGCGTCAAGGAAAAAGCCGTTCAGTTTGATACCCGTAACGCCTTCTCCGAGTTCGTTCGTGAAATACCCTGCATTTTCTCCGTCCGTAATGAGATACAGCGGAGCGCCGTATGCAGGTTCCGCATCTGCCGTAATGCGAACATAGATACGTCCCTTTGTAAGAACGCCTACCGTCTCGCCTTTGCGAAGCGTAACGTCGCCCTTGTAGTCCTGCTCGTGAGCGTGGCTGTTGATAGCAACGCCCTCAAACTTCGCTTTCGTGGAAGTCGTAACGGGAAGCGTTACGTTCTTGCCGGGTAAGGTGCCTTCCACTACGCCGAGACCGAACTTAATCTTCCCGTCCGTCGCTTCGTTGTTTCTCGTGTCTACGTCGTGGTCGGTAAGGTCGTAAAGGCCACCCGCTACGCCGTGAGCCGTGCGCAAATTATAACTGGTCTGTGCGCTCATAATTTATTTACCTCCGTTTTTTTGTTTTTCAATCATTCTGTTTCTTGCCGCATCCGCTCCAGTTACGGTCTGCTCTTCTGCGGCGGTGTCCTTATTGAACATCTGCTTACGCTGTTTGTCGGTGCCGTTGTCGCTCTTGATTTTCTGCTTCGTAAGGTCGAACAGCGCGTCGATGTAATCATCGCTTTTTCCGTCAAGGCGCATATCGGGGTATACCGATTTGATAACGGTTTTCTTGCCGTCTTTTACGGACATAACGTCAACGCCGTCGAGATGCAACTGGTCTGCAATTCTGATAACGTCAATCTTGCTGGCTACGAGCCTGTCGATTGCCGCCGAATCGAGATTAAGGCTTTGCGACTTGCTTTCGTCGCCGTCCTTCTGCACGGTTCCGCAATCGGCATCGTTACCGTCTGCGTTGGCGCCGGCAAAGTCTCTCTCCGCCCTCAACTGTTCGATCAGTTTGAGAAGCGCGTCGATGTCCGCGTCCTGCTGCGTAATGGTTTCAAGGGCAGTCTCTTTCGAGTTGGATGCCGTTTCTGCGTCACGACGGTCACGACGTTCTTTAACGCTCTGGACGACATCTTCATCGTTAGCCTGCTCTTCGGGATTGACGGTAGTTGTCACTTCTCCGTCAGGCGCGGGCGTGGTATCGCCCGTTGCGGTATTGCTGTCCGTACTCGTAGTTGCCGCGTTTTTCTTTGCGATGAAATCCGCAATGGCTTCTTCAAGTTCTTCGGGCGACAATCCGCTGTCAGTCTTGTTCTGTTCCATTTCTGGTCCTCCTGTTAAATTTTCTTTTTCGTCGATGTTTAGACGAGCCTGTTCTCCCGCTCTCGCGGCTGATACTAATGCCAAATGGTTCACTCTGATGTTTCGCTGAATTGCGTCATAGGGCTGCCCGTTCCATTCGCCCGGCGTTTCGTCAAGGTCCAAATCGTAACCGAGAGATAATTCACGTAATCCGGTCTTTAATGCGTCCGTGTTGTGTATTACAATTTCTACCCGTACATTTTCGCCGTCCTTAACGGCTGCCGTCAGCATAGTACCTATGGTTTCCTTTTCTACATTGTCAGTCGTAACGCGCCCAGCGCGGTGCGTGACAATGATAGGCTTTCCCTTATAGGATTCTAAACTTTCGGGGGCAAACACCTCTTCCGGCAATCTCAACTCGCGTCTGATAGAGCCATCGGGGTTCATATACTCGAATATTCCAACCGTCGTGACAATCGGGTGGTCTATTAAGAAGCCTTCGTTTGTGTAATAGGTCTCGTCAACTTTGATGCTGTCAAGCCTTGTTACCCTTTGCAATTTCGGTATTTCGTTCATTTATTACCGTCCTCCTTGCTTGCGTTCTGAAAAAAGCAATTCGACAACGCAACCACTATCTTCTGACAATGTTCAACGCCGTCGATTGCAAGTCCGTCGAAAAGCGATACGGTCTCAACGGAATTTTCGTGTCCCGTTTGTATGACTATCGCTCCCGATTTCATACTTCCGATAATCGCGTCCGCTTCAAGTTTCAAGCGTTCGCATAACTGAATAACTAACTCGTTCATACTACCTCCGTCAATCGTTAATGGGTAACGGTATGCCCATAACGTCTTGCGTAACCACAATCTTATCTTGCTGAATAATTATCGTGGTGTACGGATTTCCTTTCTCGTTTAAGAGTTTGATGACTGCTTCTGCAGCAGCCTTTAATTCTTCGTGCGTTACTCCGTCCATAACTAACCCTCCTATTTGATTTTGATGTCTGCCGGTATGTTCAGCGTTTCGATATTAAAAACGGGCAATGCTACGCATCTGCAGCGGTAATCTTCGCCGGGATGCGCTCTTCGCCCTGTCTTTTCGTCTACAATCGGCGGTGTGTCCCACCGATGTTTTGTTCCGTCGAGCTGTGCGTGTCGTTCTCTTACGCGCTGGTCTTTTGACGAACTCCAAATATACTCTTCAACGCCGCACTCCGTTTGTTGTTGCTGCGTAATCGAAGCGTTAAGTTTTGCAAGTTGATCTACCGCGTAAAACCGCGCCTTATTGCGCGATACGTTAAATCGTTCCTGAATTTCTTTTACTATGTCCCGATTTGACCGCCCGTTAAGAAATCCGTCTTCAACGATTGCCTGCATCTCCCCAAGCACTTCTTCTGGAAGCGTACTGATAAGGCTTGCATTTTCGTCTGCCCAAAGTTTTAACTGTTCCCTGTAAAACTCGCCCGAATAGTAATCGTCAAGAATGTTGATTCCGAGCGTTCTCGATACTTCGCGTTTCCAATCTTCCGTAGATAGCCGCTTTGTCAAATTACCGATTTTGTTAATCTTCTCCGACAGGTGGAATGCCTGTTCTTCGTTGTGAAAATCGTCGCCCGCTTTTCGGAATAGCCGCCTGATAAGATTTACGAGATTGTCTTTTAACCCGTCTGTTCTGAACCCCGCTTGTGCTTCCTGTAGCGGCTCCTGACCTATGAAAAGCAACCGCGTGGTATTTAGTAAGACTTTCAGCAAAAGGTCATAGTAAGCGTTTATGACGCGCTGATATTCCCTTTCAAGGTTTTCCTTGTATCGAACCTGTATTTTACAGTTCAGTTTCTGTCTTCCGTTGAATTTCTTTTTAACGGCTTCCTTAACTGCAACCCGATTTCTTGCGTCGTTCACGCTCACACCTCCTTTCCGTGATTTCGATATACAAAAAAGAGCAGATCACTCTGCTCTTTCCTTGCGATTGCTATGTAGTTATACTAACTGTTGCCGTAAGATAAGCAACTCCGCGATAATCTTATCTATCTGCGCCATTGTCGGCTGCGCGATATCCTGTTGTGCCGCCGCTATTTCCTGATGTTCCGTTTCCACAGGCTCTACGTTCTTGTACGGTCTGATAGGCTCGTTCTCGTCATCGCAACCTTTGTTATCTATCATAACCGTGTCTAACAACCAACCGCAAAAATCTGGATTGTTGCATTTCGCGTCAAGCAACTGTTTGACCGCATCGCGCCGCAAGCAATAGGCTTTCGCAACGCCGCGCTTTCGGGTATCGAATACCACCTGCCTGATTTCGGCTTCAAGGTGTAAATCCCGAATGAACCCGCCCGCTTGACTGTTGCTTTGATAGCCGAGCGCCCGCGTTATATCCGTAGCAACCGCAAGTTTCGTTCCGTCCGGATTGATAAGAACCCGTATTTTCGTGTCTGCGTCATAAGCGTATATGTAGGTGCTGTAAGTGTACGACATTCTATTCATTTGCCGCCACCTCCCCGTACCACGCTTTTTGCAATGCCGCATAACCCTTTTGGAACATATCGGTTACTATGTAATAAGCGTTCTGAATATCGTTCACGTTCGGGCTGTCCGTAATTCCTATGTTCAGCACGTTCGTGAGAGACTGGACCTTTCCGAGTTCTATGATGGCATCCTCGACTTCCAATGACTTGTTCCGCATCATTGCGACCTCCGATAATTTTTTCTGCTTTGCTACTGAAATTATTGACTTCGGTCTCAAAATGCGGTATAATGATTTTGCTTTCAACGATGTTGAGTTTCCGCATTTTGAAACCTCCGTCGTTTGAGACCTTCTACGACCTGTTAGGACTGCATCTCCTATCAGGTCATTTTCTTTTCAGTTTTCATAGCAACTACCTCGCTTTTTGTTTGATTTAATTTGTACTTTCAGTCTAACCCAAATTAAACCGAATGTACATCGGAAAGCAAGGAAAATTACCGAAGTTCCGAAGATTATAAGAAAGCCACCGAAAGCAATCTGTAATTACAGAAGTGTAAGCGTAAGCAACTTTTAATGGAAATCTTACGCTCTTGTAACGACAAAAATCATAGGAAAGTGCGTGCGATTTTGCATATACTTTCCTATTGTTTTCTATACTTTTATTTCCTATACTATACTTTATGTACTTCTGCCCCAGATAAACGAGTTAAAGCGAATATCTGTGACAGAAATAACGATAAAGCGGAATTATTGCCGCAGAAATGGCGATTTTCGCCGTTGCCGCGATGTTGCGTTATTGCGAGTTGATGCCGCGAGTTTGAAGCGTGTCGATAAGCCTTTCGAGCGCGAATTTGAAAGGAACGTACAAATCTTCGTTTAGAAGTTCTGATACGCTCTGGAAGCGATTGTTGCGCATCTCTTGGGTATTTGTATGCGGAACGCCGTTGAAGTCCGTAGACAGGAATAAGAACGACTTGCCGTACTCTTCGGGCAGGTTATCAAGCATACCTATCGGGATTAGGTCGTTGAGCGTGATCCCAAACTCTTCTTCCGTTTCACGCCGCGCTGCGCGTTCGGCATCTTCCCACGTTTCGATATGCCCGCCGGGACTGCCGACCTGATTATTGTCGTCGCGGTTCCCGACGAGTATCTTTCCATTCTTGACTACGATTACTCCTACGCCCGTTGCGCCGTCGTATGGAGTATCTGCATTATCGGTCTTTCCGAGTTGTGCAAGGATGTTCCCGAACGGTTCTTCGCGTTGCGGTAATTCTTCGTCTTCAATACCAAACTTGCCTTCTTCCTTCAAGCGTTTACGCTCTTCGGCAGGGTCAAGAACGCCCATATCAATGTATAGTTGAGCGGTCTGCGCCCGAACCAAATCCGCCTGCGCGTTGGTCTGTTCAATCGTGGCGCGTTCGCTTTCTTTCTCGTTCCATAACGGCTCAAATTCGAGTTCGTAATCGGGCTTCCCTTTTATCTCGCCCGTATTGATACCTATCGTTATGATTGCGTCGATGAGCGAACACAGATTGTCTTTGACCTGCGACTCACGGATTTTGTCTACGAAGCTGTAATAGTTTTCCATATCGCTCTCGCCCGTCGAGTTCATACCTGCAGGCGAGCGACCGAACAGTTTTGTCTGCGGAATTTCCGTAAGCGCCGACAGCATATTGCAGGCGGAATCTATGACTTCCTTAACTCCCGTAAGGGACGTGCTTTTGAAATCGTAATCTTCGCCGTCGTTGTCGATCGCTATGGAATTGAGAATACCCCGCGCCATATCAATTATTTGCAGACGTTTGAGCGCTTGCTCTTCGCCTTCGTCGGTAGCCAGCAGTTGCGCAAGGTTCTTCATCTTGTATACCGCCTGTACGCTACGTTCGAGTAATTTAACCGCATCGCCGTGAGAAGTTATCGTTTCGCGCAGGGCGCGTTTGATACGGTTATATTCTGGAACACCCCAGAACCTGTAATCCGTTGTGCTTGCCTTTTCGGGCATCTTACCATTGCGGTACAGAAGGCATCTGCTTTCGTGTACGCGGAACGAACCGTAAATGCTGAACACGTTGTAGTATTCAGGCATACGGAACTTTGAGCGTTGCGCAACTCCCGATACGCCGATTCCCCTGTACATCGAATGATAATCAGGCGTTACAACGGAGCGGTCATACACGACGATTTCATCAATTCTCCTTGCCGCCGTCCAGTTGACTGGTTGTGACAAATCGTTGATGCCATCGTCGATAATCATAACTGCAAGGGCGCCGCCGTACAGTCTGGACCATTTCAGGCTTTCTTCCGCCGTCGTAAAGTATTTCAACTTCCTGACCTTTTTCTGGATGTACTCTTCTACCGCGTTATCTGCGATGTTCAGATGATACCCTTTCTTGACCGCTTCCTGCGCGGGAATGTCGATTATCTTTGCAAATAAGCCGTTCGTTTCGTAATGGCTCGTCAATACCGTATCAGGCGTTAAGTTTTCCGCACTATAACGATATGCTTCCGAGTTGTCCTGCCCTGTTCCGTACTTATTCAGCAAATTAACATAACCGTCTGCACGGAATGGCTTACGTTCTGCAGGCTGCGTGATCTGCTCGTTATTACGTTTGAGCTGTTCTAACTTTGCCTTGTTTTCGTCCGTTAAATGCACGGCTTTTACCTCCTTGTCGAATTAAGATATTAACGCCCCAATATTGAAGACGTTTCCGTTGAAATAGATATTTGCTTGCGTGGTCGAGTCTACTTGGTCGTCGTGTGCGCCGTTCGGGAACACCGCGAACTCTTCCACATAATCGTGTACCCACGCCGCAATGGACGGGTCTGGTATATACAGATTGCCCGCTTCTGCAAGCGGTGTAACCGCCGTAGCACGAACAACCTTACCGCCTTCGGGTTCAACAGGAACAAGCCCGCTGATTTCCTTTTTGAGTACGTTGATGACCGCAGGACCGTTTGCTTTGTCTTCCACGAGTTTTGCTATTGCCTGCGGCCATTTTGCCGTAAGGGACTTGATAGCTGCAAGCGTTTCCGTGAAACTCATCTGACCGCGTACTTGGTCGAGCAAATAACGGTCTGCACCGATTTTGCCCCAAACCTGACCGACAACGTAGTCCGATTCTTTCTTGTCTTTGAACGTGCAGTCCCACGACTGTATAACTTGGTCGAACTTCTTGGGCAGAACCTTGTAGTATTTCCACCAACCGCGACGGAACATTCCGCCTTCGCTCGGAGATGGCGTTTGCATATACAGGGATGCCCACGCATAACTGCCGACCGCCTTTTTCGTTTCTTCCGCCCACTTTTCGTCATAACCGCCTGCGGGCCATAATGCCTGCCCGTGCTTACGATTAAGCAAGTCGTGATCTTCGTCGTCGCAAATTGCCGGGAGCGAAAGTATTTTCCAATCTTCGGGTTCTCCGTTTTCTGGATTGAGCAACCACCCCGCTAAATCGTTTTCGTGCCATCTGGTAAGAATGATAATGATTGCGCCGCCTGAATGTAGACGGGTACGAATATCGGACTGATATGCTTCTATTGCACGTTTGCGGAATGTTTCTGATTCCGCTTCTGCTCTGTTCTTGATAGGGTCATCTATAAGCAGCAGGTCTGCGCCTTTACCTGTTATAACACCGCCGATACCGGCAGAAATCATACCGCCGTCATAGCCTTGCAGATTCCAGTTGGTCTTTGTGGCTTGCGACATAGACAGGTTGATTCCGAACAATTTTTGTCCAAACTCAAATACTTTTGACCTGTTCGCTTCGCCAAATTCTTTTGCAAGTTCGTCGCCGTAGGAAACCTCAATGACGCGCTTGTTCGGGTTCTTCCCCAGATAGTACGACGGAAACGTCTTTGTAACCGTCATAGACTTACCGTGTCGGGGCGGCATAAAAATCATAAGCCGTTTCGTTTCCCCTGTTAAAACCTTTTCAAGTTCGTCACAGACGAGATTTAAGTGGTCGGCTCTTTGCCACCTGCCGTGATGTACTAACTCAACGTAATTTGCGTAATGCCTTCTGGCGAGTTCGTACTTCGCAGCTTCGCCGGCTGCCATAAGGTAATTCTTCGAGAACTTGCCGTTAGTCGTCGCTATCGCCATTATGCTCAACCGCATACGCGGCGAGTGCTTGCAATTCTTCTTCCGATAATTTGCTTAAATCGACATTGCCGACATTACCAGACAGTTCAATCTTCTGGGTTTGCGCCCACTCTCCTGTATGCTTACAGCGATTGTTGAGCCAGTACATAATCGCCATTGTGTCCGGTGGAACGTGCTTCGCGCTTTCTTTAACTTTGACGGGTCTAACATTTCCGTCTTTGTCCGTTTCCACCAGCGTTTCCTTTTCCTTAACGTCATAGCCGAGCGCCCGCTTATAAAGAGATTTCTCTATCTTCGCATCTGCCGCTTCTTTCCCTACTGTTAGCGCCTGTAAGAACGACGGGTATTCTTGCTTCCACCTGTGGAGCGTCCTGACAGATATTCCAAAGGCTTCCGCAATCTCATCATCAATCGCACCCTTCGATGCAAGCGACCACGCCCAATCGTCGTGATATTCGGGATTATATTTCGGGGTCGGGGGCATATCAGTTACCTCCTAAATAATCTGCCGCCCAAAGTTCAATGGCTTTCCATTTGCTTTTGGCGTTTACATCGCCGCTTTCAATCATTTTCTTAATTGCCATCGTGATGATTTCCGCCGCTTCTTTGGGGATTGCGCTACTTCCGAGAACGGATGTGATCTGTACCCATTCCTGCTTATCGTCGAATTGCAAATCGTCGAACAGTTGCTCTGTTCCTTTAATCATAGCGTGAATAGCCGCGCCCGTGTTCTTGACGTTTGCGAACTCCTGATATTTTGCAAGAGCGTCGATAAAAGGCTTATGCTGTTCTATATCGCAAGCGCCGATAAAATCAGGTTGCTGTGAACGTAATGCTTCGACAAGTTTATCAAGGTCTTTGACTTGATGCGGCAGGAACGTAAATACAATATTCTTCCAATCGTACTCGACTGTCGGGGACAGAAGTTTTTCGAGTTCTGCAAGGGGTTCGCCCAAGATGTCCTTTCCGATGTAACTTTCCAGCATATCGTCAACGTCGTCTATCAGTTTAACGATTTCTTTCAGCGTGGACTGGTCGTCGAAGCCGCTAATGGCGTTATGCGCAAGTTGCTTTGCCGCAATCTGTGAGCGTGTCAACCCCGTAACATCGAGTATCACGTAGATTTCGTTTATAACGCCCGAATCCTTTGCGGACCGGATTCTGTGATGTCCCGATATGATTTCGATTTTGCCGTCAACGAGAGCGCAGAAAGGCAGGCTTTCAAGTTGCCCGCGTTTGCGGATGTTGTCTGTAAGCTGCTTCTGCATCTCGTTCTTCATTATTCGAGCATTGATGTCCTGCTCACGCAGCGAAGTAAGCGGAACTTTGGCTATAATCAAGCCGTGTCCGAGTTCAAGCATCTGTTCATAGGAAACAGTCTTTACTTCTGCGCTTTGGTTTTCTGTCGTTCCGTTTGCCATCTCTCCTCCTTCAAGAGCCATTCTTCAAGCGTTTGCCGCTCGTTACGGTCTTTTAAGTCCGACTCGTATGTGAGTTTGAACCCATACTTCTTGTCGGGAACTTTCTTTGTCAGTTTCATAACCCCGCGCATTTCCTTTGCTTCGGGGTATTTTGTCATCTGCACCGTTTTAAGGTGGTGCGCCTTCTCGCGTTCAATGTCGTTGCATTGACTGTAAATAAACGGCTTATTCTGCGCAAGCATCGTTAAGAGCCTGCCCAGTCTGTATTTCTTATGCGGAACAGTCATTCCATACATAAGGAATACCGCGTCGCTTACCTGTGTACCAAACGCGCCCATAGTGAGCGCAGCTTTGTCGATTCCGAATACTCCCGCAATCATCTTGTCGATGAACACGGCAATGTTAATCTGCGCCGCAGACCCGACAAAATTGTGCGTCCATAACTGCCGATAGTATTGAGCGTTTGCCCTATCGATCGGCTGTAATGTAATTTCGCTGTCTTTCGTGATAACGTAATCTCGCGGAAGCATTGAACATTCAAGCGGTTCAAGCCGACTTTCGTTCGGGCGCGTAATTTTCTTTCCGTGAGCCAAAGCGGTGGCTTCTTCTGGTCTGTTCGACGTGATGTACACGTTAACGCCTTCACGCACTCCGTATCTGGCGAAAATGGGACTTCCCGCCGTTTGATACGGCGCGTTCTCTTCATAGCAAATTAAAAGGGCTTTCGCGTCTTTGCACTTTTCGTACAAATCGCGAAGCCCTGTCTTTACGTCAAAGATACCGTACTTCGGTTCTTTCCAAGTCATCTTACCGCCCGTGTCATACCACTTTTCAAATCCTGCCGTATACGTGGGCGGATTTGCGATAATCAACGTGTGCGGATCGTCGATACACTCATCAAGATGTTCCCACATATCAAGCGCACGGTAATTCATACCTTTGAGCGCCGAACGCGCCCTATCGAGTTGCTCATTCAATGATTTGATATGCTCGGTTCTACGATGCTGCAAATCGAGTAAGATATTGTAGAAGTAGTCTTTTCCCGCCTGCTTTGCGGTTCTCAATACGAGTTGAGCATAGAGCGCCGTCGCAGGGTCGCATAGTTCTTCGTCCGTAAATCCTTCCGCTTTGATTTCCAGTTCTTCGAGCGTCTTTCCCATAATAGCGTAACCCATTATGCTCGTGAACATAGAAACGTCGCTTGCTTCTATCTGCGAACCCGAATAACCAACCTGCGCTGCAAGGTGCGACATAGCAAATGCGCCCGCGCAAGGCTCTACTACTTTTGAATAACCGCTCTTCTTTGCGTTTTCGAGTAACGGTTTGAGAAACTTTTGCTCCTGCGCTACGAGCGTTCCCAGAAACAATGCGCCGGGGTTTTGAAATCGCGCCATCTATAAGCCCTCCTGTAACTTGTTAGTTTCGCCTGTAATTGATATAATATTAACTACGATAAATAAATAAGGAGACATCGTTTATGCAAGTTTTAACAGGCAATGAGCATCTGAAATTTGACGGTATGCCTATCAATAGGTTACTGTCTGACTTCTGGAAATGGAACTCTTCAGATTTGCTCAACAACACAATGCGCGGCGCATTTGCGGAGTTCATTATCGCAACCGCGCTCGACCTTGACTTAACCACCACTCACGTGGACTGGGAGTCGTATGACCTTCTATGGGAAGATAAGAAAATCGAAGTCAAATGCTCCGCCTATCTTCAATCGTGGTACCCCAAAAATCAACCAGACAAGTATTCAAAAATCATCTTCTCGATCTCGCCGGCGTATGACTGGATTCCAGACGAAGCGCGGTATGATTACGACAATCACAAACGCCATTCAAACGTCTATGTATTCTGCCATTACAAAAGCAAGGAACGCGCCCCAGAAAATCCGCTCAATCTGAATAACTGGGACTTTTACGTTCTTGCTACCTACAAAATTGATGCCATCTTTGGTATGCAACGCAGCATCTCTCTATCTGGTCTGATAAATCGCGGCAAGCCTACCAAATGCGATTATGCAGGCATACGCGACGCTATCGAGAAAGAATATCAAGACTACTTACATCACGAACAACAATAAGAAAAGAAGCGGCTACTAAATCGTAGTCGCTTCTACACTTTATTGTCGGTCTTACAATGAAGACCTATTTGGTCCGCCCAGAGGGACTCGAACACCCCAACCCGCAGATTAAGAGTCTGCTGCTCTACCGTTGAGCTATAGGCGGCTATAATAAGTCGAACAACGTCATTTGCTTTTGCTGTGCTTCTGGCTTTTTGCCCGACTTACACGTTGAACTGTCTTGCAATTCAGGTATCGCCATTCCCGTGCGAGCCTGCCACCATTCAGCAAATACCAAGCGATGACACCACTCGTCGGGGATTCTGACATCTTCGTAACAACACAGAACAATGTCTTTGTTAAATGACAGATACGGTCGCAGAAGGCTTTTCGCCCGTTCAATGCCCACTCTGTCAAGATGTGCAAAGAACTTTGGAGTGAACACCGCCCTATCGTTCTCACTGAACAAATAACCGTGCGGCGCGAACTCTATGATGTTTCCGCTTAACTTGTACTTTAACGGAAATCTGGGCGCGCCCCTTGTTATGCCCACAACCGTGTAATTGCCCGATTGCAATTCGGGGTTTTGGTAACGACTGGTAAATATCTTCATACCGCCATCCGTAACACCGCACTCTGCAATACCGCAATACCTTTTTTGATAGCAGCGTCGGTGTCCTTTCCCAGCTGTCTGTAAAATGACCCGTGAACCATACACTCGTATGCCAACTGCATATCGTTTGCTTCTTGACGGGTAATCCCGATTTTGAAGTCTTTTGCGATACGCAACGCTACCTTGTGATTTCCCAATAAAAACATTTGCTTTACGATTTCTGTCTTTGTCATTTTAGGTAGCCCCTTGTTTTTCTTATCTTCATTCTAACACAGGTACTACCGAATAGCAAACGGATTTCGTGTATTTTTGCAAAATATTTTTGCAATAAACGATTTTATTTACCGCCTTTTTTCGGGGTGACATAACATTCAACGCTATCATCATACAACTTTGCTTTTCTTTTGTCAATGCCCAAAAACTGCCCTGCATTTCAGAACAGAATGATGTCCGACAGGTCGATACCGAAGAACAGTCCGGAAAGGTCCTGAATTGCCACGTTCAAATCCTTGAACACCGTGCGCGTATTGATATGCTCTGCATCCGCTACGTCGTCAGGAACACCCACGTTTTCCGTGAGATACATCGCTTCCAATACTCTCCACTTTCTCCTTACCTCTTCTCTCTCCGAGTTAAGGCACTTGTTCTTGTAAAGTTCGAGCATAGTGTCGATATGTCCCAATACCGTTTGCGTGAACACCATTCTGTCTTTGATGCTTTCCACCTTACGGCTTTCAAGGTTATCCATCCCCATACTTTCAAGGAATATCAACTCTTCTTCCGAAAGCAACTGCGTCAATTCACTTACGGCGTTCCCTGCATAACTCTTTAACCACCTGTACTTTTTCACAAGCAGTCGCGTATTCTTCATACGGAAATCCTTTGCCTTCGCTCTCTGTTCTTCCATCTGGCGGTTGAACATTTCGATTGCTTTCTCCGTCGCGTACTTCGAGATGAGATTAAGTACATTCTTCGGGATTGCCGAAAAATCGTCCTGCTGCGTTTCTGTTGTTTTCGTTTCTTTGCTCATAAGGCTTCTCCTTTCTGTGGCTATAATTTTCTACCTATTCGGTGCAGGGACTCAATACAGTCCCCACTCCGCAAACTTCTCAAACCCACCCTTCTTTTTGATGAAGTCTCTTGCAACTTCAACGATTTCCGAGTACGGCTTTCCGTCTATCGTGTCATCGCCTATGGCGCAGCACAATTCTACCGTCTTCCCCGTCTCCTGCGCTTTCAGGAAGGCATAGATGTTTACCGATACGTCCGCTTTCGACAAATCTTTGCCGTGAAGTCCGCCGCCCGTTACTCCGTCTGCCATATCGGAACCGAGTTTCCTGTTTGTCGCGCCCGTATCTACGTCCGTTCCCCCTTCCCAATCCCCAAGCGGATTGACGATTGCCTTCGGGTAGAACTTCCTGATGTAATCGCTTTCGACGTTGCTCTGACAGATTATGAGCCGTTCGCCGTCCAAGATGTACTTTCCGTCGTGCGGAACCATTCCGTATATGCCGTGTGCGATATTCGATAAGGACTTCTGCTCTTCCGTGAGCGGAACACCTTTGAAAATCCCGTTGTCGCCGCACCTGATCTTGCCGTTCTGATTTCCCGCGAGATGCGCATCCTGTTTTGCCTGTAAGAGTTCGATTCTGTACTCCGTATTTGTGATTCTGCTGACCGCCGCGTAAACGTCTTCCGGATTAAACTCTACGGAACTTTCCGTGATAATAAGGCATCTGCCGTGTCCGATAAGAACTTCCACCGCAACCTTCGGATTTTCTTCTTGCGTATAGGCAAGGTCTACAATCGCGCCTGCAATTCTGTCTGCCACCTTATCGGGATGGCTGGGGTTAACTTTCTCAATCATTGTTAGTCTCCTTCTTTTGATTTTTTTCTTCTTCGAGTTTTCTGTACGCACCCGCCGCCGCAAACATTACCTGCATAATCTCGTCAAGACGAACTGCAAGCATAATCTTTTCTTCCGGCACCGAAATAGACACCGTGCCGATTTCATAACTGGCTTTGATGTTCCCTTCGAGTACCTTGTGCTTGAACGTCTGCCCGTCATCGTTGAAGATAAACCGCGCCACGTTCACTTTTGCGCTCGCACCGTCAAGCGGTCCGTTCTTCGGGTCGGTGTTGACGACCACTTCGCACTCTTTGAGTGCTTCCTGCTTTTCTTGTTCCATAGTCAAATCTCCTAATTTATTTTTTCGCCCAGAGAGCAAAATTGACTTTCTTCAAACGTCCTTACCGCGCCGCCTTCAAAATGGCTGTTCTTATCGCACCACTTTTCATCCGCGTGATAGAACTTACAATCCTTACAACGGACTATCGTCCTTGTGTTCCAGTATTCCACCGCTTCCGATCTGAAATTGAATATCGGACTTGATGCCCCGCAGTTCTTACAAACCGCCTTCATCTTCTTTCTGCCTACGATTTCAGCATCCCCGCCGCAGAACGGACACCTGTTCAATCTTTCCATTCTTACCTCCTAAAACGGGCAATCGTCGTCTATGTTGTAACCTTGCGATTCCGATTTGTGAGCGGAGCGCGGTTCGTCTGCATAGTAATCGTCGTCATCGCTCTTCGGTGTAAGGAAATCTACATCTTGCACGATAATGTCAACCGTGTTGTGCTTCACTCCTTTGTTGTCTTCATACGTTCGCGTTTCGATATTCCCCGTAATTCCGACCTTATGCCCTTTCTTACAATATCTGCCTATCGTTTCCCCTAAACCGCGCCACGCCACGCAGTTGAAGTAATCCGTCTTGCGCTCTCCATCGGAGCCATAGTAGTTGCGATTGACCGCTATGGAGAACCTGCACACAGATACTCCGCTTACTGTTTCTGTTAATTCGGGGTCTCTTGTGAGATTTCCGATAAGTTCTGCCTTATTCACGCCGCTTTCTCCTTTGCCTGTCTGAAATAATTCTTCCAGTCTTCTGAACAGTCAATCTCGTTCTGCTCGAACAGGTCTTCGATTTCTTCAATGAGCCGATTGACTTTTGCTTTGCCGTCATTGTTCAAATAGGAATTGCACGTTTCGTAACAATACTTGGGCGGGTCAACCCTTACCCCGTCAATGACTTCGAAGAACAGGAATCCGTCGAACAGTCCGCTACATTGAAGATATTGCGGAAACAGAGCCTGCGCCAGCGTTCTGATTTCCGTCGTCGATACTTCCTTGACGTTTTTCTTTGCTATTCTTTCTACTTCTTCCCTGCTGAAATCGTAGTAGGAATAGCCCTTGCTTGTGATATTCTTCTTCCACTCCGTATAGTCAACGGACAGGTCTTTGTTGAGTTCTATTTTGGTAGTCATTTCCTTCTCCTTAATCTAAATAGTTCTTGCCGATAATTTTCATAAACTCTTCTCGGCTGTGAGTCTCTTCGAACTTGGCTTGACATTCCCGCTTTAACTTCAAATCGAGTTCTCGATTGAAATGCACTCCTTCGTTCGACATATTGTGGTGGAATCCGCACAGGAATACTTTGAACCCGTGCTTCTCGCTTTGCTTCCTGTTTGCCGTCCCGCCGAAAATATGATGCAAATGCAAATTATAGGTGGACCGGCAGAAATAACAGCATCTGGGCGCGTCGCTATTCTGCAAAATACTTTTCACTGATCCACACGCTCCCACACCGCTATCATCTTGCCCGACATAATGCACTTTCTTTTGCCGACCACCTTTACTTTGCCGGCTTCTTTTAATTCCGTCAGGCGCGGCGCAACAAAATTTCTGTCGTAGTATTTGATAATACCTTCGTCAAGCAATTCTTTAACAATCTCGCTTACTGTCATCTGTTTGCTTCCGAGAACGGAAAGAATAACGTCGCTTCTATCTGCTCTTTTGTCTACTACCGATTCATAACCGGCACGTCTTGTTTCTTCTACAATACCCACACCTTAACCTCCTGATTAGATTGATATTTTGAATGCTATATTACTTACTGGTTGCCGCTGGTTGCCTTTTGATTGCTTCCTGCGGATAAAGTGTTTATCTTCCCCGAACAGCCAAGAAAGCTGCTTTACCGCCGCCTAATCGCCTACTTCCGTAAGGGTAACTACTACCTTCGGTTCTTCTGCATACAGTTTCTTTACCGACAGTTCGTAAACCTGCGCGTCGTCTTTGTAGGCGATGCCGTTCAGCGAGTCCAGCACAATCTTTGCAAGGTTATCGCAATCGACTTTCTTTGTGTACTTGATCTCGCCTGCAAGCATAAGCGCTTTGTTCTTCTTGCTCGTCGATTTCGGGATAGGAAAAAACGCTACTATGTCCGCCCGAATTGCACCATCAAGAAACATCTTGTTCTTGCATATCTGGTACATAACCCTGACATAATTTTCATAGGATGTCGTTTCTTTCGGCGTATAAGCGTGAGCGAATCCGCCCTGCATTGTTACTTTCGGACGCATCTTGCCTTTCGGCTGTCCGGGAATGGTAAACGTAAAACTTCTCATCTTTCCGCGCTCTCTCCCTTCTTGTCGGTTACTATTACCGTGTAATCTACCGACTTTCCTGTTTCGGTGCGCTTCTTTTTGCCTTGCCTGACCGTGTAACCGTTCTCAAACAGAATAGCCGCCACCGTCTTCCTGTCTTCTTTGCTGAAAATCTTTAATTCCGCGATGAACTCTTCTTTCTCCATCAGTCATCTCCTTCTAAAAACGATTTCATTTTATCAAACCTTTCTTTGGCTTCAATGCGTCTTCTCGACGAACCTTCAAATTTAATCGGATAACACATTTCAAATACCCTGTCATAGATTCGAGCATATCGGATGTCCGTGTTTTCCTTCATCTCTTTTAACGTCAAGTTGGTCGTAAGTATGATAGGCTTCCGCGAACGGTATCTGCTGTCAATCACGTTGTAGACCTTTTCCAAAGCGAAGTCCGTATTGCGCTCGGCACCAAGATCGTCTAATATAAGCAAATCAGGCTCCGTCAATCTGTCAATCAATTCCTCTTCGTCTCCATTCTTGAAAGACGAAAACTGCTGCAGTATTTTAACGAACGATGTCATTACCACTGGACGAAGGCAACTCATAACGTAATTTCCAATGCAAGCAGCCGCAAACGATTTTCCCGTTCCTACGTTTCCGTAAAACAGTAATCCTTGATTATCTTCAAGCATCTGCTGGAACGCTCTGCAATATTTAGCACAAGCATTGTAAATTTTCCTGTTATCGTCCGTTATATCGAAGTTCTTGAACGTCGCTTTGTAAAACACTTCATCCATAAGCGACACACTGCGCAGTCTTGCAATTCTCGCCATTTTTTCTTCGTACTGCTTCTGCTTTTCAATTCGTTCTTTCTCGTCACGAATACACTTGCAATCACGCGAAGTTAAAATCTGATGTCCGTGCCATTCAAAGTATTCTCGCTTCGGCTCTTTACACTTGCCGCAATGTAGGAACCCGTCTTTCATAAAGTCGCCTTCCCTTTCAGGGTTAGCATCTATTGACCGTTTGCAGGCGAGTTCCATCGTTTCAAGCCAGTTTTGCTCGTCAAGTATCGAACCTATCTGTTTCATACCTCCTCCTATTCGTCAAACGGATTTCTTCCGTCATCCGGCGTGTCGTTCTGCGCCGTAAACAGTTTCGGGTATTCCTTTTGCGCTTTATCTACCACCCAGTTGAGAATGGCGCGGTAGTCGCTTTTATAGGTCTTTCCGCTACTCCCTTTGTAGTTATCAAGCAACTCGATGAGCTTCTCCGTCGCTTTCTCTCCGTACTTATCAACAAGACTTTGATACTCGCGCTCCTCCATACTGACAAACTCTGCATATTTCTTTTTGCTGGGGTCGTCGTCAGTTTTCTTTTTACGTTTCGGCGCAGGATTTCCCTGTTCTTCCGTCTGCGGTACGTTTTCCTCTATGTCCGGCTTATCAGGTGTGAGCGTTCCCCGTTTATCGAAAACTGGTTTCGCTCTTCCCGCAAAGTTGTCAGACCATACTATCTTTCTCGTAGTCCACAACTCTTTGTCTATCGCGTCGATATTTGCAAGTAGGTCTAAAATTGCTATTGCCTTATCCTTGTCAACTCTCGCAAGCGATACAAAATACTCCCAATCTTTCAGTACCGAAAAATCTGCATAAAGTTCTTTCTGCGTACCCATAAACTCCAACAGCTTGAACCATAACGCATAACCGTCATTTCCAAAACTGTTCTGCACCGTAAACAGGGTAGGACCAGTCGCAGCGTGAACGTCGTGCGTAAAATAATCGACCCCTATTTTTGGCAATCTTCCCATTATGACGCTCCTCGCGGATTATTCTGCGTCGCCGTTGTCGTCGCCTTTGTTGCCGCCGTTTTTATCCTGCTCGATTTGAGCCATAATTCTGTCGTATTGCGCTTTCTTTAATTCCGTAGTGGATTCTACGTTTTCTGCTTTAAGGAACTCTTTGACTTTGGCATTTCCCGCTTCCTTTCCGCCGTAAACTTCCTGCGCAAATGCGAACATTTCTTTTCTTTCGTCCTGCGTAATAACTCTGTTGTCTTCGGGAAGTTCAACGGTTGTCTCCCCTTCCACAACCACGCCGTCTGCGTCGATAACCTGAATCTTTCCTTCATCATCTGCGCGAACGAGACCAGACGAAATGAGTTCTTCTTCTGCATACAACCCTTCGTAATCGGAAGGGAACGCATCGCGCAAACACTGGGCAATGGCAACTTTGTTTATCATCGTCGCCGGCTTACTCTTCCAGTTCGCCATACCCTTGTTGTATTCAGAAAGCGAAACCTCTCTGAACGCTTCCAACTTGATGTTTTTCTTGATGTAGAAAACGCGGCACCATCCGCCGATAAGTTCTTCCGTAGGATACAAGCAGCATCCTTTCTTCTGAACCACCGTATTCCCGCGAACGACAACGATGCCGTCTTCCTTTCCGAGATAATTCGGGTTCAGGAAAGCCCGCTTATTGTAGGAATCCTTGCCTACAACCATCTGCGCAGGCTCGTCTTTGCTGTACTTGATGAGATAAACTTCTCCGTTTGCCAGCGGATTGAGTTTCTGCATCTTGCAGGTGTTGATAAACATAACCAACTCTTGATCCGTAACCAGTTCGGAACGTCCTCTGACAAGATACTTCTTTACGAAGTCTATATCGAGTTGTACACTCGTGCCGCAGATTTCGTAACTTACCTGCAAAGCGTTCTGCTCTACCGTACTTAAAGCCTTATTCTGTTCCATTTTGAAAACCTCCGATTATTTCCTGAAAGATAATTTTGCGACAGATTTGTACTGGATGCCGGGTATCTTAATCTGCCCTTTCGATGCCCGAATGAGTTTGAGAATTGCTTTCGTATCTACGGGTCTGATGCACATACCCGCAAAATCGACGGGAACTTTGCCGTCGTCTACCGCCGTGATTTCCCAATCGATACTGGACGACGTGCCGTCCGCCTTAATCTTCGGCGCTTCCACGATTACGTTCCTGCTCGCGCTGTCTACGATGTCCGCTTCCATAAGCGCCGCTTCCGCTTCATCCTGCTTGCCGCTCGCTTCGAGAGCCATTGCTTCCTGCAACTTCTTTTCAGCTTCCGCTTCGGCAAGACGTTTTACGCGCTCTTCCTCTTCGCGTCTTTTGCGTTCCTGCTCCATTACGTAGTCGCCCATAACCTGCTTGACCGTTTTCTCTGCTGCAATGAGCGGCGCGAGCATTTCTTTTTCACGGGTGCAGATGTTCTGGTGCGCTTCGTGAGCCGCCTTCTTCATCGGTGCAAAAAATTCGATAATCTGCGCCGATTTCTGTTTGATGAGCCTTCCGAACGCCGCAGCGTCTTCGTAGTCGCCTTGCGTTGCAATCGTAATCTGCCCCGCTCTCTCTTCGACTGCGGTAACTTCTCTGCTCATCTCCGCTTCCGCAACCGTTTTACCTTCAACAACTTCGGGCAATACGGCCACAACCTGTTCTTCCTGTTCCATTTGAAACCTCCTACTGATTTTTTTTGATAAAGCGGTACACATCAAGCAACTCGGTAAATACCTTCCAACTTTCTGCATCTGTTATCGGGTGCTGTTCCGCGTGATATGTCCCGTCTTTTCTGGATTGAATGATGAGTTTGCGCTCAAACTTTACATCGTGGCTTTCAAACGCCTTTTTGTACGCTTCGAGCTGAACTCTTGTGAGTACCTTCGCAACCGTCGCGGTAGTCTTGAAATCGACCAGCGTCGGCACGTCGTCTATATAGCACGGCAAATCTGCCGTTCCTGCATAGTTAAGCGTTTTGTGATATATTCTGCACTCCGTCTTGATAGGCACCGGCTTAACTTCGTCTATCCACTTTTTGAACCCGTCGAAGTAGCCACGCAACTCCTTACTGATGTCTTCAATTCCAAACAACAGGTAGTTTTCTACCGCTGCGTGGACTATCGTTCCTCTGTTTGCGGCTTTGTTCAACGTATCTGTGTCTATTCCGCCGTAATGCGCTGCCGACAACGGTTTCATTATTTCTGACACGCTTGGTACAACAAATCCGTTTACCGTGTACGTGTGTGTTTTCTCGCAAAACTGCAATTCTTTAAGTTCGGGTAGATTTATCATTCTTTGCTCCTTTTGTCATTATTCCGACGTTCAACTTTTCCGCTGATGCCATAGCCGCATTGAGTTCGCTTTCAGACTTGATCCCGAAAACTTCTTCGAGATATTTCAAAATGCTTTCCTTCGTCATAAGCCTTCTATCGCCGCCTTCGTTTTCGTACACAGCAATTTCAGCCCGCTTACCGACTCGACAAGCCTATCGAGATATTTCAGGATTTCGTCAATCGAATGTACATTCTGCGTAGAAATGCCTTCCGTTGCCGCAATGTTTATCAACTGTCTTTTAACTTCCGATAATTTCCCGTCTTCAAGATTGTTCAGCAATCGCAGAACCACCGTTTCAAGGCTGGGGATTTCAGTCGCAAGCGTCAGGCAATCTCCTATCGGACAATCGTGCTTGCAATACATCGTTTTTAATTGCGGTGCATTATACAGGTCTGCCATCAAATTGACTTTATCGACGGGGACAACTTTCGTATTTCCTAACTCATAATCCGCAAGCGATGAAGGACTTACGCCGAGCAGGTCTGCGGCGCTTTCGCGGCTCCGTAGTCTCTCGTCGTATAAAGCGGCTTCTTTTCTACACTTGAAGTAGATGTTTTCGTTAGGTTTCGTAGAGTCGTTTCCCATTGTGAATTTACCCCGTTTGCGATATAATGTAATTGTTAAAAGCGAAGGCAGTTAAAAATTACAGAACTGTAATTCAGAGTTAAAAAAAATATCGTTGAACTCACTAAACGTAAGGTTTAGCGTCCGCGATACTCTAACCATCTCTGCCGGCGTGAAGTAAACTTCGCCCCTTTCTTTCTTCGCATAGGTGTCAATAGACTTCTCTATCAATGATGCCATATCGGTTTGCGTTTTGCCGTTCTTAACTCTTACCGATTTTAACAAATTCGTATTCATAGCGTACTCCAATGAATTTTTGTTTGTACTCATATTCTAACTTACAGAACTGTAATTGTCAAACTGATTTACGGTGTAAAATTATAATTTTTAAGAAAAAAATCAATATGACTGTAATTTGCTATCTTATTCGGTCAAAAAATATTAAAATGGTAACTATGGAGGTCAAAACAATGGATAACTTCTCAAACAGACTTTTGGCAGCAATCGAATATCGCGGCGTTTCACAGAAGTGGCTCGCAGACAACGCGAACACTACGGAAGCCACCATTTCCCGATATGTAAACAATAAGGCTTCCCCTTCGATACTGATTGTACTGCGAGACGTTGCATCTGCTCTCAATGTGTCGTCTGATTACCTTATCGGATTGACAAACTTGCCGCAGAGCAAAGATGATATAGACATCGAAGAGAAAACGATTATAGATGTCTGGAACAGGGTTTCTGCCGACGATAAAAAAGTATTCTTTGCTTTACTTGACAAGTATCTTACGCAGAAAGAAAAAGACGCATTACGCGACGGAGAATAACTATGAACAGACTATATACGGGCAACGAACATTTTACTTATGACGATATGCCGGTCAACCGTCTTCTTTCCGACTTTCTTATGTGGGTATCGTCAGACCTTACGAACAGCGTAACGCGCAGCATACTTGCTGAATATATCGTTTCAAGCGCTCTTGAGCTTGACGTAACTTTACGCCAGTCGAATGAACCTTACCGCATACCATATAATGGCAACGTAATCGAAGTCAAATCGTCCGCATACATTCAGTCATTGCAAAGCGATGTTCTTTCATCTCCCATCTTCGGTATTGCACCGACCTATGTTTTTGATGACAACGAAATCGTGAAGCGCGAACGCAAATCGCAAATATATGTCTTCTGCCTACTCGATTGCCTTAACCGCGAAATTATTGAACCCTTGCATCTCGAACAATGGAAATTCTATGTTCTTCCCACTTCCGTACTGAACGAGCAATGCGGCGAACAGAAAACTCTGACGCTCAATGCCTTGAAAGCACTCTACCCGACAGAAGCGACATACGAAACGCTTAAAAGCGTGATAGATAATTATGCAGAAAGAATCTAAACTTAACAAGAAGGCTGCCCTTTATGTCCGCGTATCTACAAATATGCAAATTGACAAGGACAGCCTTCCTTTACAAAAAAGCGACCTTGCCAACTATGCGAAATATGCGCTCGATATTCCCGAATACGAAATCTTTGAAGACGCAGGCTATTCCGCAAAGAACACCGACAGACCGCGCTATCAACAGATGATGGCGCGATTACGAACCGGCGAATTTTCTCATCTCATAGTATGGAAGATTGACCGCATTTCCCGTAATCTGCTTGACTTCGCCGCTATGTACGAAGAATTAAAACGTCTCGGCGTAGTGTTCGTCAGCAAAAACGAGCAATTTGACACGTCAACCGCGATAGGCGAAGCGATGCTCAAAATCATTCTGATTTTCGCAGAACTCGAACGTAAAATGACTTCGGAGCGCGTTACCGCCGTAATGGTATCACGTGCAAATAACGGTCAATGGAACGGCGGACGCATACCTTTCGGCTACGCTTACGACAAAGTTACTAAAATCTTTTCAATCAACGAAAAAGAAGCCGCGACTGTACGCGCCATCTATGACAAGTATGAAGAAACTCATTCCCTTCTGCAGACGTGCAAGTTTCTAAACGAAAACGGACTTTCGACGCGCAGCGGAATAGCGTGGAATCCGACGACTGCAAGGACAATGCTCTCCAATCCGTTCTACATAGGAAACTATCTATACAACAAGCACGATTTAAGCAAAACAAACTATCGTCTAAAAACTAACCGCCGCCCCGAATCGGAGTGGATTCTGGTTGAAGACCACCACGTACCTATCGTTGACCGCGAACGCTGGGAATCTGTGAACAACCAACTAAAAGCAAATCGCCGTAGCAACAAGGACGGCCCGCGCACATACACGAGAGTGAACACTCACATCTTCGCAGGTATTCTTATCTGTGGCAAGTGTGGCTCGCAGATGTGCGCCACGATTGACAGGGAGCGCGACAACGGCTATCGCCCGTCTATTTATCTATGCTCACGCCACCGCCGCTTTAACGATTGTCCCAACAAATACATTTCCGACATCGTGGTAGGACCATTCATACTAAACTACGTTGCAAACATCATAAAAGCGCAAAACAATTTCGGCGCAACAACAAGCCTTGAAACTTTCGAGAAAAAACTTCTTCGTGGCGACGTGTTCTCTGACGTGAAAGGCATCGACAAAGCGGGTCTGCAGGAAATGTATGATATGCTCCGCGCCGGCAAATTCGGTACAGATATATACGAACCGAAAAACGTAACTATTGACGACACCGCCATAAACGAGCGCGATCTATTACTTACAGAGAAACGAAAAAAAGAACGTGCGCTTGCACGTCTCAAAACTTTGTATCTGTACAGCGAAAGCGATATGCCCGAAACGGAATACTTTATCGAACGCAAAACAATTACTGACGAACTCGAACAAATAGACGCTCGGCTTGAAGAGATAGAAAAAAACGCTTCCGCTTCGTTCTCGATCTCCGACGAGGACTTTATAGCAAAAGCGTCTTACTTCATAATGAGTCAGCAACTACTTACAAAACGGTATGTGAACTTCGATACTATGATACGAAAAATCGACACGAAAATCATCAAGGATTTCGTCAATTCGGTCATAAAAAAAATTGTAATTCTGGATGGCAAAATTCTTTCGATACGTTTCAAAAACGGCATAGAACACAAATTTTTGTACGAATAATCGTTTTAATGAAACACTATATACTGCGTAAAAAGACCGCAAGATTAGTCTTTATCTACTATATCTTGCGGCTTCTCTTTTTCGTCGTCGCTCCTGCCTACAATAAGCATCGCGTCGCCGAACGAGAAAAATCTGTATTTCTCTTCGACCGCGAGCTTATAAAGTTCCAACGTCTTTTCCCTGCCGACGAACGCACTGACAAGCATAATAAGCGTGGATTCGGGCAGGTGGAAATTCGTGATCAGCGCGTCTACGGTCTTGAATTTATACGGCGGATATATGAATATCCGAGTTTCGCCGCTGCCGGCATTCACAGTCCCGTCTGTTGCGGCGCAAGATTCGAGAACGCGCACCGCAGTCGTGCCTACGGCGATCACACGCCGACCATCGCGTTTTGCCGCGTTTATCTTATCCGCCGCGCTTTCAGTCAGTTCGTAATGCTCGCTGTGCATTTTGTGGTCGAGCACGTCGTCCGTCTTTACGGGCAGAAACGTGCCGAGTCCGACGTGAAGAAGAACTTCGACAAACTCGACCCCTTTTGCTTTCAGCTCGGACATAAGCCGTTCGGTAAAATGCAATCCCGCAGTCGGCGCCGCCGCAGAACCGTTCGTCTTTGCATAGACGGTTTGATACCGTTCTTTATCTTTCAGCTCGCCGTGTATATAGTGCGGAAGAGGCATCTCGCCTATCTTGTATAATATCTCTTCGAAAACGCCTTCGAAATAAAATTTGACCGTGCGCTCTCCGTCGTCGCCCGTCGCGACTATCTCGCCGCGAAGATCGGACGAAAAAGTCAATTTTGCGCCGAGTTTCGCACGCTTTGCGGGACGGCACACTGTCTCCCATGTATCGTAAGCGATGCGTTTATTCAATAGGAATTTGATATTTGCGCCCGTACCGTCCTTTACCCCCGTCACGTATGCGGGGAGAACGCGCGTATTGTTGACGACAAGAACATCGCCCTTGCGCAGAATTTCCGTAAGATCGGAAAAATGCCGATGCGAAACGGCTTCCGTATCTCTGTCGTATACCAAAAGCCGCGAACTGTCGCGCGGCTCTATCGGGACTTGCGCGATCAACTCATCGGGCAATTCGTAATAAAAATCGCTTTTGTTCATCTATATCAGTTTTCCAAAAAACCCAATTGCTCGGTCGTGCGTTTGCTCGGTTTAATGCCGAGATGATCGTACGCCGCTTTAAGCGCCACCCTGCCGCGCGGCGTGCGCGCTATAAAGCCGAGCTGAATGAGATACGGTTCTATTACGTCCTCTATCGTACCCGCGTCCTCGTTTATCGCCGCCGCGAGCGTATCGAGACCGGTAGGCCCGCCGCCGAACTTTTCGGTGAGCGCTCCGAGCAGTTTTATGTCGTTATAATCCAGACCGAGCGGATCGATCTCCATATCGTTGAGCGCCTTTTTCGTGATGTCGATGTCGATGTTGCCGTCGACGTTGAAAACCTGCGCAAAGTCGCGCACGCGCTTCAAAAGCCTGTTCGCTATTCGCGGCGTACCGCGCGAACGCGACGCGATTTCGGTCGCCGCGTCGTCGTCTATCTTTATTTTCAAAAGGCGCGCCGATCGCCCGATAATGCGCACAAGATCGTTGTTCGTATAAGGTTCGAGACGCAATATAACGCCGAATCTGTCGCGCAGAGGGCCTGTAAGCATACCTGCGCGCGTGGTAGCGCCTATGAGCGTAAACTTGTTCAGGTTGAGCCGAATGGACGTAGCGCCCGCGCCTTTGCCCGTCGAAATGTCGAGCGCGAAGTCCTCCATCGCAGGATACAAAACCTCTTCTATCGAATGGTTGAGACGATGTATCTCGTCGAGAAACAACACGTCGCGCTCCTGCATATTCGTAAGCAGTGAAGCGAGATTTGCGGCACGTTCTATTCCCGGACCGCTCGTCACTTTTATCTCAACGCCCAGCTCGCTCGCAATTATGTGCGCAAGCGTCGTCTTTCCCAGTCCCGGCGGGCCGTACAGCAATACGTGATCGAGCGCCTCGCCGCGAGATCTGCTCGCCGCGACGTACACCTTCAAGTTCGCCTTGACTTTTTCCTGTCCGATGTATTCGTCGAAAGTCTTAGGTCTGAGCGAAACGTCGCCGTCGTCCTCGACCAGTTCTTTGTTGGTGATAAATCTCTTTTCCATAAATAATAATTATTCGATCGAGCCGCACGTGTCAGCCGTGCAGGACTGCAAAAACGAGCTGTTCGGTCGTCATATCGGGCTTGCTCACACGTTTTACGGCAAGTTCCGCTTCCTTGCGCTCGTAACCCAATCCGACGAGGGCAAGCACAGCGTTCTCGTCGAGTGCCGTAGCCGAAAGCCCGTCGGTCGATACGACGATTCCGTCGAACGCGCCTTTAAGTTCCAATGCGATGCGTTCCGCAGTCTTCTTCCCTACGCCCTTTATCGAGGACAACGCGGCGACGTCGCCGTTCACTATCGCAGATATCAGCCGCGTCTCCGACATTCCGCCGAGTATCGCGATCGCGAGTTTTGCTCCCACCCCCGATACTCCTATCAATTTGATAAACAGCTCGCGTTCGCGCTCATTCAAAAACCCGAACAGTTCCAGCGCGTCCTCGCGAACCGCGAGATACACGGGTATTTTCGCCTCCGCTTTGCGGCTGTACTCCGCGCACGCTACCGCCGACCCAGTCAATGAAAAACCGACGCCGCCGCAATCGACTATCACTTTGTTCTCGGTTACGGCGGCGATTTTACCAGATATATAGTCGAACATTATTCGTTCGATTCTCCTTGCGCGTCATCGCTGTCGTCGCTCTCTTCTTCGCCGAACGGCAAGCCGCCTTTCTTGGCTATCGCTTCGCGCACCTTCGCCTCGATCTCGGCTTTGAGTTCGGGATTGGAGTTGACGATTTCTTTTATCTTCTCTCTGCCCTGACCGAGCCGCTCGTCGTTGTAAGAGAACCACGAACCGCTCTTTACGATAATTCCGTTATCGACAGCCATATCGATGATAACGCCCTCGTTGGATATGCCCTTACCGAATATAAGATCGAACTCGGCTACCTTGAACGGCGGAGCGAGCTTGTTCTTGACGATTTTCGCCTTTGTGCGGTTGCCTATAACCGTAGCGCCGTCCTTTATCGGCTCGCCTTTGCGAACGTCTATACGCACGCTCGCATAGAATTTGAGCGCTTTGCCGCCCGGCGTTACTTCGGGATTGCCGTACATAACGCCTATCTTTTCGCGCAACTGGTTGATGAATATGATGCACGTTTTTGTCTTGTTGCAAACGCCCGCGATCTTGCGAAGCGCCTGAGACATAAGCCGCGCTTGAAGTCCGACGTGGCTTTCGCCGATCTCGCCGTCTATTTCAGCCTTAGGCGTGAGCGCCGCGACCGAGTCGATAACCACTACGTCCATCGCGCACGAGCGCACGAGCGCTTCTGCTATGTCGAGCGCCTGCTCGCCGTTGTCGGGCTGACATATGTACAGCTTGGACAGATCGATGCCCAGCCGCTGTGCGTATACGGGATCGAGCGCGTGTTCCGCGTCGATGAACGCAACCATTCCGCCCGCACGCTGTGTTTCGGCTATCACGTGAAGCGCAAGCGTCGTCTTTCCGCTCGACTCCGGACCGTACACCTCGACGATCCTGCCGCGCGGCAGTCCTCCGATACCGAGCGCGAGATCTATCGAAAGACAACCCGTCGGTATGGAATCCACCTGATTGACTACGGAGTCGGTCATTCGCATAATCGAGCCTTTGCCGTACGTCTTTTCGATCTGCGCGATGGTGTCGGCAAGCGCCTTTTCCTTTTCCGACTGCGACATATCGGTGTTGTACACTTTGAACTTTTCTTTCTTATCCATATTTAATACCTCTGTCGGTTTTTTTACACTTCTTTGTTCTGATCCAACATCGCCTGACGTTGACGCAGATATTCGTACAATCTGAACAGCGCCGTTTTTACACCGCTTTCTATCACTTGAGCGCGGTCGCCGTCGAACAAATAGTCGGGCGTACCCACGCCGTACTTGTTGCCGTAGCCGATATAACAATGCCCGACCGCGCCGTTACCGCCGACCGTCGGTCCGGCGTTGCCCGTTGTCGAAACGACAACGTCGCAGTCGCCGCTCATCAAGAGTCCCGTCGCCATATTGTACGCCGTTTCGCCGCTTACGACGCCGTATTCGGCGATTGCTTGCGGGGGTATGCCCAGTCTGCGTATCTTCGAGCGAACGGTGTACGTTACAAGTCCTTCTTCCAAAAACTTACTCGCGCCGGGAATCGCGGTTAGCGCCGCTGCGAGCGCCCCGCCCGTGAACGATTCGGCGATTTTGAGCTTTAATTTCTGATCTATGAGCATTTGCGCCACGCGCTCCGCTATGGTAATGCGTCCCGACGCATACGAGCATCCGTCGAGAAGACCGAACAACTTATCGGACAGCTCGTTAAGCTCGGCTTTGGGAAGTTTATTCGAACAGCGCACGTGGACTTCCACTTCGCCTTGAAGCGGATAATAACCTATCGCAACGCGCGAGCGCTTTTTCGTAAAGTCTTTGAGTATTGTTTTAAGCTCGTCGACGGTCTTACCGTATGTCTTGTACGTGACCACATCGTAGCGTTGATTGCTTTTTCCGTTGAGCATAGGTATGAACTCGTCGCAAAGATATGCGTCCGTTGCTCTATCCGTTATACCGAAAATCTTACCGTCACGCTCGTAGCTTGCCGGCTTGGACGCGAACTCCTCGCCCATTGCCGAGTAAAACGTTTCGGTATCACCCTCGACTACGAGCGCGTCGCACACGAGGCGCATTTGCGAGTACGCCCACTCGATCTGCTTTTCGTCGACGATAGTCATAAACATCGTTGCGTCGTAACCGCTGTCGAACAGTGCGATTTCAGCTTCGCGCTCGTCGACATACTTCTTACCTATCGATAAAAATCCGACGTTCATTATTCGCTCTCCTTGTCGGTAGCATTCTCCGTTCCGACGGATGTCTCCGCACTCGGCGCAGGCTCGTCGCCAAGCACCGCGCGGTTGCGCACAATATAATTTATCGACGATATTACGGTGAGCAGTGTCGCCAATGCGAGGAACGAAAATCCTACGTAATACACGATTTGCGCCGCCGTAGGATTGCCCGCGACGTAGAAATAATCTTCTACGGGCAAAAGAAGAATGAGCGCGACCATTTGCGACACCGTCTTTGTTTTGCCGAATATGTCTGCGGCGAGAACCAAACCTCTGTTTGCGGCGACCGTTCTGAATCCGCTTATAAGCAGTTCGCGGCAAAGAATGAGCATCGAGAACACTGTAACGCATACGGTGAATACTTCGGCATTACCTACTACGGGAGCCGTAACGCACAATGCGATGAGCGCACACGCTACGATCATTTTGTCCGCCATAGGGTCGAGGAACTTGCCTAACTGTGTAACTAAGTTTTCCTTACGCGCAATGTATCCGTCGAAAAAGTCGGTAAGACAGGCGACGGCAAACACTATCATCGCCGCGAGTTTATTCCAATCGAACGGAATAAAAAACAGCGCGATAAATACCGGTATCAGAATGATGCGTATTATCGTCAATTTATTCGGTAAGTTCATCGCACACCTCCCCATAAAGGTCGTAATCGTCACAGCTTGTTATTTTGACGCGATAGGTCTTTCCTACGTCCACGCTACGGGCTTTGAAATACACTCGCCCGTCCACGTCGGGCGATTGAAAATCTGCGCGCCCGACAAACAAATTTTTATCGAAATCGGCGTCCTCGTACAATACATCCAAAGTGCGACCGATAATGCTCTCGTTGAACTTGCGTGTCGCTTCGGTAGCCGATTTGCCGAGATCGTCGACGCGCCGCTTTTTTGTACGTTTGTCGATATGCCCCGAAAGCCGCGCCGCCGCAGTACCGTCCTCTTTGCTGTACGCGAATATTCCCGCATACTCGGGCTTTGCTCGTTCCACAAACCCGCGCAACGCGTCGAAATCTTCTTGCGTCTCGGTAGGAAAACCCACCATAAGCGTAGTTCTTACAACTATACCGCGCGCGTGCAACTTGTTTATAAGCTCTTCCAACTGCCCGCCAGACAACCGTCTGTTCATCAGCTTCAAAATTCTGTCGGAATAATGCTGTGCTGGAATGTCGATGTACTTTGCGATCTTATTCGACGACGCGATCTTGTCGATGAGCGCATCGGTCACGCATTCCGGATAACAATACAGCAGTCTCAACTTGTCCACAGCCGTTTTTTCGAGCGCGGCGAGCAATTCGACTATATCGCAACCTATGTCCTTGCCGTACCGCGTCACATCCTGCGCGACGAGAATTACCTCGCGTACACCGTCTTTTGCCAGAGATTCGACCTCGCTCACAATATCCGATTTCGGTCTGGAACGGTATGATCCGCGAATGGACGGAATGGCGCAGAAAGTGCATTTATTGTCGCACCCCTCCGCGATCTTTACATATGCCAAGTGCGGATACGTTGTTAGAAGCCTGCCTCCGCGCTCGAAGTCGCGGAATTTATCGCACGCCCCGTCGACCGCCGCGCTTTCAGCATATTCTTCGCCGCGCGAATCGTCGTCAATAATATCGATAAGTCTATCATACTCGAACGCGCCCAAAAATCCGTCGACTTCGGGCAGAGATCGCTCAAGTTCGTCGCGGTAACGTTGCGGAAGGCATCCGGTAACTATCAGTTTTTTGCATACGCCCGTTTTCTTAAACTCCGCGCACGAAAGAATAACGTCTATACTCTCCTGCCTTGCGCCTTCTATGAACGCGCAGGTGTTGACGATGATAACATCCGCCGTATCGACGTCGCAAACGGAATAACCGCCGCGCGACAATGCGTAAAGCATATGCTCGGTGTCCACTCTGTTTTTATCACAACCAAGTGATATTACTGCAACGTTTTTCATTCGGCGTTGTTCTAGTCCTTTATCGGTTAATGTTTATTTATGTTTCTTCGACGTTCTGCGCCGGTACTTATGACTTGCGCGTCAGTTTTCGTCATACTCGCGCCCGAACAGTTCGCGGTATTGCTCTGCGGTTATCCTTACCTCGCGCGGCTTACTGCTTCCCGTACTCGGACCGATATAACCCATTTCTTCCATATTGTCTATTATACGCGCCGCACGCGCATAACCTATCGAAAATCTGCGCTGTATACCGGACGCCGAAGCTTGCTTGCTCTTTATCACGAGCGCGAGCACGTCGGGAAGAAGCTCGTCCGTTTTGATTTCGGGTCCGCCCGAAGAACCGCCCTCGCCGTCCGACGCGGACTTGAATATCTTGCCCGCCGCTTCGTCGTCAAAGTCCGTTTCGTTATGCTCTTTGACATACGTGACGACAGACGACACTTCGGTATCGCTAACGAACGAACCCTGCACGCGCATAGCCGACTGCGCCGTTGCGGGGAAGAACAGCATATCGCCGTTGCCCGCAAGCGCTTCCGCACCTATCGAATCCAATATGACGCGCGAATCGATCTGAGACGTTACGCGGAACGCGATACGGCTGGAAAGGTTGGTCTTTATCGTACCCGTAATGACATCGGTCGACGGGCGCTGCGTCGCGACGATCAAGTGAATACCAGCCGCGCGCGCCTTTGCCGTGAGCTGTTTTATCCTGTCCTCTATCTCGCGCTTTACCGACGATCCCATAAGGTCGGCAAGCTCGTCGATTATGAATATGATGTGCGCCATCTTGTCGAGCTTGCCGTTAGGCGACGCGACTTCGGGAAGCGCGTTGTACGCCGCGATCTTGTTGCACTTATACTTAGCCATAACAATATAACGGCGCTCCATTTCGTCGCACGCCCATTTGAGCGCCGACAGAGCGTCTTCCGGCTCGGATATGATATTGTCGAACAGCAAGTGCGGAATGCCGCGATAGGACGAAAACTCGACGCGTTTGGGGTCTACCAGAATAAACCTCATATCGGCAGGCGACGCCTTATATAAAAGGCTTACGATAAGTCCGTTAAGGCAGGCACTCTTTCCGCTACCCGTCTGTCCCGCTATTAAAAGGTGGGGGATCTTTTCGAGATCGCACAGCACGGGATCGCCGCTTATGTTCTTACCTACCGAGAACGTCATTGCCGACTCGGCGTTTCTGAACTTAGTCGATTCGATTATCTCGCGCAAGCTGACTATCGAGCGGTTCTTATTGGGAATTTCAACGCCGACGGCGCGCTTGCCTTGTATAGGCGCTTCGATACGTATCGCGCCCGCAGTAGCAAGTTCGTACTGTATGTCCTCGCTAACAGGCGCTATCTGTTTGACCGAAACACCCGACGGAACTTCTATCTCGTACTGCGTAACGGTAGGTCCCGGTACTATATTTATTACTTTGACGTCCGTCTTCAAAAACCTGCCGAGTACGCCTTCGAGCTTTTCGGCATTTGATTGAAGCTCCGCCATATCCTCGTCGTTTCTCGCCGCAACGCGAAGAAGATCGATGGGCGGCACGGAATAATCTATATAACGCTTGCGCTTGCGAACGTCCTGAATAACTACCGATTCGGCTTGACTCTGGTACGCGTCCTCTATCGTAAGCTGATTGGGAAGTACCGCAGGTTGCTTCTTTTGCCGCACGGGCTTTGGCGCCGCTATCGGTTCTTCGACAGGGGTGTACATACCGGACCTGTCCTCGCCGTCGATGAGATCGCTCGTATTGTCGCGACTCTCCGAAAGATCTTGAGCAGGTTCTTCCGATATGACAAGCGAGCCGCTCGCGCCGTTGATAATGTCGCTATCCGTAAACGTGTCGACGCGCGGCGCGGGGATCGTCGGCTCCGCAAACTCCGCCTCGTTTTCGGCGTTTCTGATCGGTTCCTGAACGATGTCGCGCTTAAAGGCGGGATTTGCGCTGTCCGTCCCTATCTGCGTTATCTCTTCGCCGTCGCCTATCATAAAAGCGGCGTCGTGCGGAGGCGACATTTCCACAGTCTCGCCGAGCATACCGCCGCTCGTGCCTATACGGTTTTCCTCCACCGTTGCGTCGAGAATATCGCCAGCAACGTCCTGTTGCATAACTTCCCCGCTTTCCGCCGCATACGGTTGCATTTCCTGCGCTCTGATGATTTCGTCGCTCTTCTGCGCGGACTGACGCGCCGCACCGAATGAACGCAAAATATCGTCGTCACGACCTAGATCGACGTTGTTTTTAGGCTCGGCAAAACCCGTCACTGCCGGCGGAACGTCAAACTCCGCGTCCATTATCGGCGAAGCGTAATGGCTGTCGTCGGGATATACATACTGCGGATTTACAGAACGCTGAGGGTCGACGCGCGACGAAAACTCGGGCGCGCGATTTTGCTGTGCCGACACGGGCGGAACGGGCGGCACTCGCCTGTCCGTGACCGCCGTCTCTATGCTGTCGTTATCGTTGAATTCGGTGTGCTTGTCTACCGGAAATACGACTTCCCAAAACCTGTTGTCCGTTCTTCCGATATGTTTGGGGCGCATTGCGGCGCTTATCTTGGCGTCCGCAGATACGCGCTCGAACGGCTCGGCCACCGCAGGCTCTTCATTCTGCGTCGCGGGCGGCACAACGGTTGCGCGCACGGACTGCGGTTCTGCCGTTTCGGCTTCCGCATTCTCTTCGATCTCGTGTTTTTTGGATTTTTTCGGATTGGTCTGTTTTATAAACTCTTCGGTCTCTTGACGCTTTACCGATTCGGCATCGCCGTACAGCGCATACCGTCTGCGCTCTATCTCCGGCTCGTCGCGTTCTACTACCGGCGACGAAGAATAGTCGGTGACGTTGCGACGCGTCGCACCCGAAAGATCGGATGATCTGCCCGTCTCCGCAGATATGACGCGCGGCGTTATTGTGTGGACGTAAAGACTGCCCGAAGTGCCTGCGCGCACCACACCCTTTGCTTGCGTATCGGCGGTCAATCCGTCGACATCGGCCTGCGCGTCGGGTTCTTCCGTGTGTTTTTTGCGCTCTCTGCCGTGCAGTTTGCGAATTATTCCGATAAGATCGATCATCACCGCGAGCGCGACGAGAATTACAAGCGAAAAAACGATGTAGCAACCGATCTCCGTTATCGCCTTTTTAAGTCCGAACGCAAGCGTGCCGAAAACGACTCCGCCCATCGAATACTTTACATCGTACACCGTAGCGATGTAATCGGAAAAATTGTATGCCAAAAATTTGTGCGTTGTGGCGAGTTGCAATATAACTACCGCGCCCAGACCGATAAATACCGAGCAGACTACGGTCTTGACGGACGGAGACGCATAGCGGCGCAACATAAGACAAATGCCCGCCATAAGTATCGCGATAAGCAGAGGATATGACAAAATGCCGAAAACGCCGAGCATAACGTTGAAGATAGCTCGACTTATAACTCCGAACAACACGGGTACGACAATGCACACCAATAAAAACGCCGATATAATGACGAGCAGTATACCGAGAATGTCGCGGCCGTTTTCTTTTTTATCGTTTCTGTTACGTCGATTTCTGTTCTGTGCCAACTTGCGCCTCTTTTACACTCAAATGGAAATTGAGCGTATTTCTACGTATTACTCATTATACCATATAGTCGGCACGTTTTCAAGTCTTTGAGCGGAATTGCCCGAATTTTTTTAATTTTTAAGCCTGACGCTTGCCTTCGGCAATAGCGTATCCCGCTTTTTTCGACAATCCGTTTTGTCTGTCGTAGTTCTCTTTGTTCTTTTTCATATAGATTTCGAACAATTCGTCGGAAGACATTCCGCTGTCTATGCACATACCCAAAAAGAAATGCAAAACGTCGACTATTTCCTCTTTCAGTTTGGCTTCGTCGATTTCGCTGTCGTTCTTCCACCATTTATAATGCGCTTCCTCAACGACTTCCGCAAGCTCCACCATAAGCGCCTGAGCCTTTTTGCATACCCACTCCGATCGAGTAAAGTTAAGTTCGCGTTTTTCGCGTATGTATGCGTCTAACCCCGCCTGCATTTCAAACAGAACGTCGAGCTTGTCCTCTTTTCGTACCGTCTTATCCATAGTTTACGACCGTAACTCCTTTCATATTACAGATTAAACGTTATAATAAACGCTTTCTATATTGTACCGCTGTTTTTTTCCGGCATAAGCGATCGCCGGCTTTTGCGTAAAAATCTCTTTCGCAAGCGCATTCACGTCGGATACGGTG
Organism: uncultured Christensenella sp.; assembly: GCA_910577435.1. Lineage (GTDB taxonomy): Bacteria > Bacillota > Clostridia > Christensenellales > Pumilibacteraceae > Anaerocaecibacter. Next base: position 52,310 of record CAJTLV010000004.1, on the reverse strand, counting down.
ATCTTATCTATACGTGCGAGCAATTTATCTACGTCGTATACTTCTCCGCACAGTGTGTGCCGACGCATTAAAGTATTGAGTATAGTCATAGGATTTTCTTTGCCGAATACGGCGTTTACTTTCAACTGCGTCTTGGCTTTTTCGACTTCCGCTTCGGTCACGCCGTCGGTTGCGAGTTTGTTCAGTTCTTCTCGCACGGCGACTATGCTCTTTTCCACGTTGGCTGGGCTTGCGTTGACGCACACCGACATAGCGCCGCACACCGAACCTACAAACGGGGCGGTATACACGCTGTATACAAGACCGAGCTGTTCGCGAAGCCTCTGAAACATTCGCGAGCTCATTCCGCTTCCCGCTATGCAGTCGAGCGCGGAAAGCACAGGCACACGGTCGTCGCGAATGTCGAGCGCAGGAAAAGCTATCGACATTTCGGACTGTTCGAAGTCCTTGATGTATTCGCCGTAGCCCGATCGGAAATCCTGCCTGCCGAGTTTTACGGGAGAAACAAACCGCGCGGCCGCCAACTCGCCCAGCTTATCGTCGACGAGAGCAAGCGCCTCAGCCGCAGAAATATTGCCCACAAACGCGACCGTCGTATTACTCGGCAGATAGTGCTTATCTTTATAGCCGAGTATATCGGTCTTGCCGAACCGCTCGACATTGGACTTGCTGCCGAGTATTTCCATTCCGAGCGAACCGCCGTACATCGTGCCGAAAAGCACGTCGTAACATACACCGTCCGGCTCGTCCTTACTCATATTTATTTCTTCGAGTATGACACTGCGTTCACGGTCCAACTCGGCTTTTTCAAACGCCGAATGCAAAAACAGATCCGACAAGACGTCAAAACATTCTACTGTCTTTTCATCGATGGATTTGAAGTAGAAGCAGGTATATTCCTTGCTCGTGTAAGCGTTGAATACAGCGCCCGCAGCGTCAAACTCGCCCGCTATCTGCCGCGCCGAGCGTTTTTCCGTCCCCTTAAACTGCATATGCTCGATAAAATGCGAAATGCCGTTGTTTTCGGGCGTTTCATACCCGCTGCCGGTGCCGACCATAATGCCGACCGCAACCGACCGTAAAGCCCTGTTCTCTTCTATAAGTACGGATAATCCGCTGTCGTATTTTTTTACTGTCATAGTTTCTCCGAATGTTTAATGCGTAATGCGCCGTCGCGACACGCATTTATAGACCGATCGTTCTCGTCATGCCGTTATCGTTCCGTCTAGCACGTCGCTTACCGTTCCCACGCGCAGACCGCGCGAAAACACATCTATAATAATGCGCTCCAACGCATTGACGGTGCATTCCGTCGGGTGCATAAGAATGAGATCGCCGCCCTTTACGTCCTTTACGGCGCGTTTATATATGAGATCCGAGTCGTGATCGCGCCAATCCACAGTATCGCGCGTCCACATTACAGTGCGATACCCCAGCTCGGAAGCGGCGGAAAGTGTTGCGTCACCGAACGCGCCCGACGGCGGCGCGAACAGAGTCATTTCAAGTCCGAGAATATCCTTTACCGCCGAATGCGCCGAGCTTATTTCCTTCACATTGTACGCCGCGTCGATCTTGGAATGATCCTTATGATAGTATCCGTGATTGCCTATCTCGTGACCCGCCGCATAAATGCGTTTCAGCGTTTCGCCGTTGCCTGCCGCCCACGATCCGCCGACGAAGAAAGTCGTTTTGGCACGGTATCTGTCGAGAATTTCAAGCATCGGCTCGATATATTCGGTACCCCAATACACATTTATCATAAGCGAAATTTTCGTATCGGACTTACCGGAATAGTACGGCTCTACGCGCGTTTCTGCTTTCGGCTCGATCTGCCTGAAACTCACCGCCACGAGAACGGCGATAGTCGCGCACATAATTATATTGCCCAGAACAATACTGAAAAATTTCGACTTATCCTTCCCGTTCATAAAAAACACCCCTGTTAAATGTATTAATCACGGGGTGTTTTTATGTTATCGGGTTGTATTAGTCGTTGTTATCCGCATTATCGCGCTTCTTGGGACGGTCGTGCTTGTCGTCGCGACCGCCTTTGCCGCGTCCGCCCTTGCCGTCCTTATCGCCGTGCTGCGGTCTGTCCTTGCGCGGACGGTCGAAATCTTTCGACCCGTCATCGGCGGACTGCATACCCGCGTGATAACCGGAAAGAATTTCGAGAAGTTTCAGATCGATCTTGCCCTGCTTCGTAAAGCTGACGATCTCCACCTTTACGGTATCGCCGACAGCCAATATGTCGGACACGTTGTCAAGGCGTTTACCGGCGAATCTGCCGAGCTTAGCTACGTGTACCATTCCGTCGCGGTTGGGCGAGATCTCCACGAACGCGCCGAGTTCGTCGCGTATAGTGACTACGGGACCTTCGCAAATATCGCCTATTTCGGGATCTTTCACGATCGCAAGTATGATCTGTTTCGCTTTTTCGGTCATTTCGGGATCGACGCCCGCGATGAACACTCTTCCGTCCTCTTCGATGTCGATCTTGACGCCCGTGTCCTCCACGATCTTGTTTATGACCTTGCCCTGCTTGCCTATAACGTCGCCGATCTTTTCGGGATCGATATTGAACATTATGATCTTAGGCGCATACTGCGACAGTTCGGGGCGAGGCTTGTCGAGAACGGCGAGCATCTTGCCGAGAATGTGCAGTCTGCCCTGACGCGCCTGTTCGAGCGCAGTGCGCAGTATCTGCTCGTCGATGCCCTTGATCTTTATATCCATCTGTATAGCGGTAATGCCCTTTTCGGTACCCGCTACCTTGAAGTCCATATCGCCCAAGAAATCTTCGAGACCCTGAATATCCGAAAGTATGGCGAGTTTCTTCTTGTCCTCGTCTTTTATAAGTCCCATTGCGATACCGGCAACAGGCGCTTTGATGGGAACGCCGGCGTCCATAAGCGACAGAGTAGATCCGCAAACACTCGCCTGCGACGTCGAGCCGTTGGACGACAGTATTTCCGAAACGACGCGAATGGTGTAAGGGAAATCCTCTTCCGACGGAATTACCGGCTCCAAAGCGCGTTCGGCGAGCGCGCCGTGACCTATCTCGCGCCGACCGGGCGCGCGAAGCGGTTTCGCCTCACCCGTCGAATAAGGCGGCATATTGTATTGATGCATATAGCGCTTGGAATCTTCCTCGTCGAGGTTGTCCAGCTTTTGCGCGTCGCGCGCAGTACCGAGCGTACATATGGAAAGAGCCTGCGACTGACCGCGAGTAAACACAGCCGAGCCGTGAGTGCGCGGCAACACGCCCACCTCGCACCAAATATCGCGAATATCGGTCGTCTTGCGGCCGTCGGGACGAACACCCTTGTCGAGTATCTTAGCGCGCACCTTTTCTTTGGTCATATAATAAAGCGTATCGCCAATCTCGCGCTCGCGCCCCTCGTACTTCTCTTTGAAATGCGCCATAACGTCGGCTTGAACCTCGTCTTGGTTCTCCTGACGCTTAGTGCGGTCGAACTCGTCGAGCGCCTTATCGAGCTTTTTGTCGGCATACTTGCGAACATCCTTTTCGACGTCCTCGCCGATGTGGTAAAGCTCCATTTCGCGCTTGGGTTTGCCTATCTCTTTGGCTATGCCCTTGATAAACTCGACCTGCTTTTTGATCTCCTTGTGCGCGAAAAGTATGCCGCCCAGCATCTCCTCTTCGGAAATCTCGTTCGCGCCCGCCTCGACCATCATTATAGCGTCGGCTGTACCGGACACGTACACGTGCATCGTGCTCTTGGCGCGTTGCTCGCTGTCGGGGTTGATGACGTACTTGCCGTCGACACAGCCGACTACGACCGAACCAGTAGGTCCGGCGAACGGAATATCCGAGATGGACAGAGCAATCGAACTGCCCAGCATTCCGAACACTTCGGGCGGGATATTGGTATCTACCGAAAGCGCCGTGCAAACGACTGACACGTCGTTAAACAATCCCTTAGGGAACAACGGGCGGATAGGACGGTCGATAAGACGCGACGTAAGGATCGCCTTGTCGCTGCCGCGTCCCTCGCGGCGCTTGAAACTGCCGGGAATTTTTCCTATTGAATACAACTTCTCCTCGAAGTCCACTCCTAGCGGAAAATAGTCCATACCGGGACGGGGCGATTCCGCCATCGTCACGTTAGTCATAACTACGGTGTCGCCGCAACGAATGATGCACGAACCGTTGGCTTGTCCCGCGTATTTACCTGTCTCGACGGTTACCTTTCGCCCGCCGATCTCGGTTTCGAAAACCTTATAATTCATTTTTTATCTCCTATACTGCTGATTATACGTTTGTCGATACGTCTTACACAAAATTACAGGGGCGCGCGGACGCGCCCCTGCATTATCTCGTCGGATTATTTGCGCAATTCGAGTTTGGCAACAAGGCTTCTGTATCTTTCGATATCTATATCTTTAAGATAGTTGAGCTGGCTGCGTCTGCTACCTACCATTTGCAAAAGACCGCGACGGCTGTGGTGGTCTTTCTTGTGCGTTTTGAGATGTTCCGTAAGATGGTTGATGCGCCATGTCAAAAGCGCGATCTGAACTTCGGGACTTCCCGTGTCGCCCTCGTGAGTAGCAAACTTGGAAATGATTTCCGCCTTTACCTGTTTGTCCATAATTTTACCTCCGTTAATATGAATTCGCCTTAAACTTCAGTCGCGACGTGGAGAGCGTCGCACCGGGAATAAGGTATGGGCTTTCGCCCGTATTCGCACGCGTTTTAACGCGCGTCTTGTTTATTATAACACGTCTTTCGGGGTTTGTAAACCGTTTTCATTACTTCTTTTCAAAAAGAAAAAACGGTAAACTTAAAGTTTTTATTCGGCACGCCTATCCTGTTCCGCCGCCGAAACGTACACAACCAAATCGACGGCTTGCGCCGTTGCGACCGATTCTCCGTCAACAGATATTTCCACCTCGAACGTCACCCCCGCTCCGCCTTCGACCGTCGCAAGCGGATCGTAGGCGCTGCCGACAGAGCCGCCGCCGGACGTTTGTATATACGTTTCTCCGAATATTTCCGTTGTGACGGTCAGTCCGTCGACAGTCTTGCCGTTGGGCTGTATGACGCTCAACCAAAACACAAACGGGCCGTCGCCGACGTTGGATACGCGCATAAAGGCGCGCACGCTGTTTCCCGCTTCAAATGCCGTTTCGCCCGTCAATCCGAATACGTTACCCGTATTTTGCGAAAAATCGATCTCCGTGTCGTTGACGTCCAATTTCAGCACCCCGTCTCCGTCATAGCCGCAAGTTTCCAAACGCTCGCGTTTAAGCGTAGGCAACGCCGTCGCGCCGCTCTGCCCGACTACGACTATGTGCGGATTAGACTCTTCGCCGTCGTTTTTCCCCACGAAGCGCGTCACCAAAATCGCTATGACGACCGCACACGCCGCCAATATCACGATAATGCGGAATGCTGTACGCATTCTGTCGCGCGGCGTCTTTTGCTCTGTGGTTTCGTTCTGTTCCATATCCTTTGCGATTATAACATAACGCGCGATATTTGGCAAGCGGAAACGGTCAAAGCGACGCGCCCGCCGTCACAGCCGCACCGCCCTCTTTATGGTTCAACCCGATATAATTCGCAAGTACGGCGATTATCTCTTTATTGCCCGTGTCTATGAAATCTATGCCGATGAGCGCGCCGATCTTGGCGCTCGCGTCGCAACCGGTGAACAGTCTGCGCAGATTTTTCTCGACCGCGCTTTTCGAACATCCGCAGACGGCGGCAACGTTACAGTAAATACTGCCTACGGTTGCCGTTCTGTCGTCGGAATAGCGTTCTATACAGTAGCAAAGCTGATCGAACCCGCGCAAGGCGGTTCTGAATCCCATTTTTACGAGTGTGGAAACTATGAAGTCGTGTCTCGACATAAGCCGTTCTCCCTGTAAACAAAAAAGTACACCCATTAAATCGCAAAATTCGATATATGTCAACATTGTTTCGCGTCGATTATTCCGTTTTTTTGTCGAATTTTATGAACCGCAAAATGCTGTGCTTTTTACGAGCGAAATCGATATAAATATGGTATACGCAGAGAACCGATCACAAAAATACAGTCGCGATCGTCGGACCGCACAATACAAAAACGGCACCGCAACCAAGCGGTACCGTTACATAAATTAAGCGAAGTCTCTAACGGACTTCCTATTAACTATATGTGTGTGTGTTTGTGTACAAAACTCGATCCGAGTCGATTAACGGAAACGCTTGCGCGCCGCCTCTTCCTTCTTTTTACGCTTTACGGAAGGCTTTTCATAGTATTCCTTTTTGCGCATATCGCCGAGAATATTGTCCTTTTGGCATTTGCGCTTAAAGCGTTTGAGCGCGCTGTCGAGCGACTCGTTATCACCTACGTGAATGACCGACACAGATTACACCACCTTTGGTTCGACACCTCGAAACCTTAGACAGTATATCCCTTTACCCGCCTTTTGTCAACTGATTTAGGGTCATATGATTACTTTTATTTGTGTTTTGCCGTTAACGCGAACAGTATATTCGCGTCGGAGATTTCGATACGCCGCTCGATAACTTCTCGGTATCGGGAATTTATCGATTCCGCTTTTACAGCTCGCTATGCGGTTATTCGAAATTCAAACACAAAGAGCCGTCCATGTAGGGCGGCTCTTGTTGACGTTTGACATTAACTTCTGCTTAAATAGACGAGGGCAAGAAGAAGTAGACAAGGAATACTATCGCAATAATGCCGAGCACTACGGATATATTCCATTTGGGTTTGACGGCTTCTGCGCCCGATTTTCCTTTGACTGCCGCATACTTGATAAGATCGATGACGTAGCAAATAATGTTGATAATGCAGTACGACACGATACCCATACCGATACCGTCGGTTATGGAGTATGCGAGAGGCATAAGGATTATAGTAAGAAACGCGGGGACCGCGTTGCGCAGGTCGTGGAAGTCGATATTCTTGACGTTGGACATCATAAGAACGCCGACATAGATGAGAGCGCCCGCCGTCGCCGCAGACGGTATGAACGCGAATACGGGTAACAGGAAAATCGAGAGCAAGAACAACAGCGATGTGGTGAGTGCGGTCATACCCGTTCTGCCGCCTGCCGCAACGCCCGTGCCGGACTCGACGAACGTCGTAACGGTGGACGTGCCGAGAATCGCGCCCGTGCAGGTAGCGATGGAATCGGACATCATAACTCTGTTAAAGCGGATAGGCTTGCCGTTCTCGTCGAGGAGGTTCGCTTTGGAACAGCAACCGAGTACGGTACCCATCGTGTCGAACATATCGATCATACAGAACGACAGAACGGTAACGATGACGAACAGTACCGAGCCTGCGGGGAATTTGACGTCGTAGAACGCCGCGCCGAACGCGCCGCCGTTAGATGCGTCGAACGAGAAGAAGTTTTGGAAGTTCTCCCAGAATTTCCAAGTGATATGACCGTTGCTACCGGCGATAGTGTCGAAGTTTACGACAACGCCGTTGCCGAAACACATAGCGGCGAGCGTCGCGATGATTATGCCGATTATGACCGATCCTTTAACTTTGTAATGCGAAAGAATAGCTATCGCGATGAGCGAAATAAGCGCTACGATCGCAGTCTTTGCCGCAGGTCCGAAAGTTGCGAGCGAACCGAGCCAAATAGCTTGATCGTCAGTAAGTTTACCCCACTGTACGAGCTGATTGCCCCAATCGGTAAACTTGACTAGATCGACTTGCGTAAATCCGTTCGTCACTATAAGTCCCGAATTCTGGAAACCTATAAACGCAATGAACAAACCGATACCTACGGGAATAGCCACGCGAATGCCGGCGGGAATGGACTCGAAAATCTTTTCGCGAATGCCGATCAGTTTTCCGGTCTCCTTGTCTCTTCCGCACGGGACTACGGTGAGAACGAGGAAGAGCAAACCGCTTATGAGTACTATCAACATCGACGTGCCGAACGAGAAACCGAATCCGCCGGAAGCCGTTCCGCCGATTATACCGCCGAGCGCCGCGTTAAGCCCCATTCCGGGCGCTTGAGCGAGCGGCAATTTCGCAAACAGCGCCATAAGCAATGTTCCGATAAGCGCGCCGAAGGCTGTGGCTATAAATATCGACGACCAATACTGCTGGATCTGTGCGCCGGTGATCGCGTTTGTTATAACGCCGTTTTCGCCGCTCAGTCCCGCCAACAACTGATTGGGGTTGACCGTAAGTATATACGCCATAGCGAGGAAGGTCGTAATTCCCGCGAATATTTCCGTCTTGAAATTAGAACCCGACTTGCTTATGCCGAAAAACTTATCGAGTTTTCCCGCAAAGCCTTTGTACGGCTTGACGGTCGCCGCAACTTCGCCGCTCGCCGTCGGGGCGGCGGTTTCGGTCGCGACTTCCGGTTGTGCGGCGTCTTCGGGCGCCGCAACGTTCTTTTCTTCTGTCTCCATATACCATCCTTATATAGATTTATTTAACCGAAAAAACGGCGCACCCTCCTTGCCCCGTTTTTCTGAGTTACGTATTATTTCTCGTATATTTCGCGTTTAAGTATTCCTACGTACGGGAGCGTGCGGTACTGTTGCGCATAATCCAAACCGTAGCCGACAATAAACTCGTCGCCGATCTCGAAACACGAATAGTCGGCTTTTACGTCGACCTGACGGCGACAGGGTTTGTCAAACAGAGTGACTGCGGTAAACGACGCCGCGCCCCTGCCCAGAAGAAGATCGCGCATTCTGACAAGCGTGTGACCCGAATCGACTATATCCTCTACAAGAAGCACGTCGCGGCCGGACACATTCGCGGCAAGATCCATAACGATCTTGGGTACGCCCGACGACACCGAACCTTTGCCGTATGACGAAACAGTCATAAAATCTATTTGCAACGGCGTTTCCATTGCGCGCACAAGATCGCAGAAAAACATAACGCTGCCTTTAAGCACGCTGACCGCGAGCGGATTTTTGCCTTTATACCGTTCGTCCAGCCACGCGGCGGCGGCTTTTACCTTTTCCCGAATCTCGTCTTCGGTGATAACAATGCTTTGAAGATCTTTGTTCATTGCGCTCTCCCAAGTACCACGCCGAAAAAATTTAAGCGGCCGTACGAATTCTCGCAACAGCCGCATTAAAGGTCGTTTTGATCAGGTACGGTTAAGTATAACACCTTTCGACAAAATATGCAATAATTTTACCTAAATTTGTATGATAATTTTGCTCGCCCGATCGCACAAAAAAAACGGTGCGGCGCATAAGCGCCGCACACGACTATTTAAGCATTACGTTAATATCGAAATCGACAGTCACCGTCCCCTGCGAATACACCTCTTCATAATAATCGGGCGCGACGCGGTAGAACTCCCTGCCTATAAAGAACGGGTCGCAGTCGAGCGCGGCGGCGTCCGAATACGCCTGACGCAACTCGCTCTCGATCTCGCGCTCGAACCCTGCCTTTACGGCGGCGGTGACGGCGGCGGACCTATCCGAATCAAGCTCGTTGAACTTGTCGCCGTTTGGTACTATGTGCGCTTTGAGTTTGACGGTCGCCCTGCCTGTCGCGGGATCGACGTGTACCGCCACGCACTTTTTGCACAGGCGACCCGATACGTCCTTTACGATCTCGCCGTTATATTCTACATCGGCGACAATTATGCTTTTTTCTATCGGCGAGCCGACCCACGCCACACCGCGCGCCGAAAGCTGTTCCAAAAGTCCGACGCGCCCTTTTTCATTATACAACGCAAGTTGCTCTATTTTCATTCCGACTGGCGGTTCACCCCCGCCGCTTCCTCCGTTGCCGCCGCCCGAACTTCCGCCGTTGCTGCCGCCCGAACTTCCGCCGCTTCCTCCGTTACTCTCTCCGCTTCCTCCGTTGCTTTCGTCACTCCCGCCGCCGCCGTCCGAACTGCCGCCGCTATCTTCTTCCTGCTTGCGCATTTCCACTACGGGCATAAAAGCGGTAGCCGACGCCGACGCACGATCGGACAGGAAATTAAGCAGGGTTATCGTCGCGATATGCGCTTTCTTCGCGCTGTACGCGAGAAAATCCGCGTCTGTCACCCCCGACTTTTTCATAAAGTCGGTCAGATCGCCTATCAGATCGGACGCTTTGTCCTTAGCCGCAACGAGATACACATCGGCGGTCACGTCGGTCGCAGTCATAAGAGTACCCAGCTTTTCGACGTCGAAATCACTGCCCACTACGACTACCGAGCACTGTCCCAGCTCCGCGCGTCTGCCTAGCGCGGTACTCAACGCCTCGACGGCCTGAGTAAGCGTTTTTGCCTCCACCGTGACCTTGTCCTTAGTCGTCGCGTTCTCCGTTTCCGTCGGAGTGGCATACTGCGCCGTCACCGTAATACCTTCTTCCCCGCTGTCAAGCCCCAATATTTCTACTACGACGCGGCTGTTCACTTCCATATTGCGTGACACGGTGCTCGGCATAAACGCAAGTACGAACGCCAAAATGAATAGAAGCACTTTATATATAAGCAGTTTTTTGCGCTCGGTCAATCTTAATTTACCCATTATCTTTCACCGCCGTTTTTTGTCCGCGTCGCGCCGAAATCGCGCCGCACAGCACTGCCGCCGACGGAACGGCAACAGTAAAAGCCAGCGATATTGCCGATGTCCATCTATTCGACATCAGCAACGAGAATATCGTCGGATCGGACATCGCGAATACTTGCGTAAAGTATGTCGCCGCGCACACGCCCAGCGCTATGCCAAAATGCGAGTTCCTACCTATAACATATGCGACGCACCGACAGGTCGCGTAAAAAAACAACGCAGTCTCGACGAACGCAGCCACGCTCCACAGTATGGACGAAAACAAGTCTATCCTGCCATATACGTTGCCGACCGAAAACTGCAGTATATTCGATATGTTGGTCGTGCTGTCCACATACGTCGGTAAATTGCCGAACGCCGCGCACATAACCATCGAAAAGAACAGCACTACCGACGTTCCGATCACGCCGCTCACCGATGCTGCGACGGCCGTGCGTTTTTTCAAATCCGTTCTGCCTATGAAAAGCGCGAGCGGAGTGAAGTCGCCCAGCCAAGAACCGTGCCGCGTAACCGCGTCGCCGAACTCGGACGGTTTGCGCATCGTCGGCATAATATTTCCGAAATCGAATCCCGTCACTGCGGTGATGGCAATCAGTATACCTATGCCGACGACGACAAGCGGAACTAAAAGCTCGTTAAGCCGGCACAGCGCGCGCAACGTGTGGTTAGCCACAGCCGCGAGAAATATCAGCAATACGATTACCATTATTGCGCTGTCGAACTCGGCGAACACGTTGTCCGAATAAAAGGTCAACGTTTCGTTTGCGGCAATGTTCATTTTGAAAAACAAAAACAGCGTAAACAATACTATCACGATCTTCGTCGCGATCTTGCCTATCACGCTTTCGAGCATCGTAAAAAAGTCGGTATCTTTCGACATAAACATCGCCGCGAGCATCGCGCCCAACGACAACAGATCTATTCCCGCGCCGATCGCAAGCACGATGTAGCCGTCGCGCCCTGCCGCGCGAATGAGAAATATCGGCAATAAAAACATCTTTGTCGCAAGCGCCAGCAAGAACACGGTGACAACCAGCTGTCTGCCCGACGACTGTTTTTTTATTTTACCGCCGCCGTCCCGCTTATCGGCGATTTGTTCGTTTTCAGGCATAAAAACTCCTTTTACGATCCTGTAATTGCGCGTTTCGAATCGTTAATTCGATTCGATCGGCATCTTTTGTCATTCCGAATCTGTTTATCCCATTCTCGTCGGATTGATGTTAGGCAACGATTTGGGGCGTTTTTTGAACGATTGAAGCGGCGCACGCTCAATGGCGTCCTTGAAGTCCGAATATACAAGCGGTGCAAACGGCGCCAGGTACGGCGTGTCGTATGCGTTCATCGAGCAAACGTAATGCAGTGTGAACAGAACCGACAGAATAAGTCCGAAAAGTCCGCACAATCCGCCCGCAACGGTATACAGAATGCGAAGAACGCTGGTAGTGCCGATAAGATTGGGTACGGTGAACAGCGCAATCGAACTGAGCGCAGTCACCATTACCGCAGGCGAACTGATAAGTCCCGCATTCACCGCAGTCTCGCCGAGAACTAGCGCGCCCACAATGCTCATTGCCATACCTACCGCGCGCGGCATTCTGACGCTCGCTTCGCGTATTATCTCGAATAACAGTAGCACGAACAACGTTTCCGCAAGCGGAGACAGCGGCAGTCCCTTGACCGCCGCCATAAGGGTTATCATAAACCTGACGGGTATCAGCGTATAATGAAAATTTTGCAGTGCGACGTAAAGCGCCGGCAACAGCGCCGCAAGCATCAGTCCGAGATAGCGCAAAAGTCTTACGAACGTCGCAAAAGTCGAGCGCTGATAATAATCCTCGCCCGCCTGAAAATCTTCTATCATAAGGAAAGGCACGGTGACGACGATCGGCGACCCGTCGACGATCAATGCGACACGGCCTTCTAGCAATTTCGCCGCGACTACGTCCGGCTTCTCGGACAATCCTACCTGAGAAAAAAGCGACAGCGGATTTTCTTCGAGGTACGGCACCAGATAATGGCTGTCGACGATTCCGTCGACGTCGATCTTCTCTATCCGCTTTTTTATCTTTTTGACGACCGACGGCTCGGCTACCGACGCTATATAGCATATCGCTACGCCCGTCTTTGTCCGCCGCCCGACAGTCGTTTTTACGACGGCGAAATCGGGCGATTTGAGTCGGCGTTCCAACAGCGACAGGTTGGTTTTCAAGTCCTCAATAAACCCCTCGCGCGGTCCGCGCATAACCGTTTCCGTCGGCGGTTCCATAATCGACCGAGTCGTGTACGAACGTGCGTTTACAACGAGATAGCGCTCGTCGCCCTCGACGCACAGAAGTACGTCGCCCGATAAAAGATTTTCTATGCACTCGTCGATATTCTCCGATATGCTTGTTTCGCACTCGAAAAGCGCGTATCTCTCCAACTCTTCAAGCGTTTTCAAACTGCGACTGCCGTCGCGTTCCAAAGCGAACATAACCGCGCGAACCGTCTCGCCCTCGCTCAGATCGGGATGGACTATCAACGCGCCGCGAACCGCGCCGCACTTTATCTCCCGCGAAACCACCGATTCGGGCGTTTCGAATCTTTCGAGTATCCGTTCTGCCTCTTTCATAAGGTTATTTTGCACCTTAGTCCGCTATTTATGCGTAAGCGCGACTACCATTACTCCGCGTTCGACCGGCGCGCATAAAAACAGCGTTTCGCATTCGGGATTTTCTAAAAATACTATTAATGCCGTACAAGACCTTGACAACTTTGCCTGTGTATTATATAATATAAAGGTTGTGAAAACAACACGATAATTTGTATAAATCATACTTTGGAGGTATTTATGGTAAAGATGACAATCGACGGCAACACCGCTGCGTCGCACGTGGCGTATGCCTTCTCGGAGGTCGCGGCAATATATCCCATTACGCCGTCGTCTCCTATGGCTGAGTATGCCGACGAATGGGCGACTGCGGGACGCAAAAATATGTTCGGTCAGGAACTGCGCATTGCGGAAATGCAGTCGGAAGGCGGCGCGGCGGGCGCCGTTCACGGCTCGCTCGCGGCGGGCGCGCTCACCACTACATATACGGCGAGTCAGGGTCTGCTCCTTATGATTCCCAATATGTATAAAATTTCGGGCGAATTGCTCCCCACCGTTTTCCACGTAAGCGCACGCGCGCTTGCGGCACACGCGCTCAATATTTTCGGCGACCACTCCGACGTTATGGCGTGCCGCCAGACCGGTTTTGCGATGCTCGCGTCCAACTCCGTTCAGGAAGCTATGGATCTCGCACTCGTATCGCATCTTTCCACGCTTAAAAGCAAAGTGCCTTTCCTTCACTTCTTCGACGGATTCCGCACCAGCCACGAAATAGACAAGATCGACGGGATCGAGTACGACGAGATCAAAAAGATAGCCGAAAAGACGGGTTGTATGGAAGAGATCCGCGAGTTCAAATCGCGCGCGCTCAACCCCGATCACCCCGTTCAGAAAGGTACGGCACAGAACGCCGATATCTATTTCCAGAACCGCGAAGCCGCCAACAAATACTACGACGCCACGCCCGAAATCGTTCAATCGATGATGGACGAGGTCAAAAAGTTGACCGGCAGAGAGTACAAGCTGTTCCAATACTACGGCGCATTGGACGCCGAAAACATCATTATTATGATGGGTTCGGGTTGCGAAGCCGCCGAAGAGACGGTCGACTATCTCGCAAAACAAGGCAAAAAGGTCGGACTTTTGAAAGTTCGTCTGTACCGTCCGTTCTCTGTCAAGCATTTTGCGGAAGCTATTCCCGCGTCGGTCAAACGCATCGCCGTTCTCGACCGCACCAAAGAACCCGGTTGCTTGGGCGAGCCTCTGTATCTCGACGTTTGCACGGCGCTCATCGAATGCGGAAGAACGGACATCAAGGTCATCGGCGGTCGTTACGGGCTCGGCTCCAAAGAGTTCAACCCGTCGATGGTAAACGCCGTCTATAAAAATCTCGAAGCCAAAGCGCCGAAGAACCACTTCACCGTCGGCATTACCGACGACGTAACGCACACTTCGCTCGATTTCTCCGAGTTTGTCAACGCCTCGCCCGCAGGAACCGTGCGTTGCAAGTTCTACGGTCTCGGCAGCGACGGCACTGTAGGCGCAAACAAGAACTCCATAAAGATCATAGGCGACCACACGAACAAGTACGCGCAAGGCTACTTCTTCTACGATTCCAAAAAATCGGGCGGTCTCACGATCTCGCATCTGCGTTTCGGCGACACCCCTATCAAATCGACATATCTCATAGACCAAGCGGACTTCGTAGCCTGCCATAACCCCGCATACGTCACTATGTACAATATGGTCGACGACATCAAGGACGGCGGCACGTTCCTGCTCAACTGCCACTGGACGCCCGAACAGCTCGACGCGGAACTCCCCGCCGAAATGAAGCGCAGTATCGCCAAGAAGCATATAAAATTCTACACGATCAACGCGCTCAAAATAGTCAACGAGATCGGCGCGCGCAAAGGCGTTAACACAGTTTGCCAAGCGGCGTTCTTCAAACTCGCAAACATCATTCCCTACGAGGAAGCGGCGGGTTATATGAAGAAGATGATCCTCAAAGCCTACGGCAAGAAAGGCGACGACGTAGTCAATATGAACTACGCCTGCGTAGACAACGCGATCAACGGACTTGTCGAGATAAAAGTTCCCGAAGCGTGGGCAAATTCGACGACAGGCGCTAAGGCGGCGGAAGTCGACGGCGACGAATACTTCAAATCGGTCATCAAACCCATTCTTCGTCAGGAGGGCGACAAACTCCCCGTTTCGGCGTTCGCGCCCGACGGTTCCGTACCCAGCGGCACGACCAAGTACGAAAAGCGCGGCATTGCGCCCAATGTGCCGTCGTGGATCCCCGAAAACTGTATTCAGTGCAATCAGTGTTCGCTCGTCTGCCCGCACGCTTGCCTGCGTCCCGTTCTCACGACGGCGGATCAAGTGAAGAAAGCACCCAAGACTTATGCGGCGGTAGAACCGAAAAATCCCCAGCTCAAAGCGGCGGGCTATACCTACCGTATGCAGCTCTCCCCGCTTGACTGCACGGGTTGCGGCAGCTGTGCGAACGTCTGTCCTGCCAAGAACAAGGCGCTCGTTATGAAGCCTCTCGAAAACGAGATCGAAGCGCAATCCGCCAACTACGCATACTCGCAGAAAGTTCCTTTTGTCGACGTGTCGGACAAAGTCAAACCCGAAACGGTCATCGGCAGCCAGTTCAAACAGCCGCTGTTCGAGTTCTCGGGCGCGTGCGCGGGTTGCGGCGAAACACCGTACATCAAGCTCATCACGCAATTGTTCGGCGACAGAATGGTCGTCGCGAACGCGACCGGTTGCTCGTCCATTTACGGCGGTTCCGCACCCACCTGCCCCTACACCAAAAACGCGCAGGGCAAAGGTCCGGCGTGGGCAAACTCGCTGTTCGAGGACAACGCCGAATACGGCTACGGTATGAAGCTTGCTTATAACGCGCGCGTCAACGAACTTATCGCGCACGTAAAAGCGGCGCTCGCGCTCAACCCTGCGGCGGCGCTCAAATCGGCTCTCGAAAAATGGCTCGAAGTTTACGACGACGCGGCCGGAAGCAAGGCTGCGGCGGCGGAAATCGAAGCGGCGCTCCCCGCCGCGATCAAAGCGGCTAAGGGCGAACTCAAAACCGAACTCGGCTACATCAATGACGAGAAAGACTGCCTCATCAAGAAATCGGTCTGGATCTTCGGCGGCGACGGCTGGGCATACGACATCGGTTACGGCGGTCTCGACCACGTGCTTGCAAGCGGCGAAGACGTTAACATTCTCGTCGTGGACACCGAAGTTTACTCCAATACCGGCGGTCAGTCGAGTAAGTCCACTCCGACGGGTTCAGTCGCAAAATTCGCGGCGGGCGGCAAGCGCACGAAGAAGAAAGATCTCGGCGCAATGGCAATGAGCTACGGCTATGTATACGTCGCACAGGTCGCAATGGGCGCGGACAAGAACCAAGTTATAAAGGCGATCGCAGAAGCCGAAGCCTATCACGGTCCGTCGCTCATTATCGCCTACGCTACCTGCATCAATCACGGTATCGATATGAGCAACGGTATGGCGGAAGAGGACAAGGCGGTGAAAGCCGGGTATTGGCAATTGTACCGCTTCAACCCCGATCTCGCCGATCAGGGCAAGAATCCGTTCACGCTCGACTCGAAAGACCCGACGGGCAGCTATCAGGAATTCATAGCGGGCGAAGTGCGTTACCGCTCGCTCGCCAAGACCAAGCCCGACGTCGCGCAGGCGCTGTTCGATCGCGCCGAGAAGGAAGCGAAAGACCGTCTCGACGGCTATAAAAAGCGCGCAGGCAAGAACGACTGAACATCTTTATACAATTAAGACTACTTCACAAAACCTATCCGAACAATCGGATAGGTTTTTGATTTGCCTAAAGATCACAGCCGCAAATTTATCAACGCCGCATTACAATACGTTTTTCGTAATATTCGGTTGCACAAATCGCAAAACAGTGCTATAATATTTATGTGGAAGAGAATAAGAACAACGAAATCGAAACGACGGCGGAAGAACAGACCGTCACAACGGAAAATATCGAATCTAACGGCAAACGGCGTATGAAAAAGTCTACCAAGACCGCGCTCATAAGAATGTCGGTCAACCTTTTGGGTTGCCTTATATATTCGTTCGGCGTGTCGCTGTTCCTCAACAGCTATAAACTCGCATCGGGCGGCGTGACAGGCATCGCTATAATGATAGACGAACTGACAAAACACGTCATAGGAACGGGATGGCTCATAATAATCATAAACGTTCCGCTGTTCATACTCGGCATAATATTTTTCGGCAAAAAATTCATATTGAACACGCTTGTATCCACACTCATTTCGTCGGGACTTATCGAGCTGTGGGATTTATGTATCGTGCCGCATATGCCGACACTCGACAACATACTGATCCCCGCAGTAGTGGGCGGCGCTCTGTACGGCGGCGGCTTGGGACTTATATTCCGCGCGGGCAGTACGACGGGCGGCACGGACATCATAGTCAAAATATTGCGCACCAAGTTCAGACACCTGCGCACTGGCGTTATCTCGATGATAATCGATATAATCATAATCGGCACATCGGCGTTTGTATACAAGGATATTGACTTACTCTTCTATACGATTCTGTCCGTCGTCGTGTTCACCGTCTCGCTCGACGGCGTGTTGTACGGCGGCAATTCGGCAAAGCTGGTACATATCGTCACGACCGCCGAATTTTCGCCGCAGATATGCGATCACATTCTCAAAGACCTCGATATTACCGCGACCATAATCGAAGGCACGGGCGCATACTCAAAAGCGGACCGCGTTGTTATAATGTGCGTCGTAAAGAGTTTTCTCTACCCCAAACTTCGCGACATAATCAAAGAAGTCGATCCGACCGCGTTCACAATCGTTACATCGGCAAAAGAAATTTACGGCGAGGGTTACAAACCGCACGACGCCGACGAACTGTAATTTCAATAACCAACAACTAAAAAACCGAAGACGGCAGTCTCGGTTTTTTGCTTGCTTTTATTTATGATTGTTTCCGCGCTTGGACGAATGCTTGTTTTTCTTTTCGGACTTGATCGGATTGCCGTTCTCGTCGAGTATCTCGACATTGCGCACTTCTACGACTTTGGAATTTTTCTTTTCGCGCTTTTTCTTTTCCTGCTCCATCTCTTCTTTTCGCACCGCGCGCATATCCACGCCGAACAACCCGCCGAGTATATCGCCTATCGGATCGAACATACCGCCGAAAAGCGCACTGAACGGATCGAACACGTCGAACTCTCCGTCGAAGTCGTCTTCACTGCTAAGGTAAACATTGCTAGGATCGATGACAACGGTATTCGGCTCCTCTTCCTTATTTTCGCCGTCCGATCGATCTTCGTCGACGGTTACGAGCGTTTTAACCTCGTAACCGCAGCGCATACAGCGGTGCGCTCTTCCCATATCGTAACCGCATTGCGGGCAAACCATACTCTACTCCGCTCCTTAACTCTTTTCCGATTAGATTATACACCAACCGAAAATGCTTGTCAACTTTTTGGTCGACGCAGAGAACGGATATAAGCGCTTTACGGATTATAATTATCGATGTTGTCGTTCAGCGTAGTCATCTTGGTTTGAATATAAGTCGCATAAGGCACGTTGCCTGTATGCGCGTCGTCGAACGCCAAACCGTTACTGCCGATGGCCGTTGCGGTATATTTTGCATACATCGACTTAAATTTATCCTTGTATGCGTTAAACTCGGTAGTCGAGAATGCCGAAGATTGAGCAAGATCGATCAGATTCCTACGGAAGCGCATAAGCACCGATCCTTCGCCGGTCGGTGCGCCTTTGTCTATAAGATGCACGTACAACGGATTATCCTGACCTCCGCCGTTAGCCGCAATCGTGCGGGTATAAGGCGTAACATACATATTGGCGCTTCCGGTGGGATCCCAATCCTTTGTGATACCCAGACAGCGGTCATAGTCATACGGAATGATTATCGCCTTGCCGTTCGCGAGAAAATACAAATAATAATTATTGTAATTGTTGCGGATACAGTCGGGATTACCGAGAATATAATTGACCGCCTCGAACTTTGCGAAATAATCGGTATCGATAAGATCCTCGTAATCGGCGCCGTCGCCGTCTATTGCGCGTATAAAGTTTTTTATAGACGAGAAATCCCGTTCGCCCGTCACCTTATCCTTTTTCTTGTTTGTCTTTTTGTCGTAGCTGTAAAATCTGCCTTTCAATTCGTCTTCCACACCCACGCGACTGTCCAACTGATCGTTGCGCAGGTTGGCCGGTCCTGTTTTAGTATAAGTGCATTTATACAGATCGCCTACACGGTCTTGCTCGATATTCCTTGCGATAAACGCCTCGTCGACAGTCTCGTGTATTCTGTATACTCCCAAGTTCTTGCGCGCGGTGTTCTTTTCGAGCGCCGACAACGAGCAAAGCGTGACTTTGGGCGCGTATATCCCGTTATCGCGGAACAGTTTCATTGCATAAAGCTCACGAACATACGTCTCGTCGGCGGTAGAATTATACTTCACGTCGATTTTTTCCATTCCGCCGAAAGTGCGCGCTTTGCGCTCGGCGCGCTTATCGTCGTCGTCCCACACTTTCAGTTCATCGGGCTTATATCCGTCGTCGGCGTCGTCGAACGTCTGCTTAAACGACAATTTCATATGAATATTGTTGTTGAACCCTTTGTCGTCGTAGAACGTGTGACGCGAAGTATTGCCCTTCATACGCACTCCGACTTCCTCATAATAATAGTACAGAAACCCGTCGCCGTCGTCTATTCCGATTGTAACGCTGTCCGCCATACGGTAAATCGGCGATTTGCTGTCCTTAGCCGCAAAATCGATATAATCCTGATTCAGTTTTTTCCACTCGGCATCGGACATATTTATATCGATAGCTACCTGTGAATTCTCGTCGAACAGCGCTTCGTAAACGCCGCTATCACTGCCCGATACGTACTTCGCGGTAAACGTAGTGTTTTGCGTATACTCGACCGCCGAATTGAATTTAACGTCGCCGTTATACCAGCCGGTGAAGGCGTAACCGTCGAGAACGGGATCGGAACTCGGAGCATCCGCCTTACCGTCGGACAGTTCCGCCGTCACGCTTTTGTCTCCGTTTTCGAAAAGTCCCGCTCCGGCGTCAAAAGTTACCGAATAACCGTCGGACAGTTCGTCGCCGTTCCCCCCGTTACCGCCGTGCGTACAAGCCGACACGGCAAAAACGGCCGTCGTCGCCGCAATGGCGGCAATAATGGATTTAATGCGCATTTCATTCCCTCCGTATCTAATTGTTCTCGGTACGATTATAGCAAGTATGCGTAAAAAAAGCAACCGTAAAACGCAAAAATACAACTAAAAAAGCTCCCGATCTTCGACCGAGAGCTTTTCGAGTGAATGATTATTTCAATTCGGCAAAGTATTTGATCGTTCTCACCATCTGGCTGGTGTACGAGTTTTCGTTATCGTACCAAGAAACGACCTGAACCTGATAAAGGTCGTCACCGATTTTGGATACCATCGTCTGCGTCGCGTCGAACAGCGAGCCGTAACGCATACCGATAACGTCGCTAGAAACGATAGGGTCTTCGTTGTAGCCGTAAGATTCGGACGCGGCGGCTTTCATCGCCGCGTTGATACCCTCTTTGGTCACATCCTTGCCCTTCACGACGGCGGTGAGGATGGTAGTCGAGCCGGTCGGTACGGGTACGCGCTGCGCCGAACCGATGAGCTTGCCGTTAAGTTCGGGAATAACGAGACCGATAGCCTTAGCCGCACCCGTCGAGTTGGGAACGATGTTGGCCGCGCCGGCACGCGCACGACGCATATCGCCCTTGCGGTGCGGACCGTCGAGGATCATCTGATCGCCGGTGTAAGCGTGAATTGTGCTCATAATGCCGGACTGAATGGTCGCATAATCGTTGAGCG
This sequence comes from uncultured Christensenella sp., assembly GCA_910577435.1. Classification (GTDB taxonomy): domain Bacteria; phylum Bacillota; class Clostridia; order Christensenellales; family Pumilibacteraceae; genus Anaerocaecibacter. The sequence continues at coordinate 31,277 of CAJTLV010000004.1, read as the reverse complement.
CTTTCGCCATAGGGGCGAGGCAGTTGGTAGTGCACGAAGCGGCGGAAATGATGGTATCCGTCTTTTTGAGCGTCTTTTCGTTGACGCTGTAAACGATCGTCGGAAGATCGTTGCCCGCAGGCGCGGAAATTATGACTTTTTTCGCACCGGCGTCGATGTGAGCCTGCGATTTCGCCTTAGAGCAGTAGAAGCCCGTGCATTCGAGCACAACGTCGACGTGGAGCTTGCCCCAAGGCAGATCCTGAGCCTTAGGCATAGCGTATATAGTGATCTCTTTGCCGTCAACGGTAATCGAACCCGGAACCTTAACGGTCTTGCCGTCCTCTTCGAATACGGGTTCTTTGGACGAAACGGTGTGCAACTTTTCGCCTATCTTGCCGCAGTATCCGCCCTGTGCGGTGTCGTATTTGAGAAGATCTGCGAGCATTGCGGGACTGGTCAAGTCGTTGATCGCGACGATTTCATAACCTGCCGCCCCGAACATCTGACGGAAAGCCAGACGGCCTATACGTCCGAATCCATTGATTGCAACCTTTACGTTTGCCATAAAAAAACCTCCAAGTTTTCTTGTTTTTTAATATTATACCACCTTAAAATATTTTAGTCAACACCTTTTTACGCCTTTGATATTTTTGTTGCTTTCGACATAAAAATGCGAGAATACGGAATATATACGGATTTACTTTATCCGAGTCGGCAGATGAATCCCCTCCAATATTTCTATTGCATCTTTCGGCAAATCACACCCGCAATTGGACAAGTTCTCAATCAATTCTTCCTTAAACTTATATTCCGAAGCTTCATTGATGCCGCCTCTAATATCCGTTCGAACTTTCACCAAATTTATTCCGTCTATATCGGAAAACAACCGCGTGTTGTTTACAGAAACAAGAATAACGTTCTTATCGGAATGATATGCAAAAGAATACCCGGCCTCGAAAACGACATTCATTCTCGGTTGATTTGTTAATTTCGTTTCATATGTATTATTTCTGTCATCCTGTATCTGATAGGCCTTACGACACCGGCCTTCGTCATCACCTGTTAGAAGAACGATACTGACTGCAGACTTACTAATCCCATCTTTTACTGCTGCATAAGTGCCTCTTGTATCTCCTTTGGCATTATTATATGTTACTACATGCAACGACATCGCACGCAACATATTTACAACCGCATCCTTAATTTCCTTATTGCGTCCGTATATGACAAACACGCTGTTAGGGTCGCAATATTTACCCAAATTCAAAAACTCATCCAGTCTTTGCGTTGAGCTGTGAATAGATAAACTCATAAGCACCTGCGCTATTGCCCATATCCATTCACGACCTTCATAAACCACACTCAATCTGTTATTCGACAGCGTAAAAGTATTTGCTATTGCTTGCAATAAATCAGGTTTATACGAGACATCCGTAGAATAACAAAAATCCAAAGCTATTAACATCCATACAGGCGTAAAATAACAAAAATCGCTATCACTTCCGTTCTCTCTTGTGTCTCGCACGTCTTTGTACGGACGCAGAACCTTGTCTTCGTCTACGTCACGCAAATTTTTCTCTATCTTTTCGTATAAAACAGCGATTTTTTCATTCTCTTTTACCGTTAAATCGTATTTCATTATTTGCTTAAGAGCAATGAAACATATTGCTTGTTCGAAAAAAGTAGCTATGCCGTTATCCACACTATTATTTAGTAAATCGATGATATTATTAATTTTTCCGACGATACCTTCAAACATTGATTGACCGTCCGGCACATTATTCCGATAAATGAACAAATTAACATAAGCAAGCAATGCATATGCGGTTGCCATTACTTTCGATTTATCTGAAACAGGTCTGAACCGATAGTTAAATTCATCACCTTTTTGACAACCGACAATAAAATCGTAAGCCTTTTCAAGGGTATGATTTATAATAACAGAATCTCTGTTAAAATGTAATTCATATTCACTGATTGCCCATACGGCAAGTGTTGTAGAAACTATATTTCCAAGCGCCGTAGACACTTCTGATTCCGACGTAGTCCAACCACCTGTGCCGCACTGATTATTCAAGAGAAACTTGATACCGCCATCTATGCAAAGCGATATCTCATTAGAGAGTTTCCCATGTATTATAACATTACGTGCAAAAAGCAATCCAAGCAATACTTCGCCGGTATTCAACACGCTACTTATGTTGAGATTCGCCTCTCTTGCCCAGCCTATTACTTCCTCTTTTCGCTTATTTTTCGTATCTATGGTTTTTCTGTTCGACTCGCGCACGAGCGTTTCCGCAAGATCTTCAAACAGCCTAGTTTTCTCATACTGTAACGCTTCCGCTTTTGTACCGACATCCGACATTTTATTTTCCCCTTGCTATTTTTATGAATTCCGACATTTTGGCAAAATCTTTTTCGCCGTTTATTTCCACACCCGAATTAACATCGACACCGGACGGATGAACCTTTTTAATAGCTGCATCTAAATTATTCGGGGTCAAACCGCCGGCAAGGAATACCGGTTTCTTAACACAGTTTACTATTTCTTCGCTTATATTCCAATCATGAATATTTCCCGTGCCGCCCAATCTGTCGATTGTACGGGAATCAAGCAGTAAAGCGTCCACGTACTCTTCGAAATACATAGCTTTTTCCAAACTGCGGTCTCGATCCTGTATGTGTACTGCTTTAATTATATATCCGTCCGGAAAAGCCGATCTGATTTCCTTTATTCCTTCGATGGTAATTGAATCATGAATTTGAACCGCTGTAACATTTATCTCATGCATAGTCGAAATAATCGATCGCGCATCTTGTAGATGCGTGACCGCAATAGGAGTACTCTTGGAGAAGTCAATAGATTCAATAATCATTTTAGCTTCCAAATTTGTCAGCTTATCTTCCGCCCTATGGGTTATACCTACCAAAAAGCCCAAATAGTCGGCTTCCAAATCAACCGCCATTTGGGCATATTCTATTTTGTTTATTCCGCAAAATTTAACTATCATTGAAATCCCCCACATACATATTAAATATTTAGAGTTTATTATGTTCTCGTTAATCAATTACTATCTTCAAGCTTTTACGCAAATATCATATTATTTTTTATCCGGTTCAGTGTTTTCCGTCTCAGTATCGTCCGATTTTTCTTCCGACGGCGAAACAGTCTGCGTCGTTGCGGAATTCTTTTTGACAGTATGCGATTTAACGAACGCGACAAGTTCCGCAAAACTCTGTCCGGATGTTACCGCGTCTTTTACGATCAGCACCCTGTCTTTTTCGGTATATAAAAGAAGTTCGGCGGGTCTCTCCTTGACTTTAAGCACTTCGCCCATTCGGAAGTAAATATCCGAGCTGTCCTGCGAACGAACGGTTATTCCGTCTCCGTCGATACTCAACTCGCGTTCCGCGTCGTTATCGGGCAATACCGCGCCGAGTACGAAAGTTTTGGGCGAGATCGTGAGCAGTATCGAACAACCCAAAAGTATCGCACCCAACACGATGAGTATTATGCCGAACACGAGTATTTCCGTGCGCGGGCGCATAATCGTCGCGGCTATGCCTGCGCCGAGCCCCAACAACGACACCGTAAAATATAAAGCGAAGTACATCCGCATTATGCGGGTGTTGATCCTCTTCATATCATCGTTCGTTATCTTATATTTTAGTGTGAACATAGTTTCTCCGATTGTTAATTCGATATGCGGAATCGATCGTCGGTTTGCGCGTATTCATAACAACGTTCAACCGCGCATCGCAAAGTTCCGACGCGTCAGGCTAAGTTTTCGGGATTGAGACACTTCAATTCGTCCAAAACGAATCTGCCGTTGTCGCGTATAAGCACTCCGTCGAAGTAAATCTGTCCGCCGCCGAATTCGGGAGTCTGACGAAGCACCAGATCCCAATGCACTGCGGATATATTGCCGTTATAGGCATCGTCGTAACAGCAACCGGGCGTAAAGTGGATAGAACCCGCTATTTTCTCGTCGAACAGAATGTCGCATATTGCGTCGTGAATATACGGATTGACGCCTATCGCGAACTCGCCTACAAAACGCGCGCCGTCGTCGGTATCGAATATCGCCTCCGACTTTTCGGGGTTGGAACTCGTCTGCTTTACTATCTTTCCGTCCTTAAACGTAAGTTGAACATAATCGAACTTATTGCCGTTATACACGGTGGGGGTATTATATGTTATAACTCCGTTTATCGAGTCTTTGACGGGCGCCGTGTACACTTCCCCGTCCGGTATGTTCATATGTCCCGAACACTTGACAGCCGGAATATCCTTTATGGAAAACGTGATATCGGTATCCTTAGCGACGATACGCACTTTGTCGGTGCGGTTCATAAGCTCGACAAGCGGAGTCATCGCCTTATCCATCTTGGAATAGTCGAGATTGCACACCTTGAAATAGTGGTCTTCGAAAACCTCTGTGGACATACCGGCAAGTTGCGCCATCGACGGCGACGGATAGCGAAGCACAACCCAACGCGTCTTTTTTACGCGTATTTCGTGATGAACGGCGTGATTGTATATGCTCATATACTTATCCATACGATCTTGCGGAACGGCGGACAGCTCGTAAGAGTTTGCCGAACCGCGCACGCCGATATAGCAATCCATATCGTTCATTACAGCCGCATCGTGCTTTGCCCAAAGTTTGAGTTGTGCGTCGCTCGCGCCCTTTAACAGTTCGTAGCGCACGCGCATATCTATATTATTTACAAACGCCTGAGCGCCCGCCTCGTATACCGCCTTTACGATTTCAGAAATGAGCGGGTACGGAATATCAAACGCTTCGATAAGCACTTTATCGCCCTTTTTTGCGCCGACAGAGAAGTCGACGAGGTTGTGTGCCAACTTTGTCATTCTTTCATCTTTCATAACAGCCTCCGAGTTCATTATAATTCTTTTTGGAAAAAATGTCAATAAAACAGTAGCCAAATCACGGTAATTGTGCTATACTAATTTTAAGAATTTTCTCGGAGGGAATAATTATGCCTTTGGTAACAACTAAGGATATGTTTGCCAAAGCGTACGAGGGCGGATATGCCATCGGCGCTTTCAACATCAACAATATGGAGACGATTCAGGGCATTGTCGAAGCCGGCAAGATCGAAAAGGCCCCGCTCATTCTGCAAGTATCGTCGAGTGCGCGCAAATACGCCAACCCCAAATATTTGACGAGAATGGTTCAGGCCGCTGTCGAAGATTCGGGATTGCCCATTGCTTTGCACCTCGATCACGGCGACTCTTACGATCTCTGCGTCAGTTGCATTAAGGACGGGTTCACTTCCGTTATGATCGACGCGTCGCACCACCCTCTCGCCGAAAATATAAAAATAACTTCGCAAGTCGTCAAATACGCGCACGATCACGGCGTCGTAGTCGAAGCCGAACTAGGCAGACTGGCAGGCGTCGAGGACAACGTTAAAGTATCGGAAGCCGATTCGTTCTATACCGATCCCGAAGAAGCCGCAGAATTCGTCGAAAAGACGGGCGTCGACTCCCTCGCCATCGCCATCGGCACAAGTCACGGCGCGTTCAAGTTCAAAGGCGAAGCCAAGCTCCGCTTCGACATTCTCGAAAAGGTATCCGAACTTCTTCCCAAATTCCCTATCGTTTTGCACGGCGCGAGTTCCGTTCTTCCCGAATACGTCAAAATGGTCAACGACTTCGGCGGCGCAATGCCCGGCGCTAAGGGTATTCCCGAAGATATGCTCAGAAAAGCCGCGTCAATGGCTGTTTGCAAGATCAACGTCGACTCCGACCTCCGTCTCGCTTTCACCGCTGCAACGCGCAAGCACTTCGCCGAAAACCCCTCGCACTTCGATCCCCGTCAATATCTCGGCGACGGCAGAACTCTCGTCACCGAATGCGTTCGCCACAAACTCGTCCACGTACTCGGTTGCGCGGGCAAAGCGTAATACAACCAAAAACAAACCCTCGAAAGAGGGTTTTTTCATATGGGATTTCCCTGTGGTAAAACTACTATCCTTCGTAAACGAAGTATAGTAGAATAGATAGCGTAAAAAGATGACAAAAAAGCCGCCGATCACTTAGTATCACCGACTTTTAACCGTGTTCGGCAATATAAGGTTGCTCTACGGTGGTTATCCATTCTATTGAACGGTAAGCATTAGTTTAGCTCAAAAGATACTCCTTAACCGAAAAAACGCACATTTGTAAAATCCTATCACGCTCACGGTTTTTACGTACAACTAATATGTTCACTGCCCATAGCGGGCAGTGAACTGTATTTCTACGGTGAGTTTGTCGAATAACAGATCCTTATAAAAACATTTCATTATTCTCCGACAAGTAAACTGCGTGGTTCTGTCTTTTTGACTTTAAGCGACAGTAAACACGCAATACCAAATGATATAATGATAAGCCCGATTCCGGCAAGCGCGGAAAAAGCGACAGGGATGCCGAACATACACTTAACAATACCCATAGAGCTTAAAAACAGCGACATAAGCGGATTGATAGCAATACAGCTTACAATTATACCTACGACGGTTGATAGGATAATAGCGGGCATAAACGAAAGCGCCGTCTGCAAAATGAGTTGCCCTGTTGTAAATCCCAACGATTTGAGTATCCCGTAATCGCGCTTTTTATTATTGAGCAATGTGCGCACCAACAAATACAGCACAAACGCTATGATAATCGCCGAAAGCACAAGTATCGCAATTACTATTATAGTCATAAGCGAAACGTAAACGCTCCCCGCGCCTTCGATCGTAGCCAAAACGTTTATTACGCCGTTTACGCTACCCGAAAAATTTTCTTTCATTTCTTCGTTGAAAGCGTCTATATCCGTGCCTTCCGCGAGATTGATATAATAGGTAACGTTTATAAGCTCGCCGAGCCGCTCATAACCCTGCCTTGTCAATAAACAGTCGCGCCCCAGATTGTTTGTAATTTGCGTAAACCCGCTTATAAGATATTTTTCGGTTTTGCCGTTCGCCGTTATTTCTATTTCATTTCCGATTGCAAAGCCCTTCTCTTTTGCGTATTTTGCGGCGATTGCAATTTCGTTATCGAATTTGGGGAATCTGCCTTTGAATACCACGCTTTGATTATTTACTTTTGAAAAATCGTCGCAAAGCGTTGCCATAAGTTCCACTCCGCCGACGTGCGATACGTTCAAAGAATTATACAAATAAACCTTTTCCGTGCGGCTGTCGGAATTCAATACTTCAAGAAAATCGTCTTCGGTTTCCGCTTGCACGTTAATTGCGCTATCCGCCGTTTCTCCGACGATCAAATTCAGAAACGGCGTCATATCGACAATTATGTTTTCAGTCATAAGTCCCGAAAACACAACCACAAGCGACAGAACGAGCATCGTTATACAAACCGTTATATTATGCTTAACGCCCGAAAGCGTAGTTTTGAGCGCAAGCGCAAGATTTAACGGGGTTCCGGTTTTTTCAAGCGGAACGCGGTTTTTCTTGAAATTGTGTGTTTGCACGCCCGAGCGCAATGCAACGATAGGCTCTATCTTTTTTATCCTACGGGCGGAAAGCCAAGCGGAGAGCGCAACCGTACCACCCAATATTATAAGCGAAATTATGACGGGCAACGGTAAAAAGCGAATTGCATACGGTATTCCCGTCTGCGCAATCATCATCGTATTTATCGCAGGGAAAAGCGCATACGACAGCGCCGCGCCCACAAGAGCCGCAATAAAGGCAAGTCCTAAAAACTGCAACAAGAGAGATAAGACGAGCTGTCCGGAAGTATATCCCACAGCTTTGAGAGCGCCTAAATTTTTAATGTTGACCTGTATATAGTTGATGATATTCGATACGATTACTACCAGCGCAATCAAAAGTACGAAAAACGCCATAACGCTCATAATTGCCGAGCAAATTCCCTGCGAAATATACCGCGACTGCGCAACTATGTCGTAACAGTTGCTCGCCATTTGCGTATTGGGGAAACTCTCCGATACGATTGCCTTTATCTTAGCCTCATAGGTAAGATTAGTTGATTTTTCGTTCAAACGCACCGAACACAGCGTTGTTTGATATGCGTAATTCGATTCCTCGAGTTCGGCGTATTTATCCTGAGTAAGTATAATTTGCGTTAAAGCGCAATTATGCGAACCCATCATTACACTGTTGAAGAAGCCGCATACGGTGTACGTTACGGGGCGGCTTCCGATAGTTAATTCAATCGTTTTGCCTATACGGTAATCGTCCGACTTATACAACATAGGCAAATATACTCCGCTCGTTAAATTGCTCTCCTCAACGATTTCGGCTTTGCCGATTGTGCGCGATATAGCCGTTTGCTTATCCATAAAAATAAACTGTCCGTTCATTTGACCGCCGTTATAAGAGAACGTGCCGACCATATACATACAGCCGTCCAGACGGAATTCTTTTACTTCGGGATCGCTTTCAAGCGTTTGCGATAAGAATTTTTGCGCATTGTTCGTATCGTCCACCAAAAGCGTAACGTGTTCGGCGTTGAGTTTGTCGTGGTATCTGTCAAAGTTTGCTTTATAGTCCATAGACAGCATAAGCCAAAGATTTAACAGCGTAGCCGCAAGCAAGATCAGTACGACGATAGCCGCCGTTTGCCCTTTGGATTTCCGCATATTAGAGCGGGCAATAAGAAATAACTTTCTCATTTTACCACCCCATATCTTTCAAGAATGCGGACAATTTTTCGTGCCTTGCCGTGTCGCCGTGCGTGTATTTTCCCAAATCGCACTTGCCCAATATTACGCCGTCTTTCAAATAGAGAATACGGTTGCCGCGACGTGCCGAACGCATATCGTGAGTAACCATTACAACGCTCTGACCCTGCTCGTTGAATTTCGTGAGCGTATCGAGAACGTCAAGTCCCGTTTTGGAATTGAGCGCGCCCGTAGGCTCGTCGGCAAACAATATTTCGGGCGAATTGATAAGCGCACGAACTATCCCGACTCTTTGCGCTTCGCCGCCCGATATTTGCGTAGGAAATTTCTTTTGCGTTTCTTCAGATATATCGACCGCCGCAAACAGTTCCTTTGCCTTTGCCACAAGTGCTTTCTTGTCCTTATTTACAAGAAGTCCTGCGGAAAGTACGTTATCCATAACGGACATTCCGTCGATAAGATAGATTTGCTGAAACACGAATCCGCAATGATCGCGGCGGAATACCGCAAGCCCGTCTTGAGACAAATCGGAAATGACTTTATCGCCGAAAGCGATAGTACCGAGCGACGGCGTATCCATTCCCGAAAGAGCATACAGGAGCGTAGATTTCCCTGCTCCGCTTGCACCCATAATCACGGTAAAATCGCCCTGATAAAGTTCCAAATCAATATTTTTAAGAACGTGCTGTTGCCGACCTCCGTTTGAGAAAGTCTTACAAAGTTTTTCGGTTTTCAATAATATTTGCCGATGCATATAAAAACCTCCTTTTTACACGCTCATTGTACATTTTTCAATTATTAAATGTCTTTAACTATTTCTTAAATATTTCTTAAATCTTACCGCTTAAAGCAAGAGTAACGGTTACTTTTAAGCCGTGTTCACTGTTTTCAATATTCAATTCGCCCTGCATCTCTTTCATAAAGTAGTCGGAAATATAAAGTCCCAAGCCTGCGCCGTCGGAATTTTCGGCATTGCTCCCGCGTTTGAATTTTTCTTTCAGTACGGGCAATTCTTCAGTCGAAACTCCGCCGCCGTAATCTTCTATAATGATGACGATATAGTTATCGGCTTTTTGCGCCGTCACGGTAATTTCGGTTTCGGCATACTTGTAAGAGTTGGCAAAGATATTATCGAACACCTGTTGCAAGCGCAAACCGTCGGCATACACCAAGCATTCGGGAATATCGGGAATCGTTGCACGGTGCAGATAATCCGCATTTTCAAGTATTACTTTCACTTGTTTGCTGTCTATGCTCGTAGGCGTAACGGTAAGCTGTTGCAATTCTTCGAGCGTTGCCGAAAATAAATTTGTAACGAGCGTATTTATCTGATCGGCCTTGACTATGATATGCGTGTAGTTCGCTTCGTCTTTTTCGTTATTCGTTACGGCAAGTCCGATTTCGGAAACGGCTTTAATACTTGCAACCGGCGTTTTAATATCGTGTGAAAGTTTTGCGACGAGTTCTTTTTTGCTCTGCTGTGCCCGCGCTTCGGCAAGACGCGCCTTTTTCAGTTCCGAGCGCATAATGTCAAAACTCTCGGTAAACGCGCCGAAAAGATTTCGTCTGTCCATTTCAAGCGGAATATCCAAATTACCGCCTGCTATTCGCTCGGCAAAGCCTTTGAGTTTGCGGAACGGTCTTATCATCGTGTAGTACATATAGACGGCGTACCCGATACAGATTCCGCCGCTTACAACGATTGCAACCGACAAAACGATAATTGCCGTTTGCTTTTGTGATTGCAACGTATGCATACCGTCGTTATAAATAATGACTTTGCCGACTGTGGTATCGTTAATTGTAATATCGAGTATCGTATCTCTATGAGTAATTGCCGCGTTTACGCTCTCGGAAAGTCCCGATTTTGTTTTGTAGAGAAGATTGCCGCTTTCGTCTAAAACAATGTAGTCGAGAGCAGTGGTATTTTTATGTTGATCCAAAGCATTAAAATCTTCCGTCACCGAGTGCACGACTTCGTTTACGGCAACGGCATCTTGCGAGAAGTCGGGCGTTTGCACGGCAAAGACGATAAGCGTTATTATCTCGGCTGTGAGTACGAGAAGAACGCCGATTAAAAAGGCTTGCCTTTTCATTCATTGCCTCCCGTAAATTTGTAACCGTCGCCCCAGACCGTAACAATGTATTTCGGCTCGTTCGGGCTGCTTTCTATGGCTTCGCGCAATCTTCGGATATGCACGTTAAGCGTTCCGTCGCCCGTAAATTTGTCTTCCCAAACTTTCTCGAACAGTTCTTTTTTCGATATAACCTTACCTTTGTTTTCTATAAGATAAGCAATCAACTTAAATTCAAGCGCGGTAAGTTTTACGGTGTTGCCGTTTACGTTGACTTGCTTTGCCGCAAAATCGACAGTCAAATATCCGTCCGAATATTCGGTAGTTGCGGCTTGTCCGTACCGCTTTAACACGGCTTTTACTTTTGCAAGCAACACTCCGAGAGAATACGGCTTTTGAACATAATCGTCGCCGCCGATATTAAGCGCAACTATCTTGTCGTCGTCGCTTGTCCGTGCGGAAATAAACAGTATGGGAATATTCGTCTTTTCCCGTAGTTCCTCACATAAGTCAAAACCGCTTCCGTCGCCTAAATTTATATCAAGTAATATAAGCTCGGCGGTATTGTCTTTGAAAAACTTGCGACAATCTTCCACACTGTAAATGGCAACCGTGTTTACGCCGAAAAGATTAAAGTATTCCGACGTGCTGTCCGCAAGCACTTTCTCATCGTCGATTATAAGGCAATTATATTTCATAGCACACCTCTACTTAATTATACCGTTTTTCAATGCGGAAATCTTTAAGAATTCCTTAAATTTTTATTGTGGCTTAAAAAACAAGGTTTTCAATGTCAAAACCTTGCTCTATGTGAATAATTTCACTGCGAATTGTTTTATATTTTAGTACATAACGGTGGTATATCGAGCTATTCTTTTCTTATTCGATTTGAAAACAACAAATTGAAATTTATCGTTTTATAACGCAAGCAAAATAATGTTCTTGAAAGTGTACTGTCTTTGCTATTTCTTCGTCTGTAAACTCAATGCCGACAGGGACGGCAACCCGTTTTTCCTCTATATCATCGTTACGGTGTATAATTGCGATAACTTTTACCGTAAGCGCTTTAACAGCGGTATGTACACCAAAGTATAAGCGTCTTGCTCCTCTCCGTCAGGCGCAATAATACCGTCAATATACCCGTAATTGATATGGTATATAATATCACTGTGCTTTGGATGACGGCTACCGGGATGTCTGTCTACGGTTACTTTTACAATACTTCCTATCATATTGTTTTATCTGAATTACAAAATTACCTAAAAACAAAATCAAAAAAGCCCTTTCGGGCTTTTTTATCTCGACACTATGACCGCCGTGTTATAAAGATCAAGATCGAATTTCTTTTTCATCGAGCAACCCTCGACAATGTCCATATCGTAGAACTTGTTGTCGCGAATGCCGACTATCCTGTTGCCTATGCCCTTTTCAAGCAACTTGACGGCGTGAACGCCGAAGCAAGTACCCAAAAATCTGTCGCGGCAGGACGGACTTCCGCCGCGCTGAATATGTCCGAGCCGTGTGGTCTTTATTATCATATCGGTGCGTTTCGACAGTTCGACTTTAAGTTCGTCGGCGTGACCCGCGCCCTCCGCAAGCACTATTATGCCGCTTGTCTTGCCGTGAAGCTGACCGCCGCCCAAAGTATCGACTATCTCGTCTATAGTCAAATTATGTTCGGGAACGATTATAACTTCCGCGCCGCCGCACATACCGGTATACAGTGCGAGATCGCCGCAATTTCTGCCCATTACTTCTATTATAGAAACGCGCTCGTGCGAGCTCATCGTGTCGCGAATTTTGTTTATCGCGTCGAGAATGGTGTTACAAGCCGTATCGAAACCGAGCGTGAAATCCGTATATGCAAGGTCGTTATCTATCGTGCCGGGAATACCTATCGACGGGAATCCGTGATCGGTCATCGCCTTAGCGCCCATAAACGAGCCGTCGCCGCCGATTACGATAAGTCCCTCCACTCCGTTCTTGCGCAGGTTTTCGATCGCTTTCTGCTGACCTGCTTCGGTCTTGAATTCTAGACAGCGCGCTGTTTTTAATATTGTTCCGCCGCGATGGATGATGTCCGAAACGCTGCGCATATTCATAGGGATAAACGCATCGTCCAAAAGACCTTGAAGTCCGCGCTCCACACCCATAACTTCCATACCGACGCCTATACCGTACCGCACAACGGCACGGATAGCCGCATTCATACCGGGCGCGTCGCCGCCGCTTGTAAGTACCGCTATTTTTTTCATTTTTCGCCTCCTCAAGCATTGCTTGATTTTCGATTTCTTTGCACATTCGCAACATCGAAATTTATTGCCGTATTAATGTTCTGTTTTATTATATCACAAAGACGCAAAAAAATAAAGTGCTTGCAATATATTTCGGCGCAAATTTTCAATGTGTTTTTAATTCATTTTTATATTGTCTTCGCCCAGCAATGCGCTTATCTCGCCGAGCGAAATCGGCTCGATAGAAAATTTATCGCTCATTCGATACAGCTTATCGTCGTCGGTATTCTTCACGTAGATATAGCCGTTGCCGGGATAAGCGTCAACTATCTCGCGCAGTTCTTTCCACATTTCGGCGTCGCTCAACGATAAATAACAGCACACCTTTTGCGTGTTCGCGTCGCTGTCGGCAAACGGCTTTATGTCGTCCACCCATATCGAGGTACCGTTGTCGCCGAACCGCAAAACGCCTGTGACAGACACGACCGTGTCCTTTATCCACAACGGACGGAGTTTTTCGTAAGTCTTGCCGAACGCGACAAGTTCCACCGAGCCGTAAAGGTCTTCGAGTACCGCCGTACCCATAGGATTGCCCTTTTTGGTCATCTTGTTGACGGTGGCAGTCAGCATTCCGCCGACGGTGACTTTGGTCTCGTTGTCGGGACAGTTTTCCGATTCCGGATCGAACATCGACGTGTTATATCTGAAATGTTTGAGCTTGTCTATATACGCGGAAAGCGGATGACCCGAAATGTACACGCCGCACACTTCTTTTTCCATTTTATATTTGAAGTTGGGCAAATACTCGTCCATTACGGGGTAGACAAACTCTTCCTTTATCTGCGGCACCACGTCGAAGAACGACACCTGCCCTTTCATTCTCGCCTCGCGCTCCTTCGCCGCCCTATCCATAACGCTCGGATACGAAGCGATAAGCACGGAACGCTTTTTTCCGAAACAATCGAATGCGCCGGCGTATATAAGCGATTCGAGTATGCGCTTATTTATAATGCTCTTGCCCGTTTCCGGATCGTCCATACGCGACACAAACTCGACGAAATCTTTGTACTCGCCGTTCCTGTCGCGTTCGTCTACCATACGGTTGATTATCGGAAGCCCCACGCCTTTCACCGCGCCCATACCGATTCGTACGCACCCGTCCTCGACGGTGTACTCGGCGCGCGACTTATTGACGCTCGGCGGAAGCACCTTTATCTTGGCTTCTTTGAGATAAGTCAGGTAATGAGTAAGCTCGTCGATCTTGGTGATCCTGTTGTTGAGAATAGCCGTAAAGAATTCGACGGGATAATAGCATTTGAGGTACGCCGCCTGATAAGTGAGGTGAGCGTACGCCGCCGCGTGCGATTTATTGAATCCGTACTCGGCAAACGTTATGAGCATATCATAGATGTCGTTAGCTATCTTTTCGGGTATGCCGTTCTTTACGCAACCTTTAATACCTTTCTTTTCGTTGCCGTGAATAAATACTACGCGCTCGGCGTTCATCGCCGCGACTTTCTTTTTGCTCATCATACGGCGAATATTATCCGCACCGCCCATCGAGTATCCCGCAAGCTCGCGCACTATCTGCATAACCTGCTCTTGATAGATTATTATACCGTAAGTAACGTTCAGTATCGGTTCGAGCGCTTTATGCATATACGGAATGTTATTCTTATTCTTACGGTTGGCGATGTACTGCGGAATGGAGTTCATAGGACCGGGTCTGTAAAGCGATATTCCGGCTATCACCTCTTCCAGATTGGTCGGTTTAAGCTCGCGCATAAACCCCGTCATACCGCCCGATTCAAGCTGGAACACGCCCTCCGTGTCGCCGTCGCCTATCATCTTATAGACATTTTGATCGTCGTAACCTATCTTGTCGAAGTCGAGCGTTTTGCCCGTCGTCTGCAATATATTGTCGAGCGCTTTCTTTATGTCGGTGAGAGTGGTGAGACCCAAAAAGTCCATTTTGAGAAGTCCCAACTCCTCGTCGACAATCATATCGTACTCTGTGACTATAACGTCTTCATTCGTGCGCGAGAGCGGCACGTGATCGGCTATCGGATCACGGCATATAATAACGCCTGCCGCGTGCATACCTATCTGACGCGGCATTCCCTCTATTTTTTCCGCCATATCGAGAACTCGTTTCGCAACGGGATCGCTGTTATACAGCGAGATCATTTCCGGCACGCCCGGCACGGGTTTGCCTTCTTTATCCACCCCACGCCCGAGAAGCTCTATTATATGCATTTTCTCGGAGCCGCGCGGGATCATTTTCGTTATGTTGTTGACTTCGGCGAACGGAAGATTGAACACGCGACCTACATCTTTTATCGCCGCTTTTGTCGCCATCGTGCCGAACGTAGCTATCTGCGAAACATTCGGCTTGCCGTACTTGCCGACGACGTATTCTATAACCTCGCCACGCCTGTCTACGCAAAAGTCGACATCGAAGTCGGGATTGCTTACGCGGTCGGGATTCAAGAAACGTTCGAATATGAGTTGGTATTTGAGCGGGTCGATGAGCGTAATTCCTATCGCATACGCTATGATACTGCCTGCGCCGCTACCCCGTCCCGGACCTACGGGAATGCCGTGCGAACGAGACCAGTTGATAAAATCCCAAACTATGAGAAAGTAGTCGACGAACTTCATTCGCTCGACTACGGACAGTTCGTACTCCGCGCGCTCGCGCACTTCGTCTGTGATCTCGCCGTACTTGGCATTAAGTCCGTCCCAAGTCAGCTTTCGCAAGTATTCTTCGCTGGTCATCCCGTCGGGGGCTTGATACGACGGCAACAGCTTGTCGCGCTTGATAAAGTACGGATCGCATTTGTCGACGATCTCCATAGTCCGATCGAGTGCGTCGACGTAACTCGGCAGCGCCGCTTTCATCTCGTCGTAAGTTTTGAGGTAGAACTCGCGCGTCGGGAAATATTTATTCTCGGCAAGGCTTTCACCCTCGTAGCCGTCGTCGTCGCCGTCATTCTCCAATGTCGAATGAAAAGATATCGCCATCAATACCTTTTGCATTTTGGCGTCGTCTTTTGTCAGGTAATGCGCGTCGTTTGTCGCAACCGTTTTTATTCCGTGCTTTTCGGCAAGCTCGACAAGTCGCGGCAAAACGATCTTTTGATCCTCGATATTGTGGTTTTGTATCTCGATATAAAAATCGTCGCCGAACAATTCCTTGAACCGCTCCGCCCACATATCGGCGGTAGCGTAGTCGCGACGGAGCAGTGCTTGCGGTATTACGCCTGCAAGACAGGCGGAAAGACAGATAAGTCCGCCGCTGTACTTTTTTATGCAGTCGAAGTCTACTCGCGGCTTATAGTACATTCCTTCGGTATAGCTTTCGGACACTATCTTAACAAGATTGTGATACCCCTCGCCGTTCTTTGCGAGAAGAACCAAGTGGTTAAGCTTGGGCGGCGCGCCATTGGCGCCTTTTTCCTTGACGTGCATATTTTCTGTGAGGTACACTTCGCAACCGACAATCGGCTTGACCTTAAACGGTCGGCGTTCCTCTATAAACTTGTAAAAATCCGCGTCCTTGTCGGTGTATTTTACAGCCGCCTTCAAAAACTCTATAGTCCCGTACAAATTGCCGTGATCGGTCATCGCCACTGCCGGAATGCCGAGTTCGTCGCACACCTTGAAAACCTTGTCGGTGCGCACAGCGCCGTCAAGCAACGAAAATTCGGTATGTACATGTAAATGCGCAAATGGTTTCATAAACGATTTATTCCTCTTTGTCCGCGTCGGCGGCGATCTCCGCTATCTTGTCCAGCCTGTGTTTGAGTCCCGACTTCGAAATACCCAAAAGCGCCGCGAGACTGCCTATAGACGAATCGGGGTTTTCACGCCGTGCGATCGCCGCTTCATACAGCTTTTTGTCGAGCGTTTTCAATCCTACTTTTCTGTCTATCGCATCTATCGCGTTGATTATGCCTACCGATGCGTCGATCGCTCTGTTCATATTTGCGAGATCGCAATTATTGCGCCGCGTCACGTCGCCCTTTACTGCGAGCACCGCCATAGTCTCGTTGAGTTTGAGTACCGTCTTTTCGGCACCGATGAGCGCAAGACAGTCGCTGACGCTCTCGCCGCCCTTTACGTAAACGACGAACTTTTCGGCGCGGAGCGTAACATTGGCATATATGTCGTATTCTCCGAGTATTCCGCAAAGGTCGCTCGCCGCGTCATTCCCCGTGAATGAAAATTCGAGATGATAACCGCCGCTTCTTTGCTTGTCGGCGTTTTCGGCTGCGGGAACCGAGATACTGCCGCATCCGAGAAATAAGCCGCGCACGTAACAACCGGCCTCGCCGAACGCCCCGCTGTTCATCGGGGCAAGTTCGAATCCATCGGCATTCGGATTTATAACATTGAGCGCACGAAGCAATTTATCGCTTCCGACATACACGAGCGCGTTTTTTTCGGCGGGCGACACCACTTCTATTTCCGCGCCGCCGTTGCCGTCTATTCCGCTTATCCTGCTTACTCCGCCCCTTGCCGACGGCGTTATCTTGAACTGTTCCATCATCAGCGCGGCAACATAGTCGCGAACGAAATCGGTTCGGCACTCTAAACACAGATCGCATTCTCCGCCGCGCCGCACGACCGAAAAACAGGCGCGCACAAATCCGGAAAGCAAGGCGAGACGTTCGCTGTCTTTTACCCTGCGCCCCACAATTTCGCGTTTTACGCTCAGACCGTCGAGCTTAGTCATTGTCATCGGTGCCGATTATGCCTGAACTATCGAGCTCCGACAGTCCGGCGGCCGCCTGATCGCATATGTGCGAGACGACGGCACGTTGATAATTGGACGAGCGGAATTTGGGGAATTTTTCCCAATTGCCGATAAGCTCGTAAGGTATGTGCAACCGCTCGACGGCGGCAAGTCCTAAACCCATATCGCCCACCTTTTCGGGAGTGTGCGCATCGGAATTGCAAACAAAGTTCACGCCCTCTTCCGCCATCTTTTCTATCTCTTTGTCTGTAAGGCTCATCCGCTTGCCGTTAAGCTCGATATACGTGCCCTTTTCCTTAGCATACCGCGCAACCGTCAATGCGTCCACGCGTATATCGCGGTTGAGATGCCCCAAAAAATCCACGTCGTATTTATCCAAAAGCGCCAAATACGAATCGGTGTTTCTCACTATAAGCGAGCGCGGCGAACTTTTGCGCATACTGCGGTAAAAATTTGCGAATTGGTATGTGAACTGCTGTTTGAGCGTCGGAGCGCGCCCCGCTTTATGATACGCGCCCTGAATTATATCGAGCATCGCTATATCTTCGGGACGAAGATCGAACGTGCCGTCGAACGAATTGACGTTATTCTCTATACCCGCAAGCACAAGAACTCCTGTATGCACCGTCGCGTATTCGCAATCGCGGCGAAGAAGCGGCAGTTCCTTGCGCTTTATACCGAACAGCACGTGACTCAAACCGTGATCGGTTATCGCGATCTGCTTCAAACCCTTTCGTGCGGCAGCTTCGGCATTGTCAAGAACGGTGCCCTTTCCGTGACTGTACTTAGTATGCGTATGGTAGTCGCCCCAAAAAGCCATTTTAATTGAATTCTCCGATATAAACGATTTCTTCTTCGACGGGCGTTCCTCGCGCTTCGAGTTCGGTCTTGATCGTTCGGACGATCGACACGACGTCGCAGGCTGTCGCCCCGCCGGTGTTTACAATGATATTTGCGTGTTTGTGCGACACTTCCGCGCCGCCGATGCGGTAACCCTTGAAACCTGCCGCTTCGATGAGCGCGCCGGCGGACATACCTTCGTGGTTTTTGAACACCGACCCCGCGCTTCTGCCTATCGGCTGTTTGGCGCGCCGCGCCGCATTGTACTCTGAATGAAGAGTTGCGATTATGCACGGATCGCACGTTTCGAGCGCGAACGTAGCCGAAACCACTACGTCACCTACCGCAAGCGAACTCGTCCTATAGCCGAATCCGAACTCGTCCGCACCGAGAGTGATTATATCGCCGCCGCGCAATACTTCGGCACAGATAAGCCTGTCGCTCACGCTCCCGCCGAACGCGCCCGCGTTCATTATCACCGCGCCGCCGACGCTCGACGGTATGCCTACAGCCCACTCCATACCGCTCAGCCCCTGTTCTTTGAGGTAGCCGCACAACGATGTAAGCGTAGTCCCCGATGCCGCAGTAACGCATACGCCCGACCTTGAAACACCCGCATAGCGGTTTATCGCGACTTCGCCGTCGTAGCCGTCGTCGGATACGAGAACGTTCGAGCCTCTGCCCAAAACGAGCGCGCCGCGCGCCGCCGCGTCGGCAAATTCAGTTCGCGAACGGGCAATCGTCAGCTTCTTCGCCGCACCGCCTATTCCGAAAGTGGTGAACGCACTTAAACTATCACGCATATAGTTTACTCCGTTTTAACTTTTTTTTCAATCATTTGAACTATGAATTTTGAAATTTTACAAGATGATATATATGCGACGGATAGCAGAACGAATGCCCGCGCCGAGCGCCTAATGAAAAAAGCACTTGATTTTGTCGCGCATATATGTTAAAATATATGCTATGGAGTTGCGCGAAGCCAACAGAATACTGCAATCGGTGCGTACCGCGCTCGCTGCCGACGGGATAAAAATACCCCCGTCCGCCGAGACAGACGGACTTGTAATGTTGCTCGGAAGATTAGACGGCGAAAAATATCTCGCTCCCAAAATAAAGCACGCCAAATCCGCGCAAGGCACGGCGCGCGCGCGTGCCAATTCCGTCATTCTGTTTTTCCGCGCGCTCGAAGCGGTGCGTGCAGACAGCACCGATCCCGTCACTTACGTATCGGTGCTTCTTCTCCATAAAAGCGTATGCGGCGACTTAGACGGCGATGCGGGCAAGCCGCGAAGCACGGAAATGCTGACCGACGGCAGCGCCCACACCGATCCCAAATACATAGCGGGTTCGCTCAAAGCCATAGTGGCGAAGATGAACGAGATAGAACAGTCCCCCGCTATAAGCAAGGAAGATTTCGCCGGGTATCTGTCGCATTATATGCGCGAAGTTGTTATTATGCATCCGTTCACGCATTACAGCGAGTTCGTATCTCGGCTGTTTATGATACAGTTTTGTAAATCGAAGGGATTTTCGCTGTGCTATAATCGTTACCCCGCCGCCGCGATCAAAGCCGCCGAAGACGAGGCGTTCTTCACGGACGATGTGACGCCGCTGTATAAAATGTTTCTCGACTGCCTTTCTTACGAGCGCAATACCGTCACACCGACGCAAACGCCGAAAACACGCACGCGGCGCGAAATGGACGCGAAACTGCGACACGGTCTCGCCAGAAAGCCGAACAGCGAAATCGCTTCGGTCAATCTTAAAACGGCGGATAAGGACAAGACCGTAATGAACGACGTCAAACTGCGCAAAGTGATCAAACTGCAACAGAAAATATCTCGGCTCAACGAACAGCTTACGAAGCTGACTTCAGACACGACAAAGCCGAAATAGGATAAGTAAAGGAATGCATTATGTACATTATCGCAAACCCGAACAGCGGCAAGGGCAACGGCGCGAAAACCATCGCTAAACTGCGCGCGTATCTCGACGAACGCGCTATATCGTATACCGTTCACGAAACAACAGCAACGGGCGACGGAATGAACTGTGTGCGCAAAATATGCGCAGAAGAACTCGACGACGTTATCGTAGCCGTA
Source organism: uncultured Christensenella sp. (assembly GCA_910577435.1). GTDB lineage: Bacteria > Bacillota > Clostridia > Christensenellales > Pumilibacteraceae > Anaerocaecibacter. Next base: position 10,619 of record CAJTLV010000004.1, on the reverse strand, counting down.
GGCGGCGACGGTACGTTTCACGAAGTGCTTAACGGCATAGACTTCGAAAAAGCGCGTATGGGACTTGTGCCGGCAGGGCGCGGCAACGACTTCGCCATCGGAACAGGAACGGCAAATCTCGACCCGGTAAAGGCGATCGCAGACATCGTTCGCGGCGAGCCTCGCGAACTGGATTATATTCAAGTTTCGGACAAACGCTGTCTGAACGTCGCGGGAACGGGACTCGACGTGGAAGTTCTTCTTCGCACGGCAAACTCCAAAAACAAACTGACTTACGTCAAGTCTCTGGCAAAATGTCTGCTTCACTATAAACCCTATCCCGTCGATATTACCGTCGACGGACAATCAAAACACTATGATTGCATAATGGTCGGCGTTTGCAACGGTACCCAGATAGGCGGCGGGATCAAACTATCCCCGCTTTCGATAGCCGATGACGGAAAACTCAACATTATGATAGTGGAAAAACCGAAGCACGTCGCAACATTGTTCGTAATGCCGCAGTTCGTCAAAGGCAAACATCTCGGCAAATCGTATGTAACACACTTTCTGTGCGACAGTATAAAGATAGAAACGCCTGCCCCCGTCCAGCTCGACGGCGAAATCTATTACGATCTGGACTTCGACGCCCGCGTCGTCGTCAGCGGTATGAAAACATTCGCAACTTCCGAAAGCAACAACTAATCGATATTAACAAATATCCTACAATAAAAAACGGGCTTAACGGCCCGTTTTATCATATGTGATATTTCTAAGCATTCTCCACTATATCGCGGGCCTGCTCCATTATCTTTTCGGCTTCCCTTCCGCTTGTAAGTTCCCAAGCATCTTTAATCGTGCGATACGTCTCTTGGGCTTGCTTGTTGCGCTTATTTTTGACAATACCCGTAATCATTATAATTAAACCGATAACAATCGGCACAACGCCGACACCTATCATTATTACCGAACCGTTCGCTATACCTATACTTAACAACGGCAACGACAGTATCATAAAGACAACTCCGAAGAAAAACCGTAACTTTGCCTTGTTCTCTGCAGGACGGACGGGTTTATCGTCAAGCAGTTTATTATATTTTTCTTCAAGCGCCGTTACCTCTTTATACCAAGCCGTATTCTTTTCTCGTGTAAAAGTCAACTTATTAAATGTCGAATAATGATTCACCGTCGTATCACCCGAATAAGTTTGCCCCTCGTATTCCTGACATCTTTGATTGTTTATCAATTCCCAACCGAACGACTCGTATTGCCTTATACGATCATTTACTATTTTGTCGTCGGGATAACATTGAATTGTTTTCGTTTCTCTTGCCATACCAAAACTCCTTTGTGAAAGTATACTGATAGTATACAATAGTATTTTATGTATTGTCAAGTAAATTTGTACAATAGTACAGTAATTTTTTACAAATTACTGTAGCACAATAATATCGGAGGCAGGCATTATGCTTAACGACAATATCAAACAGCTACGACAGTCGCACAATATGACGCAGACGGAACTCGCCGAACGGCTTGGCGTAAGCAAGCAATGTGTATCGAATTGGGAAAACGATTATATTCAGCCGTCAATAGAAATGCTGATTAAAATTGCCTTATTTTTCAAGGTATCTACCGACCTCCTGCTCGACTTGGACAACAAGGCCACAATCGACGTTACAGGTCTCTCTGTAACTGAAATAGCTCACATTCGGCAAATAGTCGACGACCTACTAGGAAGATAAAGTCCATTATAGAATTAAGCACAGCCATAGTCGGCTGTGCTTTTTTAATGTTAATTGACCGCTTTCGCGAGTTTAATTATTGTGCGGCTTCGCCTAGATCCTTCGCCTACGGCTCAGAATAACCAAGCGCAGCTTGGATTTTGTCGTGTGTGTACTGCTACCAGTTTTATGGCGTTGCGCCCGACTAGTTGCGTTTCGAGGAGTGGGGATAATTTCTGAAAAGCGAAACAAAAAATAAGCACTATTATAAACTCAGATATTGCTTATATGATTGTCATTCTGATGGTGGCGAAGAATCTCTTGAAGCGGTTTTACTGTGACACAACACGAATTAGATATTTAGAGGACGCACTTAGTAAAGGAAAGTCACAGTTGTCAGCAATTTTAGAAATGCCAATTAACATAGTACGACTATAATTACGAATTACTCTTTCTCACCTGCTCTTTTTAAGCCGCTCGTTCAGTTCGTCGACCGCCGAAAATCCGAAATCGTTCAAGCGGTGGGTACGGGCCGCCGCTTCGAGAATGACCGCAAGATTTCGACCGGGTTTTACGGGAATGACGAACAACGGCTTTTTCACGCCCAGCAACGAATACTCCGCGTCCGGCAAACCCAGCCTGTTGTACTTGGCTTTGTCGTTCCATTCTTCGAGCCTGACGACCATATCTATCGACTTGACCAGCCTGACCGCGCCCGCGCCGTACATTGCCTTCACGTCGATGATCCCGATGCCGCGCACCTCCATTAAATATCGGATAACTTCGGGGCTGGTGCCGTCCAACCGTTCGCCGATACGCGAGATCGTTACCGCATCGTCGGCTACGAGACGGTGACCGCGCTCTATGAGCGAAAGCGCCGTTTCCGACTTACCTATACCCGACTCGCCCATTACAAGCACACCTACGCCGTAAATATCCATCAATACGCCGTGAACGGTACGCGACGGGGCGAGCAACTCGTTGAGATACAGCGACAGCTTGTTTACAAACATAGTCGTGCGCTGTTTAGACGCCAAAAGAACACGGTTGAACTTTTGCGTAGCCTTTATCAATTCGTCGCACGGAGACATCGACGTAGTCAAAATGAGACAGGGTATCGGCTGTTGCATAAACGCTTCGCATGCCGCTTTGCGCGCTTGGTGCGTCATCTGTTGAAGATACGCCGTTTCCATTTCGCCGATTACCTGCACGCGTTCCGCCGAAAAATGCCTATAATACCCCGCAAGCTGTAATCCGGGTCGACTGATATTGAACGTAGAAAAATGTATCTGGCGGTTGTCGCCGCGATACAAAATTTCGAGTTCCATTTGTTCGGCAAACTCGAATATGTCGACGTATTTTTCGTTTTCTTCGATCTCGCCGTCGACAACCGAATCGTCTTGACTGTTGGGCGAATAATCATCGCCGCCCGCTTTCTTTCTGGGCATATCCGTTTTCTCCTTTCTATTCTTCTTTGTCGCGCTCCGTCCGAGACGCAGGCTCCGTGTTGCCGAAGCAATATTTATTTATTATCTCCGCTACGCCGTCGGCGTTGTTCGTCGGCGCCGTAATGTCGGCGAGTTTTTTAATCGGTTCGCAGGCGTTACCCATTGCGACGCCTAGTCCCGCCGCTTTTATCATAGCAACGTCGTTAAAGCTGTCGCCCATCGCGATCACTTCGCTCATAGCAATGCCGTAACCGTCGGCTATCTTTTTGAGCGCCGTTCCTTTATCCGCTCCCGCCGCCACGCATTCCAGCATTGCGGGACGAAAATCGCATTTCCCGTCCGACAGTCTCGAAAGTATGGGCGCAGTCGATTGCGTAAACCGCAATTCGCGGAATTCGGAGACAAGCATTCCCGAAACGCGTTCGATATCACGTTCGTCTAGAATAAGAATCACCTTAATTATATCACGTTCCGCGCTTCGAGTAAACCGTTCGAGATCGCCGACTACGTTCGGCGACAATCCGAGCGCAGAATAGTATCTTTCGGCGACGGGCGTTACACAGTCGACGTTCAGTCCGTCGCCGTCGTATACCTGCACGATTTTGCAGAGCGGCGATGCGAACTTTATAAGCTCCGCCGCAATATCATTCGGAATAACGACTGTATCTACCGGCTCCATATCGGCGCTGTCGCAAATCACGCATCCCAAGTGACATATCGCTTTGACCGGATACTTATCGAGTTCGAGCCGCTCTCTCAGTTTTGCCACGCTCGCAGGCGACCGTCCCGTCGCGACGGTAAATATCCCGCCTGCCGCTCGGAATCTGTTTATCGCGTCGATATTCCGCTCCGAAACGGTCAAATCGTCGTTCAGTAACGTGCCGTCGAGGTCTGTCGCGACAAGCCGATATTTTAACGTCGGTTCGGCGGTGTTCGGGTGGTAGTACAGATAAATATTGCGCGCCGCCTTTTTGGAAATCCCGGCTTTTTCGGCTATCTCGTCTGGCGTAGCAGTCGCGATCGTGCGCGTATTGAACTTTGCCAGCACCTTCTTTACGGTGGACGCGCCCACGCCCTCGACGGACTTCAGTTCGCTTTCATACCGCGCCGAACGCACCGTTCTGTGATACATAACGGCGAACCTATGCGCTTCGTCGCGCACCCGTTGAAGCAGGCGCAATGCGAAGTCGTCGCGCGTCAAGCGTATCGGTATCGGATTGCCGCGAAGATATATCTCCTCGTCCTTTTTGGCAAGTCCGACCATCGGAACGCTGACGCCCACTTCTTCCGCCGCGCGCGCCGCAAATTCGACCTGTTCGAGACCGCCGTCTATTACTATGAGATCGGGAAGTTCGTTGAATCCCGCGTCGCCGTTACGGTAGCGGATGAGCCGACGCGTGAGCGTTTCGTACATAGAACGGAAATCGTCCGCGCCCTCGACGGTGCGAATGCGGTAGCGCCGATACTGCGACTTATCCGCACTCCCGTCTATGAAAACGACCTGCGACGCCACTTTGTCCACGCCCGAAATGTTCGAAATATCATAACATTCTATGCGACGCGCGCGAGGCAAGCCGAACAGCGTTTTCAGCCGTTCGCACGCCCCGACGGTCATATTCTCGACGCGTTTTTCACGGTCGGCAGACTTCAATAAAAAGTCCGAACAGTTGCGGCTTGCCGTGTCGAGCAGTTTTTTGCGCACCCCCTTTTGCGGGAATGTGATCGCGGGACGCTTGGAAAACACGGACGAAAAATATTCTGTAAGCGGCGTCGCGTCAAGCTCGGTCTGCAAGCATATCTCGTCGGGAAGCTCGTTTGTCATCGAATAATACTGCGGCAGGAAAGTCGTCATATCCCCGCCGAACACCTGCGGCTCGCCGATGATGTAATTCTTCACGCCCATCATCTTTCCGCCGCGCACAATGCACACACTGACCGCGCCGTATATTCCGTTATCCGTATAGTAGAATGCGTCGATGTTGACGACATTGCCGAGTTCGCCGACAACCTTGCTTTTTAAGTTATCAAGAACTCGCAATTGATTTCTGTACGAAATGGCGCGCTCGAAATTCTCGCTTTCGGCGGCGTCTAGCATTTTTTGCGAAATAACGCCCGAAATATCGTCGCTGCCGCCCGAAAGAAATGACATCGCGCCGTTTATCGCCTTGCGATATTCGCCCTTATCGCAAAGCTCGCAACACGGTGCAAGGCACAGATCGAGATCGTGATTGAGACAGGGACGGGCAAGTTTTTTGAGCTTGCCTGCGCACGTCCGCAAGCGGTACACAGACTGCAATACAGAAATAACGTCGCGCACGGACACGCCGATAAACGGTCCGAAATACCGCGCGCCGTCGCGCTTTACACGTCGCGTCACTTCTATGCACGGATACTCGGCACGCGGATCGATGCGAATGTACGGGCTCGTTTTATCGTCTTTAAGCAGAATATTATAATGCGGTTTGTATTTTTTTATCAGGTTGTTTTCAAGTGCGAGCGCGTCCTTTTCGGTGCGCGTAATGATGTAGTCGAAATCGGCGATGTTGTCGACCATCGCCTGTACCTTAACGGGTTTTTCGGAATGCTGAAAATACTGCCGCACACGCCGCGCAAGCAAGACCGCTTTACCGACGTATATCACCTGCCCGCTCGCGTCGCGCATTATATAAACTCCGGGCGTGTCCGGAAGATCTTTCAATTTATCGGCTATGCTCATTTATCACCGCCGCCCGCCGCCGAGATTTCGGGTTGCGAAAATTCACATCCGCAAAACCGTTGACGGTAAATGCCCAGTTCTGCCGCCAAACTACAGGACAGCTTGAACCCGTCGCGCTTTTTGAAATCACGCGGCAGGAACGGAACTCCGACCTTGTCCGAAATTCCGTCGGCGATCGAAAATATCCTGCGACTGTCCTTGTGCGGACTTACCGTAAGCGTTGTAGCGAATGCGTCGAACCCGTTGGCAAACGCGTATCCCGCCGACGAAGTAAGACGGTCGGCAAAGCACAAGCCGCATCGCGCTCCGCCCTCTCGATCCGTTGCGTAGGGCTCGGCATACGCAAGATATGCCGAGTAGTCGTGGTCAGGCACAACGAGCGGCAAAGAATAATGCTCCGCAACCGTGCGCAGAGCGTCCAAGCGCCGCTCGAATTCCCCGTCGATAATACACGGATTGTAATAGAACAGAGTGATAAGCGCGCCGTCGGAAAGCAACGGCTCGATCGCACCGAGACTGCACGGACCGCAACAGGCGTGCAGGAGTATTTTTTTATCGGTCAATGCGTCGGTGTAATACATAATCAATAAACGATAGTCACAGGCCCGTCGTTGATCTGATCGATAAGCATATCCGCACCGAACACTCCGCGCTCGACCCTGCCGCGACTGCCGCGCATACAGTCGATCACGACGTTTACTGTGTAATCGAACAATCCGCTCGCCGCAATAGCGGGGCGCATTGCGGCAGTAAAACTCGGACGGTTACCGTGCGAGATATCTGCACACAAAGTAAAGTTCGAAATGAGAAGTATATCCCCTCCGACATCGGTCACGGACAAGTTCATCTTGCCGTCGCCGTCCGAGAAAATACGCATCGCAACGAGTTTGCGCGCAAAAGCTATGACGTCTGTTTCGGTATCGGACTGCTCGACGCCGATATACACGACAAGCCCGCGACCTATTTGGGCGCAGATCTCACCTTCCACAGATAATTTTGCGCCGTCGACGCGCTGTATAACCGCTTTCATATCGACATTTTATCATATTTACGAGACAAATTCAAGCAAACCGCTTGACAAATAATATAAAATATATTAAACTTATCTAGCTGAAATAATTCGGGCAATTAACTCAGCTGGGAGAGTGTCTTCTTGACGTGGAGAAAGTCGGGGGTTCGAGTCCCTCATTGCCCACCACACGGTAACTATCCGAACCTTTATGTTAGTATAAACGGCGTTCGGGTAGTTTTTTATTTGGACAAAAACCTATAAGACGCTTCGTTCCTTACACGACAACAGCATCTGTTATTATACTGCGGCTATTTCTCGCCTCTCCGATTTTATTGCCTTTTCGGCTGTGGTTGTTAGCACAAGTAAAAGTCGATGTCAACGCGCGAAAAATTTTGCGGTGGTGTTGAAGTAAACATTAAGTCGGGTTCGTAAAAGACTTGACCTTTTCTTTGTGCGCAAATTTTTCGCTTACCTCGTTGATATCGGTTAATCGGTAACTGTAATCTTCTTCCCTCTCACATTTTTCCATTGCTCTTGTTTGCTGTTCCGAAATGTAATATAAATTCAGAGAAACCGCTATAAACTTTTAGAAAAACAAAAGGCAGCAAGTGTTTTACTTACTGTCTGAATGGTTCAAAATGTTCTCTTGAATTCACGCCGGCGATACCGTTTACAAAATGCACTTTGCCGTTGTGTTCAAACGCGACCGTATTTGGTAGAGCATACCCAACCCGAAACGAATAATCTTCGCTAAATTGAAATTTATCTTATTTTATGGAATGAATTGTTTAGCCCATTCAACGGGATTTTCTCGATAAAATCCACAATGTCCATATCCTTTCAGTTTACGTACATAATATTTTTTTAATCGTCCCTTGCAAAGTCGCGCTATATCCTTGCTGCCATAGATAAACTTAACTTTTTCCCGTTCATCTTGGGACAATTTGTAAACTTTTGTGTTGTAACAACTTTCTACAAGGCTGTTTAAGCTTTCCTGCGAAACGATGGGCGCAATATCCTTTTGGTATTCTCCCATACCGTTAAAGTGTTTATTTAACTCTTTGGCAGTATCATATTTGCCCGATTTAATTCTGTTTAAGCATTTGGTATAATTTTTAAGAAAATATTTTTTTATTAATTTCGGGAAATTGAATAGCGGTGAGCTATCTATCACTGCTTTTTCAATCATTTCGGTATTATTACAAAAGAACTCATAAGCAATATTTCCGCCCAAAGAAAAGCCTGCAACCGCATAAAGGGATACAACATTGTTTTCGGATAAGAACTTTTTAATTTGTTTAATTTCATCTGCCGTAGATATAAACGTGGAATTTTCATAATGCCCCGACAACGTAGGAACGATAACAAAATAGTCATTTGTCAGGAACTTTGTTATAGGTGCAAAAAAATCCGAACTCGTAAACAACGTATGAATTAGCAAAACCGCTTTATTATTTTTATTGCCAAATGTCTGGAATTTCATATTATAATACCTTATGTTAAATTGAAATTTATCTTACTTCTTTATACCACGATTATTTCCAAACCGTAAAACAATTTTTTTCAAATCACTGATCACTTCTTTAAAGTATGATTGGTCAGAAGTGAATTCAAAGTTGAGAATATTCTTTACAACGGGATCGTCTTGATATTTTCCGCTTATGGCTATACCAAGCTCATCAAATTTAATGTTTAAGTCAAAATAATTTTCGGGGTAATTAAGCTTATATGATGCTATACCTTTTAAATCGTTATAGCATTTTAAAAGCTCATTATAAAAATTATACAGAGCTCCTGTAGATGAATAATAGTTGTTAGTGCGTATACTGTAAATTCCCGAAGTTATTTCCAAATTACATTTAATATCATAACCGCCCCTAAACGAAGTTTCATCGGGAAAGCCAAAGACCTCTGTTATTTCTAATTTTATGCGTTCGCTTGAAAAACCTTTAATTTCAAAAGTTTTAATCGGATACTCCATTGTATTGCTCCTCAAGTAAAGATAAATTACTGTTTATCGCTCTATAAGAGCAAATAAATTATAGCACAAACGAAAGCATTTTTCAACCATATAACAGCGTAAAAAAGGACAATGGCACTTTGGCGGGCGCTCGATAATAACAAGCGCAGCGCTTCGCGCCGGCACTTACGATTAATAACACAATATTTTTCCTACAACGACAAAAGGACGCTTTTGCGCCCTCTGTCGTGGTAGAGCATACCCAACAAAACGAATAATCTATAAATGTAAATCGTCAAATATTCCAAACCAATATGAGCTGTTTTGTGTTATATCACACGCTTCCGCGCGTCACCCGATTTTCGCCGCCGCCTTTGCGGCTTTGCTTTTTCGTTCGTTCTTTCTGTGTGTGCCTGTCTCGGCGGCGCGCGCCAGCGCGCCGACGCTTGTATCAAGACAGGCACATACATTACGGTCAAAGAGGAAATTTAGACTTAAAAAACACTCGTACGTCTTTACGGTAGATATACGTTTCCTCTCTGTACTTAAATCCGACTACGCCCTTATCGTCGTAAATAAAGCTTATTCCGTCGCTTTGGCTCAACAGTTTGCCGCTGCTATCGTATGTATACGTTATCGAATATTTGAGAGAATGTCATTTAATGAATATCCCCGCACTGTTGTACGGGGATTTCAAAAAAAACATTTGACTTATATATTTTATTATAGGTGATAATATAACTTTTGTAATGCTGAAATACTTTGTCCTAAATCAGTTTGAAATAGCGGTTGTAAACTATCTATCATAATATATGTTGCTTGTAATAATCTTTGTTTTTTTCCATACTTAAAAAATATTTCTCCTTTATCTGCATAATCTAATAGTTCCTCAATCTCTGGACGTATTACATCTGTTAATACACTCGACGACCAAGGGGAATCCGCTCCAGTAGCTATTCTCTCTAATTCATTGCAAATCCCTTGCAAAACCTTATTAAGAGTATTAATATATAAAGTCATTTTTTTCATTTCAAAATTTCCTTTTATGGCAATATTGCTACCCACCATTGCACGCCACCACCAACGTGACCCCACAATGAAGCAGCCTTTCCTTGCAATGTCACGGTACCTTTATTTAAAATTATTATATATAACTTGTTAGCTGTATTAGCATCTGGTAAAGCTAACAACTCACGAGCACTTGCACCGTAGTTATTCGGTGATACCCAATGCCCTTTCATAGCTGATTCACCACCGTAAACTCTATATACAGTAGTATCTGATTTTAATGCTCGAACTTTAGGTATCCCTTTATAACTAGACATAACATTTTTAATTTCAGATTTCGGCACCCCACTGGCTTTCAAAAAATGTGCCGCTTTTGCATATCTGATACCACCACCAATGCCGCCTAATACAGCCCCGGTTATTGCTCCACTGAGCGTAGCTATGCCTACTTGTCCCCAGTTAATATTATCAAAGCCATTGGAGATACCTTGTGACGCTACACTAAAAGCAAAACTTGTTATTGCGCCACCAATAGCCCCGACAACTGCTCCACCAACTATTGCTCCAAGCATTCCACCGCCTACAGCAGCAGAAATAGGCGCCGCTAAGCCTGCCGTGACAACAGTTAGCGCAATTGCTGCGACAACAATTATCCCACCTAATAACCATTGCCACCATTTCGCCGTCCCATTCGGATCAACCGCCATAACGGGGTTATTTCCGCAATAGGCGTAAAGGTTCAAGCCGTTTATGGTTTCAGGATCGATATACT
>CAJTLV010000003.1:139987-171017 GCA_910577435.1 uncultured Christensenella sp. | reverse complement strand
TCGTGTCGTGAGATGTTGGGTTAAGTCCCGCAACGAGCGCAACCCCTATTTCCAGTAGCCAGCAGTAAGATGGGAACTCTAGGGAGACTGCCGGGGTTAACCCGGAGGAAGGTGGGGATGACGTCAAATCATCATGCCCCTTATGACCAGGGCTACACACGTGCTACAATGGGCGCTACAAAGAGTTGCAAAGCCGTAAGGCCCAGCCAATCTCAAAAAAGCGTTCTCAGTTCGGATTGTGGGCTGCAACCCGCCCACATGAAGTTGGAGTTGCTAGTAATCCCGAATCAGAATGTCGGGGTGAATGCGTTCCCGGGTCTTGTACACACCGCCCGTCACACCATGGGAGTTGGGGGTACTCGAAGTCGGTCACGCCAACCCGCAAGGGAAGCGTCCGCCTAAGGTAAAACCAATGACTGGGGTTAAGTCGTAACAAGGTAGCCCTACGAGAACGTGGGGCTGGATCACCTCCTTTAAGGAACCGACAATCAGAGTCGGTTACAAAATTTTCTCGATCGATTGATTTGCTGAATCTATCACTTGGATATGTGGATTGAAAACCTCGTTTTATAAACGGGGTTTTTATTTTGCATTTTTGTCGGTTTATTTCCTTGAATAGCACAAGCGGATGTGCGCATAGGCGATCGAAAAAACGATTCGATTCATAGCATAAACAAACAACGAAAAACTCCCGAACCTATATGGATCGGGAGTTTTCGTCAATATCGTAAAACAAAGTCACGAATCTGTCCGATAAGTTATTTGCTTTACATTAGTATATTGTGCGGTTATGCCGTCGTTTATGCGCGGCAACCGAAAAAAATTTATCATCGCTCGTACTGTTGCATTTAACGTTTGCGTACTGTATAATATCGATATGAACGACTTGTCGCTTAACGAATACTTAAAGTCTCCGTGTCGCGCTCGCAGTATACCGTATTGGAAGCAAAAAATTACGGTTATACCGTCCGGAATGAAGATCGTACACGACGAAGATTTTATCGCCGAACGTTTTCTCGGTTATGTCGACGATCGGTATTTCAGACTGTATCACGGTTTGAAATCGATAGACCCAAGCGAAAACGATGACGTCGAGATTATTGCGGCAACTCCCGACAAGACAGATGTATTGGTCGACATAATCAATACGAGTTACCGCGATTTGAGCGTCACGAAAGATCGCTTGACCGAGTTTCGTAAAACTCAAGTCTATAATCCCGATCTTTGGATATTATTGAAATACAAAGATTCGGATGTGTATGTCGGTAGCGGTATTGCCGATTACGACGGAGAGGCGGGGGAACTGATTTTGGAGTGGATTCAGGTCCTGCCGCAGTATCGCGGTCGCGGTTTCGGGCGGCTGATCGTAAATCGCTTGCTTGCGACGATGCGCGGCACTGCGAAATTCGCCACTGTTTCCGGAAAGATCGATAACCCGACAAATGCCGAAACGCTGTATAGAAAGTGCGGATTTGTCGGTAATGATGTTTGGCACATACTTCGTAAAAAGTAAGTCTGTGACATATCGCGGCAACGAAAAACTCCCGAACCTATATGGATCGGGAGTTTTCGTCTATATCGTAAAACAAAGTCACGAATCTGTTCGATAAGTTATTTGCTTTACATTAGTATATTGTGCGGTTATGCCGTCGATTATACGCGTTTATCGAAATTTTCGATTTGACTTTGTTATTTCGTTTTGATATAATTCCGGTGAATATAGTAGGTACGGTGAATTCGTATATGAAAACAGTGTATATAACGGATCTTGACGGCACGCTGTTGCGCAACGATCAGACGGTATCGCAATATACTCGGTCTGTAATAAACGGACTCACTGCGCGAAATATCCCCGTTACGTTCGCGACGGCGCGCAGTCTCGAAACAGCCTCGATCGTGACGGCGGGCGTCGAATTCGGCGCGCCGCGCATTATTTATAACGGCGCGTTTATAATCGGAACAGACGGGCGGATCGTTGCGTCGAATAGTTTCGGAAGCGACGGTAAGAGTATAGCAAACGAACTTTTACGTGCCGACGTTTATCCTATCGTATACTCTGTACGAAACGGCGCGGAGAAATTTTCATTCATACCAGAACGTCTGGGAAGCGGAGCGGCGGCGTTCATAGAGACGCGCAAGGATTGCGGCCGTTGTAATCCCGTGATAGGCGAATCGGATCTATGTGTCGGCGATATATTTTATTTTCTTTGTATCGACGATATAGAAAAAATCTCGTCGCTTCACGACCGTTTTAAGAACGATTATTCGTGCGTGTACTCTGTCAATATGTACCACAAAAATATGTGGTTGGAAATAATGCCGAAAGGTGTTACGAAAGCGAGCGCAATAGCGTATCTCAAAGAAATGCTAGGTTGCCGTATCGTAGCGTTCGGCGACGGGAAAAACGACATAGAAATGTTCAAGGCGGCGGACGAGTGTTTCGCAACGGAAAACGCCGTGCCAGAATTGAAAGCCATCGCGACGGGCGTTATAGGGCGCAACGAAGACGACGCCGTCGCCAAGTGGCTCGAACGTAACGCAAAGTAAAACAAGGTTTATTATTCGTTATAAATAAACGCCCTCGACGGTCGGTTATGTCGAGGGCGCTTATATCGTATGATACGTTTAATTTCTTGCAACGTCGCTTTTTGTTTCGCTAACGTCGCCCGTAACGGGTTCTTTTTGGTTTTGCGGGACGAAAGCGTCGTCGTCGGGTATTTTTACGTTATCGGTCGTACCGCCCGTTTCTGCGGGTTTGCGGGCGGAATTTTGTTCCGAATATCGGTCTATCTGACGTCTCATCGTTGTCGACGCGAACACGAGCATACTTACCGCGATTACGATAGCAAGTTCGGGAATTATGTATAAGCATTGATAAACGAACGAGTAGAAATATTCGTTTGCGAGCAGCGGCATTGCGTATTCGGAGGCAAAGCCTTTGCCGTATTCGCCGAAAGCGAACACCCCCGCAAAGTAGTGGTTAATGAATCTGAATGCGCAGGCAATGACCGCGCCGAGCGCGAACTGCGTGCGCATTTTGCCGTTGAAAAGTCCCAAGCCGCGAATGCAACCGGTCAGTCCGATGGACGCGAAAGCGACGAGGTAGTCGAGCGCGAACTGCGCGGGGTGGATTATCCACGGGTCTTGAACGGCTTGAAGAACGCCGTACACCGCGCCTACCAAAACGCCTTTTCGCGTGCCGAACATAAACGCGAACAGCATCAGCGGCAACATCGACGCAAACGTTATACTGCCGCCCATCGGCATTTTGAATATTCTGACATACGATAGTGCAAAGCTCATTGCGACGCACACTGCGGCAAACGCTATGGCGCGCGTATCGAACGGCTTGTAATTTTTGTCGGCGAAGATTGCGAAAACCGCAACGCCCGCCGCGATTATTACCGCAGAAATGTAAAGCCCGATATTGCTCAGCGCTTTGCCTGCGTCGCCGAACACATAGTACACTATCATACATACGAGAACGGCGATAAGAGCCGCGCCGCACACCGCAGCGCATATTATCTTGACCAATTTTATCGGCTTGACGAATATCGTTATCGCGCTCGCGACAACCGCAACGATCAGAACCGAAAGCGGATAGAACAGTATTAAAACGAGAACGTCTTCGCCGCGCGCAACGTCGACAAAGTAGCAAGCGGAGAAGGTGACTATAAAAGCGACGGCGACTATAAGCGCTACGGTTATCCACGCGCCGTTTATAATTCCGTTTGTGCGTGCAATGTCATCTACGGAATATTTTTTCGACTTCCGTTCGAGTACCGCCGCATAGACTTTGGTAGTGATAAACGCTATTACGAGCGCTATCGTGACCCACAGCGCGACGGTGCGGCAGATATTTGTCGTGCCGTCGAAGTTTGCAAAGTAGTTTTTAACGTCCTCTAACATACATACCTCCTGAGTATGACTTCGGTAATATACTTACCGAAGCAGAGCGGAATATAAATGCAGAGGAAACCACAGTTCGGAAGAAACTCAAAAGTCGGAAACAAAAAAGCGTCCGACCCGCGAGATTCGAACGCTTCGATACTTTACTTACGTATCGACAGACGACTCCCTACGCGAGTGCTAACTCACAGGTTCAAAGGTACTGCCGCGAACATCGGCATCTCAGCAACTTTGGTTGCGCCCCTGCATCCGTATCGATTATATATCGATGTCGGGTTATTGTCAACCGTTTGCGCGTAATTTATCGGAAAACACTTGATTTCGGAATATCGTTGTTGTATAATTTCAATATACTATACGGAGACGGAATGTAATTATGAACGCGAAACAGATAAAACATTATGAGATACTCGGCGAATTTTTTTCGAACGATATGCTAAATCCTACAGTCGTAAACCGATGCTTCGGCGCGCTTTTGAAGTTAGACTATGCGCTTGCCGAAGATTTTTGGGAGTATATGCTCGTCAGGAACGACGCGGACCTCAAAAATCCGACCGTTGCCGCGCTGTACATAGACGGCGTGTACGCGCTGTTCGCCAAAGCCAACGGCACGCGCACTGCCAAAACGCTGATAGATGTGTCGGTTATAGAGCGCGCGGTATTCCGCTTTTCTCCCAAAGCGGACGGGGGAGATCTCTTCGCGCTTGCCGTAAATTTGCTTGTGTCGAATAAAGTCGACATTGTGGACGGCATACTCAAACTAGTGTCTCAAAACGACGCGATGAAATCGTCGTTCGGCAAGTATATGATCAACTTTCTCGACAAGGTATTTATAGAGATGACCAAAAAGAGCGCGAGCCGTCGCGTCGAACTGAACCGCAAGCAGTCGGCGCTGTTGATGAGCGTCGTGCAAAAAGTGAAAGGCGACGAGCGCGCTATGCTCATTCAGCGCGTTAAGGAAGTTCAGTAACACTCGATATTAAACCGATCAAAGGAGTATGGGTATGCGAAGAACCAAAATAGTCTGTACGCTCGGTCCTGCGACCGACGATTACGCCGTTATGAAGAGTATGGTGCGCGCGGGAATGAACGTCGCGCGGCTCAACTTTTCGCACAGCACGTATGACGAACACAAGGCACGGATGGATATGGTCAAGCGCGCGAGGAAAGAACTCGACGTGCCTGTTGCTATCCTGCTCGACACTAAGGGACCCGAAATACGGATCAAGACGTTTAAGGACGGGAAGGTCAATCTCAAAAAAGGTAATAAATTCACGCTTACGACGCGCGATGTCGAAGGCGACGAGAGTAAAGTCTCGATAAGCTACGACGAATTGCCCAAGTACGTCAAAAAGGGCGCGTGTATTCTCGTCAACGACGGACTTATCGAACTTAAAGTCGACTCGATAAACGCGACCGACATAGTTACGACGGTGCAGAACGACGGCGAGTTGTCCAACCGCAAGAGCATAAATATGCCGGACACCGACATCGATATGCCGTATTTGTCGGACGTAGACCGCGCCGACATCGAGTTCGGACTCAGTCAGGACGTCGACTATATCGCAATGAGTTTCGTGCGCAACGTAGACGACGTGAGAATGGTCAAAAAATTGCTGAACGAACACAATAAAAACGATGTGCAGCTCATAGCCAAGATCGAAAACCGTTCCGGAGTGGACAATATGGACTCCATTCTCGCAGAGTGCGACGGAGTAATGGTCGCGCGCGGCGATATGGGCGTGGAAATTCCGTTCGAGGAGCTTCCCGGCATTCAGAAAGATATGATTTCGCGTTGCTACCGTCGAGGCAAAAAGGTTATAACGGCGACGCAAATGCTCGAATCGATGATCAACAATCCGCGTCCGACCCGTGCGGAGATCTCGGATGTTGCCAACGCCGTATTCGACGGCTCGTCGGCAATTATGCTGTCCGGGGAGACGGCGGCGGGAAAATTCCCTGTGGAATCGGTACGCACTATGGCTATGATAGCAGAGTCGGCGGAGGGCGACATAAATTATAAAAAGCGGTTTTATAATCTCGACGCGCAGATCCGGACGGTAACCGACGCAGTGTCGCATTCGACTTGCGCGGCGGCGTTCGACCTCGACGCGAAGGCCATAATAGCGGTGTCGCAGTCGGGTTATACCGCGCGCAAGATTTCGCGTTTCCGTCCGTCCGCACCCATAATCGCGGCTACGACGTCGCATAAAGCGTACAACCAGCTCGCTATGAACTGGGGCGTTATTCCGACGCTATCCAAAATGCAGGACAATTCGGACGATCTGTTCCGCCACGCTATGATGTGTGCGCTGAATACCGGCGCAGTCGCCGAAGGCGATCTCGTGGTTATTGCGGCGGGCGTGCCGGTAGGCGTTTCCGGCAACACAAACACTATGCGTATAGAGTACGTAAAAAAGTATTGAGCAGCAAGCGGCGAGAATGAGAACTCAAACCTTATTAGAGGAACAAGATTTATGAACGGTGTCGATAAGAAAAACATTCTGATAGTGGAAGACGAAGCGCAGATCTCGCGGTTTTTGCAACTCGAATTGGAACATGAAAATTATGCGACGGAAGTGTGCGCCGACGGCAGAGAAGCGCTCAAAACGGCGTTGGAACACGACTTCGATCTTATAATCCTCGACGTAATGTTGCCGTCGCTCAACGGTATAGAGGTCCTTCGCCGACTGAGACAGGATAAGCAAACGCCCGTTATTATTCTGACTGCGCGCGATCAGGTCGTAGACAAGGTTACGGGTCTCGACATCGGTGCGGACGACTATATGACCAAGCCTTTTGCGATAGAGGAACTTTTGGCGCGCATACGTTTGCACATAAAGCGCTCGGTCGCGCCGGGCGGTGCGGCGCTTGTTTGCGGTAAACTCGCGCTCAACCCGGACGCGCGCGTCGCTACATACGATGGTCACCCCGTCGATCTTACTAAAAAAGAATTCGATCTTCTCGAATATTTGATGCGCAACCGTAATATCGTCATCGGCAGGGAAAAACTGCTCGATGCGGTATGGGGATTCGATTTTTACGGCAGTACAAACGTCGTAGACGTGTACGTAAGATATTTAAGGTCGAAGATAGACGACGTGTACGGTATTACGCTCATAGAGACGGTGCGCGGGTCGGGTTACGTGATAAGATGACGGAACGCGACAATCAATCGGCGCAGAGCGAGTCGCCGGCGCATACGGTAGTTGTTCCGACGGGCAACGAGACGGCGGATGTCGACGACGGCGGCAAACGGGAAACAGTCAAGGATACCATTGAGGAGATCAAGCGGGAGAACGACGCCCGCGCAAAGCAAAAAAAACGCAAAGCATCGGACGTCGCTTTGCGCGTGTTTTCGATTATATTTTTTCCTATAACGCTTGTCGTAATGCTCATTCGAAAGATTTTCAAAAGTTTGAAAGTCGGAATCGCTGCGAAAGCGACGGTAATATTCACGCTCGTGTTCGGTCTGATGATAATAGGATACGTCGTGTTTATACTCGCAAGCCTAAATACGCTTGTTCAGCGCGGCGAAGAACTCACCGCGCTTTATATGCAGAGAATGATAGTGACTAGTTCGGTACTCGTCGCCGTGTTCATTGCGTTGGGCGCGGTGCTTGGCGGATTGAGCAGTCAATTAATGATAAATCCCGTGCGTAAGATCACGGAGCGTGTGCGCGAGATCTCCGAAGAAAATATGTCGGCTCGGCTCGATCCCGTCGATTCGCAGGACGAAATGATGGAGCTTACCGACCAGATAAACGAGATGCTCGATTCGTTACAGCAAGCGTTCGAGCGGCAGGAGAATTTCGTGTCCGACGCTTCGCACGAGCTTAAAACGCCGCTTGCCGTAATAACGGGATATGCGAACCTTCTCAGACGTTGGGGCAAGGACGATCCGAAGATACTCGATGAGGCGGTAGAGGCGATCGCGCGTGAAAGCGAGAATATGAAGCGGATCGTCGAGCAGCTTCTGTGGCTCGCAAAGATAGGGAATTTCACCCTTAATAATACGGTGTTCAATCTGTACGAGACGGTCGAAGATATTGTCGACGGATATAAAATGGTCAATACGAAACATACCATTTCATTGTCCGGCGATCCGTCGGTAACTCTCGAAACGGATAAGAATCTCGTTACGGAGGCTGTGCGAACGCTCGTCGATAACGCGATAAAGTATACACCCGCCGGCGGGGAGATCAATCTTAACATAAACAAACTTGCCGACCGCGCCGAACTGTCGATAACCGATAACGGAATAGGCATTTCAAGTGAAGATCAACAGCATATTTTCGAGCGGTTCTATCGTTGCGACAAGGTGCGGGGCAGAGAGTCCGGTTCGAGCGGACTGGGGCTTACGATTTGCAAATCCATAATAGAAATGATGGGCGGTACGATCTCCGTAGATTCCGAACTCGGCAAGGGCAGTACATTTAAGATAACTTTTTATTGATGCGCGATTAAACTTTTCAATCGAGCGACCGTCTGCGGCGGTTATGATGATTCGGCACTCCGAATCCGGCATTATCTGCGGACAAGCCGCATATAATCGTGGTATGAAAACGGTCGAGATTATTTTGTGTTTCGTCGCGGCTGCGGCGCTCGCGGCGGTTATCGTATGGGTAACGCGGCTCAAAACAAAAGGGCTCACTCGCGTGCTTATAAACTCGCTCGCTGGCGGAGCGCTCATAGCGGGGCTGTCTGCGTTCAACGTTATCGTTCTGCCGTTCAATATTTTGAACGCAATGCTCGTCGGAGTGTTGGGCGTTCCGGGTGCGGGGGTAGTCATTGCGGCGGCGTTTCTTTTATAGCGTAATCGTAAACGTTCGTACTTGCTTGACTTATGGTTTTAGGCGTGATAGAATGAATATATAAATTCATTCGGAGCGAATTATGGCGGACAATAAGGACAGGTTTGTCAATCAGATAGCCGATATAAACTCGGATTATACAAAGTGGTATACCGACGTTTGTCTTAAATCGGAGCTTTGCGATTACGGTCCCGTCAAGGGTACTATGATATTCAGACCGTACGGATACGCGATCTGGGAGCTGATTCAAAAGGCGGCGGACGAGCGGTTTAAGGCGCACGGCGTCAAGAACGCCTATTTTCCTATGCTCATTCCGCAATCGTTTCTTATGCGCGAGGCGGAACACGTCGAGGGGTTTGCGCCGGAAGTCGCAACGGTCACGCACGTGGGCGATACGGAACTCGGCGAAAAACTCGTTCTGCGCCCGACGTCCGAAACCATAATAGGCAATATGTATTCCAAGTGGATAGATTCGTACCGCGATCTGCCGCTCAAACTCAATCAGTGGGCGAACGTCGTGCGCTGGGAAAAGACGACGCGTCCATTCCTACGCACGAGCGAATTTTTGTGGCAGGAAGGGCATACTGCGTTTGCGTCTGCGGAAGAAGCGAACAACGACGCGCTTGAAATGCTCGACGTGTACAAGGACATAGCGAACAACGTGTTGGCGCTCCCCGTGCTGTGCGGCAGGAAGTCGGAGAAAGAGAAGTTCGCGGGCGCTGTAGCTACATACGGAATGGAAGCTATGATGAAAGACGGCAAGAGCTTGCAGTCGGGAACGACGCATTATCTCGGCGAGAACTTCGCGCGCGCTTTCGATATTAAGTTCTTGGACAAGGACGGAACGCACAAATACGTGTATCAGGCGTCGTGGGGCATTTCCACGCGTCTTATAGGCGCGATAATAATGGCGCACGGCGACGAACGCGGACTGTGTTTGCCGCCCGAAGTAGCGCCCGTGCAAGCCGTTATCATTCCGATAGGCGCAACAAAAAACCCCGCAGTCGGCAGCAAAGCAAAAGAAATAAAGGTCCAGCTCGAAAAAGCGGGCGCGCGCGTCGAGCTCGACGAGCGAGATCAGTCGCCCGGATTTAAGTTCAACCACTGGGAGCTTCGCGGCGTGCCTGTGCGCATAGAACTCGGCGGGCGCGACTTGGAAGCCGGCGTCGTCACCGTTTGCCGCAGAGACGAGCAGGGCAAGTTCACAATGCCCATCGACGGTTGCGCCAAAGAAGTGAAAAAACTGCTTAAAAAGATCGCAAAGAATATGTTCGAAAAAGCGAAATCGTTCACCGAATCGCACATCGTCGCTGTGGAAAACGACGACGAACTGCGCGCTGCGCTTGACGGCGGCAATTTTGCGGATGCGTACTGGTGCGGCGACGTAGAGTGCGAAAACGCAATAAAAACGGACCACGCGGCAACGACTCGCGTTATGCATACGGATCAGTCGCACGTCGAAGAACATAAGTGCGTGCGTTGCGGCAAAAAGGCAAAACACAGGATCTACTTTGCTAGGGCATACTGATAAAATGCGTTTGTAATATCATCAAACAACAAAAAAGCAAGGCAAGACGCAATTACCATAGTTCCCATAGGGAATATTTCCACATGAGTATAGCATAAGTATAGCGCACTATACCTTGCAAGCAAGGTGAGTGCGTTTTTACTTTACTTTTTAATTGGGTTGTTGTATAATAATAGAGTGATAAACAGTAATTAAACGGTGTAACTATGGACATTAAAGATTGTCCGTACTGCGATGGAACATTGGATTTTCATCAATCAACTTGTAAAAATAGAGAGGTGTAAGCTACTAATTATGAAAAAAAGCATTAAATTTTTTACTTTAGTATCCTGCATAATGATTTTTAGTTTCAGTATATTAAGCGGCTGTGGATTATTCACGATTAAGGACACGCGGTATGTAAACCCGTGGGCTATAAAGGAAGAGGAAAATGGGTGGTATTATTATATCAGTAAACGAACAGACGTAGAAAATTATGAAGAACATGCCGTAATATTGGGGCTTGTGGATGAAGAAATGGATTGCGACGAGTTAGTTGTGCCTGAAAAGCTTGGTGGGCACATAGTAAAATATTTCGGATCTTCATATACTCAGATGGCTGCTCCAACAAAGTATTATAAATTTAATGCAAAAAATGTGCGCTCTTTGATTTTTAATCACAATATACGCCTTATGCCGTCTGTTTTTGATGATTATTACGGAACAGTCATAATAAATTGTGATTTAAGTGAAACAAATTTTCTGGGCACAAAATTAATATTGAATCTTAATTATATACGTTATAACGGAATGGGTGGAGAAGTAACTACACATGCATTGTTTTGGCATATTGATAGGCAAATTCCAAAACCTGAAGATCCAATACGAGATGGGTATGTATTCGATGGATGGTATACTGATGACGGGTATACAATAGAGTGGGATTTTGATAACTATTTAATTCAAGGGAACATGACGCTTTATGCGAAGTGGCTCGAACAATAAAGTTTTACAAAGAGTAATGATTATGGTTACAAATAAAGAAGAACTAAACGAATTATAAATTTCAATTTATCTTTCTAATAATGTGTAGTTAAAAGCTCTCGAACAAATTGTTCGAGAGCTTTTTTCCTTGCCTAAAAGTGCAATTTTGTTTAATTCCCTATGGGAAGTGTAGTTTAGTATCTTTCCTTGCTTTTTTGTTGCGGTTTTGTTATACTGTGACGACGATAATGCCTAAAATGTAAATATGGAATAGCAAGGACCGATTACGGTACATCACGTATTTGCCAAATCATTTAGATGCTACGCAAAATGGGATCGTTAATAACGAACTCTACAGAGAGTAGATATACTTTATGGCGAAACTATGCTATAATGTACTTAAAGGAGGCGTTATGGACACCGTCAAGATAGGACAATTTATTAAGAGTTTAAGGAAAGAAAAATCCTTAACGCAACGTGAAGTTGCCGATCGGTTAAATGTATCCGAAAAAACCATTTCGAAATGGGAGACGGGTAACGGTATGCCGGAAGTCGGGTTAATGCTACCCCTGTGTAAATTTTACGGGATCAGCATCAACGAGCTTTTATCGGGAGAACGACTCGACGAAAAGCAATACGTTGATAAAGCGGAAGAAAATATGGCTTGTCTCGTCGATAGAACAGCTCCGCGAAAGAAAGTCATTATATCAGCAATTTCTTGCATTTTAGTAACTTTATCGAGCGTTGCATTAATTCTTTTATCGGCTTTATTCATTGCGCAAATATGGCTGAAATTTGTCGTTATCGGAATTGCGCTGATAGTTGTATTTGCCGATGTGTCGGTAATACTTCTTGTTGCGATAAGTACGGAAATTTACAAGTGTGAGAAATGCGGTGAAAAGTTCGTTCCTACTTTGACGGCGTATCTTTTAGCCCCGCATACATTTAGGCGAAGATACTTAAAGTGTCCCCATTGCGGCAAAAAGAGTTGGAATAACAGTCATATAAGAAAATGAACATACGCTGTGATTACAGAAAGACAATCTGCGGCGCGGAAGAAACGCCGGTAACGAAATAACAAGGGGAGACAATATGCTCGATACAATACCTAACGCAGAAGAAATGACGGCTTTGATCGGTCGATCTCTATACGAAGTATGGAATATGTTGTGCGCTTTGATCGACGAACGCTACGATACGGATCGCTTGTGGGACAAAGGCGGTAAATCGTGGAAATACGAATACAAATACCGTCGTGGCGGTAAAACGCTTTGTGCCTTATATGCAAGAGAAAGTTGCATTGGGTTTATGATTGTCTTGGGTAAAGACGCGCGGTCGAAGTTCGAAGCCGATAGGGAAAGCTACTCGAAAGAAGTTCAAGAGATATACGACGGTACCCGCACTTACCACGACGGGAAATGGATAATGTTTGAGCCGATCGACGCTTCGTTATTCGGTGATTTCGTCAGGCTGTTGAGTATCAAAAGAAAGCCGAACAAAAAGCAAATATAAACAAGTAATCTGTTAAAGGATTCTGTCGAGCGTTTGCCGATAAGCAGGCGGTATATGAAAGATTTGACAACAATGCCGAATATCGGCAAAGAAATGGCAAGTAAGCTGAAAAGCGTAGAGATAAGCACAGCCGAAGATTTGGTTGAAATCGGCGCAAAAGAAGCGTTTTTCAGATTAAAGACGAAGTATCCGCAAGTATGTTTGGTGCATCTTTATGCGTTGGAGGGAGCAATTCAAAACATAGAGTTTAATTGTCTTTCAGAAAAGACAAAGGCAAACTTGAAAGAGTTCGGCGATTCGTTGAAATAGCGGGATGTCTATGATCGTATACTTCGATCGGTTGTCATAAACTTGAAAATATAAAAGCGCACCGTACTTCGTAAATGAAGCAGTGCGCTGTTTGTTTGCCTATAAAATTCTGTCACAGCCGCCTTTGCGGAGTTCGTTTGTTATTAAATCTTTTGGAACTTGCCGTCTTTCTTGTGTACGACGAGCTGTGCGTGCAGGCGGCGGGCGAGGTCTTTCGCGACCACGAGCGCGTCCTGCTTGGTTGCCATACGACGGTACGTTCTGTCTGTATCGGAGCGGAGAATGATCCACGAATTTTTATTTCTGTCGAATTTCAGCGTGACCTTTACCGCCGAACTTGCGTCGCCGAAATCGTCGTAATACTCGTCGTATTCGTCGTCATCGTCGGTTGTCACAGCTTCGATTTTAGGTTCGCTCTGCTTGTTTGTCGCCGTCTTTGCACGGGCGGGTTGATCAGATTGTTTCGTGGCGCGGTCCTTGCGCTCGCGGTCGGCGAGTTGTTGTTGAAGAGCCTGCGCCTTTATCTGCGAGTTTTCGGCTTTAAGGAGATTGATCTCGTTCTCCTTGTCCCGTACAATGCCGTTAAGCTCGTTTATCTTGCGCTCATACTCCGCATTGCCGTCATTGCCGGCGTTGTTAAGCGCGGCGGTCAGTTCGTCGATGCGCGCCTGTTTTTCCGTAAGCTCGGCGTGTTGTGCGTCGATTCTGTCTGACATAGCCGCGATTTGCGCATTGAGACGATCGACGGCGTCGCCGTCGGCGCTTGAGTTATTGATGCTGTCGGCGTATTCGTTTTGAATTTCCGCATAAATCTGAGGATACAGTTCTGTTCTGACTTGCTGTTCTATCTCTTCGCGGTTAGCGCCGCCCGCGTTTTTTTCGGCTTTGAGTTTTCTTATCTTTTGCGATTTTGAAAAACCTACGACTATTGCGATTATAACGGTGATTATAAGCAATAAGAACAGTGCGACGGCTGCAATCAAAAACATCGTGGCGCAATCGACGACCCACGTTCCCAAGTTTTTGATACCCCATTCGTTCAATGATGTTGTCATTATTCGCGCCTCCGTGCGTATTTTTCGATTATAATTAATATATAATTCATATTATACCATTATTTTTTATGCGTGTCAATACGAAAAAGATTTTATAAAAGACAATTTCACAAAACGGATTATGCGATGAATGCTATTTATCGGGTATATAATAAACCCTGTCGCAACAATCGATTGACAAAAACGGACAAATGCTATATCATATACGTGACAGAAGAGATATTCGGAGGATAAGAATGTTAAGAACGGTATCATCGGAAAGCGTAACGGAAGGACATCCCGATAAGGTCTGCGACTATATAGCCGATTCGATACTCGACGCCGCGCTCGAAAAGGACGCGGACAGCCGTATAGCCTGCGAGGTATGTTGCGCTACCGGACTTGTCGTAGTGCTGGGTGAGTTCGACACGCAAACCGATTTTATCGACGTGCAATCGGTCACCCGTCGCGCGATAGCCGATGTCGGTTATACCGATCCATCGCTCGGCTTCGATGCATCGACTTGCGCCGTTCTCAACGCTATAAACGGACAGTCGCCCGATATTTCGCGCGGCGTGCTGAAACCTTTGGAGATAAGGCAGGGCGCGCCTACGGACAAATTCGACGGCGTGGGGGCTGGCGATCAGGGTATGATGTTCGGCTATGCGTGTTCTGAAACGGATTCGTATATGCCTATGCCGATCACGCTTGCGCACAAACTGACAAGAACGCTCGCCGACGCGAGAAAATCGCACGAATTGCCGTTTCTGCGTCCCGACGGCAAAGCGATGGTGGCTCTCGACTATGAAAACGGTGTGCCGGTGCGCGTGCGCACGGTAGTCGTGTCCGCGCAACACGCGCCCGACGCGACGGAAAACGATATTAAAGAAGGTATTACCGAGTGCGTTATAAAACGCGCTGTTCCGAAAAAACTGTTGGACAGAGCGGAAATACTCATAAATCCGACAGGTCGATTCGTGGTCGGGGGTCCTGCCGGCGACACTGGCGTGACGGGCAGAAAGATAATTGTCGATACCTACGGCGGCGCAGTGCCGCACGGCGGCGGCGCGTTTTCGGGTAAGGACGCGTCGAAAGTCGACCGTTCCGCATCGTATTATGCGCGTTACGTGTGCAAGAATATTGTTGCGGCGGGACTGAGCAAGACCGTTCAGCTTCAAGTCGGATATGCGATAGGCAAGGCGCGTCCCGTGTCGCTGTACGTCGATACGTTCGGCACGGGTGATGACGAGCGTATACTCAAAGCGGTAAAACGCGTATTCGATTTCCGTCCGGCGGCGATAATCGACAAGTTGGGACTCAAAAACCCGATATATAAGCGCACGACGGACTACGGACATTTCGGGAAACCCGATCTTGCGTGGGAACAGCTCGACTGCGTGGAAAAACTCAAAGCCGAGTATTGAGAATTGTAAGGTCGGATCGGAGCATTGATGGAGCATCTTATCGGCGCGGTAGAAGAAATTCGGTTTCGTAACGACGAGAACGGATGGACGGTGCTTGTCATCGAAACGGACGAAAGCGAGTTCGTTACGGTGGCGGGGTCGCTTCCGCCCGTAACGCCGGGCGATACGCTCGAACTCGACGGCGAATTCGTACTCCATCCGCGCTTCGGCTCGCAGTTCAAAGCAACGCGCGCGTCCGTCGCCCAGCCCAAAACGGTATACGGTATAATGAAATTTCTCTCGTCCGGACTCATCGAGGGTTGCGGCGAAAAAACTGCGGCGCGCATTGTCGATATGTTCGGACTGCAAACGATAGAGGTATTGGAAAAATCGCCCGAACGGCTTGCCAAAATAAAAGGTATCAGCGCGGCGAAAGCGAAAAAAATAGGCGAGGCGTTCCGTGCGGCGAGTACCGAGCGCGAGGCTGTAATGTTTTTGGCCGGATACGGGGTGACTGTCAATCTCGCGATGAAACTGTTTGCGATTTACGGCGCGGCTACTGTCGAGACCGTAAAGGCCAACCCGTACATCCTCGTGGAGGACGTGGACGGCATCGGCTTTGTCACCGCCGACAAGATCGCTTGCGCGATGGGCATAGAAAGCTCGTCCGATTTTCGTATGCGCGCGGGGATATACTACACATTAAAGACTGCTTGCGATAAGGAAGGCAATACCTATCTGCCGCGCGAAAAATTGATAGAAGAGAGCAAAAAGCTTCTTTCTCTGGACGATGAAGCCGGATTGGATAGGGCGCTCGACAGTCTCATTTTGGAACGCAAAATAATTGTGCCGTTCGACGGCGCGGTGATGAGCCGAGCGTTTTATCAAGCCGAAAACGGCGCGGCGGCGCGGCTTGTCAGGCGCGTAGACGGCGACGGCACGGTGATTGGCGATATACCCGATATAATCGATAGGTTCGAGCAGTCAAATTCGATACGGTTGCACGATAACCAGCGGGCGGCGGTAGAGAACGCCGTAAAAAGCGGCGCATCGGTGATAACGGGCGGACCGGGTACCGGTAAGACTACAATAATCAACTGCATACTGTTCATTCTCGACGCATTGCACGTTTCGGCGCTGTTGCTTGCGCCGACGGGGCGGGCGGCGAAGCGCATAACCGAAGGTTGCGGACGCGATGCATCTACCATACACCGCGCGTTGCTTTCGCTCGGCGACGGCGAGAAGTTCACCGAGAACGCGGTCATAGTGGATGAGTTTTCGATGGTCGATATTTTCTTGTTCAAAATGTTGCTCGACGCTATGAATGACGGAGCAAAGCTAATAGTCGTCGGAGACGCCGATCAATTGCCGTCGGTGGGCGCGGGCAATGTTCTGCGCGATCTGATTTCGAGCGGGCTTATACCCGTGACACGATTAAACTTTATATACAGACAGTCCGGACAGAGCCGCATAGCGGTAAACGCGCACGAGATCAACGCGGGTAATATGCCCGATTTGACCGCGCGCGACGGGGATTTTTTCTTTTTCAAACAACGCACGCCCGAAGAAGTCGCTAATATGACGGTGGAACTTGCGACAAAGCGCATAACCGATTTTCGCGGTATCGAGCCGTCCAGAATACAGGTCATAGCGGCGCTTAAAAACGGTGTGGCGGGCGTATACAATCTTAATTCGCGACTGCAAGCTGCGCTCAACGGCGATGCGATTTCGAAAACGGCAGTCGGAGATGTGACGTTTTGTCGCGGCGATCGGGTGATGCACACCGTCAATAATTACGACATAGAGTGGACGCGCGGCGGCGCGAGCGGCAACGGCGTGTTTAACGGGGATATAGGCGTGGTGTCGTTCATTTCCGCGACGGGCGATATAGAAGTCGAGTTCGAGGATGGGCGCAAGGTTATGTATTCGGGCGATACTCGCAGGCAGTTGATACTGTCGTATGCGATAACGGTTCACAAAAGTCAAGGTTGCGAATTCGACGCGATCGTTATGCCCGTCGTTGCGGGGGCGCCCGTAATAATGACGCGCAACCTGCTGTATACCGCGATAACCCGCGCAAAGAAGATGGCGGTGCTTGTCGGCGACGAGTACAATATCCGACGTATGGTCGAAAACAACTATGTCGCGGAAAGGTTTTCGGCGCTCGGTATTTTCATTACCGACAGGCGGGCGGGAATGCTCAAATTATACGGAGACAGTCAAAATATGTAGTCGGTACGGTTCTCGGATCTTTCAGTAGATGCGCAACCGAATAGGATACCCGAAAACGGAGTGGGATCGACAATATGGTAGAAACGTCGAAATACGATAAAAAGAAATTGATTATATTGCGCGCGGTGTTGATCGCCGTCGGCGCGGCTGTGGGCGGAACTGCCGTTTGGCAGTATTTCGTATATTACCCGGACGTTATGAAACGCGAATTGCAGATAGTGATAATCGTAGTGTCTGCGGTCGTACTCGCAACCATTCTCGGGTTGTCGGCAAAGCCGTTTTACAGGCTGGGAGCGAGCATAGGCGCGCAGTTCGAGTCGCTTGTGTCCTCTCTCGGCGCGCGCGGCGTCGTTGCCGTTGTCAGCGGATTCGTCGCAGCGTGTATGATCGGATTCCTTTTCGATGTAATAATACGCGATTATTTGCAATTGATCGCGGTGCGCGTACTAGCCGACGTGCTTGTTGTGATCGTTTTTGCGGCAATCTGCTGTTTCGGCTTTACTAAATGGATAGCGGCAGGCGAAGAGACGGAAGAACCGATATTCGAGCATAACGGCAAGATAGTCGGGTATCTGCTCGGCGCGTCCTGCTTTTCGGACGATCGTGTGTTTACCGCAGTTAAAGTGCTGTATAACGTAAAAGCGTCGGAAGCGACGTTTCGCGCACTGTGGCAAAAAGGCGACGCAGACGCATTGGAACGGTTTCGTCTCTTGACGATGAGCGGCGCCGTAGATACGGTCAAGTGTGCAAAAGAGTTTATAACGGCGGAAGAATATGCGGCTGTGGAAGCCGATATCGCCGCCGAAAAACGGCTTATCCCGATAGGACTCGGCGACGGAATATACAACGCTTTGGCGGGTGCGGTCGATCTTGCGGCGTTCGTACCACCGAGCGGCGATTTTATCTCCGAATACAAGGCGGCGGTCGCCGACAAGAGCGGACAAAAAACAGTCGAAGACGGTTGTGACGAAAGCGCGGACGGTGCGACAGGCGGCGCTATTATAATTGACAAATAGTTCGGTTCGGTATATAATTGATTGGTGACTTACTGAAACAGTGTGCGCTACCGCAAACACATATTACCGAAACACATAATATCGATAAACGGCGCTTAGGCGCATAAAAAGGAGTTTTTATGAAAACGGACATCGAGATCGCCTATGAGGCAAAATTGCAACCAATCGAAAAGATAGCGGCAAAACTCGGCATCGACAACGTCTATCGCTACGGCGATTACGTCGCAAAGGTCAATCCTCAGAATAATCCAAAAGCTAAAATAATTTTGGTCACGGCGATCAATCCGACGCCTGCGGGCGAGGGAAAGTCCACCGTGTCTATAGGACTTGCGGACGGATTGAACAAGATAGACAAGTTGACCGCGCTCGCTCTCCGCGAGCCGTCGCTCGGTCCCGTTTTCGGTATGAAAGGCGGAGCTACGGGCGGCGGGAATGCTCAGATCGCGCCTATGGATGACATCAACCTGCATTTTACCGGCGATCTGCACGCGATCACTGCCGCCAATAACCTGTTGTGCGCTATGATAGACAATTCGCTGTACTTCGGAAACCCGCTCGGTATTGCGAAAGTTACTTTCAACCGTTGTATGGACTGCAACGATCGCGCACTGCGTTCCGTTGTCGTCGGTTTGGGCGGAAACGGCAGAGAAGAGACGTTCAATATTACGGCGGCGAGCGAGGTTATGGCGACGCTGTGTTTGGCGGCGGACTTCGAGGATCTGAAAGTTCGGTTGGGCAGAATAATAATCGGTTACGATTATGCGGGCAAGCCGATAACTGCGAGCGATCTCGGCGCCGCCGAAGCGATGGCTGTGCTTCTCAAAGACGCGTCTAAACCCAATCTCGTGCAGACGTTGGAGGGGACGCCTGCGTTCGTTCACGGCGGACCGTTTGCGAACATCGCGCACGGTTGCAACTCGATCATCGCGACAAAAACTGCGGCGAGTTATGCCGATTACGTCGTCACCGAAGCGGGATTCGGCGCAGATCTCGGCGCGGAAAAATTTTATGACATCAAATGCCGTATAGCGGGTATCGTTCCCGCTTGCACGGTGCTTGTCGCGACTATAAGAGCGCTTAAATACGGCGGTAACGGCGATCTTGTCGTAGGTATGGGCAATCTCATCAAGCATATCGAGAATATTAAGAACGTGTTCGGGCAGAAGGTGGTCGTCGCCATCAATAAATTCACCGACGACACAGCCGAAGACATTAAAAAGGTGTGCGACGCTTGCGATGACGTCGGCGCTCAAGCCGTACTATGCGAATGTTGGGCGCGCGGCGGCGACGGAGCGAAAGAACTCGCCCGCGCAGTCGTCAAAGCGGCGGAGGGCGAGAGTAAACTGACATATTCGTATGACGACAGCGATCCCGTTGCGGAAAAGGTTCAGGAGATCGCGACAAAAGTGTACGGCGCGGTCAATGTCAAATGGACGCCTAAGGCCAAAAAGAGCCTTGAAAAGATGTCGGCGCTCGGCATAGACAAGCTGCCGGTGTGCATAGCGAAAACTCAGTATTCGCTGTCCGACGATCCCAAAAAGCTCGGTCGCCCCGAAGGTTTCGAGATAACGGTGCGCGACATTCAGTACCGCGCAGGCGCGGGATTCCTTGTCGCGATCGCGGGCGATATGTTGCTTATGCCCGGACTCCCCAAAACGCCGAATGCCGTCGGAATGACGATAAAGGACGGCAAGATCGGAGGATTATTCTGATGGACTTCGCCGGCATTACGCCGACTAATTTTATAGAAAACATCATAGTCGACGATCTTAAAAGCGGTCGGGTGAACAACGTCGTGATGCGTTTTCCGCCCGAACCGAACGGCAGACTGCACATAGGTCACGCTAAGGCCGCGTGTTTCAACTTTATGACCGCGCAAAAATTCGGCGGTAAGTGCAACCTGCGTTTCGACGACACCAATCCCGTAAAAGAGGACGCCGACTTTTGCGATCAGATACTGTACGATATTCGTTGGCTCGGATTCGAACCTGCGGATATACTCTATGCGTCGAGTTACTTCGACTATATGCGCGACTGCGCCGTAAAGCTGATCGAAAAAGGGCTTGCATACATAGACGATAGTACGCCCGAACAGATAAAAAATATGCGCGGCACCCTTACTTCGGCGGGCGAAAATTCGCCGTTCCGCAACCGTTCCGTCAGGGAAAACCTCGCGTTGTTCGATAAAATGCAGCGCGGCGACGTTAAGGACGGCGGAATGGTTCTTCGCGCTAAAATAGATATGGCGTCGCCCAATATGAATATGCGCGATCCCGTAATTTACAGAGTGTTGCACGCGCCGCACCACCGCACAGGCGATAAGTGGTGCATATATCCTATGTACGACTTTGCGCATCCGTTGGAAGACGCAATCGAGCATATCACGCATTCGTGCTGTACTATGGAGTTCGAGGATCACCGTCCGCTGTATGATTGGGTAATAGATAATTGCGATATAGCCGACAAGCCGCATCAGTACGAGTTTGCACGGTTGAGTATGACCGACACCGTAATGAGCAAGCGCTATCTAAAGCAGCTTGTCGATTCGGGTATAGTCGACGGTTGGGACGATCCGAGAATGCCCACATTGTCGGGACTGCGCAGGCGCGGCGTGCCCGCTCACGCCATAGTAGCGTTCTGCAACGAGGTCGGGCTTGCGAAAGCGGTAGGTACCGTCGATACGGCGCAGTTCCACGACTGCGTGCGTGACGAACTCAACGCGACCGCAAAGCGCTATATGGTAGTACCCGATCCTGTCGAACTCGATATAATAAACATACCCGACGACTTCGAGAACTTTGTCGAAGTTACGGAGGGCGGCGATTATTCCGTTCCGCATCCTACGGCTATAGATCCGGAAGTAAATAATACGCCTGTCGTTACGCGCCGAATTCGGCTCTCTAAGCGGCTTTACATTAATCGTGAGGATTTTATGGCAGATCCGCCCAAAGGCTATCACAGGCTCGTTCCGAACGGCTTGGCGCGGCTTAAAAACTCGTTTATAGTGCGTTGTGTCGGATTCGATACGGACGATAAAGGAAACGTAACGCGCATACGCGTAGAAAAAACGGACGAGGTGAAAGCTAAGGGCGTTATCCAATGGGTCGACCGCGACACTGCGGCGGACATAAAGATCAAAAGCTTGTCTGCGCTTGTGCCTGACGGCGACGGGGATTTTACGGAACGTATAAACGCAAACTCGATAGCGGTCGGAAGCGCCAAAGCCGAACGCGGCGTAAACGATATACCCGTCGGCGAAGGCGTACAGTTCTTTCGCATAGGCTATTTTGCGAGAGACGCAAAAGAAACCGACGCATTCAATCAAGTAGTAGAACTTAAATCGTCGTATAAAACAACAAAATAAATATGGGAGAGGAAAGGAAAATGAAAGTCTTGGTAACCGGCGGAAGCGGCTTTATCGGCAAAGCCTTCATAAAAAAGTACCGTAATAAGTTCGATATAGTTGCGCCAACGCACGAACAGATGGATCTTAAAGACGCGCGCGCGATAGATAAGTTTTTCGGCGCGCATAAGTTCGACGCCGTAGTTCATCTCGCGGGAACGACAGAACGCGGCGACCTGTCTGCGATAGAGGTCGATAACCTGATAATGTTCAAGAACATTCAGTATATGTCGATCGCGCACGGCGTAAAAAAACTGATTATAGTCGGCGAGGGATCGGAGTTTGACAGGAACAAGCCGATAATCGACGTCACGGAAGATATGATAGGCAGAACGATTCCCGTCGACGGTTACGGACTCGGTAAATATCTCATAAACGTTCTTGCGGCGAAAGATAAGATAACAACAAATCTTCGTGTGTTCAGCGTGTACGGTGCAGGCGGAAGTCGCGAGATAAGCAAGATAGTAACTGCGGGCGCTCGTGGCAAAAAAAGCATCGTCATCGACCGCGACCGCACGGTAAGCGGCATATACATAGACGATGTTACGCGCGTTATTGCCGAGTTTCTGCGCGGCGACATACCTATGGGCGATTACAATCTCGTGTCTGGCGATAAAACGAGCTATCTTGCAGTCGCAAAGCAGGTCAAGCGTCTCGTTCGCAAAGACGGCGGCGATATAGAAATAAGGATCAAGAGAGAAGGCTCGGACTTGGAGTATACGGCGAGCAACGTAAAGTTGATGTCCGTACTTCCGATGAAGTTCACTTCGTTCGGTGCTGGCGTTAAGAAAATGTATGAGGAATTAAAACCCAAAAAGCGTATAATGATCGTCGCCGACGACGAATGACAGAATACGTAATGAAAAAATCCCCGACGTATATCGGGGATTTTATTTGCCGCAGATAGCGGCTTAAATCGCAAAGAGATCGCGTTTGCCGTACTTGCCTTAATTCGCTGTGTGTTATTTCGAACATAGCCTGTAGCGGTAAGTCAATCGCTTTACAATAGTATTGTGTGTAGGTTTATCGCGGGTTATACGCTTATCAGCAAAAAATATCTTATTATTGTTTGCGTAAAAGCATTAAGTAGGTTATCTTTCTATGTTTTGTACGTGGTCGGGTCCGACGCCGATCATAGACACGCGACAGCCTGCGAGCTTTTCGATGGCTTCGATGTAATTTTGCGCGGCTTGGGGCAGTTCGTCAAACGTTTTGCATTTTGATATGTCCTCGTTCCAGCCGTCGAATTCTTCATATACGGGCGTGCAATCTTCGAGCAGGCTTATATCGGCGGGGAAGTCGTCGACGCGCTTTCCGTCGCGCATATAGTGCGTAGCGATTTTCAGTTTTTTAATTCCTGTCAGCGTATCCAGCTTGTTTATAGCGAGCGACGTCAGCCCGTTGAGCCGTACTGCGAGTCTGAGTATTACCGTATCCAGCCAGCCGCACCGCCGTGCTCTGCCCGTCGTCGTGCCGTACTCTTTGCCGACGACCAAGAGGTGTTTGCCCACATCGTCGTCGAGTTCTGTGGGAAACGGGCCTGCGCCGACGCGCGTGGTGTACGACTTGGCGATACCGATACACTCTTTTATCGCCGTAGGCCCTATGCCTGCGCCCGCGCAAAAGCCGCCGCTTATCGGGTGCGAGCTTGTGACAAACGGATAAGTGCCGCTGTCGAGATCGAGAAGCGTGCCTTGCGCGCCTTCGAACACGACGCGCTTATTGGCTTTGATGGCGTCATATAACATAACGCCCGTGTCGCAAGCGTACTTTTCGAGTTGTTTTGCGTATTCCGTATATTCCGAAAGAATGACGTCAAAATCGAGCGCCGCACCGCCGTACACTTTCGTGATGATCTTATTCTTGAATTCGAGATTGGACTTGAGTTTCTCTTTGAATATTTCGGGAGTAATGAAATCGATCATACGAATGCCTATGCGGTCGCATTTGTCGGCATAGCACGGACCTATGCCGCGCTTGGTCGTACCTATCGCCGAAGCACCCTTAGCAAGCTCTGCGAGTTCGTCAAGTTCTTTATGGTAGGGCATTACTATGTGAGCTCGGAGATCTATGTGCAGGTTTTTGAGCGATACACCCTGCTTTTCGAGTTCCGACATTTCTTCGAGTACGACTTTGGGATCGACGACAACGCCGTTGCCGATAATATTCACAGTGTCGGGGTTGAGAATGCCGCTGGGAATGAGATGCAGTTTGTAAGTTTTGCCGCCGCTCACTACGGTGTGCCCGGCGTTGCTTCCGCCCGTTGCGCGCACGACGTAGTCCGCGCCTGCGGCGAGAATGTCTATGACCTTGCCTTTGCCTTCGTCGCCCCACTGTGCGCCGATAAGTGCTATCGTGTTCATAATATCTCCTTATCGTTGCGAAAAGTTCGCAACACTTTATAACGTATTGTGTGTTTAATCTATCTCGTCATCGTTGGTTGCCGCCGCGTCCGAGACAAACTCGCACGGCGGTATATGTTCTTCGAATCCGTCGACCGTAGGCGTGTCGGTAATAACGGCATTGCCGCCTTTGGCGTTTTCGATCGCGACGGACATCATCAGTTTGATACGGTTGATTTGGTTGACTTCGCTCGCGCCGGGATCGTAGTCGACGGCGACGATGTTCGCTTGAGGATAGCGGCGTTTCAGCTCTTTCATAACGCCTTTGCCCGTGACGTGATTGGGCAGACAGGCGAAAGGTTGCATACATATAATGTTGGGCGCACCCTCATCGATAAGCTCCAACATCTCGGCGGTAAGAAACCAGCCTTCGCCGACCATCGTACCCAAACCGACCACTTCGCCTGCGCGATCTGCGAGATGTTCTATGCGCGACGGCGTGCCGAATTTAGTGTTTTTGAGCGCTTCGACGATCGGCGCACGCATTTTTTCGATAAACCATATGCCGACATTAGACGCGAGTTTGCCTTTGTACTTGCCGTCGAGCAACTCGAATTTTATCGTCGAATTATAGAAAGAGTAGAGGAAGAAGTCGACGAAATCGGGTACGACCGCTTCGCCGCCCTCGCGCTCGACCAAGTTTACCGCATAGTTGTTTGCGAGCGGGTGGAACTTGACAAGTATTTCGCCGACGATGCCGACTTTGGGTTTGATTATGTCGAGCGTATTTATCGCTTCGAAATCTCGAACTATATTTTTCGCGTATTTCTTTGTCGGAACGTCGCCCGTCTCGGCGAATTCCCTTTGAAGCAAGGCATTCCACTTGTCGTATACCGCTTGCGTAGCGCCTGTCTCGGACTCGTACGGGCGCACTTTATATACGCACCGCATCAAAAGATCGCCGTACAGTACGGCGTCGACCAAACCTTTCAGCATCGGAAGCGTTATCTTAAATCCGGGATTTTTCTCGATACCTGTGAACGACATCGAAATTACGGGTATCTGCGCCATTCCTGCGCTTTTGAGCGCGCGGCGCAGAAGCGCTATGTAGTTGGTCGCACGGCAACCGCCGCCCGTTTGCGTCATTATGACCGCAGTGCGGTCGAGATCGTACTTGCCGGAAAGCAGGGCGTTCATTATAGCGCCTATCGTAATTACGGTCGGATAGCACGCGTCGTTATTGACATATTTAAGTCCCGTCGCGACCGCATCGACGCTGTCCGGCATAACTTTTATGTTGTACCCGAACTTATTGAGCGCAGGACCTACCAAGTCGAGATGGAAAGGCGAGATCTGCGGCGACAGTATTGTATATTCTTTGCGCATCTGTTCGGTGAATATGACGCGCGTCGATTGGGGTTCGGGTGTTTTGGCGTGCATATTTTTCGCCTGCCTGTCCTTGATGACAGCCATAAGCGAACGCACGCGTATGCGCGCCGCGCCCAAATTGCTCACCTCGTCGATTTTGAGCAGTGTGTACACCTTGTTCGCCGCTTCGAGCAGTTCTTGTACCTGATCGGTCGTCACGGCGTCAAGTCCGCAACCGAACGAATTGAGTTGTATCAGGTCTAGATTATCGCGCTCGCGCACGAAATTCGCCGCGCTGTACAGTCGTGAGTGATACGTCCACTGATCGACGACGCGCAAAGGGCGGGGCGCTTTATGCAAATGAGCCACCGAGTCTTCCGTTAGTACCGCAAAGCCGTATGAATTGATCATTTGCGGCACGCCGTGATTTATTTCGGGGTCGAGATGATAGGGCCTGCCCGCAAGCACTATCCCGTGTCCGCCCGTCTCGTCGAGCATTTTGATTATCCGCTCTCCCTCTCGCCGAGACCAATCGGAAAACGCTTCCTGTTCGGCGTATGCCTTTTTGACTGCGCTCTTTACGAGCCGCGACGGAATGTTTTTGAATTCTTCGCACAGTCGTTTCGCCATTCGTTCCGGATTGTTGAACGGCAGGAACGGCGCGGCGAACGTGACGTTATTATTCACGAACTCGTCGCGCATATTCTGTCTGATAACTTCGGGGTACGAGCCTACGACGGGGCAGTTATAATGGTTGTCAGAGTTGGGATCTTCGTGGCGCTCATAGGGCAAGCAGGGGTAGAATATGAATTTTACGCCGCTGTCTACGAGCGACTGAATGTGTCCGTGCGCGATCTTTGCGGGGTAACATACCGACTCGGACGGCATTGTTTCTATGCCTTTGCCGTAAATATCGCGCGAAGAACGCGGCGACAGCTTAACGGAGTAGCCGAGATCGGTGAAGAACGTGAACCAGAACGGATAATTCTCGTAAATATTGAGTACGCGCGGTAATCCCACGACGCCGCGCGGAGCGTCCGCTTCGGTGAGCGGTCGATAGTAACCGAACAATCGCTTGTACTTGGTCTCGAACATATTCGGCGGCTTTTCGACTTCCTTTTCGGGCGCATTGCCGCCGCGTTCGCAACGGTTGTTGGAAATGAACGTTCGCCCGTCGTCGAATTCGGAGATAGTCAAAAGACAGTGGTTGCCGCATTTCTCGCACCGCCGCGACGATTTTATCACGCGGAAAGCGTCGAGTTCTTCTTTCGTTTTTATCGTGCTTTTTCCGCCTGTATAGTTGTTGCGCGAAATCAGCGCCGCGCCGTATGCGCCCATAAGTCCCGCCTGATTGGGACGGACGACTTCACGACCGGACACAAGTTCGAACGCGCGAAGCACAGACTCGTTGAGGAACGTTCCGCCCTGAACGATGATCTTTTCGCCCATTTCTTTGGCGTCGCGCAGTTTGATAACCTTGAACAGCGCGTTCTTGACGACCGAATAGGCGAGACCTGCGGAAATATCGGCGACCGTCGCGCCTTCCTTTTGCGCCTGTTTGACGCGCGAGTTCATAAATACCGTACAGCGCGAACCGAGATCGACGGGCGCGCTCGAATCGAGTCCGACTTTTGCGAACTGTTCGGCGTTCATACCGATAGCGCGCGCGAACGTCTCTATAAAACTGCCGCAACCCGACGAACAGGCCTCGTTCAGCAGTATGTCGGTTATAACTCCGTCTTTTATGCGCAGGCATTTCATATCCTGGCCGCCTATATCGAGCAGGAATTCCACGCCGGGCAGTATTTCGGACGACGCGGTTAGGTGCGCCATAGTCTCGATCTCTCCGCCGTCCAGATCGAGCGCGGTTTTAATCAGGCTTTCGCCGTATCCCGTTATCGTGCCGTAGCCTATGTAAGCTGTGGACGGGAGCAGATCGTATATCTGCTTGATTACGTCGATCACCGAACCGAGCGGATCGCCCGAATTCGAGCCGTACCAAGAAAACAGCAGTCCGCCGCTTGCGTCGATGAGCGCGACCTTAGTCGTCGTCGAGCCTGCGTCTATGCCGAGAAACGCCGCGCCGCTGTGCTTTTTTATGTCGGCGAACGGTATTTCGACCTTGCTATGCCGCTTGCGGAACTCCGTCAAATCTTCCTTTGTCTTGAAAAGCGGGTCGAGCCGCGTCACTTCGCTGTCGCTGCTCCCCCTGATCTCTTCGATTTTCGCGAGCATTTCTGCGGCGGTGAATTCCTTTTCCGATTTGTACGCCGCGCCGATCGCATTGAACACCTGCGAGTTTTCGGGGAATATCGATTTTTCGGGTTTGAGCGTTGCAATGAACCGCTTTCCGAGTTCGCTCAAAAAGTGCAACGGTCCGCCCAAAAATGCGACCTTGCCGCGTATGGGTTTTCCGCACGCCAAGCCCGATATCGTCTGATTCACTACGGACTGGAATACCGACGCCGCAATATCCGATTTTTTCGCGCCGTCGTTTATAAGCGGCTGAATATCAGATTTCGCGAATACGCCGCACCGCGACGCGATAGGGTAGATTATAGTCGCGTCTTTGGCAAGGTCGTTAAGTCCGCTTGCGTCGGTATCGAGAAGTATCGCCATTTGGTCGATGAACGCACCCGTGCCGCCGGCGCAAGTTCCGTTCATCCGCTGATCGATCCCGCCTTTCAGATATGTTATCTTCGCGTCCTCGCCGCCGAGTTCTATGGCAACGTCCGTTTCGGGGATGAGCCGTTTGATGGCTTCTACGCCCGCTATTACCTCCTGAACGAACGGAATGCCCAACCATTCGGACACGGAAATACCGCCCGATCCCGTAACCGTTATCGAAAATTTGTCGTAGTCTTTCAAAAGTTCGACGAGTACGTCGCATAGCGTGGCGCACACGTCGGAGTTATGTCTGCGATAACTGGATTGCACGAGTTTGTCGTTACCGTCCAGTACCGCCGTCTTTATTGTGGTTGAACCAATGTCTAATCCGATTCTGTACATAATATCCCGTTGTTTATGCGAATATTCTTCGCACGATACATTATACTATATTGTCTCTGTTATGTCAAGCTAATAAAGAATGTGTAAAATCAGATGCTGACACCGTAATGGCGGTACTGTCTGCGAAATTAAAATATTTTAGCGGTTTATTGCGTATTTTGCTTGACAACTGTCTGAAAAACATTTATAATTACAAGTGTTATATAACGTATGTAATATTTGGAGCAAATCGTGCCGAAACAAACCGTTAACAGAGAAGAGATACTCAGAGAGGCGCTTGAAATGACTCGATGCGACGGATTCGAAAGCGTCAACGCGCGCAGTCTGGCAAAGCGTATGGGGTATTCTGTGCAGCCGATATACAGTTATTTCGATAATATGGATGCGTTGAAAGAAGCCGTAAGCGGCGAGGCGATGAAGTTCTATAATGAGTTTATATATTCAAGGGTGGACGAGGATAATTTGTTGGAGAGTATGGCAAAAGCCAACGTAGCCTTTGCCAAGTACGAGACTAACCTGTTCAAGCTGTTGTTTTTTCGTGAACTTAAAGGGCTTAACGGCTTCGACGATATTTACGATTGGATGGGCGATAAGAGCGCAACGGCACGGCTTGCAGAGAGACTCGGACTTTCCGAAAACAGCGTCAAGGACGTTTACATAATGCTCATAGTTTTTACGCACGGAGTGGCGGCTATGATAGCGACGGGCGGCGCGAGTATATCCGACGAAGAGATCGGCGGGTTTTTGGAAAAGGGATACAATGCATTCGTTAAGGCACAGAAAACATAAGACTGTCAACCGTAAAGGAGAAAGGTATGAACACAAACATTATGCTTGACTTTCTTGCCGCACTCGGCGAGAACAACGACCGCGAGTGGTTTCACTCGCACAAGGCACAATACAAGGCGGCGAGCGAAGAATTCGAGATGCTGGTCGGCGAACTGAAAAGCAGGATAGGCGAGTTCGACGGCAGTGTGTTGCGGTACGCACCCAAAGAATTGACTTTCAAACTAATGCGCGACACGCGATTCAGCCACGATAAATCGCCATATAATCCGACGTTCCGCGCGCACATATCGTCGATGGGAAAACTTCCCATTCCCGTCGGCTATTATATAATGATCAAGCCGAACGGCGGAACGTTTCTCGGCGGCGGATTGTTTGCCGATATGTTCGCAAACGCGACGGCAATGGTGCGCGATTATATATCCGCTCATCCCGACGAGTGGAACGAAATTATCACAAACGACGGATTTAAGCGACATTTTACGGTAAAGGGCAATGCGCTGAAAAACGTACCTGCGGGTTATCCGAAGGATCATCCCCAAGCAGAGTATCTCAAATATAAATCGTGGTTCACCGAGTATTTCGTACCCGACGCGACCGTTCGCGACGGCGAGAGATTTATCAATGAAGCGGTGGAAATTTTCAGAGCGGTCAAGCCGTTTAACGATTTCCTTAATGTCGCGCTCAAAGATTTCAAGATGCCCACCCGCTGAAAATCAAACCGAAATATATATTTGACGCTCGAATTGCGAGCAGTGAAAAACCCGAAGCCGACGCTTCGGGTTTTTATGTGTCGTATAGGTTATGCTTTGCCGTTTTTATGCAGGAAGTCGTAAATGAGATCGACCGTTGCGTCTAAGCCTATCGAGCTGTCTACCGACAGATCGTAGTTGCGGGAATCGCCCCATTTCAACCCCGAAATATTTTTATAGTACGCCGCGCGCGCCTCGTCCGATCGACGAACGTTCTTTTTCGCGTCGTCGTAGCTGTCACCGTATACTTCGGTTATACGTTTGATTTTATATTCTTCCGGTGCATAAACGAATATGCGCACGACATTGTCGTATTCGCGCAGAACATAGTCCGCAGCTCTTCCGACAATGACGCAGCTTCCGTTGTCCGCTATCTTGCGGATTATCTTATCTTGTGCGATGATAGCCTGTCGGATCACTTCGGTGCTAAGGTATAGGCTACGCAAAACAGCGGGGGCGTTGGCGTTTATATCCGAAATGAACTCTTTGTCAAGTCCGCTTTCCTGCGCGGCGAGCATTGTCATTTCTTTATAGTAGAACGGAATACCGAGCTTTTCGGCGAGCAGTTTGCCTATCTGTTTGCCGGACGAGCCGTGCTCGCGCGCGATGGTGATTATAACGCCTTGCACAGACGGTTGTATTATATGAGC